>CAVPPX010000021.1:0-68734 GCA_963707355.1 uncultured Alphaproteobacteria bacterium | reverse complement strand
ACAACCCACCCGCGATCTTGTCTCTTAAATCAAGCCCTTGCATTAAAACTAAGTAATATTGTTCAATATTTGTCCACTTCCGCCGCCCTGAGGGCGCACCCTGGTCCCGGAAGTAAGGTTGCGTCGTCGGCCGGCCCGTGCCATAATCTTAACAACAGCAAGAAACGAGAGAAAATGCGGCCCGATCTGGCGTCTATGAGCAGGTAAGCGTAAGTAGACGGTAAGAATAGAAGCTCAGCGCAAGAGTTTGATACAAGGGCGGTCGCATCGGGTCCCGGCGAAAAATTGGCGCTAACTTTTTTGTTGGCCCGCTTTCAGGAATAGATTGAACCCAAGGTAAATCCGCAGTGTGGGCTGCGGAGGGAGAGGCAATGTCTTATCAGAACTTCCTTGGATATGCTGGAGATATTCTCGCGGTCGACGCCTATACACTGCTCAAGGGCGATTCCACGTCGGTTCTTATCGATGTCCGAACCCAGGCGGAGTGGACTTACGTCGGGACGCCGGACATTCACGCGCTCGGCAAGACGCCATTGTTCTTGGAATGGCAAAGCTATCCTTCCATGGCGGTCGACGCCAACTTCGCCGCTCGACTTGAAGCGGTGCTCGAGTCGGAGGGCGTGGGGCGCGGCGCCCGCTTGTGTTCTTGTGCCGTTCAGGCGCGCGGTCGCGCCACGCTGCAACCGCGATGACCGGCGCGGATGGTCGCCTTGTTTCAATGTGTCGGACGGGTTCGAAGGCGCGCTGGACGATTCGCGCCAAAGAGGGGTGGTTAGCGGGTGGAAGGCGGGTGGATTGCCCTGGACGCAGACATAAAGCGTCGAGCAAGTCCCGTTCCACGGCATCGCCGCAACGTCGGCTGTCCACCCAACGCCCGAGACACCACTATGGATATGTACGACGAACCCAATCCGGATCGCTTTGACCATGGCGGCTCCGGCGGTCCTCCTTTCGGCGAAGCATGGCGACGCTGCTGCGATCGCTTGCGGGCCGAGGTCGGCGATGCTGTCTTCAACAGCTGGTTCGGCAGCCTCAATCTGGAGTGGTCGGATCGGGGCAGGCTCGGCTGTCCGTTCCGACACGTTTCCTCAAGAGCTGGATCGTGACCCATTACGCCGGACATGTGGCTTCGGCGCTCAACGCCGAAGTCGGCCCGGTCGGGCAAATCCTTATTTCCGTGCGCTCGTCGGCGGCGCTCGCGCCATTGACCGGAGGTCCGCCGCCCGACTGCGCCTCTCCGCCAAGGCGACGCCCAAGCCACCGTCGGCGCTCTCGGTCGATCGCGCCGCCGCCGATCGCCGCCCGCCCAACCGAACGCCTGCCGTGCTCGTGGTCGGCGACCCCTTGACCGGGTCTCCCCTCGATCGGCGGCTGACCTTCGCCACTTTTCAGGTTGGGCGATCGAATGAGCTCGCCTTTAACGCCGCGCAGCGCGTCGCCAACCCCAGCCGGGGCGGGACGCCGGCCTTTTGTCCCCTCTATCTGCATTCGGCCGTCGGCCTCGGCAAAACCCATCTCTTGCAGGCCGTCGCCCATACCGCCGCACAACAAGGGCGTTCGGTCATCTATCTGACCGCCGAAAAATTCATGTACGGCTTCGTCGCCGCGCTCCAGTCTCAGACGGCGATCGCCTTCAAGGAGCGGCTGCGCGGGATCGACCTCCTCATCTTCGACGACGCGCAGTTCCTGCAGGGGAAGAACATCCAGGCCGAATTCGGTCACGCGCTCAATGCGTTGCTCGACGCGGGGCGCGAGGTGATCGTCGCCGCCGACCGCCCTCCGAACGATCTGGAATTGCTCGACGAGCGCATCCGCTCGCGCCTCAGCGTCGGCCTTTGCGTCGAGATCGGCGCGCTCGACGAACCGTTGCGGCTGAAGATTTTGGAGGCGCGCGTCGTCGCAGCGCGTGCGGAGGACACCCATTTCGACGTTTCGCCGACCGTTCTCGCCTTTGTCGCGCGCGCAATTCGCTCAAATGGCCGCGATCTGGAAGGCGCGGTCAATCGGCTGCGGGCGCATTATACGCCGACGGGTCCCGCGCTGACGGTCGAGACGGCGGAGACAGCAATCCGCGACCTCATCCGCACGCATGAACTCAAACGGGTGAAGATCGAGGATATCCAGAAGCTGGTCGCCAGCCACTACAGCGTCTCGCGGGCCGATATCCTCTCCTCGCGGCGCACCGCCGCGGTGGTCAAGCCGCGCCAGGTGGCGATGTTCCTCGCCAAGATCCTCACCCTGCGCTCGTTGCCGGAAATTGGCCGACGGTTCGGCGGCCGTGACCACACGACGGTTTTGCATGCGGTGCGCAAGATCGAGGCTTTGTCGCACACCGATACGACCTGCGTGAAGAGCTTGAGCTTTTGAAACGGATGCTCCAAGAGTGAGCGAATCTCGGTCTGCCCGCGGGCAGCTGAAGGAATGGAGGGGCCGTCCTTCGCACAGCGGACACCGTCGATCACGACGTGACGCGCTTTTGCGGCGGCCCCGGTTGAGAATGATTGTCTATAAGATCGTCGCCACCGAGGAATGGGCTAAAGCCCGAGACGGCCGGCGTCTTTGCCGGCGCCGCTGCCGATCGCGCCGACGGCTTCATCCATTTCTCGACCGCGGAGCAGACGCCGGAAACGGCGGCCAAGTGGTTCGCCGGGCGAGAGGATTTGACCCTGGCCGCGATCGACGCCGAGGCTTTGGGCGACGGCTTGCGCTGGGAGCCTTCGCGGGGCGGGCGCTCTTTCCTCATCTTTATGGGCCCCGCCGATGAGCGCCGTCGTCTGGTCGCGGCCGCTGCCGCTCGGGCGGACGGGCGCCATGTTTTCGGGAGCCTTGCAGCCATGAGGCTGGCTAAAGTCGCAGGTCCGGTTCTGAGACGCCTGCCGGCTGAGACGGCCCATCGCGCGGCGATCAACGGCTTGAAGATCGCGCCGCCCGCTCAGGCGCCTTCCTCCGATCCGCGCCTCTGGTCGAGGTTCTGGGCCTGAAATTTCCCAATCCGCTTGGGCTCGCCGCCGGCTTCGACAAGAACGCCGAGGTTCCGGGCGCGATGCTGAGGCTCGGGTTCGGCTTTGTCGAGGTCGGCACGCTGACGCCGCGGCCGCAGGCCGGCAACGCCCGCCCGCGGCTGTTCCGCTTGCGGGAGGATGCCGCGGTCATCAACCGCTACGGCTTCAACAATGAAGGCTTCGAGCGGGCGCGCGCCCGGCTCGAGCGGCGGCCGCCTGGCCTCATCGGGGTCAATCTCGGCGCCAACAAGGATGCGGCCGACCGCGTCGAGGATTATGCCCTTGGCGTCAGGACCTTTGCGCCGCTCGCCGACTATCTGACCATCAACGTCTCGTCGCCCAATACGCCGGGATTGCGCGACCTGCAGCGGCGCGAGGCGCTGGACGATCTGATTGCGCGGGTGGTCGAAACCCGCGACGAGATTGAGCCGCGCCGCCCGCTGATGCTCAAGATCGCGCCCGATCTCGACGCAAGCGGGCTCGAGGATATCGTCGCCACGGCGCTCACCCGCCGCATCGACGGCCTCATCGTCTCGAACACCACGGTCGCGCGGCCATTGAGCCTGACCTCCAGGAATTGCGACGAAAGCGGCGGTTTGTCCGGATTCCTTGCTGTTCGAGCGTCGACACGGCTTCTGGCCCGGGCCTTTCTCCTGACCGGCGGGGCGATGCCGCTCATCGGTGTCGGCGGGGTCGAGGATTCCGAGACCGCGCTCGCCAAGATCGAGGCGGGCGCGAACTTGGTGCAGCTCTATACGGGGCTCGCGCTTAAAGGTCATGGAATTGTCGCGGAAATCCTCGAGGGCCTCAGCCGCGCGGTCGAAGCGCGCGGGTTGAACCGGATCGGCGAACTGGTCGGCGCCCAAGCGTCCGCCTGGGCCGGGCGGGAGCCGGCGACTGCCGAGTCCGACGCCTGCGCGACCTAGCCCATTCCGCTCGCGCTAAGGGTTGGTCGCCTGCAAGGGCGCAAGTCGACCGGCGTCAGAATCCGCCCGAATAAACGACCGTAAACGTCAATAATCGCAAGTAAACGTTAGTAAATTTGCTTTCATTTACTAACGTTTATTTTTACAAACGAGCCTTTCCGATGACTTATACGTGATTTAACTAAAATGATTTGGCTCCGTCTGACCCTCAACTCAAATCCCTCCATGCCTTCCCAGCGCATTGTCCCGGGAGTTGCCAAGCGTCCCGGCCGGACGCGCTGGGATCGCCGCGGTCGGGCGAGCTGAAATCCATGGCATTATTTTTCTGTTTTTGCAGAGAAATTGCCATGCCGGCCTGCTGCCGAAGCGCGCTGTGTTTGCGACCAGCCGATTGCACTCGCATTCGCGGGAGAATGCAGGCCACGTTCCGAAACTATCCACAGGCATCTTTTGGCTAGACACATGTGTTGGCGGAGCCATCCACAGGCCGCCGGCGGCGCGCTCGCCGAAGGGTGTGCACAACCCCAGTTGTACACGCAGGAAGTTGTATAACCGATCAAGGCGCCCCAAGCGGCGGCTTCCCTTGAAGCGCGACTGCGGGGACCGCGCCGGCTCCTCCATGGCCCATGAGAAATCCTTCGGCTTCGAGCCCGTCCCCTCGGGAAGATGGCTCGGTCGAAAGGCGCCGCGAGCCGACGATGAGCTCATGGACGAGTTGAACACCCAGCCCCCCGAAGGGCCGAGGTCCGGGAGCCGCTGTGGCGTGGGTGCGTGGAGCCTGAGACTCGTCGCTGCGCTCCTCGCAATGACGATTTCATCCGAACGCGGCGCGCTTTAGGCCGCGGGATCGCCCTGTGCGGCGTTCGACACTTCGGCCCATTGCTCCCAGGTGTCGAGCCGCCCTTCATAGAGCCTTTTGATCATGGGAAGCGGACCCGCGCCAAGCAAAAGGCGAAGCGGGGGTTTGTCGGCGTCGACCACCTTCAGGATCGCGGCCGCTGTCGCCAGCGGATCACCGGACATTTCCGGCTTGAATGCGCTGAAGACCGCTTGCCGCACGGCCTCGTACTCCGCCATCGTGGGCGGCGTCTTCATCGAAGACCTGAACCCGGTGGCGAAGCTGCCCGGTTCGATGATCGTCACCTTGATGCCGAAGCTGGCGACTTCGCCCGCGAGGGCCTCGGTCATTCCCTCGACCGCGAATTTGGTCGCCACATAAATCCCGCCGGTCGGGAAACCAATGATTCCGCCAATGCTCGACACCGTGAGGATGTGGCCGCTGCGCTGAGGGCGCAAGAGCGGCAGAGCCGCCTGGATGACGGACAGCGTTCCGAACACGTTGGTGTCGAAGTTGGCCTGCGCCTCGCCGGTCACGACTTCTTCGAGTGCGCCCATGTAGCCGTAACCTGCATTGCAGAGGATCACGTCGAGGCGGCCGAAATGCCGATGCGCTTGGGCAACCGCCTCGAACGCCGCGTCGCGATCGGTCACGTCGAGTGGCAGGGCAAGGATGGAGTCGCCATGACTGCCGACAAGATCGTCGAGGGCGTTCAAGTCGCGAGCGGTGGAGGCGACTTTGTCGCCGCGCTGGAGCGCCGCTTCCGTCCAGATGCGGCCGAAGCCGCGCGAAGCTCCGGTGACGAACCAAACTTTTGGCTGAACCATGGTTTTGTTTCTCCTGGTGAATATGCGTTCGATGGCGCCGCCACGAGCGCCGAGGCGTTGGCGGGCCTAGTGGAAAGCGACGCCCGAGAGCTGTTCCGAGGCAGCCGCAATTCGGCGGCGACCGTGAGATCCGATGGGAATATTGCTGGTGGTCCAGGTCGCCACGTTTGCTATCTTGCGCTTGGGATTGCCTGGAAGAAGGCTGCTCAGCAGTCTAACACTGCAGACAGTGCAATAATGCAAACAGTGCAAAAAATACCCATCCCCTTCGGCCTGCGTGAGCGCAAGCGCGCGGAGACCCATGCCCGGATTCAGGCCGAGGCCATTCGCCTTTTTTTGCAGCGCGGCTTCGAGACGACGACCCTGGACGATATCGCCGAGGCCGCCGATGTCTCGCGTCGCAGCCTGTTCCACTATTTTGAATTGAAGGAGGAGATTGTCCTCTCGGCCAGAGCCGATTTCCCCAAAATCGTCGCTGAGGCCATCGGCCGTCGGCCGGCGGCCGAATCGCTTCTCGAAATGGTCGAGAACGCGCTGATCGACACGGCCACCCGCTATGGCTCGACACAGACGCGAGACTTAAGCCGGCTGATCCGGGACACGCCGGCGCTCAGCGCTGGTGACCAGGCGAAGTACGAGCATGTCGAGCGGGCGCTGGCGAAAGCGTTGGCGGATCGCGAAGAGTCTGCCGGAGATCGATACGGCGTGCCGGGTGACGGCGGCGACGGCCATCGGCATTCTGAAACTGGCGGTCGAGGCTTGGCTGGCGGGAAACGATTCCGGTCCTGAGAAAAACTTCAAGGCCGCATTCGACGCACTCAGGCGCATTGCGGGCTAAAGTCGATGGCTATCGCCTGGAAGTCTAATTCCGGCCCGAATCGGCCCCGATCCTCTGGGCAAGCCTTGACCGGTGAGTTAAAAGGTCGGCGGAGCTGTGCTCAATGCGGCCTGCCTTTTCCGCCGAGTTCAGACTTGGCGGGCGTCTGGAACAGAAGCTCGACGTACCGTTTCAGATGCTCGAGACTCTCGGCCGCTGCCGCCGCGCTCCCCTTCGCCTTCGCCAGAATGTAGCTGCCCTGGATCACCGCCTGGAGGTGCAAGGCGAGGCTCTCGGGCGTCCAACTTCCCGGAGCGCCGTGCTCGCGCATCGCGGCGCGAATGTCGGCTTCGAGCGTTTTTGCATGGCCGCTCATGCTCCGCTCGCAGGCCGCGCCGAGATCGGGATGGGTGCGGTAGGCCTCCTGAACGATCGTGCCGACAAAGCAGGTGAAATCGGGCAGGTCGCCGGTCAGGATCGCTTTGCGAAACTCGATATAAGCAATCACGCGGCTCAGCGGGTCGGCGCGGTCATGGTAAGGCGCCGTGGCGAAGAGGGCCGACGTGGTCGCATCCCAATGCGCGATCGCGGACAGCGCCAGGTCTTCCTTGCTCTTGAAATGATGGAAGAAGCTGCCCTTGGTCAGTCCTGCTTCGGCGCAGACGTCCTCGATCCGGGTCGCGCTATAGCCCTTGGCGCGCACGACCTTGAGCGTCGCGTCGAGGAGCTTCGTCTTGGATTCGTGTTGGTGCTGCATGATCGGATCGGTTTGCGGGTAGCTACCCATACCAACCACTTGGTACGGATGTCAAGCGTTTGAGCCTTGTTTCATCGAGCTTCGCTGGAACGCGTTGCCGTCAAGCCGAGGCTCTGTCATGGGGACGCTGGTCTTCGTGAAGGGGAGGCGAGTGCATGAAGCGGCTGACGGGCAAGGTTGCCTGGGTCACGGGCGCGGGAAGCGGCATCGGCGAAGCCGGGGCGCTGGCGCTCGCCGAGGAAGGCGCGACCGTAATGCTGACGGGGCGGCGACAGGAGCCACTCGAGGCGGTCGCGGCCCGCATCGAAAAGAGCGGCGGAGCGGCGCGCGTCCACAAAGGCGACATGTCTCGCCCTGAGGACGCGGCCCAGATTGCGGAAGCGATCGAAAAGGAATTCGGCCGCCTCGACATTCTGGTCAGTAATGCGGGCTCCAACATTCCGGATCGAAGCTGGAAGCGCCTGACGGCCGCCGGCGTCGACGAGCTCATCCGCGCCAACCTGTCGACCGCTTTTCATGGCGCGATAGCGGTCTTGCCGATCATGCGCAGGCAGAAGGACGGCGTGATCATCAACATCGCCTCGATCGCCGGGCGGTTCGTGAGCACGCAGCCCGGCGTCGGCTACATTGCCGCCAAGCACGGCGTCGTCGCTCTGAGCCAGAGCATCAACATGGAGGAGTGCCGGAACGGCATTCGGTCCACGGCGCTCTCGCCGGGCGAGGTGGCGACGCCGATCCTCGCCAAGCGTCCGGTTCCCGTGAGCGAGGAGGACAAGGCGCGGATGCTGCAATCGGAGGACCTCGGTGATCTCATTCGCTACATCGCCTGCCTGCCGGCGCGCGTGTGCCTCAACGACGTCCTGATCACGCCGACCTGGAACCGGGGCTACATTTCCGCGCAGGACCAGGGCTTTTGACGGCGCCGTCCCGGAGCCTGACGAACGGGCTGGATTTCATCGAAGCCAGGCCTGAACGCGGGCGTGGGCTTTCGCGTCCGCATTGACCACGAAGGAAGGCAGGCGGCCGTTGATAACGTCGATGATGCCCGAGATCGCGCCGATGCCGACCGCCTCCACGAATGTGTCCGTCCAGCACAGGCAATGCGCGGTCGAAATGACATTGTCCATCGTGAGCAGAAGATTGGCGGTGTCGGGCGGCTCGCGCTCGAAAACGTCGAGGCCTGCGCCCGCGATTCGACCTTTCGCGAGCGTCTCAATCAGCGCCGCTTCGTCGATGATCGGCCCGCGCGCGACGTTGATCAGATAGGCGGACGGTTTCATCAGGCGCAGACGGTCGGCGTTCAGGAGACGCCGCGTCGACTCGTTCAGGAGGCAGGCGACAACGACGAAATCCGAAAGCTTGAGGAGATCGTCGAGTTCGGCGAGCTTGGCGCCGGCTTGCGCTGCGCTTTCCCTGTCGATGTGTGGATCGGCGGCGAGAATCGTCATGCCAAAGGGCTGCATCAGACGGACGAGCTCGCGCCCGATGCCGCCAAGCCCGACAATGCCGAGAATGCGCCCTGGCAATCCGACGCCCGGATGATCCGCGCGTTCGTTCCACCGGCCTTCGCGCGCCAGCCGCGATTTGACGGGAAGCCCCAGGCTCAGCGCCAGAATGAAGGCGACCGCGGTGGTGGCGACGGGGGTCCTCACGGCGAGAGGCGTGTTGGTGAGAAGAATTCCATGGGCCGAGAGCGCCTGCGTGTCGATCGCATCGTAGCCGACGCCATTGCGAGCGATGACGCGCAGCTTTCCGCTCTCGCCGGCGAGCTCCGCGTCGGACACGCGCGAGCCGCCGATCATCAGCGCCTCATAATTGGTGAACGCCGAGGGCGACAGTCGTCCTTGCTGCGTCGGGACGACATCCCAGGCGAGCCCCGCATCGGAGAGCAGCGACAGCGGCGCCGCGCCGAACATCGGCTCGCCTTTCGCGTTGAACAGGTCGGCGCTGAGGCCAACTCTTGGAGCTGACGTATTCATCTCTTGCCGCCTCGTTGGAGCGCGCGCCGCGCCAAGCCGGCGATCAGTGGATTTCGCGAGATCGGCTCAGCGCCTCGCGCATGTCGCGGCTGGTGAAGCCGGAGGCGCGGGCCCGGTCGAGGATGACCTTCTCGCGTCGGGTCAAGAGGTCGATCGCTTTGGGCAGCGCGCGCACGGCCTCCGCCGGGATGACGACCGCGCCATGCACGTCCGCGTGGATGACGTCGTCGTGGCGCGCAAGCATACCGAAAATGGCCACGTCGCATTTCATCTGCGTCATGTGCACATGCGCGTGGCTTGGCCCGATGCGGCCGCCGACGATCTGAAAGCCGGGCGCGAGCATGTCGATGTCGCGGAACGAGCCATTGGTCACGCAGCCCTTGACGCCGAGGGCGGAATGCACGGTCGTTTGCACCTCGCCCCAGAAGGCCCCGAAGCCCGGTCGGTCGTCGACGTCCTGGATGATTGCGATCGTCGGCATGGCCCCCGCCGCCACATAATCGTACCAGTCCTCGCGCGGAGGGATGGGTCCGCGCGGCGGCTCCTTGGCCCGGATCAGGCCTGTCCGCGCGAGGCCAACGATCGGCGGCAGCTTGCGGTCGACGACGACCATCGGCTCGACGGTGAAGCCTGTGGCGCGCCGCTCGGGCGAGACGATCTCGAGCCCGTTGCAGATCGTTGGCGTATCCCACGCCTTGAGAGCTTCAAGATCCTCGGCGGTGAAGGGATATTCGGTCATTGCGGTTCCCAGTGGCGACGAAGGTCAGGCATCGACGCGACTTTGTTTGCACGACGGTACGACGACGCCGAAAAGCCTGTCAAAGAGACGGCGCTAGAGCCCGGCCTTGATTGCCTGGAGGATCTGGAAGCGCGTCTCGTCATTGCTCGAAAGCGAGATCACAAAGCGGACCCGTCCGTGGGTGGAGGTGTCGGCATAGCCGGCGAGCGTGCGGATTCCGTCCATGGTTCCGCTCTTGTTCAAGCCGCCGTCATGGCCATGGAGCAGGTCGGCATGGGGCGCGAAGAGCTCGAGCACCTTGGCGAGACCGCGCGCCGTGAACCTTGTATCGCGGCTGATGCCGGAACCCTCCTCGAGATGGATGGCGTCGGCAAGGCCGTGCGCGGCGAACATTGTGTTTGCGACCTCAAGGGACTTTTCGAGACTGACCGGTCCGCCCAGCTCATGGCCGCCGATCTCCAGGAAGACCTGGTTGGCGGTATAATTGTTCGAGTTCGAGGAGGAGTCCGACCAGGATCTCCGAGAGCGTGCGCGACTGCCGGTGAACAATGATCGGCTCCAGGACCTTGGGCACGGCTCCAATCGAGATTTCGCCTTTCACATTGCCGCCTGCCCGCCGAATGAACGCGGCGATCAGCTCGCCGGCGTATCGGAGGCCGACCGTAGGGTCCGAGCCAAGACTGATGCGGCCTTCGCCGTCCGGGGGGCCCTTCGCGCGGAACCGGGCGATCGCGATCGGGGTAATCGGAGTCTGCGCCTCCGCGGAGACCACCTTGTTGCCGCTGCGCTCGGCGTAGATGGTGTTGAAATTCACCCCCAGCGCCGAATTCAGCGCGTCGTAAGCCGTGTCGTCATCCTCGATGCCCGGGATGCGCAGGTTCGAAGGATAGTAGCTGGCGTCAATGACGATGCCGGTGATCGGCGCCTTTCCGACCTTTGCGACGAGTTCGCTCGCAAGCGGCGCCAGCTCCTCGGAGATGAGGTAAGGATCGCCGCCGCCCTTAACATAGAGCACGCGTTTGTCGTCCAGGTAGAAGCGCGTTTCGAAGCGGTATTCGGCGCCGAGAACCTCCAGCGCCAGCCACGCCGTCACGATCTTGGTGACGGACGCGGGGACGAAGGGTGTGTCGGCGTTTTGGGCGATGAGCTCATCGCCCTTGGAATCCACCACCAGCACGGTCGCCGAGGGAGCGAGCGTCGCGATCGTCTCCTTGAGGCCGGCCAGCGCGGAGGCGGGCAGGAGGAGCAAAGCAAGAGCAAGCAGGCAAGACCGCATTGCGACTCCGACGCGGGGACAGGCTGCAACTTGCGGACCTGTGCTAGGGAGACTCAAGCGCTAAGTCGGTCGGAGTGCAGCATTTCCACACAATCAGACTAGCACGATCCGAAACATTGGCGTTAAGCGCGCCCTTGCACAGGTGAGAACGAGAGATGAGCGAAACTTTGCCATCCGCGATCGAGAGCTATTTTTCCGGCAGGAGCGTCAGGGACTTCACGCTAGCCGCCTCAGCTTTTCCTCTTCCGCTGTCGTGAAAGATGAAGGTCATGATCATCAAGGCCGCGATGCAATCCGCACATGGATCGGAGCAACGACCGCCAAATATGACGACAGAGCCGAAGTGAGATCGGTCTCTTCCAAGGGAGCGAATGTGGAAGTGACGGCCGAGGTCTCGGGTAAGTTCCCGGGAAGCCCCATTGTCTTGCGATTCATGTTCACGCTCGACGACGGCCAGATCAGTCGCCTGGAAATCACGCCCTGACCTTCCGCCCGCGATCCGAAGCGACGGGCCGCTTTATGCGTTCCTTATGCCGAAGCCACGCAACCGATATCGAACCTTTACGGCTGTTCGGCTTAGCCTTTTCCAATGAAAATTTTCAGATCAATTTTGTTGGCGGCGTCTGCCTTCGGCGCGATCGCGTGCGCGGCTTCCTTGAGCCGGGCTTCAGCCGAGGCCCGTCCCAACTCCCTCACCATGACCTGCGCTCAGGTGCAGGATCATATCAGGAAGCATGGCCAGACTCTGCTGGCCACTGGCAAAGAATCCGGCAATTACAGTTTCGATTATGCCGAGTGCGGCGGGACCGTTCCCGGGTTCGCCTGCACGACCGACGAGGCTTATTGCTATGTCGGATGGTGGTGCGACTATAGTTATCCCGCTCAAGTGAACTCTCAGGTGCATGATCAAGGGACTGAATTCTGTCCAGCGCCAAGATCAGGCACGCGGCGATAGTCCTATGAGGGGTCTTGCGCGGCGACGGGCGCGGTGAAGATCGCGAGCGTTATCGCGAAGCCCAATCCTGCGAGGCTGGATCTCGTTTGAACTTCGTACGCCGCGTTCATTGATGTCCTCCCGGCTTGTTGATTGTCGAAGCGCGCTGTCACCCTTGCCCTATGCGTCCCGACCGAATCAATATGCCGGGTGAACGACTCGCGGGGGAATCGAACGTGATGCGGAATTTTGAGCTCCCCGGTCGGTCTCTGGCCGTGGGCAGAAAGGGCATGGCGGCGACCTCCCACGCCACCGCGACTCTGGCGGCAGTCGATGCGCTACGCGACGGGGGCAATGCGATCGACGCCGCCGTCACGGCCTGTGCGGTCCAATGCGTCGTCGAAGCGGGTTCGACGGGGATTGGCGGCGACTGCTTCGTGCAATTGTCGCACCGTGGCTCCGCTGACGTCATCGCCTACAATGGCTCGGGACGCACGCCAATCGCAGCGACGCCGGAATGGTACGAACGCCACGGCGTGACCACGATCGATCGCCATTCGCCGCACGCCGTCACCATTCCCGGCGCGGTCGAGGCCTGGTCGCGGCTGATCAGGGATCACGGCCGCCGGCCGCTCAAAGCGGCGCTCGAGCCTGCGATCGATTTGGCGCGCGGCGGTTATGCGATCTCGCCACGCGTCGCCTACGACATCGCCAGGCAGCGCGATGTCCTCCGCCGCGATCCGACGACGAGACGCACCTTCCTGACCGATGGCGAAGCGCCGAGTGTGGGCGCGGTGCAGCGTCAGCCTGAGCTTGCCGACACGCTCGAAGCGATTGGCCGCGAAGGGCCGGCAGCTTTCTATCGCGGGTCGATCGCCGAAGACATGGTCGCCTATCTCCAGAGCCAGGGCGGACTGCATAGTCGGGATGATTTCGCGGACGCAAAGGGCGAGTATGTAAAGCCGGTCACGACCGAGTTTCGTGGACGGACGATCTACGAATGCCCGCCAAACGGGCAGGGTGTCATTGCGCTCACAATCCTGAACATCCTGTCGCGTTTCAAGGCGAAGCCGGATCCGCTCGACATCGACAACCTCCATATCGAGATCGAAGCGTCCCGCCTCGCCTATGCCGCGCGCAACGCCTTCGTGGGCGATCCGGCGCTTGCCGAAATTTCGGTCGACACTCTCTTGTCCGATCGGCTGGCTGACGAACTGGCGGCGAAGATTGACCTCTCGCATGCGATCGAAGATCTGCCCTCGTTCGTCGGCGCCGAGCACAAGGACACCGTCTACATCGCCGTCGTCGACGAGGAGCGCAACGCCGTCAGCTTCATCAATTCGCTTTTCAACACTTACGGCAGCGGTCTCATGAGCCCGAAAACGGGCGTCGTGTTCCAGAATCGGGGGCAGGGCTTCGTTATGACGCCCGGCCACGCCAACCGGATTGGGCCGGGCAAGCGCCCGATGCACACCATAATCCCCGGCATGGCGGCCGAGAACGGCCGCGTCTGCATGCCGTTCGGCGTCATGGGCGGCCACTATCAGGCGCTGGGCCACGCCCATCTGCTCGCCAAGCTCTTCGATCACCGGCTGGACCTGCAGAGCGCGATCGACCTGCCGCGGCTGTTTCCGTTGCCGGGCACGAACATCGTCGAAATGGAGCAGCGCCTGCTTGATCTTCATGGGGCCGCGCTCGAAGCGCGCGGCTTCGTCGTGCAGTCGCCGGCGTGGCCACTTGGCGGCGCGCAGGCCATCTGGATCGATTGGGAGCGCGGGACCCTGCTCGGCGGCTCGGATCCGCGCAAGGACGGCTGCGCCCTTGGCATCTGAACGGGCGACGCCCGTTCCCGCGAAAAGCGCGGCGCCTCGCGCCTCCCGCCGCAGCGACGATCGTGCAAAAAAGCCGAGATGACCCTCTTGCTGTCCGTCGCCAGCGCTCGCCTCTCGGCGGGAACATCACGTAGGGACCAGCCGTGAAGTTTTCGCTCGCGCATTTGACTGTGATCCGCCTTAGCCCGCCGCAGGTGATCGAGGTGGCTGCCCGCACTGGCTACGACACGGTGGGGCTGCGTCTCATCGGAGGAACGGAAACAACTCCTGCCTATCCGTTGATGGACGACAAGCCGTTGATGCGCGCGACCAAGGCCGCAATGTCGGCGACCGGAATTGGCGTGCTCGATATCGAGTTCGTCAGGATCACGCCGGAGATCGACGTCGCCTCGCTCGAGCCCTTCGCGGCGGCCGGCGCGCAGCTGAACGCCAGATACATGATTACGTCCGCCTACGATCCCGATCTCGGCCGGTTCACGGACCGGCTGGCCGCGATCAGCGACCTCGCTTCGCGCTATGGACTGCGCGCGGTGCTGGAGTTCTTTCCGTGGACAGTGGTCCCGGATCTCAGCGCGGCGGTGAGGATCGTCGAGGCGGCCGAGCGGCCTAAGCTCGGGATCCTGGTGGACACGCTTCACTTCAACCGATCGGCGAGCACGTTTGAAGACCTCGACCGGATTTCCGCATCGCGTCTGCCCTTCGTCCATGTCGCCGACGCGCCCGTGCAGGCGAGCTATACGACCGAGGAGCTGCTGCACGCCGGCCGCGTGGAGCGACTGCCGCCCGGTGAGGGCGGCATCGATATCAAGCGCATCCTTAGTCATATGCCCCGGGACATCCCGGTCGCGCTGGAGGTTCCCATGACGTCCGTGGCTGGGGCGCAAGGAGAAGAGGCGGTTGCGCTTCGCGTGCGTCAGGCGGCGGAGCGCTTGCTCACGACCTGAGCGCCGCCGCTCGCGCTTACCGCCGCAAGTTCGTGCGCGCGAGCTCGACGATCTCGTCGCCGCGCCCGCTCAGGATCGCCTTCAGCATATACAGCGAGAAGCCCTTCGCCATCTCGGCGGTGACGGCCGGCGGCATGGCGAGTTCCTCGCGCGCCACAAGAGCGTCAACCACGACGGGGCCGGGATGGGCGAGCGCTTCGGCGACGCCCGCGTCGACGTCTTTGGGGTCTTCGATCCGTATGCCTTTAATGCCGATCGCTTCCGCCATCTTAGCGAAATTCGGATTGACGAGCTCGGTCCCGGTCGGGAGGAAGCCTGCCGATTTCTGCTCAAGCTCGATGAATCCGAGCGCGCCATTGTTGAAGACGAAGACCTTCACCGGCAGCTTGAGCTGGGAGAGGCTCAAGAGATCGCCCATCAGCATGGTGAAGCCGCCGTCGCCCGAGAGCGAGATCACCTGCCGGCCGGGCGAGGCCGCCTGTGCGCCGATGGCTTGGGGCATCGCATTCGCCATCGAGCCGTGCCAATACGAACCGATCAGCCGCCGCTTGCCGTTCATCGTAAGATAGCGGGCGGCCCAGACGATCGGCAGGCCGACGTCGGGCGTGAAGATGGCGTCGTCGGCCGCCTTCTCGTTGATGACGCGCACGAGATGCTGCGGATGCAGCCGGCCGCCCGGCCGGCCGGCGGCGAGTTCGTCCAGGCTCTTGCGGGCGTTGATGTAGTGCGTGCGCGCCTTGTCGAGATGACGTCGGTCGCTCTTGATCTTGATCCGGGGCATGAGCGCGCGCAGCGTCGGCCCAACCTGACCGACAATGCCGAGATCGATGGGAACGCGGCGCCCGATCGCCTGCGGGCGGATGTCGACTTGGGCGATGCGGGCCTCCGTGGGATAGAACGGGCGATAGGGAAAATCCGTGCCCAGCATCAAAAGCGCGTCACAGGATTCCATGGCGTAATAGCCGGACGAGAAGCCGATGAGCCCGGTCATGCCGACGTCATAAGGATTGTCCCACTCGACGTGGTCCTTGCCGCCCATGGCGTGAACGATCGGCGCCTTCACGGCCTCCGCAAATTGCATGAGCTCGGCGTGCGCGCCTGCGCAGCCGCTGCCGCAAAGAAGTGTGACGCGCTCAGCAAGATCGATAAATTCAGCCAGTTCGCCGAGTGACTGGTCCGATGGCATGATGACCGGGTCGGCCGGCGCCAGTCCAGCGAGCTTTGGCGCAGGCGCCGGAACAGCAGGCTTCAGCGCCACGTCGCCGGGAACGACGACGACGCTGACACAGCGCTCAAGGATCGATCGGCGCACCGCGATCTCGAGCACGCGCGGCATCTGCTCCGGACTTGACACGAGCTCGCAATAGCTCGAGCACTCCTGAAACAGGCGCTCGGGATGCGTCTCCTGGAAATAGTGCGAACCGATCTCCGCGGAGGGGATCTGCGCCGCGACCGCCACCACGGGCACTCGCGTGCGCTGGCAGTCGAAGAGACCGTTGATGAGATGCAGGTTACCGGGGCCGCAGCTGCCGGCGCAGACTGCGAGATCGCCGGTCACGTGCGCGTCGGCGCCGGCGGCGAAGGCGGCGACCTCCTCGTGGCGAACGTGCATCCATTCCATGCCGCCGCGGCGGAGCATGGCGTCGGTAAAGCCGTTGAGGCTGTCGCCGACGACGCCATAGACGCGCTTCACGCCGGCGGCGGCAAGAACCTCGACCATCTGGTCGGCGACGGTTTGGGCCATCGTGTGCTCCTTGGATCAAATGGCGTGGGCTCCGCAACGATAGACGAAATGGGCGGAGGGAGACTAGGTGCGAATGTTTACAGCGCGGATCCGTGGCCCATGGGAATGCGGTTGCTGATGAGCCAGGAATGCGCAAGCGTGCGCCACGAGATTTGTTTCAAAGGAGCACTCTAATGAACGGCGCCGAACTCATGGTTTCCGCGCTCGAGAACGAGGGCGTGCGGCAAATCTTCGGCGTGCCGGGCGAAGAAAATCTCGACGTGGTCGAGGCGCTGCGCCGCTCGAAGATCGAGCTTGTGCTGACGCGTCACGAGCAGGCGGCGGCTTTCATGGCGGCGACGCATGGGCGCCTCACCGGCAGGCCCGGGGTCTGCATCACGACGCTCGGCCCCGGCGCGCTCAACCTCACCACCGGCGCGGCCTATGCGTTGCTCGGCGCCATGCCGATGGTGATGATCACCGGGCAGAAGGGCGTCTTGAGCCGCAAACAGGCAAGCTTTCAGATCGTCGATATCGTTTCGGCGATGACGCCGCTGACCAAGATGGCGGATCAGATCGTGAGCGCCGCGACCATTCCGACCATGGTGCGGGAGGCGTTCCGCGTCGCCCAGCTCGAGCGGCCGGGTCCGGTTCATCTCGAACTGCCGGAAGACATCGCCCACGCGCCGGCGCCCGAGATGGCGCCGATCCCCCCGCATCCGATCGACTTGCCGATCGCGTCGAGCGCCGCGCTGGATCGCGCGGCTCGGCTTATCGTCAAGGTTGAACGGCCGCTGATCATGCTGGGCGCAGCGGCGAGCCGGCCGCGGCTTTCCGATGCGCTGTCCGATTTTGTCAGGCGGGTGCGAGATTCCGTTCTTCAACACGCAGATGGGCAAGGGCGCCGTCACCGGGAGCTCGGACCTCTATATGGGCACCGCCGCGCTGTCCGAGCGCGACTACGTCCATCGCGCGATCGATCGGGCGGATCTGATCATCACCATCGGCCACGACACAGTGGAGAAGCCGGCGTTCCTGATGGGGTCGGGTGGACCGATGGTGCTGCATGTCGGCTATCTGCCGGCGACGGTGGAGGAGGTGTTCTTTCCGCAAGCCGAGCTCATTGGCGACGTCGGCCCCACACTCACGCTCCTGGCCGATCGGCTCGAACATAAGCTGCCGAGGGCGAAGGCGCTGCTTGGCCTGCGCGAGGACATCCTCGCGCATATCGCCGACCGGGCGGAGGAAAGCCGCTATCCGCCAACCCCGCAGCGGATCGTCCACGACGTGCGCCAGGTGATGCCGGAGGACGGGATCGTCTGCCTCGACAACGGCATGTACAAGATCTGGTTTGCGCGCAACTACCGCACCCATGTCGCCAACACGCTTCTGCTCGACAATGCGCTCGCCACGATGGGCGCCGGCCTGCCGTCGGCGATCATGGCCGCGTGCCTCAATCCAAACCGCCGCGTGCTCGCCGTCTGCGGCGATGGCGGCTTCATGATGAACTCGCAGGAGCTCGAGACCGCGGTGCGGCTCAACCTCAATCTCGTCGTCCTGGTGCTCGTGGACCACGCCTATGGCATGATCCGCTGGAAGCAGGCGGTGGATGGGTTCCCCGACTACGGCATGACCTTCGGCGACCCCGACTTCACGGCTTACGCAAAGGCGTATGGCGCGAAGGGAAGTCGCGTCGAGAGCGCGGACGGCTTGGCGCCCGCGCTCGAAGCGGCGTTCATGAGCGGGGGCGTGCATCTGGTGTCGACGCCGATCGACTATTCGGAGAACGCGCGGGTCCTGGTCGACGAATTGCGCGCACAAGGCGCGATCAGCGCCGGGTGACTAAGCAAGTTTGCGTTGGCGGACCAACGCAAACTTGCTTAGGTTCCTTTGATTTCGCAGGATTTTGAGCCGAAAACCGGCATCCACTTTTCGGCAATCCTGCTTAGGAGGAGCGCGCCCCCGGGCCTAGCCGATGTGGCGTTTGAGAAACACTAAAGTCTTTTCGTTGAACTCGCTGACGTTCTCGTAGATCGGGGCGTGTGCGCACATCTCGAAAATGACGAGCTCGCTATTCTTGATGCCGCTCCGGAACGGCTCAACGAACCGGGTCGAGGTGACAATATCGTGGCTGCCGAACGTGATTTGCGTCGGCGCTTTGATCTTGCCGAGTTGGGCAAGCGCGTCATGGGCGATGACGGCGTCCGATTGACGGAGGAAGGCGTCGACCGGCTGTTTTGGCCGGCTGCGCACGAAGGCGGCAAGTTGCTCGAGATATTCGGGCTTGGCCGCGTAAAGCTCCGGGGTGAAGCAGAAGGGAAAGATCCCCTGGATGATCATCTCTTGGACGCTGTCGAGACCCTTGGCGATGGTTTGCCAATTCCCCACGACGACCTTCAGAAACGGGTCGCTCTTCGGCCAGCAGGAATGCAGCGATAGCGACTTGACCCGCTCGGGGTGTTTGCTGGCGAGCCACAGGCCAATCGCGCCGCCCAGCGACAGGCCGCTCACATGCGCCGTCTCGACGCCGATCGTGCCCATGAAGGCAGCGACGTCGTCGGCGAACAATTCGGTCGAATACGTTCCGTCCGGCTTGTCGGTCTCGCCGGCGCCGCGCGGATCAAGCGAAATGCAGGTGAAATGCTTGGAATAGTCCGCGACCTGAAAGGCGTAACAGGCGTTGTCGGCGGCAAGATAAGGGATGAGCACAAGCGGCTCGCCCGAGCCTTGGGTCTCGTAGTTCATCGTGATGTCGTTGACTTTGATTTTTGGCACGAACATCTCCCCAGACCGCTTTTGCGCGGCGACGCTACGCCTTGGCGCCGAATGACGTCAACGGACGCGCGCGTCAGCGTTCTCTGAGCCGGCGGCGCAATTGATCGAAATAAACCGCGCCGATCAGCACCGCGCCCACGGTGACCTGCTGCCAGAATGGCGGAAGGCCGAGCACGACGAAGCCGTTCAAGAGCACGACGGGGATGATGATGCCGATCAGGGAGCCCATGAGCCCGCCTGAGCCGCCGAAGAGGCTCGCGCCGCCGATGACGACGCCGGCGATCACCTGCAAATTGTCGGTCGTATGGCCGCCGAGAGTCGTGGTCGCGAACCGGGCGAGCGAAAGATAGCCGGCGAGGCCGGAGAGAGCGCCTGCGAGCAGGTAGACCTTGATCAGGTGGCCGGTCACGTCGATGCTCGATCGCCGGCAGGCCTCGAGGCTCGATCCGACGGCGTAGGTGTACCGGCCGAAGCGCGTGAGCGACAGCAAGAGGCATCCGAGGACAAAGATCACGGCCGCGATCATGGCCAGGATCGGGACGCCTCCGAGGCGGCCGGAGCCGACGGTCGTCACGAGCTTGTCAGGAACGTCGGAAATATCCACGCCGCCGGTGAGCAGCAGCGAAAGACCAAGCGACATCCCCATTGTCCCAAGCGTGACAATGAGCGCGGGGATCTTGGCCTTCGCGATCAGGAAACCGTTCAGCGCGCCCCACACGGCGCCAACGACAATCGCGGCGGCGAGACCGACAAGCAGGACGCCGATGCTGTCGCCCACGGCCACCATGGCCATCGCGGCGGCGACGCCCGAGAAAACCAGCACGCCGTTGATCGACAAATCGATGCCGCCGGTCAGGATCACAAAGGTGCTGCCGACGGCGAGCACAAGCAGGATCGACGCATCGGTCGCCATGTTGAGAATGTTGGCGATCCGGGGAAAGGCGTGGGGACGCAACACGGAGAAGAAGGCCGCGAGCAGAACGAGAATGACAAACAGCGCTGTCGACTGGCTGGTGAAGATCGATGCAAAGCGCGATCCGCTTTGATGGGAAGATGGCTCGGCTGATGGGGACGCGAGCCGGGAGGGGACGTCGGATTCCGTCGATCGGCTCATGCCGCGCGGCTCCGCAAGACGCCGGTGGTCATCGCCCGCACAAGCTCGTCGATAGTCGTTTCGGCGGCTGGGACGTGCCCCACTGTCCGTCCAAGCCGCAGGATCACGATCCGGTCTGCAATCTCGAGGACCTGCGGCATATTGTGGCTGATCAGCACGACGGCGGTCCCTGCGTCGCGCACCCGTCGAATGAGATCGAGGACGCCTTGGGTCTGTGCGACCCCGAGCGCCGCGGTCGGCTCATCCATGAAGATCACCCGCGTCGCCCACATGGCGGCGCGCGCCACGGCGACGCTCTGCCGCTGCCCGCCCGACAGAGTGAACACGACGGAGGAAAGGCCGAGCCTCACGCCGAGCCGCGCCATCGCCTCGCTCGCCTCATGCGCCATTCGCGGCTTGTCGAGAACGCCTAGGCGCCCAAGCAGACCAGGCTTCAGGATTTCCCGGCCGAGGAACATGTTCGCGGCGGTGTCGAGATCGGGAGCAAGGGCGAGATCCTGATACACCGTCTCGACGCCGGCCGCCCGGGCGTCCGGCGGTCCGCTGAAATGGGCCGGCGCTCCATTGACGAAGATCGATCCTTCGTTCGGCCGATCCGTGCCGGAGAGGATTCGCACAAGCGTGCTCTTTCCAGCCCCATTATCGCCGATCAGAGCGACGATCTCGCCCCGGTTGACGCTGAAATCGGCGCCCTGCAAGGCGTGAACATGGCCAAAGCGCCTGACAATACCGCGAGCCTCGATCAGCGGCGGCTCAGACATGGGTCACCTCCAACACGGACACGTCTGTCCTTCTGATCGTGTTGCTTTGATCGGCCGCCTGTTGATCGCAGGCGGCCGCGCTCGAAGTCGACGCACGCGCCGCGTCAGCACTTGTCGAGATAAAGACCTTTCTTCGTTTCCGGAGCGTGCAGGTTCTCCTTGGTGATCGTCACCGTGCCCGTCGTCACTTTGTGCTCGACGCTTTGTCCCATGAGCGACTTGGCGATCGCATCAACGCCGTCGACCCCGATCTGATAGGGGCTTTGGCCGATGAGCGCCTGGACGAGGCCGTCTTCGAGTTGCTTCACCTGAGACGGTCCCGCGTCGAAGCCCACCACCTTGACTTCACCAACCTTGTTCGCGTTGCGAAGTCCGGTCGCGGCGCCTTCGGCCGAGCGGTCATTGGTGGCGAAGATGCCGGCGAGGTCGGGATGGGCCGCGAGCGTCGATGAGACTTCGGCGGCTGCTTTCGCCGGATCGTTGTTCGAGATCTGGAACCCGACGTATTTGATGTTCGGGTATTTCTTGATCTCTTCCTCGAAGCCCTTCTGGCGCTGATCGGAGGTGCTGGCGCCGGCCTGAAACGCGATCACCATCACTTCGCCCTTCTCGCCGATCAGCTTGGCGAGCGCATCGGCCGCCGCCGCTCCGCCCGCCGAATTGTCGGTTGCGATCGCTGAGAGCACCTTGCTCGTGTCGTCGAGCGTGGTGTCGACGAGCACGACCTTGATGCCGGCGTCGATGGCGGCGGAGACGGGTCCTTGCAAGGCTTTCGCATTCGTCGGCGCAATCAGCAGTCCCGTCGGGTTGGCGGCCACAACGGCGTTGACAATCGGAACCTGCAGAGCGGGATCGAATTGCTGCGGCCCCTGCACGTTGACAGTGAAACCGTATTTCTCGGCTTCGGCGCGGACGCCGCATTCGATGCTGACATTGAAAGGATTGCCCATGACGCCGGGAATGAGCGTGATCGTCTTGCCTTGCGTCGCATCATCCGCGGCCGACACGCTGGCGCTGAGCGCAAATGTCGCGGCGACGAGCGACCCCGTCGCGCACGCGGCCTTGAAGACGTTCATGCGTTTGGTATCCATGGTTTTCCTCCCTTTCGTGCTAAAACTTTTCTACCGCGTCAAACATTCACCGCAGAGCGGGTAAGCCGGCGTTTGCTTGAGATGGTCTTGTTCCTTGCGCAGGGCGCTGTCGACCCGCGCACGACAAGCGTTGGCTCGAAAACGATCTGACGCGAGGGCCCGTGTTCCCTGGCTTCGATGCGGTTGACGAGAAGGTCGACCGCGGCCTCGCTCAACGCTTTGATCGGATGGCGCACGGTGGTCAGCGGCGGGTCCAGCAGCGCCGCCAGGTTGATGTCGTCGATCCCGACCACGGAAACATGATCCGGCACGATGCGGCCGATCTCGCGCACCGCCGCGCAAGCGCCGACCGCGTGCATGTCGTTGAGCGCGACGAGGGCGGTCGGCGGGTCGGGCAAGGCAAGCAGCGACAGAGCGGCGGAACGGCCGTGCTCGGCGGCGTGGATGTCGTCATAGCCCGAAGCGCTCTCTCCCGCCGCGACGAGCGTCGGGTCGATTGTGATCTTTGCCGCGAGAAGCGCCGCCCTGTACCCGCTCAGCCGGTCGCGCCGCGACATCGTTGGTGTCGCGCCGGAAACGTAGCCAATGCGCCTGTGACCGAGATCGATGAGGTGCTGCGTCGCAAGATATCCGGCGCGATGGTTATTCATCGACACGCTATCCATGACGCGCTCGGCGTCCGCGTTGCTGTTGACCATGTCGAGCGCCACGACCGAGAGGCCACGTCCAATCAGATCGTCGAAATGCTCCAGATCGAAGGGTGACGACGTCGCGATCACGCCGCGGATGCCGAAGGCGAAGAAGTCGGCGGCGCATTGTCGCTCGCGCGCCGCGTCGCGCAGCGTATTGCCGAGCAGCACCTGAAAGCCGCGGGCCTGCGCGGCAAGCTCAACGGCGTGAGCCATCGCGCCGTGGAAGGGATTGGCGACGGAGGGAACGAGCAGCCCGATCGCAGGCGTGAAGCCGGTCTTCAGCGTGCGAGCCGAGCGGTTCGGTCGGTAGCCGAGACTTTCAATCGCCGCCTCGATGCGCTGGACGGTGTCCGGGCGCATTCTGTTCGGCCGTCCGTTGAGGAGGTTGGAAACCGTGCTGATCGAAGTGCTAGCCAGAGCGGCGACGTCACGGATGCTGGCGCGAGAGGGCATTTGTTGTTCGATCAGTGCAACGATTTAGTAAACCGTTCTACCAGATCGGCAGGCGAATCGCAATCGAGTCCGCTGGTCGGTGTCCTGTGGGAGCATTCGGGCGATGGATTTGCGCTGGCGGCCCGCGGATCGTGAAGGCTGCGCCGAGGAGGCTCAGCCCGTCGCACCGCCCGCCTTTTTCCAGGCCGACATGCCGCCCTCCAGGTGGCGGGCGGCAGTGAGGCCCTGATCCTGGGCCGCTTGCACCGCCATGGCCGATCGCTCGCCGAATGCGCAATAGAAGACGATCGTCTTGCCCGACCGCGCGAGTTCTTGAATGAGGCCGCCCTCGCCGATATTGTCCTGAAGTTCGCCATAGGGCGCGTGTAACGAGCCGGGAATGGCGCCGGTCCGCTCCCGCTCCCGCTTCTCGCGCAGGTCGATCAGCGCGACGTTCGGGCGCCCGAGAAGGCTCTTCGCGTCCTCGACCGAAAAGGCCCAGCCTTTGCGCGCCACATCCTCCTGATGCAGCCCCTGATGGATGTTGGCGGGAACGGCGACGTCCATCATTTTCGGATTGGGCAGATGCAGGCTCTCCATCAGCTTCACATAGTCGTCGGCGTCGTGAACCTGAAGGCGCGGATTGAAGCGCTTTTCCTCGCCGATCGTGCTGACCGTGTCGCCTTTGTAATCGTGCGCCGGAAAAACCAGCGTCTCTTCCGGTAGCCGCATCAGGCGCTGCAGGCTCTCATATTGGGCGCGCGAGTCGCCGTTCTGGAAATCGGTGCGGCCGGTGCCGCGGATGAGCAGCGTGTCGCCGGTGAACACGCGGTCGCCGAAATGGAAGCTGTAGGAATCATCGGTGTGGCCGGGCGTATAGAGCGCGTCGAGGCTCAAGCCTTCGACGCCGAGCTTGTCGCCGTCGGCGATCCGCATGGAGACGACGTCGACGTTGCTCTGCTCACCCATCACCGTGATGCAGCGCGTGCGGTCGCGCAACGCGCCCAAGCCGGTGATGTGATCAGCATGCAAATGCGTGTCGACCGCCTTCACGAGCTTGAGATCGAGCTCCTCCATCAGCTTGAGGTAGCGGTCGACCTTTTCCAGCACCGGATCAATGATGAGCGCTTCACCGCCCCGACGGCTGGCGAGCACATAGCTGTAGGTGCTCGAGACGCTGTCGAACAATTGCCGGAAGATCATCGAGGCCTCCCCGTCGTGCAGCCCTACGGGCGGCTGTCTTTACGGGCCGTTATAGTTATTTTGCGGCGGGTTGAGAAGCGCCTTCCGACGATGCGGCTTCATGCAAGGCCGTGAAGGCTCCGCCGATCACGACTGGACCGAACTTGTCCTCGCCGTTCGGCGGGCGGCTGTTGACGGAACCGGTGATGAGAAGATCGTCCTGCGGCCAATAGGCGAAGATCGTCCGGAAGCCGAGGGTTTCGCCCTCGTAGAACCAATAGGCCCCGCCAAGCTCCTTTCGATGGAAGCGGCCGAGGCCAAGCCCGAAACCGACCGGCTCATCGGCGGAGACTTCTTGGAGAGGCAGGCCTGTCTTGTTCGAGACCAGCGTCGTCATCTCTTCGAGCTGCTTTGCGGGAATGACGCGCTTCTCGAACAGAGCGCGGATCCATAGACCAAGATCGTGCGGGTTCGAGATGATCGCGCCTGCTTCCGCCGCCCAGGAGCGGTTCTGCAACCGCATGTCCTTGCCGATCAGCGGCGCGAGCGTCGACACCTTGCAAGGCTCCGGCTGGTAACCGAGGCAGTCCTGCAGCAGGTAGAGAGCGCGCGGCACGCGCGACATTACGGGACCCGCAGCCGCGGGCCCGGGATGGGATCCGTCGGCATAGTAGGTGTTGTGCAGTCCGAGCGGCTCGAGGATCATCGTCGTCAGCGCCTGCTCGTAGTTCATGCCGGAGGCCGCCTCGATGATCAGGCCGGCAAGAATGTAATTGGTGTTGGAATAGAACCAGCCGGTGGCGGGCGGAAAATGCTCGCCATTGCCAGGATCGACGAAGCCGATCAGATCCTTGGCGCTGAATTGATGATGGAGGTCGGCGACCTCGATCTCGCCGATGGCGATTGTCTCCGAATAGTTGGGGATCGGGCTCGTCATCTGGAGCAGTGCGCGGATGGTCACGTCCTTCCATGCCGGATATTGCGGCAGCCACCGCCCGATCGTGTCGTCGAGCCTAAGTTTGCCCGCGGCTTCGAGCTTGAGGATCAGGGCGGAGGTGAATTCCTTGGTGTTGCTGCCGATGTCGAACAAAGTGTCAGGACCGATCGGCTTTTTGTCGCTGAGCCCGTTGTCGCCGGCATAGATCGCAAGGATCGGTTTGCCCGCGCCGCGATCCACCTGCAACGCGACGCCCGAAAGCCCTTCGATCGACGCGCGATCCTTGACGTAGGCGTCGAGGATCTGCTGCAGTTGCGCGGTGAGCGCCGCGTCGTCGGCGCGCGCCGGTCTTGGAGAGAAGGACATGGCGCCAAAAAGCGCCAGAGCGACGAACGAGCCAAATCCGCATTGCCCTCTGCCCCGCTTCGAGATCGGTCGACGCCGCTTACGACAAGCGCACGCTATCAGATTCGTACGCCGCGAAGAGCGAAGCTGACGATCTAAAAGCCGGTGGAGTTTTACGAATTCCACGCCTGGCCAAAGACGCGCATCCAGTTGCCGCCCAGGATCTTGGCAATCTCCTCGGCCGTGTATACCGCGGCGCTGCATCTCGGCATGCAGATTGTTTAGGCCGGAGACGCTCCCGAAACCATCGACAAATTCGATCTCATCAGCCTTAGACATCATCTCCGGGGGATACTCGAAGTCCTTTGCCGGATCGCCGCCGCCGGAGCCAGGGGTGACGAAGTCCGTGCCGAGCGCGATATGATCGACCCCGACCAGCTTCTTGAGGTAGTCGAACTCGTCGACATAGCGGGAAAGCGACGCCTGAGCCGGGAACGGACCGGTCTCGGCCCTCGCGGCATCCTTGCCGCCCCACATCATGAATTGGCTTAGCGCGGCAACGCCCATCAGACCGCCGGTCATCGCGACGCCTTCGATGACCGCGTCCGGGCTGGTGCGCGGATTGTCCTTGTTCAGCGCCCGCACATTGCCGTGCGTGATGACGACCGGCCGCTCCGCCATGGCGATGACGTCGAGCGCGGTCTGTACGCCCGTATGACCCGAGACATCGACCACGATGCCGAGCTTCTGCATCTGCGCGACGATCAGCCTGCCCTCGACAGTTAGAGGGACCGTCGGGTCGAGCATGCCGCCGCCGAACTGGTTCGAAAGTTGATAGGTGAGATTGGCGGTGCGCAGCCCAAGCTCGTAGTACTCTCGCAGCTTGGTCTTGGGCGGGTTGCTGCTCCGCCAGTCGGCGCCATTGCCATCGGTCAGTCCGGCGCTATCCTGCCAGCCGATGACCATCGCTACCTTGCCGACACGTTTGGCGGCCAGGATGTCTCTGGTGGTCTTGGCCAACACGATCTTCGGGTTCTTGTCGATGAACTCAAGCGCCTGCGAGAATTTCGCCAGGTTCGGCATGAAGTGCCAAACGTCGGCGTGCGCGGCGAGATAATCATCCACGACGCTGTCCAGGAGATCGTTGCCGTCCGTGCCGATGACGACCACGCTGAGGTCTTCCGGCGTGTCTTTTGCGTCGGCGCCCTTCACGTCTGCCCTCGGTTGGACCTGCGCTTGAGACGGCCCCTGCGCTAGAGTCGAGCGCCACACCGGCAGCGCCGGCCTTTAAAAAATCACGTCGTTGCATATTCTTCCTCCCTTTGGTGCTTCGCGCCGTTCACCGCGGCCGCACGACCTCGGGAGACTTGACGCCGAGGGCGCATGTGTGATCGGCGTCAACATTGCGCATGGAGGATCGGGAATGTCCAGCGATCCCGCCACAAGCGCGCGTTCAGACGGCGCCGACGATCGTTCGGGCCGAGACCGCCCAGTGAGGCGGCCTGCTCAGACCTCGTCGAGTCAGGCCACGCTCGTGGCGCAATTCGTCTCGATGCGCGACGAGCGCCGCGCGTCTCGCAGTTCAGACTGGCTGCTTGACGATCCGGATATAGGGCTTCGGCGAGCGCCAGCCTTCGGGGAACATCTTCTTGGCGTCGTCGTCGCTGACCGAGCCGGAGATGATGACGTCGTCGCCGTGCTTCCAGTTCACTGGCGTCGCGACCTTGTGCTTCGCCGTGAGCTGCATGGAATCGACCACGCGCAGGATCTCGTCGAAATTGCGGCCCGTGCTCATCGGATAGGTCAGCATGAGCTTGATCTTCTTGTCGGGGCCGATGACGAACACCGATGCGCACGGCCTGGTTGGTCGCCGCCGTCCGGCCCTCCGACGTGCCGGCCTCTTCGGCCGGCAGCATGCCGTAAAGCTTGGAGACCGCGAGATCCTTGTCGGCGATGATCGGGTAGTTCACCTTCGCGCCTTGGGTTTCCTCGATGTCGGCGAGCCAGCGCGCATGGGACTCGCTCGGGTCGACGCTCAAGCCGATGAGCTTGGTGTTGCGCTTGGTGAACTCGGGCTCGATCTTGGCCATGTAGCCGAGCTCGGTCGTGCAGACCGGGGTGAAGTCCTTCGGATGGGAAAACAGGATCGCCCACTTGTCGCCGATCCACTCGTGAAATTTGATCTTGCCCTGCGTCGTTTCAGCGGTGAAGTCAGGCGCAGTGTCGTTGAGGCGAAGGGACATCAAGAACTCCTTTGGAAAAATGGGTCGCGTCAATGCGAACACAGCGCTTCGCGAAGGTCGACGCCGGGCCCGCCAGAGATGCTCGACCCGCTGCCACGACCCTCGTTGCTGGCGAAACGCCGATCGTTCCCCGTATCTGATCCACAATGGAGGCTCTTCGCGATCTGGGCCGCGCAGGTCAATAGCAACTCCAATACGGAAGCACAAGACGTTAACAATACTGACCTGTTGTACTTATGGCGTGGCCCGGGGCGCAGTCCTCTGCCGCATCGGGCGCCGCGCGTTGGCCTCGCGTCCCAGACCAACTATGATCGTCCCATGACGGAAGCCGAGATCGCCAAGCTTGCGACCTGGCTCGCGAAAGCGGGGCTTGAGGGACGGACCGAGACCGCGCTCGTCGAGGGCTTTTGCAGCCGCGCGGTCGCGGGCGGATTGCCGCTCGCGCGCGTGATGATCCTCATCGACACGCTCCACCCCATTCACGAGGGGCGGGCGTTTCGCTGGGAAAAAGAAAAGCCGGACGCGACGCTGACCGAATACGGGCGAACCGCCGAGGGGGAGGCGGCGGAACGGTGGCGGACAAGCCCTCTTTACCGGCTTTTGAACAGCGGCAAATCGGTATTGCGCCTGCGTGTGACCGCGGAGACCGAAGCTGAATTCCCTTCCTTCGCGGAGTTTCGTGAGGCGAAGTTCACCGACTATGTCGCGATCATCAACCGCTTCGCCGAAGACGGCGCGATCGGCGAGATGGATTGTGTGTATTCCTACTGGACGACGGATCGAGCCGATGGATTCAGCGATGACGAGCTCGGCGCGCTGAAGCGGCTCTCGCCCTTCCTCGGGCTAGCGATCAAAGCCGTCTCGCTGGCTCGCATCGCCGAGACGCTGGTCGAGACCTATCTCGGACGCGACGCCGGCCGGCGGGTCTTGAGAGGCCGCATCGAGCGGGGCGTCGCCGACCGGATCAATACGGTTTTGTGGTTCAGCGATTTGCGCAATTACACGCGCATCTCCGACACCTCGCCGCCGGAAGAGATCATTCCGCTGCTCAACGACTATGCCGAGGCCATCGTCTCGTCGATCCATCAGCATTCCGGCGACGTCCTGAAGCTGATCGGCGATGGCGTGCTTGCGATATTTCCTGCCGAGGAACGCAGTCGTGCTTGCGCGGCCGCACTCGACGCCGCAGGCGCCGCGCGCGAGGCGGTCGCCGCCTTGAACGCGCGCCGGTTCGAAAAAGGCCTGCCTTCGACCGAAATGTATCTCGGCCTCCATTTCGGCGAGGTCTTCTACGGCAACATCGGCAGCAAGGAGCGCCTCGATTTCACCGTCGTCGGACCGGCGGTCAACGAAGTGAGCCGCATTGCCGCCATGTGCCGGTCGGTGGATCAGCCGATCCTCCTCTCGGCGGCGTTCGCGGAATCCTGCTCCGGGCATCCGCGCACGTTCGCGTCCGTCGGGCGCTTCGCTTTGCGCGGCGTGGGAAGGCCGCAGGAATTGTTCACGCTCGATCTCCTTGAAAGCCCTTTGGCCGGTTAACGCCGTCGATTGATGGCGTCCTGGGGCCGGCAACAAACCGCAGGCGCGGGCGTTTCTCCCGTCAATCGTGGAGATCGCACATGAGTTCGGACGAACGCTTTCCCTATTCCCGTCGCGCCATCGTCGGCGCTGGCAGCATTGGCCTCGTGGCCGCCGCCGCCCCAGTGTTTGCGCAGAGTTCCAAGGAGCGGCCCCTCTCGAAGCAAGAGCGAGGCGTCCGCCCCTGAAGCCCTGCAAGACCCGCGAACCAAGCACCCGAAGCCGCCGTTTCGCCGGCAGGAGCAGCCGTGGCCGGGCCTCGCGAGCCGGATGGATCCGCGCCCGGATCACGGCGAGGCGTCGTACCGTGGGTCGGGTCGGCTCGCCGGCCGAAAGGCTCTGGTGACCGGCGGGGATTCCGGCATGGGCCGCGCCGCGGCGATCGCCTTCGCGCGCGAGGGCGCGGACGTGGCGATCAACCATCTGCCGGCCGAGGAGGAAGACGCCCGCGAGGTCATTGAGCTCATGAAAGCCGAAGGTCGAACGGCGTTGTCGATTCCCGGCGATATTCGGGACGAAGCCTTCTGCAAGCGCCTCGTTGCGGAAGCGGTCGACAGGCTCGGCGGCCTCGACATCCTTGTCAGCAACGCGGGACGGCAACAGACCCGCGCCTCGATACTCGACATTTCGACCGAGGATTTTGATGCGACGATGAAAACCAACATCTACGCGCCATTCTGGATCATCAAGGCGGCGGTGCCGCATATGCCTCCAGGCTCGGCCATTATCGGCACCGCCTCCGAACAGGCTTATGACCCGTCGCCCGACCTTTACGACTATGCGCAGACGAAGGCCGCGACCATGAACTACGTGAAGTCACTGGCGAAGCAGCTTGCGGCAAAGGGCATTCGCGTGAACGCGGTCGCTCCGGGGCCGATCTGGACGCCACTCCAGGTCAGCGGCGGCGCGACCCAGGAAAAGTTGGAGAAGTTCGGCGGTCAGACTCCGCTCGGCCGGCCCGGGCAGCCTGCGGAGCTTGGATCGATCTACGTTCAGCTGGCCATGTCCGATGCAAGCTTTGCGACCGGCCAGGTCTATGGCTCTGCCGGAGGAAGCGGGCAGCCGTGAGGTGCCACGGCGGGCGCGTCATGCAGGCTCGCCTTTCAGCCGCGGCTTGACGCGCCCTGCAGGTCGCCTGATACGACGCGGCATGATTCCGCCTGTTCCCTGCGTCCTTAAGGTCGAGCGCCTGGAAAAGTCGTTCGGCGACCTGCGGGCGGTGGACGGCGTCAGTTTTCACGTCGCGCCGGGCGAGATCGTCGGCTTGCTTGGCCCGAATGGCGCGGGCAAGACGACGACGATCAATATGATCCTGGGCGTTCTCGAGCCGAGCGCCGGACGGATCGAGATCGAGGGCGTCGACCTCGCAGCCGACCGCACCAAAGCTTTATCTTGCACCAACTTCGCCGCCGTCTATGCGCCGCTGCCCGGCAATCTCACCGTCGAGCAGAACATGCGCGTGTTCGGCATGCTCTATGCGGTCGAGGATCTCTCGGCGCGAATTGAGAAGCTGCTCAAGGTCTATGATCTAGTGCGTTACCGGCGGACCAAGGCGGGGGTTCTGTCGTCCGGCGAGCAGACGCGTCTCAGCCTCGCCAAGGCGATGCTCAACAAGCCACGGCTGCTCCTGCTCGACGAGCCGACCGCCTCGATCGATCCCTCGAACGCACGCGACATTCGCGCCGGCATCGCCAAGTTCGTCGACAATGGAATCTGCGGCGTGTTGTGGACGAGCCACAACATGTACGAGGTGCAGGCGGTCTGCGATCGGGTGCTGTTCCTGTCGCACGGGCGGATCGTGCTCGAGGGCGATCCGAAGACGCTGCCCAAAGAGCACGGCGCGGAAAGTCTCGACGATCTGTTCGTCAACGTCGCGCAAGAGGCGCTGCGACGGGAGCAGCCGATGAACGCCTCGCGCATCGGCGCCATCGTGCTTGCGGATGTTCTATCTCTATCGCGGCAGCCCGCAGCGCATCTTTCCCATCTTCATCTTTGTGGCGATCGATATTCTGGTCTGGGGCTTTCTCACCCGCTACCTCAATTCGGTCTCGCATGCCGATTTCAATTTCGTGCCGGCGCTGCTCGGCGCGGTGCTGCTGTGGGATTTCCTGACGCGCGTGATGCAGCAAATCACGATGACGTTGTTCGAGGACGTCTGGACGCGAAACTTCCTCAATTTCTTCGCCTCTCCCCTGCGCACATCCGAATATCTGGTCGGGCTCCTGATCGTCGCGATCATCACCAGCGGCTTGAGCCTTGTCGCCATGCTCGTGCTCGCGCAAATCGCGTTCGGATTGTCCTTTCTCTCTTATGGGATTGCGATCGCTCCTTTCCTCATGGTGCTGTTCGTCACCGGCATCGCGCTCGGCGTCGCCGCCTCGGCCTTGGTGCTGAGGCTTGGGCCCGCGTCCGAATGGCTGATCTGGCCGATCCCGATGCTGATCTCGCCTTTCGCGGGCGTGTTCTACCCGGTGACCGTCTTGCCCGGATGGATGCGGGCGATCGCGCTGATCCTGCCGCCGGCTTACGTGTTTGAAGGCATGCGCTCGGTCGTCGCCGGACAAGGCGCGCCCTGGGATCGCTTGGCGATCGGGGGCGTGCTCGCCATTGTCTACCTCGTGCTCGCCTGCCTGTTCTTCTTCGCCGTCTATCGCGCGGTGATCCGCAACGGACTCATCGCCCGCTACAGCGCCGAGACGGTGAGCTAGGCGCCCTCTGTGGTCGCCGCGGTCGGGACACGGTTCGGACACGATGTGACACTAGCGATTCTGACGTGGGACGGGAACGAATTGGAGAGCCAGCGGTTCTTCGACAATGAGGGGCATGATGTCGCTACGCCTGAAGGCGGTTTTCGCCGCTATTTTGATTCTGGCCTCTGGCCTTCTCGCGCTGGCCGCTGAAGCTCAACAACGGCGCCGAACCCCCGTATCGCTCTCGTCATCGGCAATGCGACCTATCGCGACGCGGCGCTTGCGACCCCCGCCAACGACGCAGGTCTTGTCGCCCAAACTTTGCAGGCCGCGGGTTTTGACGTGGTCGGCGCGCGCGACCTTGACGGGCAATCCTTGCGGACGGCGTTCCGCGATTTCCTGCAAAAAGCGTCGGCGGCCGGCCCGGACATGCAGGCTTTCGTCTACCTTTCCGGCCGCGCGGTTCAATATAACGGCGACAATTACTTCGTTCCGGTCGACGCTCAGATCAATCGCGACGCTGACGTGCCGATCGAAGCGATCCGCATTGCCGATTTCACCCATGCTCTTGCCGCGACGCCGGGAAGAGCGCGCATCATCGTTCTCGACGCGGCGCGGGCCAATCCGTACGCCACTCAAGGTTCGCCGCTGGCGCCGGGGCTTGCTCTGGTCGATCCCGAGCGCGGCGAACTGATCGCCTTCAACGCGGCGCCGGGCACGCTGGCAGGCGACGAGGAAGGCCCCTACGGCGTCTACGGCAAGACGCTGGCCGGCGCGATCCGGCAGGGCGGCGTCGATATCGCCCAGGCGTTCGATCAGACGCGCGTTTCGGTCAATGCGGAGACGCAAGGCGCTCTTGCTGCCGTGGAGCGCGTCCAAGCTCGGCGGCCCTTTCTACGTGTTCGAACGCGCCGCTGACGCGCCTCCTCCGGCTCTCTCGTTCGCGCAGACGGAGCGCCGGCCCATCTCCAGTTTTTCCGCCGAGGACGCCTACGCCGCCGCTGTCGAGCGAGACACGCTGAAAGGCTATCGCGAGTTCCTCGCGGCTTATCCGAACTCTGACCAGGCGAGACGCGTGCGCGCCATTCTCGCGGTCCGGCGAGAAGCCGCCTACTGGCGCCGCACCGTCGGCGCCGATACGCCGCGAGCGTATTGGACCTATCTGCACACCTATCCGAAAGGTCCGCACATTCCTGACGCGCGCCGCCGCCTCGCGATGCTCTCGGCAGAGTTCCAGCCGCCGCCGGACTTTCGGCCAGAGACCTTCGCGGATCTTCCGCCGCCGCCCCCGGACGAACTCGTCTACGACGACCGGCCGATCTACGCTTTTGACGATTTCGGGCCGCCTCCTCCGCCGCCGCCGGTCCAATACGGCTACGTGGAAGACGACGATTGGCGCGATCTTGCCTCCGCCTCCGCCGCCTGCCGAAATTGGCGTGCTCCCCGTGCTGGGCGTTGCGATTCCGATCGCGATTGGCGCGGTCGCATTCACAACGGTTTTCATCACGACGGCATCGCGCCGCGCGGGCAACCGCGGTTGCGCCCGCCGGCCTTCGCGCCGCCGCCGCTGCCAGCCAACATAAACCCGTAGCGCCGCCAGCGCCGGTTGCCGTCGCAGCCGGTCCTGCGGCCAACGCGGCTGTCGTCAAGCCGCTCAGGCCGATCGGTCGGCGCGGCCAACCCGGCGGCGCCGAGGCCCGGGAGGCTCAAGGCAGACCTGCTGGCCCGCCGGCGCCCGTGCGCCGGCAAACCCGCCAGGGGCTGCGACCCCTGCCGCGCCGGCGCCGCTCCCGGGCCAAGCGCCCAAGCCGCTTCCGGTTCCGCCAGCGGCGGGCAATCAGCCGGCCGCCCCCGTCCGGCTCCGGCGGCGAAGCCTCCCGCGGCCGTGCCGCTTGCTCCAGGCGAACGCCGCTTGCCGAGCCCAACGGCGCCCGCCATTCAGGCCAATCGTTCCGGGCGGCAAGCCCCTGCCAACGCCTGGAGCGCCGCCTGCAGCCGCCGTTGCGCCGCAGTCGCTCCAGGCGAGAAGCCCGTGCCGGCCCCGATCGCGCCTGCCGGCAGCCAGCGACGCCCTTCGCCGAACGTGGGCAAGCCGGTGCCGCTCCCGACGGCCCCGCCGGCCACCGCGCCCCCGCCGATTGTTCCCGGCTGGCAAACCGCCGTTCCCTGCGGCGGCCACGCCAGCAGCTAAAGCGCCCGCAACGCCGGCTCTCCCATCCAACCCTCGAAGCCGGCGCCGCCAACGCCGGCAAGCAATCTGGCGCCGAAGCCGATTGTCCCGCGGCTCCTCCGCGCCCGGCACGCTCCGCCGCCTGTGGCTCGCGCCCCTGCGCCAGCAGCGGCAGCGGCGCCGCGCCTCGTCCGGCTCCCGCGGCGATGCGCGTCCCCCCGGCGCCCGCATGTGGCGCCTGCAGCGGCGCATCCTGCGCCGCCGGCGGTTCACGCCCCTGCGCCCCCACCGCCGGCGTCCACGCGCCTCCGCCGCCCGCGGTTCACGCCCCCGCGCCCCCGCCGCCGGCAGTTCACGCGCCTCCGCCCCCGCCGGCGGTGTCAACGCCGCCGGTGGTTCGTGCGCCGCCGGTCGGGCAACCGCAAGGCGTGCGGAAGGCCGGGCGCTGCCGCCGTGTCCGAAGTAGGCCTCACTCGGGAGTTCGACCTACCTTGGCGCCTAGCCGCGCGTTCGGGCGCCATGGGCGAGCGGGGCGATCGGGCGCGCCATCTTTGCAAGACCAGCGCGCGCCGTGCGAGGATTCAGCCGATGGCGACAAGCACCCGATTTGCCGTTGGCGTTCATCTGCTGACGGCTCTGGCCGCCAACCCGGGCAAAGTCCTGCGTTCGGAGGATATTGCGGATAGCGCCAACACCAATCCGGTCGTGGTTCGCCGGCTTTTCTCGCTGATGACAGGTGCGGGATTGATCCGCGCCCGGCTCGGTCCGGGAGGCGGTTTCGAATTGGCGCGGCCGGCGAGCGACATCACTTTGCGCGATGTCTTCGCCGCGTTGGAGAGCGGCGATCTGTTCACCGAGCACCGGTCGCCCCCGAGCGCGTCCTGTCCGGTCGGCGCCCATATCCTTCCTGTTTTGCGCGAGGCGACCGCGCCCGCAGTGGAGGCTCTGGAGGAAGAGCTGTCGCGCACTACGATTGCTGATTTCGCCGACGCCGTGCTTGCCCGAAGCAGGCAAGCGGAAAGCGCAGGAACGGCTCGTCTTCAGGCGCGCGTGGAGCCGACTAATATTGCGTAACCGGGCGGTTACGCTACGAGCGCGCATCGCGCGGCATTGTCCGCACGGTTCTCGGAGCCTGCTGATGATCAAGTTCTATTATCACCCGTCGCCGAACCCGGCGAAGGTCGCCTTGTTCCTCGAAGAAGCTGGCCTCGAATACGAGATTGTTCCGGTCGACACGCGCAAGGGCGAGCAGCACTCGCCAGGCTATCTCGCCATCAATCCGAATGCGAAGACGCCCTCGATCGTCGACGGCGAAGCGACCATATTCGATTCGAGCGCGATCCTGCTTTATCTCGCGGAGAAGACCGGGCGCTTCCTGCCCGAGAACACGCCCAAAGCGCGGGGCGAATTGTTTTCGTGGCTCTTCTTCGTTGCAAGCGGAGTTGGTCCGTATTCCGGCCAGTCCTTCCACTTCAACGTCGCGGCGCCTGAGAAGATCGAATACGCGATCAACCGATATAATTTCGAAACGCACCGGCACTGGAAGATCCTCGACGACCGGCTGGCCGGACGGAAATATATGCTCGGCGACGCGTATACGATCGTTGACATGTCGCTTTGGGGTTGGAGCTCGGCGGCTCCGTTCCTCCTGGGCGCGGAGACGTGGTCGAAGATGACCAACGTGAAGCGGCTCGTCGACGAGATCAACGCGCGCCCGGCCGTCGCTCGCGTCAACAAATTGAAGGAGAAGCACGCCTTCAAGCAAGAGTTCGACGACGAGGCCAAGCGACATCTATTCCCGCATCAGATAAAAAAAGCGAGCTAGCCTCGCGCTCGGCCTCGGCAAGGCTAGACGGCCTTGCCGATCAGTGCGCCGATCCCCGCCGTCACCGCCATGGCCAGCGCGCCCCAGAAGCCGACCCTCAGCGCCGGCTTCACCATCGGCGCGCCGCCCGCCCAGGCGCCGAGCGCGCCGAGCGCGAGCAGAAAAACCAACGCGGCGGCGGGGACGGCTTTCACGATGGCGCCCGGCGGCGCGAGAAACGCCGCCAGCGTCGGCAACGCCGCGCCAATTGAGAAGGCGAGAGCGGATGCGAAGGCGGCCTGGATCGGTTTGGGCTCTGCGCCCTCGCTGAAGCCGAGCTCCTCGCGCGCATGAGCGTCGAGAGCGTCCTTGGCCATGAGCTGGCCGGCGACTTCCTGTGCGAGCATCGGCTTCAAGCCGCGTTCTTCGTAGATATGGGCAAGCTCCTCCTTCTCCTCCGACCGGTCGCTCGTGAAGCGCGCGCCGCTCGCGCGCCAGATCAGCGGTCTCGGAATCGGCCTGCGAGCTGACGGACACATATTCGCCCGCCGCCATCGACATTGCGCCCGCCGCCCATCCCGCGATCGCCGCGGTCAGGATTTCGGCCCGTCCGCCCGCGGCCGCCGCGACGCCCATGATGAGGCTTGCGGTCGAAATGATCCCGTCGTTGGCGCCGAGGACCGCCGCCCGCAGCCAGGCGGTCCGGTGGACGTAGTGCGATTCCGCTCCCGGCATTGCGGCGATCCTCTCGTCCGAATAGCCTTCCGTCCGTTCGCCTAACAGGCCGGTCAAACTACTCCCATTCCTTGAGCTCCGCTTCGGTCATCGGTTGGAAGAATTCTTGACCGACGCTGACGATTCCCTTCATAGCCCCGAAACGCCGCGCCGCCGTCCGAGCACCGATCCGCGTGAGCCGCGCGATTGGTCTTGCCCCGGGCAATGACGATCTCTCGCCGGCCTCAACTCGGGCGAGAAGCTTGGAAAGATTGGCCTTCGCAGCATGCATGGTGACGATGGACATCACGCGCTCCAGTATTAGTCCGTAGATTAGCTAAGTCTGCTCGCGCATGTCCACCTCCCTTGCGAACAAAGCGGGAAACATGGTTGCGTGAACCCATGTCGCTCGCCCTGATTCGTTCGAGCCCGGCCGTCGAACTCAATCCCGAGCAAAAGCTCGCGGTCGAGCACGGGATCGGCGATCCGCAGGGTTCTGGGCCGCTGCTCGTCGATCGCCGGCGCGGGCTCGGGCAAGACGGCGATGCTGGCGCATCGGGTGGCGGCGCTCATCCTTTCGGGCGCCGATCCGAAGCGCATCATGCTCGCCACTTTTTCGCGTCGCGCTGCGGCGGAGCTTGGCCGCCGGGTCGAACGGCTGCTTGCCCGCCGTCTCGCGCCTGAGGCGGCCGCGGCGGCGACGCCAGCCTATGCGGGAACATTCCACGCCATTGGCGCGCGGCTCCTGCGCGAATATGCGACGCGGCTTGGCCTCGATCCGCAATTCACCATCCATGATCGCGAGGATTCGGCCGACCTGATGAACTGGGCGCGGCATGAACTGGGCGTCGGCGATCTGAAGGAGCGCTTCCCGACCAAGTCGACGTGCCTCACGATCTATTCGCGCGTCGTCAACGCGCAAGGGGATCTCAAGGCGACGCTCGGCAAATGGTTTCCGTGGGTCGCCGTGCACGAGGACGCGCTGCGCGGGCTGTTCGCGTCCTACGTCGAGATGAAGCAGCGCCAGAACGTGCTCGATTACGACGACCTCCTGCTCTATTTCGCCCAGATGCTGGCCGAGCCGGCGATCGCCGCGGAGGTCGCCGGGCGTTTCGATCATCTGCTCGTCGACGAGTACCAGGACACCAACGCCCTGCAGGGCGAAATCGTGCTGCGCTTAAGGCCGCTCGGGCGCGGCCTGACGGTGGTCGGCGACGATGCGCAGGCGATCTATTCCTTCCGCGCCGCGACGGTGCGCAACATTCTCGATTTTCCCGCCGCGTTCGATCCGCCGGCGCATGTGGTGACGCTTGAGCGCAACTACCGTTCGAGCGGCGCCATCCTTGCCGCGGCCAACGCGGCCATTGCGCTCGCGCCGGAGCGCTTCGCCAAAACGCTTCGCACCGATCGGCCGCATGGGCCCCTTCCCGCGCTGGTCGCTGTGGCGGACGATTCCGACCAGGCGCGCTTCGTCGCGACCCGCGTGCTCGCCAATCGCGAGGCGGGCGCGTCGCTCAAGGCTCAAGCGGTGCTGTTTCGCACCTCCCACCACAGCGCCGCGCTCGAGCTCGAACTCACCCGCCGCAACATCCCGTTCGTGAAATTCGGCGGCTTGAAGTTCCTCGACGCGGCGCATGTCAAGGACGCGGTCGCGCTCATGCGCTTCGCCGAAAATCCGCGCGATCGGGTCGCGGGCTTTCGTGTCGCCCAGCTCATGCCCGGCGTCGGGCCAAAGGTGGCCGAGACCATCGTCGCCGCGGCGGCGGCCGACGACGGCTTTGCGACGATGGCGGCGCTGTCGACGCCGGCCAGGGCGCGCGACGGCTTTCCAGCCTTCGCCGACCTCATGCGCAGGCTTGCGTCGCGCGCGGCGCCGCTGGCCGGCGGAGATCGCCGACGCTGTCGCGTGGCTCGGCCCCGCTCATGGAGACCCGCTACGACGACGCGCGCATCCGGATGGGCGATCTCGAGGCGCTCGAGCGCATCGCCGCCTCGTTCCCGTCGCGCGAGCGGTTCTTGAGCGAGCTTGCGCTCGATCCGCCCGACGCGACCAGCGATGAAGCGGGACCGCCGCTGAGGGATGAGGACTTTCTCATCCTCTCGACCATCCATTCGGCCAAGGGGCAGGAATGGCGCTCGGTCTTCGTCTTGAACTGCGTCGATGGCTGCATTCCCTCCGACCTCGCCACCGGCTCGTCGGAGGAGATCGAGGAAGAGCGCCGTCTGCTCTATGTCGCGATGACGCGGGCGAAGGACGAGCTCGCGCTCGTCGTGCCGCAGCGCTTCTATGTCCACGGGCAGCCGCGCAATGGCGACCGAAGCGTGTACGCGAGCCGCACCCGCTTCATCCCGCCGCCGCTTTTGAAGCACTTCGACCGGCAGACTTGGCCCGAAGCCGGCGCCTCGCCAGGGCGCGCGGCGAGCGACGGCCCGCGGGTCGATCTTCAGGCGCGCATGCGGGCGATGTGGCGCTGAAGAGCATCGAGCATCCTCAAGCCTGGTAGATCTGCCGTCGACCACGCCCACACAATACAGGACCGCCTCCTTCATGCGCCCCACCATCATTTGCCATATGGGCACCTCTCTCGACGGCGGCCTCCATCCGAGCCGTTTCACCCGGCCTGCCGCCGGCGTGTCCAACGACGTGCTGCGCCGGCACTATGAGGCCATTCACGACCGCTTTGAGGCCGAGGGCTGGATCGTCGGCCGGAAAACCATGGGCGAAATGGCCAAGGGGCGCGAACGAGCCGTCGCCGCCGATTCACCGCTGGCGCGCGAACCTCACCTCGGTCATCGGAACGGCAGGAACCTTGCCGTCGCCATCGATCCCTCCGGCCGCGTCCACTATGGCCAGGACAATGTCGGGGGCGATCACGTCGTCGCGGTGCTGGGCGAGCAAGTCTCGGACGCTTATCTGGCTGAACTCCGCGAGGATGGCGCGTCCTATATTTTCGCCGGCCCGAAGGGCGAGGACCTCCCCGGCGCGATGGCGCAGCTCGCCGATGCTTTCGGCGTCAAGAAACTCCTTCTCGAGGGCGGCGGCAGGATCAACGGCGCGTTTCTCAAGCATCGCCTGATCGACGAGTTCAGCACTCTGATTTACCCGGCGGTCGATGGCCTGGCCGGAAGGGAGACCATCGTCGACTATCATGGCGCAAACGGCGAACGGCCCGGCGCCGGACAGTCGCTGCGACTGATCGGCTGCGAGACTCTGGAAGGCGGCATGGTCTGGCTGCGCCATCGCGTCGAAGAGGCGCCGGTCGCTAACCCCGCAAGGCTGACCGCGGAGGCCGCGTTCGGGCAAGCACCTTTTCGCTTGCGCGCCGCGACAAACTCAATAATAGCTAAGATGTCAGGACGATTAACCGACGGGCGTCGCGTGCGCGACGAAGAAAAGTCGGAGCGCGCGGAGGAAGCCGGTTTGCCGATTCTTGAACTGAACGCGGTGTCGAAGCATTTCGGCGCGATCCATGCGCTGAACGAAGTCGACATGGCGCTCGAGGCCGGCGAAGTGCTCGGGCTTATGGGCGACAATGGCGCCGGCAAATCGACCCTGGTCAAGGTCATCGCCGGCAACTTTCCCCCACGCACGGCGAGATCCGCCTCAGCGGCGAACCGGTCCACTTTCACAAGCCCGTCGAGGCGCGCGAGAAGGGGATCGAGGTCGTCTACCAGGACCTGGCGCTCTGCAACAATCTGTCGGCGGCGGCCAATGTGTTCCTGGGGCGTGAAATCAAGCGCGGCGCGGGCCCGTTTCGCTGGCTCGACCACAAGGCCATGGCCAAGCGCGCTGGCGAATTGTTCGGCGAGCTCAAGTCCGAGACCAGGCCGCGCGACCTCGTGCGCCAGATGTCGGGCGGCCAGCGCCAGGCGGTCGCCATCGCGCGCACGCGGCTGTCGAAGGCGCGGCTCGTCTTGATGGACGAGCCGACCGCCGCGATCTCGGTGAGGCAGGTGGCCGAGGTGCTGGACCTTATCCGCCGGCTGAAGGATGCCGGCATGGCGATCATCCTCATCAGCCATCGTATGCCGGACGTGTTCGCCGTTTGCGATCGGGTCATGGTGATGCGGCGCGGCAACAAGGTTGCCGACAAGCCGATCAGGGCGACGAGCCCGGAAGAAGTCACCGGCTTGATCACCGGCGCGATCCACACCGCCTGAGGAGCTCGTCCAATGGCAAGCGATGCGCCGCAAGCCAATGTCTCCATCGAATCGGTGCTGGACATCCAGCAACACAATTTCTGGCAACGCTTCTCGAGTTCGCAAGCGTTCTGGGTGACGGTCGCGCTCATCATCATTTGCCTCGTGATGAGCTGGCTGCAGCCTGCGTCGTTCGCGACCACTGACAATTTCTATAACACCACGCGCAATTTCTCCTTCATTGGCATTATGGCGCTCGGCATGACTGCGGTGATTGCGACGGGCGGCATCGACCTCTCGGTCGGCTCGATCATGGGTCTAACCGCCGTCGCGTGCGGCCTCGTTCTCGAGGCCGGCTATCCGGCCTGGGCCGCCGTGATTGTCGGCTTGTGCGCGGGAGGCGTCGCGGGGCTCATCAACGGCATTATCATCGCCTACCTTGGCCTTTCCCCCTTCGTCACAACGCTCGGCATGCTGGCGATCGCGCGGTCGGTCGCGGTGGTGCTGTCGGGAAACCGCATGATCTACAAGTTCGGCCCTGGCGGACCGCCCTTCAAGGCGCTGGGCAGCGGCGCTTGGCACATCACGCCGAAGTTCGAGCTGAGCTATCCGCTCCTGTTCCTCATCGTGTTCACGTTTCTTCTGGGCGTGGTCTACAAGATGACGAGCTGGGGCCGCCATGTGCTCGCGATCGGAGGCAACGAACAGGCGGCTTTGCTGACCGGCGTTCCCGTCAATCGCATCAAGGTGCAGGTCTATGTCTTCTCCGGCTTGACGGCGGCGTTTCGCCGCCATTCTCTCCGTTGGCTGGGCGGGCTCGGCGATCAACGCCCTTGGCGCCACCTACGAACTCCTCGCCATCTCGGCTGCGGTGATCGGCGGCGCAAACTTGATGGGCGGCGAGGCCAGCGCCTATGGCGCGTTCATCGGCGCGGCGCTGATCTTTACAATCCGCAATTCGCTGCTGATGGCGGGCGTCGATTCGAATTGGCAGGGCACGTTCGTCGGCCTGTTCTTGATCGGAGCGGTTTACCTCGGGAAACTTCGAGGAGCGAAACGCGAGTAACCCCGTACGGGGCCTCGTCTGAAGGGCCCGTACGGGCCGTGTTCAAAACTGGGAGGAAAAGAAATGTTGAAACTTATGTTGACCGGCGCAGTCGCCGCTGGCGCGCTGCTTGCGGTCTCGGCTTCGGCGCAAGCCGCCGACCCCTACACCTTCGCGCTCGTGCCGAAGAACACCAACAACCCCTTCTTCGACCAGGCGCTTGCTGGTTGCAAGAAAGCGGAGAAGGAGCTCGCCGGCGCCGTCAAGTGTCTCTATATCGGGCCTGGCGAACATGGCGGCGGCGACGAGGAAGCGCAGATCGTGGCCGACCTCATCACCAAGAAAGTCGACGGCATTGCCGTGTCTCCGGCCAACGCGCCGGCCATGGCCAATGCGCTGCAAGGGGCAGCCGCCGCGAAGATCCCGGTTCTCACCTGGGATTTCGACCTGTTGCCCGCGGACAAGGGTTTGCGCGCGGCTTACGTCGGCACGCACAACTATGACATCGGCGTCAACATCGCCAAGCTCGTTACGGCGATCAAGCCGAAGGGCGGCACGATCTGCATCCAATCCGGCGGCGCCGCGGCGGCCAACCACAACGAGCGCATGCAGGGCATCCGCGACACGCTCTCGGGAACGAAGAGCGCTGAATCGCCCGGAGCCCGCCTGACCGGACAGAACGGCTGGAAGGAGCCGGACGGCTGCCCGCTCTACACCAATGACGACTTCACCGTCGCCAACCAGCAGATGGAGGACATCCTCAACAAGTATCCGGACCTCGACGCCTTCACCCCGACCGGCGGCTTCCCGCAGTTCTTGCCGGACGCCTACGAAAAAACGGCCACGAAGTACAAGGACAAGATCGCCTCCGGCGCGCTGGCGCTCGTCGTCGCCGATACGCTCCCGATCCAGATCGAACTCATGAAGAAGGGTTTGTCGGCCGGACAGGTCGGCCAGCGGCCGTTCGAGATGGGATACAAGGCGATGTACTTCCTGAAGGACATGAAGGACGGCAAGCCGCCGCCAGCGGATCCGACTTACACCGGCCTCGACGTCTGCACGCCGAAGACCGCCGACACCTGCGTTGGCGGCGGCAGCTAAGCCGCACGACGCAACAGCGAACTGGGGGCCGGCCTCGCGCCGGCCCTTTTTTTGTTTGCGCCGGTCGTCAGCGCTGAGTGCGTTCAAAGCCCAGCGTGAGCAGCCACGATCGCCGGCCAACTCCCTTATGTTCCTTACGATTGCAGAATTGCACGCGCGGGGCACGGCTTGCGCCGGAAACTTCCCGGCCGCGTATCCGCTGCGTCCGAATAAATTGTCCTCATGGAGTGTTTCTAGCGCGTGACGGCCGCCTTGCGGCAAATGCGACTAGCGGGGACGCCGGCGCCATCCAGTTCGAGCGGAGGCGATCATGAAACCAAGCAATTTTCTGAAGTTGGCCGTTGCGCGTCCGCGCCGGGCCGGAATAGCCGTTGCGGCGCTTGCCGCGTGCGGAGCAGCGCTGGCTCCTACGGGCGCCCAGGCCGGCGGCTACAGCTTCGAAACGATCAACGATCCCGCCGATAAGCCCTTCCCACCCCCGCCCGCGACGGGCGGCGTAACCTTCACAAATCTGATGGGCATCACCAGCAACGGTGACACGATCCCTGGATTTTACGGCAGCGGCCAAGCCGGAGATCCCAACACGGGATTCGTGCTCACGTTGCCCAGCAAGGCATTCACCGCCGACAACGCCAGCTTTCCCGAATTGGCGCCGCTGTTTCATGTCGCGCAAACCCAAATAACGGCGATAAACGGAAACGGGACGACATTCACAGGGTACACGTACCCGACCAACAACGGGGTGCCGGTCGATTTCCAGTTCGGCTTCTACGAGCAGGGCGGGGTGTTCCACATGGTCAACAACCCGAAACTTCCGACTGCAGTGTCTCGGGCGCGTGCGACTCGGGCGTGATAACCGAAAACCAGTTGATCGGTGTAAACAACGCCAATCTCGCGGTCGGCTTCTATAATGACAGCCACGGAGACAGCCACGGCTACACCTTCAATATCGCGACGAACACGTTCTCGACCGACATCAACGATCCGCTTGCGGTCAGCACGGTTACCGCAGCGATCAACAATTCGGACGATATCGCTGGCTTCTTCACAGATTCGAGTGGCGTCATCCATGGCTTCATCGACAATGGCGGGTCTTTCAGCACCGTCGATCCGCTTGGCGCAACTGAGACCGAGCTGCTGGGGCTGAACGACAAGGGGACAGCGGACGGGTTCGCGGTTATCGGTGGCGTGCAGCACGGCATCCTCTATAACAGTCTAACAAAGATGTTCACCATACTGGACCCGCCGGGAAGCACCTCGACGACGCTCAACGGACTCAACAATGCTGGCGATGTGGTCGGATTCTTTGTCGACGCTACCGGCAACACTGACGGTACGCTTGGGACTCCTGTGCCGGAGCCGACGACCTGGGTCATGATCCTGACTGGCTTCATTGGCCTCGGCTGGCTCGGCCTCGGCCGTTCCCGACGGTCTCAAGTCGAGCGAGCGGCGTTGTAATTGCGCTGGCGGGGGCCCTGTCAGAACGTCTCCGCAATCAGCGTCCCGATCTCCTTATGGATCGCGTTGCGCGCGTCCATCGGCGCGGACGACTCGGTGTAGTAGACCGCGGCGAGGATCGGCGCGCTGATCGGGCGGCCTGATGATCGCGATCGTATTGGCCGTTCCGTGGTCGCCGCTGCCGGTCTTGTCGCCGATCCGCCATGCATGCGGCAGGCCGGCGCGCACACGCTTGTCGCCAACTTTGTCGTCGATCAGCCAGGCTTCGAGCTGGCGGCGAGACTGATCAGACAGTGCGTCGCCCAACAGCACCTTTTGCATGTCGGCCGCCATCGCGCGCGGACTTGTCGTATCACGCTCGTCTCCAGGCGTCGCTTCATTGAGAGTGGGCTCATTGCGGTCGAGCCGCGTCACGTTATCGCCGAGCGAGCGCGCGAAGGCCGTAAATCCCGCGGGCCCGCCGATCGATTGCAAGACCAGATTTGCGGCGGTGTTGTCGCTCCAGTCGATCGCAGCGGCGCAGAGATCGGCGACAGTCATGCCGCCTTCGGCGACATGCGCCTTGGCGACCGGCGCATACTCGATGAGATCGCTCGGCCCATAGGCGATTTTCGGTCGAGACGCTCGGCGCCTGCGTCCACGCGCTTCAGCGCCGCGGCTGCGGTCAGAAGCTTGAACGTGCTGCACATCGGGAACCGTTCGTCGGCGCGGTGCTCGATCGTTGCGCCGGCGCCCGTGTCTCGCACGAAGACGCCGAGCCTACCGCCCTCGCGCGCCTCGATCTCCGCGAGCCGCTTGTTGGCGAGCGCCAGCGGCTCTTCGGCCGGCGCAGCGCGCGCCGGAAGGGACATCGCCGCGACCGCAAGAGCTCCAAGGAACGAGCGACGATGCATGAGTTTCGCCTCCAGTCTTCAAACGTCGCGATCCCGCACGATTAAGGCACGCGGATGGCGCGCCATCGTTCGAAGCGAACGCGTGATTGCGTCAGAAGAGGCCCGAGGGTCTGTGCTCTTCAAATCCGGTAGGGTAGGCTCACGCTCTGGCGCGATGCGGGGCGCCTCGTCTACACATGCCGATCATAATCCGGCGCCACATCTGCATGAGGCGTTGGGACGCGGTTCGTCGGGGGAGAAACCAATGCGCTTGTCTGTCGCCGGCGTCGCCATCGCGGCGCTGCTCGTCGTTTCGGGGTGCTCGAAGGGCGACAGGGGCGAACAAGGCCAACCCGGGCAACAGGGACAGCAGGGTCCCGCCGGCCCAGCCGGGCCGAAGGGCGAGCCGGGCGTGGTCGGCGCCATCGGACCGCAGGGTCCGAAGGGCGATACGGGCGCCGACGGGCCGCCGGGACCGAAAGGCGAAACTGGCCCAGCCGGTCTGCCGGGACCGCCGGGGCCGCCGGGCCCTGACGGGCCGCCGGGGCCGAAAGGCGATCTCGGAGCCGCCGGACCGCCCGGGCTGCAGGGAGCCAGGGGCGAGCCCGGACCCGAGGGGCCGACTGGACCGCAGGGCGCGAAGGGCGATTCCGGCCAGATTGGGCCGGCGGGAGTGGCAGGACCCATTGGGCCAAAAGGCGAGATCGGAAGCGCTGGGGCGGTCGGCGCGCGGGGACCCGCCGGACCGCCTGGGCCGAAGGGCGAAGCAGGCGCGACGGGGCTAAAGGGTGACGTTGGCGCGGTCGGTCCAGCGGGGTCGGCTGGGCCGAAAGGCGACGTTGGCGCGGCAGGACCCAAGGGCGAAGTCGGCGCCGCCGGACCGCCAGGAGCCGCCGGGCCGCCCGGGCCGAAAGGCGACGCCGGGGATGCAGGGCCGAAAGGCGAGGCTGGAGCGGCAGGGCCCAAGGGTGAAGCGGGCCCTGCTGGAGCGAAGGGGGAGGCTGGCGCGATTGGACCGTCTGGGCCCAAGGGCGAAACCGGCGCCGCCGGCGCCATCGGCCCTCAAGGGCCGGCAGGGCGGATTGGTCCCTCCGGACCGCCTGGCCCACCCGGCGCCCCTGGCTTGGCTGGTGCGCAAGGGCAGGCGGGGCCGCCTGGCCCTCAGGGCCCGGCAGGCCTCGCGGGACCTCCTGGCCCGCCCGGAGCCGGCCCCAGTTTCAGGGTCGTCAGCGATTCCGGTCAGGCGTCGTGCGGGGCGGGCGAGATCATGGCCAGCGCTTATTGCGTGGGCGGCGCCGCGGCGCGCATCGATGGGACGACGGGCGCAAGCTGCGATGGCGGAGCGAAAGCGGTGATCGTCTGCGCAAAACAATAGAAGCTGTCGTTGCGACGCGGCGTTACGGTTTGGCGACGCGGCGTTAGGGTTTGGCTAAGGGCTCGCGGCGACGAACGCCAATGTCTTCGCCGTGTGACCCTGCTCACAGTCAAGCGATCCCTGACACTCTAGAGAAACATAGCTTGTCTAGCTAGGCGGGCGCATTCTGGCGGGGAGCGCTGCAATGACGATTGAACTCAAAGTCTATGACAACGGCGACCACACATGTTTGGTTTGGTTGCCTGCGAGCGCCCAGGCGATTCCGAACTGCCGCGGTTTCACGATTCACCGGACGTTGAAGCCAGCGTCAGGAGGGGCGCCGCAGGACACGTATCTGCACGGGTTTGTCGGATTTTCTGACGACGACAAGCTCGATCCGAACGCGCCGTGGAAACACCCCCTGCAGCGCTACATGTGGTGGGACTATCTCGTCTCGCCCGGCGATGAGGTGCAATATTCGATCGTCCCGGTCGTCGGACCCGACAAGGACCATCTGACGCTTTCGCTGGGCGACGCCAGTGCGCAGACGCCGCCGATGACGATCACCGGGCAGGCCTCGTCCCACATCTCCGCTTATTTCAACAAGGGCATCGTCTCGGCGCAATGGGTGTCACGCGCGCTTGCAAGCGTCGGCAAGGGCGCCAAGCTCGACGCTCTGATCGCGCAAACCGGCAATTCGCTGCGCAATGCGCTGAGCGGTCTCTTGCGTCGGCAACTGCTCGCTCTGCTCGATGACGTCAAAACGAACGACGGTGAGATTTACGCGGCCCTCTATGAATTGAACGATCCCGAATTGATTCCCAGACTGACCGCGCTCGGCCAGAAATGCCATCTCATCCTCGCCAACGGCGCCTTCAATTCGAAGAAGCCTGACGAGAACAAGGACGTGCGGGCGCAGCTGCACGGCAAGGTCGATCTGCACGACCGCCTGGTCGGGAGCGGCCATTTCGCGCATAACAAGTTCGTCGTCGCGTGCGATTCTGCGGGCAAGCCGCAGCGTGTCCTGTCCGGCAGCACCAATTGGACGAAGACCGGACTCTGCACCCAGGCCAATAATGGAATCATCGTTGACGACCCGGATTTGGGGGCTCGCTTCATCGATCAATGGAATCTGTTGAAGGCCGCAGGAAGCGCCTATCCCGCTTCGCTCATGCAGGCGAACGCGACATCGAAGTCCTTCAACGTCGACGGCGGCGCGATCACCCAATGGTTCGCGCCGACCGACAAGGGCGAGGACCTGGACTACGCGCGCAAGCTGATCAACGGCGCGCAAGAAGGCATTCTATTTCTCTTTTTCAATCCCGGCGCCTTCGAACCGGACGACGAGCCGGAGCGGTGGACGCTTTTGCAAAACATTCTGGCGCGCCACCGGCAAGGCTCGCCGAACTACGATGGCGATCTCTACATCCACGGCGTCGTGAACCAGGAGATCCCCGGCCTCACCACGGAGGGCCCCGAAAAGCCGAGCAAGCACGCGGCTGCCGATCCGGCAAATCCGAGCCCGGTGAAGCTCTACGACGGCGGCAAGACGGCCCCGATTCCGGTTCCCTACGAGTCGATGGTGCCCAAGGCGATCAAGGACGTCTTCCACGCCTGGGCCACCGAGGTCATGAACCAGGGCGTGCACGTGCACAGCAAGGTCATCGTGATCGACCCGTTTGGCAAGAACCCAGTCGTCATCACCGGCTCGCACAATCTGGGTTACAAAGCCTCGACCAAGAACGACGACAACATGATGATCGTGGAGGGCAACGCGCCGCTCGCCGCCTCCTACGCCGCCAACATCATCGCCATCTATCAGACCTATCGCTGGAACACCTATGTCGACGCGCACGCCAAGGACCCGAAGGTCTGGCACGGCCTCGTCGACAATGCGACCTGGCAGGACAGCTATCTCAAGCCCGGCGGCGCCGATCTGGCCGAGATCAAGTTCTGGCTCGGAGAAGGCGCGTCCGCCGGAGTACCCATAGCGGCTCCGGCGTCGGGTGGCGCGGAAGTTCGGGCCGCGACTGCAAGCGGACCATCGCAACACGTGACCGCATTGCCTCGATCCGGCTCCGGCGCGAATAAGTCGGCGTCGAAGAGTGCAAAATCCCGGTCGGCGCGAGGGTCAGCCAAGCCAACTGCGTCGAAGCGCAAGGCAAGGGCGGCGAAACGAACGCCGGCAAAATCGAGGCGCGCTCCCGCCAAGAAAGCCCCCGCCAAGACGAGGCGCGCTCCAGCAAAAGCGAGGACAGCGCCAGCAAAGACGAGGCGCGCCCCAGCGAAAAAGGCGCCCCCAAAGGCCAGAATAGCGCGGATGAAGTCGACGAGAGCGGCCGCAACGCGGAGAGCCTCCGGGAAGATAGCTTCGAGGACGCCGCGACGCGGCAGGTAAAGGCCTGGGCGACGGGGTGCGCTTGGCGTCGATCAGCGTCCTGGATACCAGTAGGCGGCCTGCGGCTTCGACCGGTCGACGACCACGAACTGGTTGGCGAACACGCGGTAGGATGGGCTCTGGTCGCCGTCCGGCCATTGCACCCGGATTTCCGCCCGCTCGGCCGTGCCGAGGCCGACATGGATGAAGCCCGAATGGCCGGAAGCGTCGCCGCCGCCGACGTCGACAAAGCGGGTCTGGGTGCGCGTTCCTGTCCTGATTGAAATCCGCGCCCCGATCGCGTTGCGGTTGGGGTTCGGCTCGATCAGTCGGATTTCGCTCCAATTGCCCATTGGCAGCGGCGGACCGTCGCCGTTCTTGGCGCCCAGATTGCGCCAGAGCAGGGCATTTGAGCCGCGATTGATCTGAAGGATGTCGAGCCGCCCGTCGAGGTTGAAGTCTGCGATCAGCGCGCCGCGCCCCTTGGCGTTGCAGGCGATGCCCGCTTGGTCGCCGGCCTCGGCGAATTTGCCGTTCCATTGGCCGAGCAGGAGATTGCTCGGATCGTAGGCGGCGAAGTCCGGCATCTGCTCGAGGTTGCCTTTGGAGACGAAGATGTCGCTGAGCCCGTCATTGTTGAAGTCGGCGAATTCGGCATGCCATGCGGTCGACGGCCGCTTGTCGCCGCCGGCATAAGGAATATGCGCGGTCACGCCGACTTCGCCGGCGATGTCGCGATAGATGGGCGCTTCGCCGCGTTCGGCCGCTTCGGGATCGAGCTTCTGCAGCTTCTCGTCGCCCATCGAGGTGAGGAAATATTCCGGGTAGCCCGAGCCGTCGAGGTCGCCTTCGGCGATGCCCATGCCGTAGATCGACAGATGCCGCCAGCCGTCGGCGCGCGAGTAGAGCCTCGGCGTTTTGCCTGGATCGATCCGCCACATCTGCTCTTCGCCGCCGCGGTAATATTGCCGGTCGTTGGAGACGCGCAGCGACGGCGTGCCCGACTTGTTCCAGTCGGTGAACAGCATCGAAAGGGCGCAGAAGCCAGGCGCGAGCGGCGTGCGCACGGAATAGTCGGGCCTGTCGCCGCTTTGAGGACGATAGAGGGAATTGTCCGCGCATGTGCCCCAGGGCGAGCCGGGCGCGTCGCGGTCGACATAATGGCCAATCGCCAACGTCGGGAATTTCTGTCCAGGCTCCCATTCGGCGGCGAACGACGTGGTCCAGCCCGTATCGCCGTCGAAATTCCATTCGTGGTTGGCGAGGGCGAACGTGCAGTCCGGGCCGCCCTTGAGCAGGAGGTTACCGCCGACTCTCAGCACGAACAGATCCATGTGGCCGTCGCCGTCGATGTCGAGCGGATAGGCGCCGATGACGTTGCCGAGCAGCTTCGGATCGGCGCCGATATCGAGCGCCTTCTCCTCGAATCTGAGCGGCCCGCCGGCCTTGGATTTGTTGACGAAGAGTCGCGCCGGATTCTTGCCGCCGGCCAGGAACACCGAGGGAAAGCCCGAGCCGTCGCAATCGAGCGCCGCCCCGCCGCCGCCGACGAAAAATTCCCACGGACCGTCATAAACGCTGTGGACTCCCGCCGCCTCGGCCTCTTCATGCATGAGGGGCACGTCGCCCAGCGGCTTTTGCCTCTCCTCGCCGGCGTACGCCCCCGCGAGGCCGAGGAAAAGCGCGAGGATGCAGAGGACGATCCGCATCACTGGGCTTCGATGATGAGCGAGCGGAGGAAGGCGATCACGTCGTCGCGCTTGTCAGGTTCGAGCGCTTGATAGGCGTCGCGCGCGAACCGCGCGTCTCCGCCATGCGCCGCGATGATTTCGTCGAGCATGCGGAAGGCGCCGTTGTGGCCGTAGGGTGCGGTCGAGCCAACGCCCCAAAGCCGAGTCGTGAGGAACACGTCGCGCTCGACGAAGCGCTGCGCCTGCAATTCGTTGCCCAGCGCATTGACCGTCTCGTCGACGACGAGATGGCGCTTGAGATCGCTGTAGAGCGGGATCAGCCACTCGCCCTTGTCGTTCTTGTGCAGCGTCTTGGCGAAGGGCAGGGCGCCAAGATCGATGCGGATCGGCTCCTTGACCTCGCCGGAGCGCAGCGTGCCCGCCATGTCATAGGGCGCGGGATCGGTGAACACGAGCGACTTCAGCGGCAGGGTCTGCATGTGGCACGAGGCGCAGCCGATCGCGTTGAAGGTGTCGGCGCCGTCCGTGGCGGCGTGGCGCCAATCGTCGGGCAAGTCGGCTTTCACCGTCGGCGGAGGCAGAGTCGCCTGGAACGCGACCAGGGCGGACACATCGCCGGCGGTGATCGCGTCGGGCACGCCGCTCTCGGCGAAGTCGTGGCTGCCGGTCCAGCGGACGCCGTACCGCTCGACGGCCTCCATGCCGTGGTGGACATTGAGCGCGTTGATGGTGAACTGGCGCAGCGACGTGAACACGCCCTTGCGGCTGAAGGGTCTCACGATGAGATCGGAATCGACGCCGTCGATGGCGTCGAGATCGACGATGCCGTCGGGATGGGCGACGATCGAGCCGAACCGCACGCCTTTGGTCACGAGTTCCGCGTGCGCGTCTTTGGCCGTCGCGCAGGCTTCCGCAATCGCCGCGGCGCGGATCGCCTGCAAGTCGGCGGTCATCTCGCGCGCCAGCAGCTCGACGAGCCCTGCGCCCATCAAAGCGATCGTATGCCGTTCGCTCGAGAACGACGGGTCGATCGAATTGAACTGTGCGCTCTCGAAGCCTTCCGACACGAACACATTGGCGACGTCGTCAGCCGAACCGCCGATCACCGGATCATTGTGGCACCCGAAACAGGAATTTGAATCCGGCCCGCTGGTGCGGCTGAACGGTGGATTGACGCCGTTCTTGCGCTTGGTCGGGATGATGGCTTGCGTCGCCTTCGGTCGTCCCGCGCCGTCGACGGTGGTGAACTTGGCTTTGAACAGCTCACGGCCGCGCTCGATGAGGGCGGGGAGAGCCGACGGGCCCGCCGCCGCGATCTGATCGAAATCGAGATGCGAGCCGGGCGGGAAGACGCGCTCGTCCCAGCTCGCGCCGAATGCGGCGCCGACGACGAGACAGGCGTACGCGGCCATCGTGTAAGCCGCTCCCCGGATTCGTTTCATTTCCCTCGCGCCTCGCCGCTCATGCGGCGGATCGTTATCCGCCGTTTTGTCACGACCTTGGCTCTGGCCACAAGGGCGAACTGTGCTTGGACCGCGGTCGCCGTCAAAATTGAGTTGCGTCCCTCAATATTGATTGCTAAGGCTTATGTCTAATGCGTGGCGAAATGGCGGCGAGCCATCTCACTCTGAAGGACATTGCTCGGGAGGCAGGCGTCAGCGTGGCGACCCTGGACCGTGTGCTGCATGGACGGCCCGGAGTGCGGGAGGACACCGCCCGTCGTGTCCGGGAAGCCATCGACCGGCACGCGTTTCGTCCGTTCGCGGCGGGCGCTGAACTCGCCAAGGGCCGATCAAGGAAGTTCGCGTTCGTGATGCCGGAAGGCTCGAACGTCTTCATGTCGATGATCCTAGACCACGTCGCGGAGATGTCGGGCTGGCTCACGGCGAGACGGGCGAGCGTGGAGACCAACAAGACCAACGTCTTCAACCCCGCAGGGCTCGCCCGGACCTTGGAATCTCTGGCGGGACGCTATGACGGGATCGCCGTCGTGGCGCTCGATCACCAAAGTGTACGGGCCGCCATCGACGATCTCGTCGCGGGCGGAACCTATGTTGTCACGCTGGTGTCCGATGTGCCCAGCTCGCGCCGCCATCATTACATCGGCATCGACAACGTCGCCGCCGGGCGAACAGCGGGCTCGCTGATGGGGCGGTTCGTTCGCACGCGCGCGGGCAAGATCGGCGTCATCGCGGGCTCGCAGTCGCTGCGCGACCACGCGGAGCGGATTTTTGGCTTCAACCAGGTCATGAGCCTGGAGTTTCCCCATCTCGGCGTGTTAAGTCCCGTTGAGGGAAACGATCATGACGGTGAGAGCGAGGCTCTCATGCTGAGGTTGGTCGCCGATCATCCTGATTTGATTGGCGTCTACAACGTGGGCGCGGGCACCCCCGGAGTCGCCAAGGCGATCACCGACGCGGGGCTGGAATCGACACTAACCTTCATCGGGCATGATCTCAGCAGCGTCACTCGCAAGTGCCTGCTCCGCGGCGTGATGGACGCCGTCGTCGCCCAGGACCCAGGCCATGAGACGAGGTCGGCGATGCGCGTGCTCTTGTCCCTGGTCCGGGGCGAGCCGATTCTCGCCGAACAGGAAAAGATCCGTATCGATATCGTGATGAGGGACAACTTACCTTGAAGCGCAATCCTCTTATTCAACTCTTGACCAATTGCGCGCGCGTTCGACGCAGGAATAGTGTCGTGCGCCACGCGATCGTCCCGTCACCCCCCATCCAATAACTTTTCGTCAGTCCCTGATGGACTTCAAGTGGAGGAAAACAATGAGAACTCTCAATAGACTATTGTTCGGGGCGGCTTTGCTGGCGTCGGCCAGCGCCGTCTCGTTCGCCGCTATGGCGAAGGACCTCACGGTCGGCGTGTCCTGGTCGAACTTCCAGGAAGAGCGCTGGAAGACGGATGAGGCCGCGATCAAAAAGGCGCTCGCGGCGCATGGCGCCAAATACATTTCGGCCGACGCTCAGGCCTCCCCGACCAAGCAGCTGACCGATGTCGAGGACCTCATCTCCAAGGGCGCCAATGTGCTCATCATCCTCGCCATGGATTCGGAGGCGATCTTGCCTGCGGTGAAGAAGGCGTCGGATGAAGGCATTCCGGTCATCGCCTATGACCGCCTGATCGAGAGCCCGAACGTCCTTTACGTCACCTTCGACAACGTCGGCGTCGGCCGCATGATGGCGAAGGCGATCGAGGCCGCCAAGCCCGCCGGCAACTACGCCTTCATCAAGGGCGACAAGGGCGATCCGAACGCCGACTTCCTGTTCTCGGGCATCAAGGAAGTGCTCGCGCCCGCGCTGAAGGCCGGCAAGATCAAGAACGTCGGCAAGTCCTACACCGACGGCTGGAAGCCGGACAACGCGCAAAAGAACATGGAGCAGATCCTCACCAAGAACAACAACAAGGTCGACGCGGTGGTGGCCGAGAACGACGGCATGGCCGGCGGCGTCGTCGCCGCGCTCTCGGCGCAGGGCATGGCGGGCTCCGTTCCGGTCTCCGGTCAAGACGGCGACCATGCGGCGATCAACCGCATCGCGCTTGGCACCCAGACCGTCTCGATCTGGAAGGATGCGCGCGATCTCGGCAAGACGGCCGGAGAAGCGGCTGTCGCGCTTGGCGCCGGCAAGAAGATGACCGACATCCCCGACGTCCACCCCTTCACGGGCGGCGCCAAAGGCGTCAAGGTCAGCGGCGTCCTGTTGACGCCGCTCCCCGTCACCAGGGACAACCTCAACGTGATCGTCGACAAGGGCTGGATCACCAAGGCGGAAGTCTGCGCCGGCGTGAAGCCTGGCACGGTGAAGTTCTGCGGCTGAGTTGACCCTGCTGGCACGCAGTGAAACAAAAGAAGCCGCGTCGTTCTCAAGGGCGGCGCGGCTTTCTGTTGCAACGCCGCCCCTGCCTGATGGCGACGTCGGCGTAACGCAAGAGGATCGGGAGGGATCATGACCTCTGCGGCGCCGAGCGCGACCAGCGTCGCTCCGACCGAGTCGGGTATTCGACGATTGCTGAGAGCGACCGAGGTCGACACCCGCATGATCGGCATGATCGGCGCGCTGGCGCTGATCTGGATCGGTTTCAACATTATTACCTGGGCTCAAACCGGCGAGGGCCTGTTCCTGACGCCGCGCAACTTATGGAATTTGAGCGTCCAGACGTCGTCGATCGCGGTCATGGCGACGGGCATGGTGCTCGTCATCGTCATGCGCCATATCGATCTTTCGGTCGGATCGATCATCGGCTTCGTGTCCACGATCATCGGCGTCGCGCAGGTCCGCATTCTCCCGGTCTATCTCGGCCTCGACAATCCGGCGATCTGGATCATCGCCGTGATCCTTGCTTTGGCGATCGGCGCGGCGATCGGCGCCTTTCAGGGCTCGCTGGTCGCCTACATCGGCATTCCGTCCTTCATCGTCACCCTCGGCGGCCAATTGTTCTGGCGCGGCGCCGCGTGGTGGGTGACAGCGGGCCAGACGATCGCGCCGCTCGACGACCGCTTCGCGCTGATGGGCGGCGGTCCGCATGGCTCGATCGGAGCGACCGCGAGCTGGATCATCGCGGCGCTTTGCTGCGCCGGCATCGTGTTCGGTCTCTACGCCGGCCGTCAGCGGCGGGCGCGGTTCCGGTTCCCTCAACGGCCGATGTGGGCCGAGTATGTGATCGCAATCGTCGGCTGCTTCTGCGTCCTCGGCGCAACGGCAATCGTCAACGCCTATCCCTGGCCCGAGCGGGTCGCCGCGAAATATGCGGCCGACCACAATATCCCCGTGCCGGAAGGCGGACTGGTCATTCCCACCGGATATGCGATTCCAGTGCTGATTGCGCTCGTAACCGGCCTTGTCGTGACCTTTCTCGCACGGCGCACCCGGTTTGGCCGCTATGTCTACGCCACCGGCGGCAACCCGGAAGCCGCCGAGCTTGCCGGCGTCAACACCAAGCAAATCACGATTCTCGTCTTTGCCCTGATGGGCGCGCTGGCTGGGATTGCAGCCTGCATCGATTTGGCGCGGCTCGACTCGGCCACCAACGTACTCGGACAGTTCGACGAGCTTTACGTGATCGCGGCTGCGGTGATCGGCGGCACCTCGCTCGCCGGCGGCGTCGGTACGATCTACGGCGCGCTCATCGGCGCGCTGGTCATCCAGTCGCTGCAATCGGGCATGGTGCTGCTCGGCCTCGACTCGGCCTTTCAGCAGATGGTGGTCGGCATGGTGCTCGTTGGCGCGGTCGGCATCGACACTTTCTACCGCCGCCGAACCGCCAAGGGTTGAGCCATGGACGCCGACGCCCAAACTCCGCTGGTCGAGATGAAGGACGTCTCGATCGCCTTCGGCGGCGTCAAGGCCGTCGACCACGCTTACATTGATTTGTACCCCGGCGAGGTGGTCGGCCTGCTCGGCCACAATGGCGCGGGCAAATCCTGCCTCATCAAGATTCTGTCCGGCGCGTACAAGCGCGATAGCGGACAGATCTTCATCAACGGGCAGGAGGTCAAGATCGACAACCCGCGCGACGCCAAGCACTTCGGCATCGAGACAGTGTATCAGGCGCTCGCGCTCGCCGACAACGTCGACGCGGCGTCGAACCTCTATCTCGGGCGCGAGCTGCTCACGCGCTGGGGAACGCTCGACGACGCTTCGATGGAGGCTGAGGCGCGCAAGGTGATGGGGCGGCTCAATCCGAACTTTCGTCGCTTCAAGGAGCCGGTGATGGCGCTGTCCGGCGGCCAGCGCCAGTCGGTCGCCATCGCGCGGGCGATCCATTTCGACGCCAAGGTCCTCATCATGGACGAGCCGACCGCGGCCTTGGGGCCGGCCGAGACCGCGCAGGTCGGCGAGCTCATCAAACAGCTCAAGTCCGAGGGCCTCGGCATCTTCCTCATCAGCCACGACATCCACGACGTGTTCGACCTCGCCGACCGCGTGACGGTGATGAAGAACGGTCAGGTCGTCGGCACCGGCCGCGTTGAGGACATGACCAAGGACGAAGTGCTCGGCATGATCATCCTCGGAAAATGCCCGCCCGGCGCGATTCCCGGGCCTGGCGCGATGGTGAATTGAGTTCGAAGCGCTCTACGGCTCGTTGTGGCGACACAGCGAACCTTATGCTTGGCGCTACGGCGTCCGCTGTTGGTTGTGGTCTCACTCGAAATGGCCGCCGTCGACTGGTGGCCGAGGGTCTATGATGACAGAGGAAAAGCCCGACGGTCGTGCTAACTCGTTATAAGCTGAGCTTCCATGTCGGACTTGGCGTTATCGGTTGCTCTTGGCGTAGCCCTCGCCGCCGCGACCGGCTTTCGCGTCTTCCTGCCGATGCTCATCGCCAGCGGCGCGGCCTATACCGGGCATCTCCACTTGGACGATGGCTTCGCCTGGCTTGGTTCGCCGTCGGCCCTCATCATGCTCAGCGTGGCGACCCTCGTGGAAGTGCTGGCCTATACCATTCCGGTCATCGACAACCTGCTTGACGTTGTGTCGGCGCCCGCCGCGTTCATTGCTGGGACCATCCTGTCAGCCGCCGTCATGACCGACATGCCGCCAATGGTGAAATGGACGGCGGCCGTGATTGCTGGCGGCGGCGTCGCTGGACTGACGCGAGGATTGACCGGAGTTCTCAGGGCGCACTCGACCGTTTTGACCGGCGGGCTGGGGAACTTCGTCATCTCCACTGCGGAGCTCGGCGGCGCGGCGCTCATATCCTTTTTGGCGCTTGCCGCGCCGCTCGCCGCGATCGCGCTGGTCGCCCTGTTCCTGTACATCGCGATACGATTGCTGCGCCGGTTGCTTCGAGGCGCCAATTCATCCAACAGCCGGACGTAGGCACGATTTGTGCGCGGCCCGAGCAGCGGGGAGAAATTCTTATTTAAATCGGCTGTAACCCATTTAAAAGTCCGGATTCCAAAAAGTAAACATTAGCAAATGAAAGCAATTTTACTAACGTTTATTTACGTTTAGTGGCGTTCACGCGCGCTTATTTGTCTGCCCTCGGGCGGTTTCACCGCTCGGTTCAGCCATTCCAGGTGGCGAACATGCCGACCGCCGCCGCGGCCATGACCGCGGTCGCGGTCCAGCCAAGGACCTTGAGCCATGACTTGAGGGCGAACTCGCGCATGACCTCGCGCCGCGAAGCCATATGCATGATCAAGACCATGATGGGAACCGCGGTGACGCCGTTGACGATGGCGCTGAAGATCAGCGCCTTGATCGGACTGAGCGGGGAAAAATTGAGCAGCGCCCCCACGAGGGTTGCGGCTGCGATCGCCAGATAGAAGGCCGGCGCGCGGCGTGCGCGCTCGGCGAGACCGATGCGCCAGCCGAGCGTCTCGCCAAGCGCATAGGCGGCGCTCCCGGCCAAAACCGGCACAGCGAGCAGTCCCGTGCCGACAATGCCGAGCGCGAAGACCACGAAGGCCAGATTGCCCGCGATGGGCTTGAGAGCCTTGGCGGCGTCCGCGGAAGTCTCGATGTTTGTCACGCCATGCGCGTGCAGGGTCGCCGCGGTCGTCAGCACGATGAAAAGCGCGACGATGTTGGACGCGCCCATGCCGACCAGGGTGTCGAGCCGTATGCGCGCAAGCTGCCGGGGCCCTTGAGCGGGCGCTTCGAGGATTGGCTCTGCGGCCGGGTCTTCCTTGACGTCCTCGACTTCCTCCGACGCCTGCCAGAAGAAGAGATAGGGGCTGATCGTCGTGCCGAAGACTGCGACAACGATGGAAAAATAGGCCGCCGTCCACTCGACATGCGGAACGACGAGATGGAGGGCGACTGTCCCCCATGGCACGCCAACGACGAACACCGTGGCGACATAAGCCAACAGCGACAGCGTGAGCCAGCGTAGCACGGAGACATAGCGCGCGTAGCGCATGAACACTTCCAGAAGCACACTGAGAATGGCGAACGCCGCCACATAGAGCCATTGCGGTCCAGGCAGAATGAGCTGCAGCGCCGCGCCCATCGCTCCAAGGTCGGCGCCAATGTTGATGACGTTGGCGAGGACCAGCAGGCCCACCAGCGCGTAGAGGAGAGATCGAGGATAGTAGCGTCGCATGTTCGCGGCGACGCCCTTGCCGGTCACGCGGCCGATTTCGGCGCTGATCATCTGGATCGCACACATGAGGGGATAGGTGAGCAGGAGGGTCCAGGAGAGGGCGAAGCCGAACGCCGCGCCAGCCTGAGCGTAGGTGGCGATCCCGCTTGGGTCGTCGTCGGAAGCGCCGGTTATGAGGCCCGGGCCGAGAATGTCGGCGAGCTTCATCCGGTCGGGCTGGTTGGCCTCGCCGGCGTCTGGAAAATCTGTGATCGCCAAAGTCGGCCCCCCTCCGCGCCAGGATAACAGTCGATAGGTTCTTTCGTTCCCTACGCGTTCGCCATGTTTCGCGCGTCGATGACGGCGCGCGCCCAGTCCTCCGGCCGCTCCTGCGGCAGGTTGTGGCCGGCGCCCGCGAATACGCAATGTTCGTGCGGGCCGGTGAATTTCTTCGCCTGATGGGCTGTGCCTGGAATGACGCCGTCCGCGCCGCCATCGATCGTGATGGCCGGAACGGCGATCGGCGGCTGAGCCGCGAGCGCCATTTCAATCTCATCATACCGAGGATCGCCGGCGCTGGGCGCGAGCCCATAACGATGCCGATAGGAATGGATGACGACGGCGACGAAGTCGGGATTGTCGAAGGCGCTCGCCGTTCGGTCGAAGGTCGCATCGTCGAACGCCCAGTTCGGCGACCACATGCGCCAACAGAGGCGCGCGATCTCGCTCCGGTTCTTCTCGAGGCCACGCCGTCCGCGCTCGTTGTGGAAGTAATATTGGTACCAGAACGCCGCCTCTTCGGCCGGGCTGGCTGGCTCCATTGCGTGCGCGATGCTCTGGATATTGTACGAATTGCCCGAGACGAGTGCGACGACCCGGCTCGGCAAAAGCGCGGAGACGATGCAGGCGGCGCGCCCGCCCCAATCATATCCACCGAGAAGTGCGCGCTCGATCTTGAGCGAGTCCATGAAATCAAGAAGGTCCGCGCCGAGGGCCGCCTGCTCGCCCGAGCGCGGCGTGTCTGGCTTCAGGAACCGCGTTGGCCCATAGCCGCGCAGATAAGGAACGATCACCCGCGCCCCGGCCTCAGCAAGGATTGGCGCGGCCTGATCGTAGGCGTGCGCGTCGTAAGGGAAGCCGTGGCCCATGATGCACGGCCAGCCGGACGCCGGTCCGTATTCCAGATAGGCGATGGAAAGAATGCCGGTGTTGATCGTCTTGATGGTTGCCGGCATGTGTCCCCCTTTAAGGCCGCGTTTGGCTCGACGTTCATGCGCAGCCCGCGACCGCGCCGCAACGGCTTGACGCCGCCTCCGGCCTTCTCTACTGTAATCGTGTTTTCAATCGAGGCGAACGCGTGGCGAAGCTTATTGTACCTTTGGCGCTGGAGGGCGGGCAGACATAAAGTCTGCATCCCGTTCGCTAGCGCTTACCCGAAGGCCCCTCAGAGGGCCTTTTTTGTTGTCTCGATTTTGCGACTGATGAGAAAAGGCGGAGAGTTGCGATTATGGCCAAGCACATGACCGGCGCGGAGATGGTCGTCGAGGCGCTGAAGGACCAGGGCGTCGAGATGGTTTTCGGCTATCCGGGCGGCGCGGTGCTCCCGATTTACGACGCCATCTTCCATCAGAACAAGCTTCGCCACATCCTCGTCCGCCACGAGCAGGGCGCGGCCCACGCCGCTGAAGGCTATGCGCGTTCGACCGGCAAGGTCGGAGTCCTCCTGGTCACCTCGGGACCCGGGGCGACCAACGCCATCACCGGGCTCACCGACGCGCTCTGCAATTCGATCCCCCTCGTCTGCATCACCGGCCAGGTGCCGACCCATCTGATCGGCTCCGACGCCTTTCAGGAATGCGATACGACGGGCATCACCCGCAGCTGCACCAAGCACAATTATCTCGTGCGCCGCGTCGAGGATCTGCCGCGTATCCTGCACGAGGCCTTCTATATTGCTTCTCACGGCCGGCCCGGCCCGGTGGTCGTTGACATTCCGAAGGACGTGCAATTCGCCACCGGCGCCTATGCGTTTCAGAAAAACGTCCAGCACAAGACCTATCAACCGCAGCTCAAGGGCGACCTCGAGCGCGTTCGGCACGCGGTCGAGATGATGGCGGCGGCGAAGAAGCCTGTTTTCTATACGGGCGGCGGCGTCATCAATTCCGGCCCTCACGCCTCAACGCTCTTGCGCGAGCTTGTGCATGCGACGGGGTTTCCGATCACGTCGACGCTGATGGGGCTCGGCGCCTATCCTGCGTCCCACAGGCAGTGGCTGGGCATGCTCGGCATGCATGGTTCGTTCGAGGCCAACAACGCGATGCATGATTGCGATCTGATGATCTGCGTGGGCGCGCGCTTCGACGATCGCATCACCGGGCGTCTTGACGCCTTTTCGCCGAAGTCGAGCAAGATCCACATCGACATCGATCCATCCTCGATCAACAAGAACGTCAAAGTCGATCTCGGAATCGTCGGCGACTGCGCGCATGTGCTGGAGGATATGGTCCGGCTGTGGCGCGCGGAGCCGCATCAAACGGAGGCCGGCGCGCTCGCCAAATGGTGGAGCGCGATCGAGGGCTGGCGGGCGCGCAACTCGTTCGGCTTCCGCAATTCCGAGAAGATCATCAAGCCCCAGCACGCGGTAAAGAGGCTTTACGAGCTGACGAAGGGCCGCGACACCTACATCACCACCGAGGTCGGCCAGCATCAGATGTGGGCCGCGCAACATTTCGCCTTCGAGGAGCCGAACCGGTGGATGACCTCGGGCGGTCTCGGGACCATGGGCTATGGGCTGCCCGCCGCGATCGGCGCCCAGCTCGCGCATCCGAAGTCTCTGGTTGTCGACATCGCCGGCGAAGCCTCGATCCTCATGAACATGCAGGAGATGTCGACGGCGGTTCAGTACCGCCTGCCGATCAAGATCTTCATACTGAACAATCAGTACATGGGTATGGTGCGCCAATGGCAGGAGCTTCTGCACGGTGGGCGCTATTCGGAAAGCTACACCGATTCGCTGCCGGACTTCGTCAAGTTGGCCGAGGCTTATGGAGCCCGCGGCATCCGGTGCGCGGATCCCGCGAAGCTCGATGCGGCGATCATGGAGATGATCGGAACGCCAGGGCCGGTCATTTTTGATTGCCTGGTCGATCAAAAGGAGAACTGCTTCCCGATGATCCCGTCGGGCAAGGCGCATAACGAAATGATCCTGGCGGAGCTCGAGGACGACGCGGGCGTCGAGCTGGAAAACATCATCGACGAGAAGGGCAAGATGCTGGTCTGAAGGCCCTCATCCGGCGCCATAGCCCGTTTGGAGGAACGGGCGTCGTTCCGACCGCCCTATGCGCGCCACCTTCGCCCGGGGGGAGAAGGGTTCTCGATTAGGGCAGGGGTGAGGGTTTTCACGATGTTCAGTTTGCAGGAAATCCGTCGGGCGCACGAAATCGTGCTTCAGGCCTTGCGCCCGACGCCGGCGCTGAACTGGCCGTTACTGGACGAGCGGCTCGGCGCTGAGGCCGTGGTCAAGCATGAAAACCATCTGCCGACCGGGGCCTTCAAGGTGCGTGGCGGGCTCACTTTCGTGGATGCGCTGATCAAGCGCGAGCCGGCGACGCGGGGGTTGATTTCGGCGACGCGTGGCAATCATGGCCAGAGCCTCGCCTTCGCGGGTCAGCGCGCCGGCCTTCAGGTCGCGATTCTTGCGCCGCAAGGCAATTCGACCGAGAAAAACGCCGCCATGCGGGCGCTCGGCGCTGAATTGATCGAGTTCGGGCGCGACTTTCAGGCGGCGCGAGAGGAGGCGATGCGGCTCGCGAGCTCGCGCGGCCTGCACCCGGTTCCGTCGTTCCACCGTGACCTCGCGCTCGGCGTCTCGACCTACGGGCTCGAGCTCCTGAGCGAGCGCCCCGACCTCGATGTGCTTTACGTTCCGATCGGTCAGGGCTCGGGAATCTGCGGTTGCATTTCGGCGCGCGACGCTCTCGGTCTCAAGACGGAGATCGTCGGCGTGCAATCGACTGAAGCGCCAGCCTACTCGCTGTCGTTTGCCGCCGGTCGCGTCGTTCCCACCAACAGCGCCGACACGCTTGCCGACGGCATGGCGACCCGTGTCCCCGACCAGGAGGCGCTCGAGGTCATTCTCAAGGGGGCGGCGCGGATCGCGCTCGTCAGCGATGACGAGGTGGCCGCAGCGGTTCGCGCCTATTGGACCGATACGCATAACCTGGCCGAGGGCGCGGGCGCAGCGGCGCTCGCGGCGGCCGTGAAGGAGCGATCGCGTCTCAAGGGGCGTAAGATCGGGCTCGTGCTGTCGGGCGGAAATATTGACTTCGATCTCTTCCGGCGATGGGTCGTGGCCGCGCCGAGCGCGGTCGCCGCGTGACGGAAAAGACGTTCAGCGCTCTTCAGCCAGCGCGAATAAGGACATGATGCTTATGAGCAAGACCTCGATCCTCCAACCCCTCTCGCCCTATTCTTCGGCGACGGCGAAATCCAATATCGAGACCCACACGCTCTCGGTGCTAGTCGACAACGAGCCGGGCGTTCTCGCGCGCGTCGTCGGTATGTTCGCGGGACGCGGTTACAACATCGAAAGCTTGACCGTCGCCGAGGTGGCGCACGAGACCCATCTTTCGCGCATCACCATCGTCACCTCTGGCACGCCGGAAATCATTGAGCAGATCCGCCATCAGCTCGAGCGTTTGATACCCGTTCATACGGTGAACGACCTGACCCTGTCCGTGCGCGCGATCGAGCGCGAGCTGGCGATGATCAAGGTCAAGGGCAAGGGCGAGAATCGGGTCGAGGCGATGCGCCTCGCCGACGCCTTCCGCGCCAAGGTGATCGACGCGACCACCGAGAGCTTCATCTTTGAGCTGACCGGCGCACCGCGGAAGATCGATGATTTCGTCGAGCTTATGCGCCCCATTGGTCTCGTGGAGGTCTCGCGCACCGGCGTCGCCGCGATCTCGCGCGGGTCGGAGCCGATCTAAGGCGGCGATCGACGGTTGATCGGTTCGCCCCCTATATGTGGTACGTCAGCTCCCGATCATCCGCGGACGAGCGCGCGCGCATTTCGGCGAGCGTGCAACGGTCCAATACGTTGGCGATGGCGTTGCGCGCTTCGACCATGATCAGGCGGACCGAGCAGGATTTAGGATCGCTGCAATCGTCGCAAGGTCGAAATGCGGTGACCGAAGCGCAGGGAATAGGGGCCAAAGGGCCATCGAGAGCGCGCACAATGGCGCCGACCCGGATCTCATTCGCCGGGCGTGAGAGAGCGTAGCCGCCGCCTTTGCCTTTTTTGGAGTAGACGAGGCCGGCGTGTCTGAGCTCGGTCAGGATATGGTCGAGGAACTTTTTCGAGATCGAATTGGTTTTGGCGATGTCTGCGACCTGAGCCAGAGCATCCGGCTCCAGTCCGGCCAGATGGACCATGGCCTTGAGGCCGTACTTCCCCTTCTTCGTGAGCACAATCTCATCCTAATCTTCGGGCGCGAACGCCGTTTGCTCGACGAGCGCTAATAAAGCGCGTCATCACCAAATAATCCGTCAAATCCTCGACGAGCAGCATATATAGGACGCCCACGGAAAACACGAAGACGCCGCCGCCTGGCCGCCAAAACGCCGCGGGCGCTCCGGTTCGTCGCTGATCGGGCGCGGCCGCAACCCGCATTGACAGATCCGGTCGGCAGGACATAGACGGGAACCTCAGCGGAATGCGCGGTCGCTCGGTAATCCAGGCCTGTCTGCGCGCGTTAACGATGTGCATTAACGAAACGTTACGAGGATCGCTCTAATTCGGTCGTCCGGTGTGAATTCAGTTTCGGATCGATTGGGACAAGGGTGACAATGCCGGACGGCAGGTTTTTTCTTTCCCGCCTACGCTTGTGCGCCGCCATCGCGTTCGCGGTTGCTCTTGCGGGTTGTGGCGGCGCTGGTCCCATTGACGTCGCCGATCTTCCTTCGGGTATGGTTAAGACAAGCTTTCCCAGGCCGCATGACTACCCGGTCCACGGGATTGACGTGTCGAAGTTCCAAGGCGACATCGATTGGAATGCAGTCGCCAGCAGCGGGGTGAAGTTCGCCTGGATCAAAGCGACCGAGGGCGGAGATCGCGCCGACGAGCGCTTCCAGGCCAATTGGACCGGCGCGAAAACCGCCGGCGTGCCGCACGGCGCCTATCATTTCGTCTATTGGTGCCGTCCGCCGATGGAGGAGATGGCCTTTTTCGAGCAGAATGCCCCAGTCGAGAATGATGCGCTGCCCCCAGTGCTCGACGTCGAAGCGACGCCGACGTCGAAAACGTGTCACCGCCACCTCACTCAGGCAAGCGCCGCAGCCGATATGAGGGTGATGCTGGACGAAATGGAGCGCCACTACGGCAAGCGGCCGATCATCTACACGACGGTGGACTTCTACGAGGCTATCCTGTCCGACGGCGCCTTTTCCGACTATCCGATCTGGGTCCGGTCCACCAAATATCATCCGGCGGTCAAATACGGATCGCGCGCCTGGGCGTTCTGGCAATATCAGTCCGACGGGCAGACGCCCGGGATCAATGGCAACGTCGACCGCGACGTCTTCTACGGGACGAAAGAGCAGTGGGACACGTTCCTGCGCGAGCAGCCATCCGGCGCGCGGCAGCCGACCATACAGCAGGCTGTGGTTCAGCAATTGGCGGAGCCGAACGTTCCGCCGTCGCCTCCTCCGACCGAGATGCAGGCCGCCGCGAAGCCGGACCCAGAGGCATCGGACCAAGCGCAGTAGTGACGAGCGCGCGCCGACGTCTTTCGCGCGCACTTGTTCCGAACGGCGCAATGCGGCATCAGTCCTAGCCTCAAAAATGACGGGAAGCGCTAATGCCTTTGGAAGGCGAAGCCGATCTCAAGGCGGACGCCCTGCTGTTTCACAGCACGCCCCGTCCGGGCAAGCTGGAGATCGTCGCCACAAAACCGCTCGCCAACCAGCGCGATCTCGCGCTCGCCTATTCGCCAGGCGTGGCCTTTCCCTGCTTGGCGATCGCGGCTGATCCCCACAGCGCGGCGATCTACACCGCGCGCCAGAATCTGGTCGCGGTCCTCACCAACGGCACAGCGGTGTTGGGTCTCGGCGCCATCGGGCCACTGGCGTCGAAGCCGGTGATGGAAGGCAAGGCGGTCCTGTTCAAGAAATTCGCTGGCATCGATGTCTTCGACATTGAGGTGGCGGAACTGAACGTCGACAAGCTGGTCGACGTCATCGTCGCGCTCGAGCCGACTTTCGGCGGAATCAATCTCGAGGACATCAAGGGGCCCGAGTGTTTCGAGGTCGAGGAGAAGGCGAAGGCCCGCATGGGCATTCCCGTCTTCCACGACGATCAGCACGGGACGGCGATCATCGTTTCCGCCGCGATCGTCAATGCGCTCGAGCTCACCGGCAAGCGGATCTGCGAAGTCAAGATCGTCTGCTCCGGCGCCGGCGCGGCGGCGCTCGCTTCCCTCAATCTTCTCGTCTCGCTTGGCGCGAGCCTGGACAACATCATCGTCTGCGACATCGACGGGGTCGTCTACAAGGGCCGCAACACGCTGATGGACCGCTGGAAGGAGGTCTACGCCCGCGACACCGGCGCGCGCACGCTCGCTGACGCGATCCCCGGCGCCGACATTTTCCTCGGCCTCTCGGCCGGCGGCGTGCTGAAGCCCGAAATGCTCAAGCAGATGGCGAAGGACCCGCTGGTGATGGCGCTCGCCAATCCGAACCCGGAAATCATGCCGGAGCTCGCGCTTGAAACCCGACCGGATGCGATGATCTGCACCGGCCGTTCCGATTACCCTAACCAGGTCAACAACGTCCTCTGCTTTCCCTACATCTTTCGCGGCGCTCTCGATGTCGTCGCGAGCGAAATCAACGAAGCGATGAAGAAGGCGGCGGTCGCGGCGATTGCGGCGCTGGCGCGCGAGACGCCCTCCGAGGTCGCGGCGCAAGCCTACGGCGGCCAGTCCGTTCTGTTTGGGAAGACTTCGCTGATCCCGAGCCCGTTCGATCCGCGGCTGATGCTGCGCATCGCGCCGGCGGTCGCGCGCGCGGCGATGGAGAGCGGCGTCGCGCGCAGGCCGATCTCCGATTTCGACGCCTACGGCGATCAGCTCAACCGCTTCGTCTTCCGTTCCGGCTTCGTCATGAAGCCGCTGTTCGCCAAAGCGCGGGCGGAGATGAAGACAGTCATTTACTCGGAAGGCGAGGACGAACGCGTATTGCGGGCGACCCAGGTGGTGCTGGAGGAGCGGCTTGCGAAGCCAATTCTGATCGGCCGCCCGGAAGTGATCAAAGACCGTATCAAACGCTTCGGCCTGACGATCAAGGCCGGCGACGATTTCGAGATCATCAATCCAGAGGACGATCCCCGCTATCGAGACTATGTTGCGACCTATCTCGAAGCCGCGGGCCGCAAGGGTGTGACGCCGGATGTCGCGCGCACCGTGGTCCGCACTTCGCCGAGCGTGATCGGCGCGCTCGCGGTGCGCCGCGGCGAAGCGGATGCGCTGATCTGCGGACTCGAGGGACGCTTCACATCGCGCCTCGACCATATTCGCGACATCGTCGGACTGGCGCCGGGGATGAAGGATTTCTCGGCTCTGTCCTTGGTCGTCGCCTCCACGGGCGTCTATTTCCTGGCCGACACGCATGTGCGCTACGACCCGAGCGCGGAAGAGATTGCCGAGACGGCGGTCGCGTGCGCCGTGCATGTGCGCCGCTTCGGTCTTGAACCTAAGATCGCGCTGATCTCGCATTCCGACTTCGGCTCGGCCGACACGCCGTCGGCGCTGAAGATGCGCGAGGCCCTGCGTCTGTTGCGGGAGCGCGCGCCAGACCTCGAAGTCGACGGGGAAATGCAGGCCGACACCGCGCTCTCTCTGGTCGCGCGCAAGCGCGTGATCGCCAACTCGCGGCTCGAAGGCGAGGCCAACGTGCTGATCTTTCCGAACCTCGACGCGGGAAGCACGGCGCTGCAGCTCACTCGCGTCATCGCCGACGCGCTGCCGATTGGGCCAATTCTGATTGGCCCGGCCAAGCCGGCGCATGTGCTGACGCCCACGGTGACGGCGCGCGGCATTGTCAACATGACGGCGATCGCGGCGGCCGAAGCCGCGAGCCAACCGGCGATGCTGTCTCGCGTGCCCAATCTGGGACGCGAATTGTGATTTGACAGCCCCGGCCTCGGGGGCACAATGTCATTGCGTCGTCATGAACAGGCAACGCGAAGGCGACGCAAACGCCGCCCGATCCCCTAGGGGCGGCAGAAAGCCGGGGTAGCCATGACTCCGCCGGACCAGCAATAGGGACCCTGGACGAACAGGGTCAAACGTCCATCACCGCCCCATATGCCAGAGCGGAAGGGCGTTCCGAAACATCACTGACGAACATTTGCGGAGTTGGGCGCGAAGGCCAAGCGTTCCGTCTCCGATTTATCATCTGCAACATCCCAGAAGTTTCGCTGACCGCGAAACAGGGCCCCGTTCCGCCGAAGCGCGCCGGGGCCCACGCCATTTCTGGTCT
>CAVPPX010000020.1:0-8127 GCA_963707355.1 uncultured Alphaproteobacteria bacterium | reverse complement strand
CAAAAAAAGAACTTGCGCGCGAGAACAAACCATGCACAATGACCTTCACAAGGGGGGCGCGCAAAACCGCGATTGCGGATCAGACGCTGCCCGTGAGAGAAGGACGATGGTTATGACTCAACCAAATCTTCGCCTCGTGGAGGGGACCAGCGTGGACAAGACCAAGGCGCTCGACGCCGCTCTGTCGCAAATCGAAAGGGCGTTCGGCAAGGGCTCGATCATGCGCCTCGGCAAGCAGAAGGCGCTCGAGGTCGAGACGGTGCCGACGGGGTCGCTCGGGCTCGACATCGCGCTCGGCGTCGGCGGCCTGCCGCGGGGCCGCGTCGTCGAGATTTATGGACCCGAATCCTCGGGCAAGACGACGCTGACGCTGCATGTGATCGCGGAGGCGCAAAAAAAGGGCGGCGTTTGCGCCTTCGTCGACGCCGAACACGCGCTCGATCCCATCTATGCGCGCAAGCTCGGCGTCAATCTCAACGACCTCCTGATCTCCCAGCCCGACACCGGCGAGCAGGCGCTTGAAATCACCGACACCCTGGTGCGTTCGGGCGCGGTCGACGTGCTGGTCATCGACTCGGTTGCGGCGCTGACGCCCAGGGCCGAGATCGAGGGCGAAATGGGCGATTCGCAGCCGGGACTGCAAGCGCGGCTGATGAGCCAGGCGTTGCGCAAGCTGACGGCGTCGATCTCCCGCTCCAACACCATGGTGATCTTCATCAATCAGATCCGCATGAAGATTGGAGTCATGTATGGCTCGCCCGAAACGACGACGGGCGGCAATGCGCTCAAGTTTTACGCGTCCGTCCGCCTCGACATTCGTCGCATCGGCGCGATCAAGGAGCGCGAGCAGGTGGTCGGTAACCAGACGCGCGTCAAGGTGGTCAAGAACAAGGTGGCGCCGCCGTTCAAGCAGGTTGAGTTCGACATCATGTATGGCGAAGGCATATCCAAGGTGGGCGAACTGATCGACCTCGGCGTCAAGGCCGGCGTGGTGGAGAAGTCGGGCGCCTGGTTTTCATTCGACAGCGTCCGGCTCGGCCAGGGCCGCGAAAACTCCAAAGCCTTCCTGAAGGCGAATCAGGAGATGGCCGACAAGATCGAGCACGCCATTCGAGAGAATTCGGGGCTGATCGCCGAGCGTATCCTCGAAGAGGATCGCCAGTCCGACGACGACGCCGAAGAAGCCTGATCGGTCTCCTTTGGGCGCGTCTCGCGACCCACCGCGAAAAGCGCGCCCATCCGCCAAGGAAGCTCTTTGGGCCTTCGCGTTCGGGGCGGGCGCGAGAGCGGTTCACCTCCCGCCGCTCTCGCGCCCGCCCCGTTTTGAAGCGACCCGCCTTGATCCGCTGCGGGCTCAAGCTTCGTCTGTGGCCAATTCGGCCAGGCGCCCGTTTCTCTCGGCCCGCGCTTCATGATTTCAGCTTCGAGAAATCATAGTCGAGTAAATCGCCGATCCTCTCGATCGACTTGTCGACCGGCACGCCGTCGCGTGGCGGCTCCTGAATCGCGAAGTGGCCCTGCTTGGGGAAGACGGTGGTCACTCGATCGCCCCAGGCCGCCTTCACGGCGGCGAGGATGCGGGTCTTGTCATCGATGAGCACGTAATGAGCAGCTGGATAGCAGCGCTCGATGTCCTTCAGCTCCTTTTCCTTGTGGACGTAGATGAGAACCTCGCCGGCCAAGGCCTTCCATAGGCCTGAGCGCGCAATCTTTCGCGGTTGAAGGACGGCGTCGCCGTCGGACAAAATGACGGCGGATCCCCATTGCCGCACATGCGCCACCACATCAAGGGCCTTGGGGTAGAGCCGATCCGCGAACGGATAGTCCAGGAGCCAGTTCGCGGTGGCGGGAAGCTCCCGATCGTAGCGATCCTCGAGTCTCAGGCGCGCAAGGGCCCCGAAATAGTCGGCGTAGCCCATAGCGCCCCATTGCTCCTGAAATATTTCCCAATATCGCGCGCAGGCGCCCTCGCCATGGGCGGCTTGAAGATGCTCGCGAAGGTCCGCTTGAATCCGGTCGTTGTCGAGGAGGGTATTGTCGACGTCGAACAGAAAGACGGCGCCAGCCGCTGCGCTCATGGCAATGTCCCCTGTTGGCGATCGCAAGACGTCGTCACCATCGACGACGAGTTCCCGCCCGACGCCCGCAAGCAACGGCGCTTAGCCGCGCCGAGTCAAGCCAGAGCGTTAATTTCCGGTGAGGCGACGCCTCTGCCTGCGTTCGATCCCAACCGCGAAACGCCACCGGACCGCCCGCGGCCTTGACGAAATCCGCTGCGGCCAGTGACCTTCAAGAAGAGGGCCAGCAGCGGAGAGACCCCCGGTCGACCGCCTTCATGTCCGCCGGCCGGAGGGACGGCGGTTACGGCGCCTCCATGCGAAGACGGCGCGCCGCGGGCCGTCGAGCCGTCCTTCGCGCCCTCGGTCGACGCCAGGCGGCCGGCCGAGACGACGATCGGTCAGACCTTGACGGTCGAAGCCTCGTAGATCTCATCGACAGCGTCGCCCAGTTCCTCGTTGAATTCGGCGTCGGACATCGAACGCCTGAGGCCCTCGGCAAGCGCGCGTGAGAAGCTCGCGATCATGCCGTGATTCTTGGCGAGACGCTCGCAAGCGTCGTCCCGCGTATAACCGCCGGACAGCGCGACGACGCGCACGATCCGTTTGTCCTTGATCAAGGGAGCGTAAAAGTCAGGGACGTCGGGGATCGTCAGCTTCAGCATCACCTTGCGGCCAGCAGGCAAGGCGTCGAGCCCCTTCGTCAATTCGCCGAGCAAAATCCGCTCAGCGCCGGCCTTGTCGGGGCTCTTGATCGACACTTCCGGCTCGAGGATGGGGGTCAGCCCATGACTCGCAATCTGTTCGCCAAACTCGAACTGCTGCTTGGCGATGGCGGCGATGCCGGTTTTCGACGCCTGGTTGATGACCGAACGCATCTTGGTGCCGAACACCCCAAGCTTGCTCGCCCGGTCCAAGAGCTTATCGAGGTCCGGGATCGGCTTCATGAGGCTCACGCCGTCCTTCTCTTCCGCGAGCCCCTTGTCGACCTTGACGATCGGAACGACGCCGCGCTCCTCCCACAGGTAAGTCGGGACCGGCTTGCCTTTCGCCTCACCGTCCATCGTGCGCTCAAACAGGATGGCGGCGATGACCTTGTCGCCGGTAAAGGGGGGCGCGGTGATGATGCGCACGCGCATCTCGTGCACGAGTTCGTACATCTTGGCGTCGTCGCTTTTGTACTCGCTCTCAGGAATCCCGTAGAGCTTCAAGGCGCCAGGGGTCGATCCGCCGCTCTGGTCGAGCGCGGCGATGAAGCCGGGCTTGCTCGACATCTGCGTCATCATCTTGTCGTTGGCCATGGCCGTTATCCTCGCGTTCGATGTTGTCGCGCTTTAGGTCGCACGCGCTCGTGCAATCGAGCGAACAGGACGCGGGCGCCAGGAGCGCGAATATCGCGCTTGGCTGCTTCGCCTCAACCGAGGTCGCTCACCGCGCAGTCTATCATCGAATGGGTGACTGTCACGCGACGCAGTTTCCCTTCAGGCGAGGGGAGATAGGGTTTCACGCGAGCCCATAAGCCGTCGCCCGGGATGGCCATTTCGCGGCGGGCGGTCGGGAACGCAAACGCGGTTCCACCCCGCCGAGATCGCGAAAAACCGGCCAGCATCCAGACAATTCGGAATGTCCTATGCACAATCGAGAGGTTGTGCCAGTGGGCCCAAGGCGGAGTTGAAGGGTTCTTCGCGACGGTGGACCGCGCAATCGGAAGGAGAAAGTTTTTTTGTTTGGACTCGGTCTAACCCGTTCAAAGTCCGAATTCGGCCGACGGAAACCCAAATAAATCAAGGCCTTTTTGCTTGGGAGGGCCGCCCAGGTCGGCGCCCCCTGTCGATGCCACGGGACAAGCCCACAAGTAAGGAGCATCCTCGCCACTCGCCACCGACGCCGCCGTGATTTGACACACGCAACCAGTTGTGGGCAAATACCACCATTGTTGCGCGTCTTTTTGGGTTCGGGGAAGCTTTCCCAGTGAAGTACAATCCAGCCCTAGACGGCATCCGTGCCGTAGCGATCCTGCTCGTTGTCGGCTGCCACTGCCTGCCCGGCAGGATTCTTGCGGGAGGCCTGATCGGGGTCGATGTCTTCTTCGTTCTCAGCGGCTTTTTGATAACCTCGATTTTGTTGCGCGAGCTGCATGAGACGGGAGACATCTCGCTATCGAATTTCTACTGGCGGAGGTCCTTGCGGCTATTCCCGGCCCTTTCGGTTTTGATCGCCTTCGAGCTTATCCGCGCCGCGTTCAGTCCGCATCGATCGGAAATCCTTGAGGCGACGCTTGTCGGAACCGCATACCTCCAAAACTGGAACAACGTCTTTGCTTTCGCGCCAGGCGACTACATGGGCCACACGTGGTCGCTGGCGACTGAAGAGCAGTTTTATATCCTTTGGCCCTTGGCGCTTCCGTTTGTCGTCAAGAGCAAGCCTCTGGCATGGATCGGCGCCGCAATCGGCGCGATGGTTGTTGCTCGGGGACTGGCCCATCATTTCGGTTTCACGCGGCAGGCCCTGGATTTCAGCCTCGGCTTGCGGCCTGTAGGGCTGCTGGTCGGTTGCGCTCTGGCGTTCCTGCCGATCCAGTCGTGGCGGCTTCCGAATGTCTCAGGGCCGATCCTTTTCGCTGCCTTGATGTCCATAGCCCTCATTGAAGAGCGCGCCTATGTTTCGGCCCCGCTGATCGCCTCACTACTCACCGCAGGCCTGATTGTTTACTTGCAGCGACCAAGCGCACTTGCGTCAGCGCTGTCTTGGTGGCCGTTTGTTTACGTCGGCAAAATATCCTATGGGCTTTTTCTATATCACCTTCCGATTTTCTACCTAGGTGAGAAATTTAAGCCAGCGACGCCGCTCCACCTCTATGCAGCCGGATTGCTATGCTTGACCTTTGCCGCGGCGGCGATTTCCTATGAGTTCGTCGAGAAGCCCTTCCTGCTGCTTAAGGGTCGGCTTGGGGCGCGGTCGAGAGCGCCGACGGCTGTTCCGGTCGATGAGGGCGTCGCGGGCGTACCGGGCTTGGTCGTATAGTCCTTCATCCCCGAGATAATGGGCAACCTCGGCCAGCGCATCCCCTCTTGCGCCAGTCGGCGATGAGTGCGCTCAGTTCATCAATGGCACGGCGCACAGACTGTCGCCGTCTAGTTTTGTGACTGCGATGTTTTCCTCAAGGAAGTCCACGACGGCGGGGACACAGCAGGGGTCAGCCATCCTTACCTCTCTGCCGCCGTCAAACATTAGCTTGACGTCCCCTCTCCTTTACCCTTAAGGACGCTATAAGGTCAGCAATTTCGTCTGCTACGTCCTCACCTCGCTTTTTGCTTGGATCTGCTTGGATTTGCTTGGAGGGAACGAGGGCGGCTCTCAGCCGCCCTTCACCAGCACGCCTGCAGGCAGGCGGCCCACCAGGTCGCGCCCGGCTTCGCGCCCGAGCCGCTCGGCGTCGGCAGGCGCACTCTCAGCGGCGACATCGAAGCGCTCGGAGCCGTCCGGGCGCAGCACTTCGCCCGTGAACCTAAGCCGTCCCCCCTCGAGGCGCGCGAGGCCGGCGATTGGGGTGCGGCACGAGCCCTCGAGCTCGGCCAGAAAGGCGCGCTCGGCCGTCACCGCGGCCGCGGTCTCGCCGTCCGAGATGGCGTTCAGCGCCTCGAGCGCACGCGCGTCGCCTCCACGCGCCGTAATCGCGATCGCGCCCTGACCGGGGGCGGGCAGGAACTTATCCGTGTCGAGCACGGCGCGGGCGCGATGGGCGAGGCCGAGCCGCTTCAAACCGGCGAGCGCGAGCAGCGTAGCGCCGACCGCGCCCGACTCGGCCTTGTTCAGCCTCGTCTCGACATTGCCGCGCAGGAGCACAGGCCTGAGGTCGGGGCGAAGCCGCATCGCCTGGGCCTGACGGCGCAGCGAGGCGGCGCCGAAGGTCGCCCCGTGCGGCAGACCTTCAATTGTGTCGGACAACGCCGAAATGAGCGCGTCGCGCACGTCTTCGCGCGGCAGATAGGCGGCGATGACGACGCCGTCGGGCAGGATCGAGGGCAAGTCCTTGGCCGAATGCGTCGCGGCGTCGATTGCGCCGGCGAGGAGCGCGGCGTCGATTTCCTTGGTGAACAGACCCTTGCCGCCGGCATCGGCGAGCGGGCGGTCCTGGATCCTGTCGCCGGTCGTTCGAATGGCTTGAAGTGCGATCCGCTCGATCTCCCAGCCATGCGCCTCGGCCAGCCGGCGGCGGGTTTCGTTCGCCTGCATGAGCGCCAGGGGCGAACCGCGGGCGCCAAGCGTGAACAAAGCGGGAGAAGTCATCGGGAGCGGCCTGAGCTTCGCGAAAGATCCTGTCAAGCTCGGCTATTTTCGAAGATCAGCCTTGCGAAAAGTCCGTCGCGGCAATCGGCGGCGGGTTCTCGCCATGGAATGGCCGAAAGCGTCGCTCAATATCTTCCTTCCCTGTTGCTGTCCGCGCAACGCGACGCCATCTGTGACCGGCCATGAAGAGCTTGCTTCTCGCATTCGTCGTCACCCTGGCGGCGAGCCCCGTGCTCGCCGCGGACGATGGCTATCCGCCCGGCCTGTTCGAGCATTCGCCCGTCGTTCCGGGACCGAACGATCCTTCCGACTTCTCAAGGGCCCCCGCCAGACGCAGGCGGTCCGCCCGACGGGAACGCGTCGCTAGACGACTATTGCGCGCACATCGCCTCCCACACCTTCCACAGCCTTGCGGAGGTCAAGCGCGCGCACGCCCAATGCGATTCCCCGCAGGACGATCCGCCGCCCGATCAGTGATCGAGGATTTCCGTAAGCGATCAGGCGCTTCTCCTTATCCTAGCCCCGGGCCGCGATTGCGTTTCCCCCAACAGTTTGGCAAGGCTGCCCCGACCGCCTCGAGGAGTCGCTGGATGCTTCGGCGAGCTTTCGCCTTCTTTCTTCTCCTGACCCTCGCCGCTGTCGAGCCTGCGCACGCCGACGAAGCCCTCCGGATTGGCGTTCTCAACGATCAGTCGGGCCCCTACGCCGATTTGTCGGGGCCGGGCGGCGCGGAGAGCGCACGGATGGCGATCGAGGATTTCGGCGGCTCCGTCCTGGGCCGGCCGATCGAGCTCCTGGTCGCCGATCATCAGAACAAGGTCGACGTCGGCCTCGCTGTTGCGCGGCAATGGTATGACGAGCGCGGGGTGAGGGCGATCTTCGACATCACCAATTCGGGCGTGGGGCTCGCGGTTCAGGACCTCGCCAAGGCTCGCGACCGGATCGTCATCTTCGACTCGGCTTCGTCATCCGACCTCACCGGCAAGGCCTGCTCGCCCAACGGAATCCAGTGGAACGCCGACAATTGGTCGAACGGGGTGGCGTTGATGCGGCTTCTTATCAAGCAGAAGCTCGACAGCTTCTTCTTCATCACCGCCGATTACGCCTTTGGCGCTTCCCTCGAGGCCGACGCGCGCGACGCCATCACCAAGGCCGGTGGAAACGTTGTCGGGAGCCTCCGCTCGCCGCTCAACACCGCCGATTTCAGTTCTTTTCTCATCGCCGCCCAGGCCTCGAAGGCCAAGGTGATCGTGTTCGCGATCACCGGCGCCGATCTTTCCAATGCGCTGAAACAGGCGAGCGAATTCAACCTCGCCGAGGGGCAATATCTGGCGACGCCGATCACCTATTTGAGCGACGTCCACGCGGCCGGGCTCGACGTCGCGCATGGCCTCACTTTCATGCAGTCCTGGTACTGGGACCTGGACGACAAGACGCGCGAATTCGCCAAGCGCTTCTACGCCCGGCGGGGCCGCATGCCCAATGACAACCAGGTCGCGGTCTATTCCTCGGTTCGCCACTATCTCGAAGCCGTCGCCAAGGCTGGAACCGACGAAACCGGCGGCGGTGATGAAGGCGATGCGCGCGGCGCCGATCCACGATGTGTTCACCGCCAATGGAACGATTCGCGCCGACGGGCGGGTGCTTTATGACCGCTATCTGATGCGGGTGAAGACGGCGGCGGAATCGAAATATCCATGGGACTATCTGACGGTCGTCGCCAAGATTCCGGCCGCCGACGCCTTCCGGCCGCCTGGCGCGGGCGGCTGCACGCTGGCGC
>CAVPPX010000019.1:0-13034 GCA_963707355.1 uncultured Alphaproteobacteria bacterium | reverse complement strand
CCTCCGTTTACGGTCGCGGTGAAGCGCTCCAGCTGAGCGTCAAGTCACCCGGCTATGATTCTGAGGTCGCCGATAACGTTCCCTATCTCGACATTTCAGGTGTCCACGACGAGGCGGGCCGAACGCTGACATTCTTCGCCGTCAATCGGCATGCCGGCGAGTCGCTCGATCTCGAGCTCGACCTGCAAGGGTTTGGCAAGGCGAGGATTGTGGATCACCAGGTGATGACCAACGCCGACCTCGAAGCCGTGAACACCTTAAGCGCGCCGCTCGCCGTTGCGCCAAAGAAGGGGTCGGGCGCTGAGGTCAAGGACGAACGCCTGAGCGCGAAACTGCCGCGCTATTCCTACCAGATGCTGCGCGTCGCTCTCGGGTAGAACTAGAACCCGAGAACCGTCGCGTTGATCGAGGCTTCGAGGCCGCCGTCGACCGGCAGATTGGCGCCGTTGATCCAGCGCGCGGCGTCAGAGCAGAGGAACAGCACCGCGGGCGCGATGTCGGGCGCGAACCCGGCGCGGCCGACCCGCGCGATGTCATCGTCGACGCGCGGATCGCCGAAGATCTGCCGAAATTCCTTGAGGATCGGCGTCGTCACCGGGCCGGGGCTCACTGCATTGATCCGCAATCCGCGGTCCTTGAAGAGCGGCTGATGCGCCGCCCGCATGGTCCACAAGAGCAGGAGCTCCTTCGACAGCGGATAGGCCTCCCCGTCGGGAACCTTTTGCGCCGCGAGAAGCTTGGCGAGATCAGGAAAACCGAGCGCATCCACGAACGCTTTCGCGCGCTCGAGATTGGCGCGCCAACCGTAGCCGGCGATCGAAGCGACGTTGACCACGGCGCCGCCCTCGCGCAGCCTCGGAGCGAGGCTTTAAGTCAATTCTCGAAGCCCATAAAAGTTGATCGCGAGCGTCTTCGCCGCGCCGATCATGCCGGAGACGCCAGCGACGTTGCACAAAGCATCGAAGCGCTGCGGCAGCGTCTGCACAATCTCGGCTACGCCTTGGGGTGAGCCGATATCCGCCTTGATGAAGGCGTCGAGCGGCCGCGTGGGCTCATTGATGTCCACGCCGATGATGTCGGCGCCGAGCGCCTGGGCGAGCTCACCGACGCGCGCGCCGATGCCCGACGAAATCCCGGTGATGACGATCGTCTTGCCCAGAAGCATGTCAGCGCCCTCCCTGACCCTCGCTCTTGGTTTCCGGTTGCCTGCGCTCTCCATCGAGGTCCGCGAACCGAAGGCGGTAGCCGACTGGCAGAAGCCTCAGCGACGTCCGGTCTTCGACCCAGCCCCAGATCCCGCGCGGGAAGAGGAGGGCAAAAATAAGCGCGGTCGCGCCGAGGCCGACGAGATACCAGACGCCCATGTCGCCGAACCAGGTCTCGATGGCGAAGAAGATGACCGCGCCGAGGATCGCGCCCTCGAAGGTCCCCAATCCGCCGACCAGCGCCATGAAGATCATGTACGCCGTCCAGAGCGGGCTGAAATAAGCCTTGGGCTGGAAGGTGAGCGCCGTCGCCACCCACAACGCGCCCGCCATCGCCGCGCCGAAAGCCGCGAGCGTGAACACAAGCCGCTTGGCGCTCATGACCCTGACGCCGATCAATTCCGCCGCCTCCTCATTGTCGCGGATCGCCTGGATCGCCGCGCCGAGCGGGCTGCGCAGCAGGCGGAAGACGATGAGGAGCAGGCCGGCCATCGCGCCAAGCGCGCACCAATAGGTGAGCGCCCGCCGGCTGTCGTTTGCGTAGGCGTTGAGTTCGATCAGCGAGGTCCCGGTTTCGCCGCGCACGAGCGTATCGAGATTGACGAGCAAGTGCGCCAGTTCCGACACCACCCACATGCCGATGGCGAATTCGCCGCCCTTGAGCCTGAGCATGAGGAGCGAGAGCGGCCAGGAGAGCGCCCCGACGATGAGCGCGCCAAGGAAGAGCGACGGATAGACGCTTACCCCCCAACCGGCGAGACGGATCGCGGCATAGGCGCCCAGTCCAAAAAACGCCTGCTGGCCGATCGACACCAGGCCGCAAAATCCGACCAGCGCGTTCCACATCACGGCCAGGATGACATAGATGAACAGCGTCGTGAGCTTGTCGACGGCGTTGGCGCTGAAGATCGCCGGCCCGACCGCGAGCACGGCGATAGTAATGGCGGCCGCGGCGACCGCGACGCGCGACTCGACTGTCCAGCGTTCGACGACGGCGGCGCCCGTGCTCATGATCGCGCTCCCCCCGTAAGCGCGGTCCGGACACGTTGGCCGTGATCGGCGAAAAACAGGCGCGCGAACAGAACGGCGAGGAAAGCGAGGTGGCCGGCGATAAAGAAGCCCTGCGGATCGATAAAGGCGCCCACACTTTGCGCGACGCCCAGGACAATGCCGCCAGCCAGCGTGCCCCAGAGCGAGCCCGCGCCGCCAATCACCGACGCTTCGAAGGCGAAGATGAGTTGGGGGGCTCCGGCATAGGGATCGAAGGTCGCGCGCATGCCGAGAAACGCGCCGGCGATCGCGACCGTCGCCAATGCAATCGCGGCGGCGACGGCATTGACCCGCCGCGCGTCGACGCCCACGAGCCCGACCGTGTCAGGATCCTCGGCGGTGGCGCGAATCGCACGCCCCGTCAACGTTCGGTTGAGAAAGTTCTCAATCCCGCCGAGCAGCACGATCGCGACCACCATGGTCAGCGCCGCGAGCTTGCCGATCGAAATGTCGTCACTGAGCGTCCAGCTGTCATAGGAGAGGTCGCCGATGTAAGGGGCGAGCGAGCGCGTGTCGGCGCCGAAACCCTGGAACATGAGATTGTCGAGAATGATCGACAGTCCGAAGGTCGAGAGGACTGGAACCAGCAACCCGCCGCGCGCGCTGCGTTCGAGCACGAGCCGCTGCAGCGCCCAGCCGATCAACGCCATCAGCGGGATCACGAGGGCGAGGCCAAGAAACGGCTCAATCCCGAAGCGATCGGCCAGAACATAGAGCACGTAAGCCGAAAGCACCGCGAGGCTGCCATGGGCGAGGTTGATGATTCCCATGACGCCGAACATGAACGACAGGCCGCAGGCGATGAGCGCGTAATAGCCGCCCAGCAGAACGCCCTGAATGATCTGGTTGACGAAAATCAAGGCTGCGGCGCCTCGGTGCGCGATGACTTCCGGAGACCAAAATAAGCTTCGGTGACCTGCTCTCGGCTGAGCGTTCGCGTCGGCCCTTCGATGGCGACTGCGCCCTCGAGCATGCAGATGGTGCGGCTTGCGGCCGACATGGCGCGCTTTAGGTCCTGCTCGACCAGCAGCATGGCGACGCCGGACGATTTCAACGCCTCGAGCTGGACGTAAAGGCGATCGACCACCAGAGGCGACAAGCCCAGGGAAACCTCGTCGAGCAACAGGAGTTCCGGGTTCATCATCAATGCGCGCCCGATCGCGGTTGCTTGCTGCTCGCCACCGGACAATGTGCCAGCGAGAGCCCGACGACGGTCCTTGAGGTTGGGAAAGGCCTCCATGACGGCGTCGAGCGTCCATGCGCCCGTTCGGCCGGCGCAGCGTGCGAGCTGGAGGTTCTCTTCCACGGTCAGCCGGGCGAACAAGCGCCGACCTTCCGGTACAAGCGCCAGGCCAAGCGCCGCGCGCGCATGAGAGGGGCGCGCGCTGATGTCCTCGCCCTTGAAGGCGACCCGGCCTGCCGCAATCCGGTGCGCGCCAGCGATGGCGCGCAGAAGCGTGGTCTTGCCCGCGCCGTTCGCGCCGACGAGCGCGACCGTCTCGGCTTTCTCGATGCTGAGGCTAACCCCGCGCACGGCTTTAAGCTGGCCGTAGCCGGCCTCGAGACCTTCGATGGACAGAAGCGTCACACCACGCCCCCACCAAGATAGGCCTCGATCACGCGGGGATCGGCCATCACGCTGTGCGAAGGTCCGTCCGCGATGATGCGTCCAGCATCCATGCATACGAGACGCTCCGCAACCTTCAGCAGAATGTGGACGATGTGCTCGATCCAGACGATCGCGATCCCGCGGGCCTTCAATTCGAGGATGATGTCGACGAGTTCGTTCGCCTCCGCGTCCGTCAATCCGCCGCCGATTTCGTCCAGGAGCAGCACGGCCGGGTCGGTCGCGAGCGCGCGGGCGAGCTCCAGCCGCTTTCGATCGATGAGTCCGAGCGTCTCCGCGCGGCGGTTGGCGACAGAAGTCATGCCAGTCAGCGCGAGCAATTCGATCGTCGCCTCGTAGGCGCGATCACGCTTAAGCCCAGCGCCATGCGCCGCAGCGGTGAAGACATTCTCGAACACCGTCATGCCGCTGAAGGGTCTTGGAATCTGGTGCGTGCGCGCGAGCCCCCGCCGGCATCGCTCCGCAGTCGGCGCCATCGTGACGTCCTCGCCGAGAAAGCGCACTCGTCCGCTGGTTGGCGCATGCGCGCCGACGAGCAGGCTGAGCAAAGTTGTCTTTCCGGCGCCGTTCGGCCCGACGACGCCCACCGCCTCGCCGGCGCTGACCAAAAAGTCAACTCCGTCGAGCACCAGGAGCGCGCCGAAGCTTTTCGTCAGGCCCTCCCCTTCAAGCAGAAGGCCGCTCGTTCGCGCGCCCGACATCACGCGCTGGGCCGCGATCAGCTGTTGAACGGCCTGAGTTTCGCCTGGATGGGAACCTTCGGATCGGTTGCATTCTCGGTCACGGGAAACTCGAGCGGAAACTTCGACCCGGCCGGCGACTTCACCCATTGGCAGCCGATGATCGGTCCCGGGGACACGTTGGGCACCGGTCCGGAGGTGAAGTCGATCGGACCATCGATGGTCACCGTCTTCAACGTCGACATCGCCTTGGCAAGGGCCGGCTTGTTCGACGGGTCGCCGCTCGCGGTCAGCGCCGCGGCGCCGGCGTCGAACAGCGCCAGAGTCGCGCCCAGCTGCTGCGTCCACATTTTGCCGGAAGCCTTCTCGTAGCCGTCAGCAAGCTCCTCGCTGCTGATTCCCGTCAACGACGACTTGTAGGGGAAAGCCTTGTGCCAGTACGCCGCGCCCGCAAGATTGTAGCCAAGATTGCCGAGCGCAGTCACTTCGGAAGGGAAGAGGCCGGTCTTGGCGATCTGGGCGATTCTTGACCATCTTGGTGTAGCCCTGCTGGGCGGCCTGGCGCCAAAACGCGGCAAAGTCGGGCGGGATCGGGAACGTGTTGAAGATCTCGCATTTCTCCGCCTTGAACTTCGCGATCTGGGCCGAATAGTCGGTCGTGCCGTCTTCGTAAGGTCCCGGATCGATGATCGTGAAACCGGCCTTGGCCAGAGCCGGGGCGAGATTCTCGCGGATCGCGTTGCCGTCGGCGTCGTTGGGGTAAAGCACGCCGACCTTCTTGTTGGTCTCGAGCAGATTCCATTGCGAGACATAGGTCTTGAAGAACTCTCCGCCGCCGAAACCGAAATGATAGGTCCACTTGAACGGCGAGGGCTGGCCAGGCTTCGCGCCGCGCCCGAAGTACCAGGCTTCCCATGGCATGACCGTCGACATGCAGGGCACTCCCGCCGCCTCGCACGCGTCGGCGACCGGATTGATCACTTCGGGGGTGGAGATGACCAGCATCATGTCGATCTTGTCGGAATTGATCAGGGTCTTGGCGAGCTGGCCGGCGCGGGCCGGATCGGACTGGCTGTCGCGATCGAGGATATCAACCCCATAGGTCTTGTCGCCGGCCTTGAGCCCGGAGGCCAACGCCTTGCGGGCGAGTTCGAGAATATAGCCATCGGTCTCGCCGAATCCGGCGAGCTTGCCGGTGCGCGGGCTGATGAAGCCGACCTTGAGCGTCGTCTCGGGGCCCGCGGCGAAAGCGCCGTAGGGTCGGGCTGCAGCCGCGAGGCCTGCGGCGCCGGCGGAGGCGATCAGTCCGCGCCGCGATATTGGCTCGCCTCCGAGAGAGACGAGGGTGGATTTGGCTTTCATGTGTTTCCTCCCTGGCGCCGTCCCTGCCGTGAGGCCGGCGCATCCAAAGTCTCTACACGCTTCCGGCGCCAATCGAAAAGCCCGGGATCTTCAAAGAGCGGCAGTCGATTGACGAAGATGCGTGGGAGGATCAGGCTCCCGCGCTTGCGAAACCGAGGAGGCCGGAATGTTCGTGGGCGATAGGCGGAGCCGCGACGCAATTGTCGCCGCGCTCGCGTTCGGCGTGCTCCACGCCGTTCCCGTCTCGGCGGCTGACGGCCTCGCCATTTGCGCCTCAGGCGCCGGACCCCGCGCCCCGGTCCCGGTTCCGAAGGACCTCGAAGCGGATGTCGCCAGGACGTTTGGCCTCCCCATCGACCTCGCGCGCCAACTCGCCTTCGTGCGCTGCGCAGGGGACAAGCTTCTGGCTTGCTCGGTCGGCGCGAACTTGAACTGCGGCAAGGTGAATACGCGCAGGTCGCTGCCGGGCGCGCGCGAGTACTGTCGCGCCAATCCCGACGCGGACAATATCCCGATGTTCGCGACCGGCCACGACACAATCTACGCCTGGCGCTGCGTTGGCCGGAGCGCAGTCGCGACGAAGGTGGTTGTCGCCGTCGACCCGCATGGCTACGACGCCGGGAACTGGAAAGAGATGGGTCGGTGAGGCCGCCGAGCCCTTCGCCGCAATCCGGGCCGCCACCGGAGACTTAAGCTCAGGCGAGACCGGGGCTCGTCTCGTCTGAGCGGTTCATCGACGAGCGCGTCGCGGCAATCTTGCGAATCACGAGGCGGATATCGCGATTGTCCTCCATGAAACGATCGAAATCGACCTTCCGCAGCACCAGCAGCCGGCAATAGGTCATGGCGACGACGTCGGCTTGACGCGTCATGCCGGTGAGCAGCGCCATTTCACCGAACAGGTCGCCGCTGCCGAGCGGGATGCGGCGACCCGGAAAGACCACTTCGGCGGCGCCCGAGGCGATGAAATAGCAGGCGTCGCCCTCGTCCCCCTCGCGCACGATCCGTTCGCGCGGCGCCACGAACCGGGCCCTGAGCAGCTTCTGCACCCGCTCGAGCTGCTGGTCGTTGAGGGCGGCGAACAGGTCGAGGCGCCCGATCAACTCGCGCGTATCGAGGCCAAGGTCAAAGCGAGGCCGGGCTTCTCTCTTTCTGTCCTCGACGCTGCCCTTGAGGTCCTCGTAGACCTCGGCCGCGATGAGACCTTCTTGAAACAAGGCGTCGTATCGCCCCATCTCGCGGCGCATCGCCGATTGGCGCAAGAATCGAGCTTCGAGGGCGGCGGCGTATTGAGGATATTGCCGGCGCAGTGCCTCGAGAGCGGCCGTCGTGCGCTTGAGTCGAACCTTGAGAATGACGTCAATCAGCTCGACAACGCGCTCGCCGAAAATCGAGCGCGACCGCACCGCGTGCGCGCCCGTGAGCTCCTGGATCAACAGACGCGTAACGAGCAGCATTTCGAAGCGGTCGCCGAGTCGGTCGGCGAGAAAGCGCACGATGCCAAAACGGCGATAGAAGAAGTAGGCGGCGGCGAAAGAGAACGGAAAGGCGAGCGCAGCTTCGGCGCTGCGCTGGTAGCCGAGGCGCCCGCCGCTCCTCGCGCCTTCGCCCAGAGCTTCGGCGTTGCGCAACAGCGCCTGCACGGTGACGGGCGATGCGGCCCGCTCCGCCATGATTTCAAGCGCCAGCATCCGTTCCTGATTGCCGAGCGCGACCAAACCGATCGCGAGGCGCTGGTGATCGGTGAGGCCTGCTTCCGCGGCGCCAGGCGATTTTGCCGCCGCCATCCCGGCCTCATAGGGCGCGAGGGCGCTGGTGACGGCTAAAAGAGAGATCTCATGCTCGTTCGCCGTTGACCGAATCGTCTCGGCGACCTCGGTATAGGAGAGCGCCAACACGCGATCGCGCAAAGCCTGATCAACCGGCGACAGTTGGTCGAGACGCAGGAGGCGGATCACGAAGCGCAATGTCGTGCCGTTGACGAGGAGCGTGAACAGCACGAGGCCTGTGGCAAGCACCGCGACAAATCTTTGGATCTCCGGCTTGAGCGCCGGGTTCTCCGTGACGGCGAGCGCCAGCACCAGGGTCAAGGCCCCGCGCAAGCCGCCCCAGGCGATGGCGAGCTTGTAGGCGGTGCTGATCGGCTCGGTGAGTTTGGCCAGGCTCAACAGAGGAAGGAGCAGGAACAGCACCAGGATGCGGGCGGCGAACACCGCGACGATGAGCGCCGCTAGCAGCATGACGTCGTGGAACTGCATGTCGAGCAACAGCTTCGGCACCAGGATGGAAGCCAGCACGAACACGAGCGAATGGGCCCAGAAGGCAATCTGCGCCCAAAGATCGGTGATGAACGACCAGTTGTAGGGGGCGATGCGCGACCGCCCAGAAGCACTGACCGTCAATCCCGCGCAGAGCACGGCGACAACGCCGGAAACATGCACGACCTGTTCGGCGACGATGAAGACGAGATAGGGAAGCGCGACGGTCAGCGTCGCTTCGGCCAATCGATCGTCCCGCGTCCAGGGGATCAGCTGCAGCAACGCCCGCCCGGCCAGGAGGCCCAGAGCCGCGCCGCCGAAGAAGGAAACCAGGAACTGCTCCTCGCCAACGAGGAGGTTCGGTTGCTGTCCGGATACGATCACCCCCAGCAGCACCGTGAACATGACGATCGCCGCGGCGTCGTTCAGAAGCGCCTCGCCCTCGACGAGACGGGTCAGCCGCGCCGCGGCGCCGACATCGCGGAAAACCGCGATGACCGCCGCCGGGTCGGTGGTCGCCACCACCGAGCCGAGCAACAGGCAGACCACCAGCGGCAGACCTGCGATCGGCCAGAGCGCGAAGCCGACCACCGCGGTGCAGACGACCGTGGCGACAACGGCCAGCATCAGAATCGGCGCGGCGTCCTCGAGCATCCGCCGGACGTCGGTCGTGATCGCACCCTCGAAGACGAGCAGCGGGAGAAAGACGTAAATGAAGGTCTCGGCGCCAACCGGCAGGTCAGCGAACAATCCGGCGAAGTCGCCGAAGCGGGTGGAAAGGGGGGTGTGCACCAAGACGATCGACACCCCGCCGATCGCCACCCCGATGACGGCGAGGAGCACGACGGGCGCAACCTTGAGGCGGACCGCCACCGGCTGGGAGACGGCGACGACCACCAGCAAGGTCGCAAGGACGGCCAGGAGCAGGACGATATTAAGCATCGAGGCAGAGTCCTATCCGGTCGCCGCCTCGGGGGGCAAGATTGGGCCCGCCCTTTCGACGTGAAAGAATTGCGTCCAACTCCGGAGGCCCGCTTCAATCAGCGGCAATAACGCACGCGGGCAATTCGTGCCGCTCAGCCGCTGCTCGGCAGATTTTTCGGCTCGTAGGGGCAAAGATCGACCAGCACGCAAACGCCGCACAAAGGTTTGCGGGCCATGCAGACATACCGTCCGTGCAGGATCAGCCAATGGTGGGCATGCAGCAAAAAACGGTCCGGGACCACGCGCATGAGTCCATCCTCGACCTCACGCGGCGTTTTGCCGGGCGCGATGGCCAGTCGGTTGGCGACGCGGAAGACGTGCGTGTCGACGGCGAGCGTCGGTTCGCCGAAAACGGTGTTCAGCACCACATTGGCGGTCTTGCGGCCAACGCCGGGCAGGGCTTCCAGCTCCTCACGAATGCGAGGGGTCTCGCCGCCGTGTTGTTCGACGATCGCGCGTGAAAGCGCGATGACGTTCTTGGCCTTGGTCCGATAAAGCCCGATGGTCTTGATGAGTTCGGTAACCCGCTCCTCGCCGAGCGCCGCCATCTTCTCCGGCGTGTCGGCGATGGCGAACAGGGCGGGCGTCGCTCTGTTCACGCCGGCGTCGGTCGCCTGCGCCGACAGCACCACGGCCACGAGCAGTGTGAAAGGGTTGATGTATTTGAGCTCGCCCTTCGGGGTGGGATTGGCGGTCGCCAGGCGCTCAAAGATCGCCTCGGTCCTCGCCGCCCTCGCCTGCCGGGACTCTCTACGCGCCATGTTCGATTTATAGGCACGCGGGGCGGGCGCGCCAAGCGCAGCATGCGACGAAAGCAGAAGTTGCCATGCGTGGCGGCGCCAAGCATTATGCCCGCACGAGGCTAGGGCATTGGCGGCGCGCCGCCGGACGAATTGTGAAATCGGGAGGAATGGAATGAAATTCAGACGCATGTTGATGGCGGCTGGCGCGCTATGCGCCTCGCTGGCCGGCAGCGCGGCTTGGGCCGCCGACAACAAGGTCGTCATCGGCGACATCGACGATATGTCGGGACCCTATGCCGACGTCATCGGCACGGCCGGCGTCGAGTCGATCAAAATGGCGATCGCCGATTTTGGCGGATCGGTGCTTGGCCAGCCGATCCAGATCCTCACCTTCGATCATCAAAACAAGCCGGCTCTCGGGGCGGAGAAGGTCCGCGAATGGGCCGACACCGACGGCATGACGATGCTGCTCGGCGGCTCGAACACCGGCGTCAGCCTGGCCATGTCCTCCGCGGCCAAAGAGAAGAAGATCCCCTTTTTCGCCATTGGCGCGGCCGGCGCGTCGCTGACCGGCAAGGACTGCACGCCCTACACCATGCACTACGGCTACGACACGACCGCCCTTTCCAACGGCACCGCCAAAACGATCCTCGAAGAGGGCGGCAAGAGCTGGTTCTTCATCACCGCGGACTATGCTTTCGGCAAGCAATTGGAGGCGGGAGCCACGGAGGTCGTCAAGGCAGGCGGGGGAAGCGTGGTCGGCGACGTTCGAGTGCCGCTCGGGACGTCGGACTTTTCCTCCTATCTCCTCCAGGCGCAGAGCTCCGGCGCGCAGGTGCTGGCGCTCGCCAACGCCGGCACGGATACGTCGAACTCGCTCAAGGCGGCGGTGGAATTCGGCCTTACCAAGACCATGAGGCCGGCGGCGTTGCTCGTCTTCCTTTCCGACGTCCACGCGCTTGGTCTCGAGACCGCGCAGGGCCTCGTGCTGACGACCTCGTGGTACTGGAACGCGAACGACACGACGCGGGGGTTCGCCAACCGGTTCTTCGAAACGACGAAGAAGATGCCGACCTTCCCCCAGGCCGCTTACTATTCGGCGACGCTCGCCTACCTCAACGCGGTCAAGGCGGTCGGCTCGACCGACTCCGACAAGGTGATGGAGCAACTCAAGAAGACGAAGATCAACGACATGTTCGTGACTGACGGCGTGATCCGCCCCGACGGTCTCCTGGAGAAGGACATGTACATCGTTCAGGTGAAGACGCCGGCCGAATTCGAAGGGCGATTGGGACTTCTACAAGATCCTCAAGACGATGAAAGGCGATGAGGCCTATGGCAAGCTCGCCAACTCAGCCTGCCCCCTGGTCAAGAAATAACGAACCTCGGCGAGAGCGCGGCTAGCCAGCAATCCTCGCCGCGCTCGGTTCGAGCTTAATCCCGGCTCAGTGCGCTTATGCACTATGTCGTTGCGTATAATTCACAGCATAAGGCTTGCAGATCGCGCCTGATGGATCGCAAATGGCGCCGCAAACAACTGAAATTGCTCAAAACGGACTCGCAATGGCGCCCGCGCTCCGGCTTCACTGAAGGACGAGCCCTCTAGCCCGCGACGGCGGCCTCGCTGGGCTCGTTGAGGGCGACCCGGTAGCTCGCCTCGGTCTTGGCGGCGATTTCGTCCACGGTGACGCCGGGCGCAAGTTCAATGAGCGCCATGCCGCTCCGCCAATGCTTGTCGATCGTGAACACGCCGAGATCGGTGATCACGAGGTCGACGACCTTGGCGCCCGTCAGTGGCAGGGTGCAATGATGCAGGAGCTTCGGCCCGTCCTTGGCGGAGTGCTCCATCACCACGACGATGCGTTTGACGCCGGCGACGAGGTCCATCGCGCCGCCCATGCCCTTCACCATCTTGCCCGGAATCATCCAGTTGGCGAGGTCGCCATTCTCGGCGATCTGCATCGCGCCAAGGATGGCGAGGTCGATGTGGCCTCCGCGGATCATGGCGAACGAATCGGCGCTGGAGAAGAAGCTGGTCGTCGGCAATTGCGTGACGGTCTGCTTGCCGGCGTTGATGAGGTCGGGGTCCTCTTCGCCCTCGAACGGGAACGGCCCCATCCCCAGCATGCCGTTCTCGCTCTGCAACTGCACGCTCATTCCCTTAGGGATATAATTAGACACCAGCGTCGGGATACCGATGCCGAGATTGACGTAGAAGCCGTCCTTGAGTTCCTGGGCGGCGCGCGCCGCCATCTGATCGCGGGTCCAAGCCATGGGGATCTGCCTCCGAAATGTTCAGGCCGCGTCGCGCTTGCGGGTGGTGCGCTGCTCGATGCGCTTGAGCTCGTTCGGCACGTGAACGATGCGTTGAACATAGACGCCGGGGGTGACGATGGCGTCGCCGTCGATCTCACCAGGCTGAACGAGATGCTCGACCTGGGCGATCGTCAGACGCCCCGCCGTCGCCATCATCGGGTTGAAATTGCGCGCCGTCTTCCGATAGACGAGATTGCCTTCGGTGTCGCCCTTCCAGGCATGAACCAAGGAAATGTCGGCGATGAGGCCCGTCTCCATGACATAAGCCTCGTTGTTGAAATCGCGGACTTCCTTGCCCTCCGCAATCACTGTGCCGACCCCGGTGCGGGTGAAAAACGCGGGAATTCCGGCGCCCCCGGCGCGGATGCGCTCGGCGAGCGTTCCCTGCGGATTGAATTCGAGTTCGAGTTCACCCGCGAGATACAAACGGGCGAAGATCTTGTTCTCGCCGACGTAGCTCGAGATCATCTTCTTGATCTGGCCGGTTTCGAGCAGAACGCCGAGGCCAATCCCGTCAACGCCCGCGTTGTTCGAGACAAAGGTCAGGTCCTTCGCGCCCGATTTGCGCACCGCGTCGATCAGCGTCTCGGGCACCCCGCAGAGGCCAAATCCGCCGGCCATCAAGATCATGCCATCCTTGATCTGGCCGGCGAGCGCCTCGTCCGCATTGGCGTAGACTTTTCTCATGGAATGAAGAGTTCCTCTCCGAAGAGCAGCCTGCTCCGTAGCCGTCTCACGTGCGGCCTGCAAGCCAGCCGCAGCGGTGAACGCTCGCAAGCACGGGAGCCGCAGGGGTCCCGCTGCGTCCT
>CAVPPX010000018.1:0-88017 GCA_963707355.1 uncultured Alphaproteobacteria bacterium | reverse complement strand
ATCGCTGTGCAACGCTCACGCTCAAGCTGGTCAACAAGCCCGCAGGCGATGCGCTTGCCAATACGACCTTTACCGTGCTCACACCGGGTGGCGACGTCATTCGCGAACTGGTAGGTCTCTTTCCCTCACTCGTTCTCGCCGAAGGCGAATACGTCGTGATCGCGCGGCACGAATCCAAGGTCTTCCGATGGACGTTCCAGGTTCAGACAGGGATGGACCGCGACGTCGAAGTTGTTGCACAAGAGAACGGCAAGCAGGGGCCGTGACCGGATGCAGACCTTTTTTGTGCAAATCAAATGCGCCCTTGGCCGGACGTATGAGGTCGCGAGCGCGCTTGCGGAAACCGAAATCGCCTATGAAGTGTCTTTTAAATCTTCTGAAACTTCGACATCCTGGCCAAATTCTACGTGGAATCCAACGTCGATATTGGGCATTACGTGGTCACCGGGTCCAGGTGATTCCCGAAATCGTCGACACCCGCACCATCATCACCTTCAAGGCCTTTTAGGCTGACGCGCGGGGCGCGCGATCTCCTGGCGCCCATCGAGGGTCTCTCCCATTGTCCAACAGCAAGCGGCCAGTTTCCAAGATGCGCCTACGCCTCTCTTTCGCTCTCGTCATTCTCGCCGAGGCCGCGAACGCGGCGGAAATGGACTCGGCGTTTCTGTTCGACGCCTTGCACGGCAAGACGCCCTACCGCACCTCTTGGGAGAAACTGATGAAGCTGGTGCAGCCGACGCCCAGATTGGCTTATCCATTTCAATCGGAACTTCGACGGCGTTTCGGGCGAGATGACGAAGGTCACCATCGACAGCAAGCCGTATGAGATATCCTTCGTCTGCAAGCCGATGGAGTGCGGGGAACACAAGTTCGTTGTCCTGTTCGACGCCGCCGGCGCACGCGCCTACGGAGCGCTTGGTGGCAAGGACAATGAGCCAGCCTTCTTTGGTTCTCCCACCCAGCCTGAGCAGGACGCAATGGCGAAAGCGGTGAAGAACTGACCAGAACCTTCAGTTCAGTTCGAGCGCGAACGGCTCGCCCTCGAAACATTCCTGGCCGCGGCCAATTTCCGCGATCGCTTCTCTCATGCGTCCGCGGCGTCCGAGCGCGTCATCCGCGAGGGCCACGAGAGAGCGTTGCGAGGCGGTGGAGGGCGCCGAGCGTACGAGCGCGCGCTAGCTTACTCGTCGGCCCGGCGGCCAGCGCCAGCGGCGATATAGGCGGCGGCGGTCGAACGGCTGACGCCGGCGAAGCAATGGATCAGCATCGGCTCGGCGCGATCCCAGGCATGGACAAATGCAACACTCGTCGAGGTGGGTCGCGTCCGGCAGCACATGGCCCGGGTCGCCTCAACAATGTCCGACACGGCGAGATGAATATGCTGTTCGGGCAAAATTCTCATCGGCCGCTCGATTGCCGTGCCCGGGCTCAACAAGGTGACCAACGAGCGCGCGCCAGTCTTGTCGACGGTTTCGGCGATCAGGGCGAGCGAACAGACGTGGAGGCGCGGCATGTCGGCCTTATAGAGCGCCGCCGACCGCAACGTCGAGTTCAGCGAAACGGGTCAGAAACTGGGCTTCGACATCGGCCGGCCGCCTCGCCTCAAGGAAGGCGGCGAAGTCGGGGATCGGCAGGTCGGGCTCGCCAAACAGTTTCCGCGCTTCTGCGATCGAGAAGCCCGCGAGCGCAGTCGCCTCGAGATAGGCGGAGGCGCGGTCAGCGACCTTGATGCGGCGTTCAGATCCTCGGAGGGTTCGGCGGCCAAGCCGAACGGATGAGGATCGCAGCTTGAGGCGCGCTTCAACCAGCTTGTAATCGCCGCCGACCGCCGCCTTGAATGGCGAGATCATGTCGCCGATCACATATTCGGGCGCGTCATGCAGCAGCGCCGCCAGCCGCGCCTCACGGGGCGAGGCAACGTCCCGGGCTGCGAACAGGGCTTCGACCAAGAGCGAATGTTGCGCGACGGAGAAGATCTCGGGCCCCTTCGTCTGACCGTTCCAGCGCGCCACGCGTGCGAGACCGTGGGCGATGTCGGCAATCTCGACATCGAGCGGCGAGGGATCGATGAGATCGAGCCGCCGTCCCGAAAGCATCCGCTGCCAGGCTCGGCGTGGCGGCCTCTGGCTCACAGGTAGAAGCTTGCGCGCCAACGCGCGACAGGCCCCGTGACGGCAGCAATCGACGAGATGATCATTGACCATGCCGGTCGCCTGCATGAAGGCGTAGACGATCGTCGGCCCGACAAAATTGCCGCCCCGCGCGCGCAAGTCCTTGGCGATGGCGCGCGAAACGTCGGTCTCGGCCGGCACGTCCTTGAAGCTATGCCTCGCATTGTCGATCGGGCGTCCGTCGACGAAGCTCCACAAATGGCGCGCGAAGCCTCCTTTATCCGAGAAGTCGAGCACGATACGGGCGAGCGCCACCGTCGCCTCGATCTTGGCCCGGTTGCGGACGATGCCCACATCCTGCATCAGCGCGTCCTTTTTCTTCTCGCTCCAGCGCACGATTTTTTTGGGGTCGAAGCCGTCGAACGCCTGACGGAAGGCGGGGCGCTTGCGCAGGATGGTGATCCACGAGAGGCCGGCCTGGAAGCCGTCCAGCACCAGTTTCTCGAACATCGCCCAATCGTCGTATTCGGGCACGCCCCATTCCTCGTCGTGATAGGCGACGTAGAGCGGATCGACGCCAGGCCACGGACAGCGCGTCAATCCGTCGGCGCCCTTGACCGCCGTCAAGATGCGCGGCGGCTTTTCCTTTGCGATCAGCAGCGGCTTTTCCTTTGCGGGCATTAGGACCTTCGCTCCTCAACCACGGGTCAAGCCATTTGACCAGCCTGGAATCCGGCTGATCAACTTCGCCTTCTCATCCCGCCAACTCAAGGGCATGAGGCCATGACGTTTCGCGCCGTTCGAGCCGACAAGACCGACGCCGGGCAGGTCGTCAAGCTCGTCGATATGGACGAGTCCGAGCTCATGCACGGCGACGTGACAATCCGGGTGACCCATTCGACCGTCAATTACAAGGACGGGCTGGCGCTCAGCGGCAAATCGCCGGTCATTCGCAGGTTTCCCATGGTGCTCGGCGTCGATCTCGCCGAAATCGTCAAGAACTCGCGCCGGTCGGACTTCGCGCCGGGCGACGAGGTCGTGCTCACCGGCTACGAACTCAGCGAAACCCATTTCGGCGGCTATGCCGAAAGGGCGCGCGTGAACGGCGACTGGCTGGTCAAGCTGCCGACCGGCCTGACCCGGGCCCAAGCGATGGCGATCGGAACCGCGGGCTTTACGGCGATGCTGGCTTTGATGGCGATCGAGCGCCACGATCTCACGCCGTCCATGGGCGCGGCTTTGGTGACTGGAGCGGCCGGGGGCGTCGGTTGAATGGCTGGTGTTCGCTGTTGTTCGCCGACAGGGGCTGGCGGGTGATCGCCTCGACCGGGCGCCCCGAGCGAGGCGCCCTACCTCAAGACGCTGGGCGCGGATGAGATCATCGACCGCGCGACGCTGAGCGCCCCCAGCGGCAGGCCGCTTGGCAAGGAGCAATGGGCGGCCGCGGTCGACAGCGTCGGCTCGACGACGCTCGCCAATGTCCTCGCGCAGACGCGCTATGGCGGCGCGGTCGCCGCCTGCGGCCTGGCCGGCGGCATGGACTTAGCCACGACCGTCGCGCCGTTCATCCTGCGCGGCGTCTCGCTCCTTGGGATCGACAGCGTCCAATGCCCGAAGGAGCGCCGGCTGGAAGCCTCGCGGCGCCTGGCGCTCGATCTCGACCGCGACAAGCTCGCTTCGATGACCGAGACCATCCCTCTCGCGGAGGTGTTCGAGGCCGGGGCGAGGATCCTCAAGGGCGAGACCCGGGGGCGACTGGTGGTGACGGTCGGCTAAAACCTACCTCGCGGAGATGCAACCGAGGACGCGAACTCGCTCCAAATGTGTCAATTGAATCCAAGGAAATGCAAGGAAAAAAGCTTGGATTTCCTTGGATTCTCTTGGCCGAAATAGGTCTTTTCAAAGGGTTACGACGAATCCAAATAAAAAAATCTTCTCTCGCGCCGAAAACGCGTCCTGGTTGGGATTCCGGCGCCCGACATCCGTCCTGGCGTCCGTTGGCTTGGCCTCAGAAGTTGCGGCGGGCGGGTTTGTCATCGCCCAGATCATAAACGAGCGTTCCTATTTACGCAAGATATTGTCGATGGATTCGGTAATTCTGCCAGGCCCTGCTCGGGTATCCGCCCGCATACGGCCCGCTCAAGAAACGGTCCCTTCGCGAAGGTTAAATCCGCTTGGCGCTTCGCTCACAATGCCGATGGGTCACTTGTCGTCGTACTTGATATAGGCAAATCGCTGATCGCCGGTCGGCGTCCCTTCGAGCGCGCCGCCTTCCTTGCCCGGGCGCCAGAACGAAGTCCTCGATCTTGCGCGCCAGTTCGAAGTCCTTGTCGGTGATCCCCTTGGCGCTATGGTTTTGCAACTTCACCTCGACCCAGGCGTAGGACGCGGCGATATCGGGATGATGCCAGGCGGCCTCCGCGAGGTGGCCGACCGCGTTGATCACCATCAATGTGCCCTTCCAGCCGGAGGTGCGAAACTTGCGTCTGATCCAGCCGTTTTCATAAGCCCAATGCGGAAGCTCCCGCTTGAGCCGCGCCTCGATCTCGTCGGGTTCATAAACGCGCTCTTTGGACTCTTGGCTCATAACGTTCCTCCAATCAGCTTCACGCGACGCGCTTCCATAGCCCAATCACTTCACGAGCGGGCAGCCGCCCTGATCGAGCGGCCGGAAGGCGGCCTCGGCCGGAATCGTCTCGATCAGATCATAGACGTCATACCGGCTCTTCGATTGTTGCGGCGACTTGACTTTGAACACGTACATCGCATGCGTCGCGCGGCCGTCGGCGCGCACGACGACAGGACCGAATAGCGGATCGTCGATCGGCGATGTCTTCATTTCGGCGACCACCTTGTCGCCTTCGATGGTTCCCGCCGTCTTGACGGCGCGCAGATAGGCGAGCGTCGCCGAATAGGCCGCGGCCTGATCCTCGGTCGGCATCTTGCCGCCCATCCGTTCGGCGAAGCGCGTGGCGAAGGCGCGAGTCGCATCATTGAGATCCCAGTAGAACGCTTCAGACAGGATGAGCCCCTGCGCCGCGCTCAATCCGAGCGCGTCGATATCGGTGATCTGCAGGAAGAGCGCGGCGAGCCGCCTGTCGGGCCCGACGATCTGGAACTCGGCCCCCTGGCGGATGGCGTTGATCGCGTCGGCGCCGGTGTCGGCGAGAGCGATCACTTTGGCGCCCGAGGCTTGCGCCTGCAAAAGATACGAGCCGAAATCGGTCGCGCCGAGCGGATGCGACACCGAGCCGAGCACGGACCCGCCCGCCCTGACGATCGCCTCGGTCGCATCGCGTTGCAGAGCCTTGCCCAGAGCATAGTCGAAGCTGATGAAATACCAGGTCGAACCGCCCATTTTGGTGATCGCACGGCCAACAGCCGAACCGAGCGCCCAGGTGTCGAGAGCCCATTGGACCGTGGTCGGCTGACAGAATTTCCCGGTCAGGTCGGAGGTCGCGGTTGCGGAAGCGAGCATGGCGCGATTCTTGTCGTGCATAAGACTGTTGACGGCGAGACCGACGCCGGAATTGGCGAGGTCGACGATCGCATCGACGCCCTCCTGATCCACCCACCGCCGGGCAATCGCAACGCCGATGTCGGGCTTGTTCTGATGATCGGCGAAAATGACCTCGACCTTGAGGCCGGCCGCCTGCTTGGCGAAATCCTCGGCCGCCATCTGAGCGCCAACCAGCGACCCCTTGCCGACCTGATCGGCGAATGGTCCGGAGAAGTCGCTCAAGACGCCGATCTTGATCGTGTCGCCCGGAATTTGCGCCGACGCCTCGGTCGCTGAACTCGTAAGCGCCGCAACGGCGAACGAGGCGCCCAGAAGCAGCCGCGTGAACCTTGAAGGCATGGGCGATCCTCCCAGTTGGCGATATGCCAGTACCCGATAGCACCAGATGAGCGTTGAGTCTGCGATTGCGCGGCCGAGCCGACAAGCCTGGCGGCCGGAAGCCTCGTCGATGCGCGACAAGAGCGTGCCGGGAAAGGGATGAAACGATGAATGGTTCGGAAGCTGGAGCGGCGTCTCACATCGCGGGCCATGCTGGCTGGGAACCGCGCGCTTGCCGGTGGGACGCTTTGCTCGCGCGGTGTCGCGCCGCGCTCGCCGCATGGGGACTTGCAGGGTTGCTCATCGTCGGACCCCTTGCCCTTAGCGCGCGCCTGGCGGCTGCGGCCACGCCATCCGAAGCCGCCAAGAGCGTCGCCTTGCTCGACGTCCAGTTCCTGAACGACCACGAGGATCTGGAGCCGACGACCGGCGCGGAGCGCGCGCGCCTTGCCTTGATCGCATCCCTCTTCAAGGCGAAGCTCGAAGCCTCCGGCCGGTACACGTTCGTCTCCATACCCGCGGATGCGGCGGGAAAAATTGCGGCCGGTCCGGAGGTCGGCGCCTGCGGCGGCTGCGAGTTCGGCTACGGCAAAGAGCTCGGCGCCGATAATGTCGCGTGGATCGTGGTGCAGAAGGTCTCGGACCTCATCCTCAACATCAACGTGTACATGGCCGACGTCGCGGCCAGGAAACTGGCGTTCGTCCACAGCGTCGACATTCGCGGCGACACGGACGAATCCTGGACGCGGGGCATCACCTATCTGGTGAAGAACTACCTGCTTCCAGCCCAATGACGACGACGCCGTCCAGCGCGGACGCTCGAAACGCCGTGAGAACGGAGGAACCGCGCGGCCTGCCTTGCCATGCTCTCTATGCTATGGCAGAAGCGCCAGCGCTTCAGACGCGCTTCGGATGCTGCAGTAGCTCAGTGGTAGAGCACTCCCTTGGTAAGGGAGAGGTCGAGAGTTCAATCCTCTCTTGCAGCACCATCAATTCAATTGAATTATCGCCGGTTTTCTTGCCTAAATCGCGTCCAACCGCGACGCAAATGGACCAAAAAATCGCCTCGCGCCTTTCCGCAGCTGTCGTTGTGAAACTGCGAGCGATCGCCAAATTCCGCCAAAGAAGACTTGGCTCATGAGTGTTGAAAACACCCCGCCTTGAACCTTGAGGACCTTAGGGCCACCAAAGCGCGACCGGTCGGGCCGCCCGATTAAGCGAATTTAGGCTCCGATAACCTTTGCGCGCGATGATCCCCTCATGTCGGACGCAACGGCGCCGCCCGAAGTCAAGTCACACCCTTCGCTCTTCACGCGCCTGCGCGTCGTCGAGGCCGATCTCCAAACCATGAAAGCCCTGCTTGCCGATCTCAAGGAGGACCACGAGGCCCTGCGCGAGGACCGCGATGAGTGGCGCTGGCGGGCGGAATATCTTCTGGCGGAGGCCCAGAAAGGATTTTTCGGCCGCTGGGGCGAGCGGATTGAGGCGGCCGTGAAACCCTTCGCTCGGCGACTGAACGCGCTCATCTAGAGGACTTGGCCGCCGCTCGTCAGGGTTACGGCTGCGGAGGGAGCGGGCGATCATTGCGAGATGATGAACCGCTCGGCGGTCAATCGTGTCGCGCTCGACTGGCTTGACGAGGTTCTGATTTGAGCGTCCTCCCAGCAGAGTCGCAACGCGAGGGATGGCGCTCGGAATAAGCCTCAGGCTCTCTGAGCGGGCTGGCGCCACGATTTCAGCGAAAACAGCACCAGCGACGCGGCGATCAGGCCTGAGCCGAGAAAAAAGGCGAGGTCGATGACGAAGTGCAGGTCGGGCACCCAGTGCGACAGCCCGAGCGATATGAACGCGGTCAGCGCCGGGACCAGGTTGAGGAACATGGTGACGAAGCCGTTGTCGCCGCCGGTGACGGTGAGCGCGATCTGATACATGACCCGGCCCAGCGAAGCGGCGACGATCGTGCCGAAGATCATCAACAGGATCGGCCCCAGCTGATCGAAATTCAGCTCGTTTCGCCAATAGAGAAGGGCGAGGCAGCCCGGAATCAGGATGACGTTGGCGGTGAGAAAATTGGCCGCAATCGCCGCGGATTCGTCGTAAGCGCCGAACCATTTGCCGACCAGAGTGCCGCCCAGGGCCGAGGCCAATGGCACGGGAATCGCATAGAGCCAGCTGCCGTGAACAAAACTGTCCGCCAAAGCGCTTATGTTTGAGGTCCCGGCGTCGCCGAGCTGGCTCCAGGCGACCGCCATGGCGCCGATGAACGCGCCGGCGAAACAACCAAAGAAGGTCGCCCGCGAAATCGGGATCGGGACGCCGGCGAGGACCAGCGCCACCAATGCCGCCCAGAATGGCGAAAGATTGAGGATTGCGGAGATAATGATCGGATGAGCGTTGCTGAGGCCGAGATTATAAAGGAGGAGGCCCGTCAGCCCGACGGCGAAGATAACGCCCAGATAGCCGTAATTCACCGGTTTTCGTAGTATGGCGGCGAAATCTCGGCGACTTTTGGACCAACTCAGCAACAAGGAAAGGGACACGAGCAACGAGACCTGGGTCAGGGCGACAAACTGCAAGGTGTTGAGATGCTTGGCCGCCGGGAACGAAAACGGCTCCTGCGTCGCGTAGAGGAAGGCCGTGATCACCGAATAGAGGCTTCCAAGACGGTAATTGATCGAGGACGTATTTTGAGACATTCCCCGGCCCCCTTAGCCTGCCCGCGGACAAAGCCCGCGGCTCTCGCTTCCGCCACCGACCGGCGCATGACCGCCGTTGACAGCGCCTCGAGAACCGATCCTATCGAAGCCGATGACGATCGTCAGGATTCTCTCACTCTTCCTCGCGGCGATCGCCATCCCTCTTTTCGGCTTCGGCATGGACATTGAAAAGACCGATCAGGGCCCACTCTGCGGCGGGCGCCCCTATGCGAGGGTCAGCGTTCCCAACGGCGCATCGCCCTATGTGGAACTCACCGCCGACGGGGTGACCGGCCCATTCTTGCTGGACTATGGCGCAACGCGAAGTTCTTTATCGGCGGCTTCGTTTTCGGGCCCGGACGGATCGATGAGAACGGCGGCGATCTCGCTTCCCGGCATAGAAAAGGCCGATTTTCACCTCGCCCGCTACTATCTTTTGCTTCAACCGGGGAAAGGACAGCTCGGGGTCATCGGCGACGATCTCCTGTCCCGGTTTACCGTCCAACTGACGGACAGCACTGCGTTCCTGAGCGCCGAGACCTGTGAGCCCGAGGCGCTGATCGCGCGTGGTTTCACCCCGGTCGCCCAGAACGGCTTTTTCTCCTCCGACCCTTCGAAGTCCGGTGCCCGGCTCCCCAACGTTCCGGTCGTCTTTCTGCGTCTGGGGGACGTTCGCGTCTGGGCGCAGATCGACACCGGCTACGAGGATTTCGTCTATTCCCGCTCGATCGACATCAACCAGGCTTTGTTCGACCGGCTTGTCGCCAACGGCGCCAAGCTTGACCGAATCGAAGACATCGACATCTGGACATGTGACGGACGCGAGCACTGGCCGGTCTACCGCGTCAAGAACCGCCCGCTCAGCATTGAGAACGAACAGGGGCGTCAGATCGTCGAAACCGACGATTTCCATCTGATCGTGAAATCCGCCAACACCTGCGGCGGGATCGCGGACATGGCCGAGCCCGCGGCGCAACTGGGCGCCTCGTTCCTCAGTCTGTTCGGCGACGTGATTTTCGATCCGAGAAACACGATCGTCTGGCTCGGCGGCCGGTAGACCGGAGACCGCGGCGGTCAGTAAGCCGTTTGCGCGGCGATGGTCGCGAGCCGGGCGCCAACCGCCTCCAGGAGCAGCTCATGCGCTCTCGCGCCGATGTCCTCCATCGAGGGCGAGTTCGCGAGCAGGGCGCGAGCTCGGCCCACAATCTCGGCTTTGGTCGGAATGTGCGGCAGGTTGAATTCGCTGAACACGTCCATCGCGGCGAACGGCTGCGCCTGGGAAAGGCGGGCGCGGAGATCGGCCAGGCCGGTGTTTCCGAGGGCCGCGGCGACAGCGGCCGCGATCCGCTCGGGGTAGAAGCTGTCCGCAACCTGCGAGGCGGCGCGACTGATGACGCGACTCCCGAGGCGGTGTTGGTTTTGCATGACCTCGGCGGTCGGGCGCTTTAAATTCCACACCAGCCCAAGGCGCTCGAGCAGCGTCAGGAGATAGAAGGTCGGGTCATATTCCCACCAGTAGAATCCCTGGCGCGCGCTGCTCTGGTAGGCATGATGATTGTTGTGCCAACCCTCGCCCATGGTGATGATGGCGAGCAGCCAATTGTTGCGGGAATCGTCGCCGGTGATGTAGCGCCGCCTGCCGACGAGATGGGCGAGCGAGTTGATGCAGAACGTGCCGTGATAGACGGCGACCGTGCTCCAGAAGAAACCGACGATCAGCCCCGGCCAGCCGGCGACGGCGAAGCAGAGGACGGCGAGCACGAAAGCCGGGACCTGTTCGAAGCGGTGGAGCCACATCAATTCGGGATATTTGGCGAAATCCGCAATCCTATTGACGTTCATCGTGTCCTGGCCGCGGGAGAAGATCCAGCCGACATGGCTATAGAGGAAGCCCATCTGCCGCGGCGAGTGAACGTCGAATTCCGTATCGGAATGGAGGTGGTGGTCGCGATGGTTGGCGGCCCACCACAGGACGCTCTTCTGCGACGTCGACTGCGCGAGCGCCGCGAGAACGAACTGGAAAGTCCGGCTGGTCTCGTAGGCACGGTGGGAGAAGTAGCGATGGTAGCCCGCGCCAATGGCGAAGATCCTCAGCCAGTAAAGGCCGATGCCGAGCGCCACCGCACCCGCGGTGACGCCGGTCCAGATCGCGGCGAAGCAGGTGAGATGCACGATGATGAAGGGGATTGTCGACGGATAAACAATGTCGGTCGCCGAGTCGCGGTCGATGGGCGGCTCCGAGCTTGAAGAGGTGTCCTGGCTCATGGAAATGAACGATCCGATGCTGCGCGAACGAACAACGACCCGCTTATCGATTCGAACATTACCACAGGAGGGATCGGATCGACAAAATAGGCAACCGGCGGCGTCCCCGCAGCGCTAATTGATGATCCGCAGGATGCGATTCGAGGGATCCACGAGCACGCGGTGGCCATTGACGAAGGCGGTACCCATTCCCCCCGCTCGAGGCGTGACCTGCACTTCGTCCGGCACCACCTGGCCCGGCGTCACCGCGCCGGTATAGCCAGCGGGATGCCCGTATGTAGAGGCGCCGCCATAAGGCCGCGTCCCAACCCCAAGCGATGGGCTTGGCTGCGTCGTCGTGGTGCTGAGATCCGACCCGACCCGGCCGCCAACCGGTCCATCCTGCTGCGCGGCGGCGACCGATGGGATCGCCAGCACGGCTGCAAGGACGGCGATATGTGAAACGCTCATCGAAAAACCTCCTCGTCGAGGACCGACAGTGACGATAAGAACAAAGGCGTTCGCCAACGGTTCCGATCGGGGGCTGGAATGGTGCTGAAATATATTAACCCTCGGCTGCGGTCGAATTGAGGCTGAAAAGCTCGCCCCGCCGGAAGCGGAATACGCCGGTCCGCTTGATCTCGGAATCCTCCAGTTCGCGCGTCACCGGGACGGAATATTCGATCACGCAGTCCAGGCGGTCAAGCGGCAGATAGGAGCGGCGCGGATCGCCGATCAGGACGGTCGCCCCGCGGCGCGCAAGCGACGCGAGCCAATCCATCGCCACGTCCGCGAAGTCCTTTTCATACGCAATATCGCCGGCCAGCACGACCTCCCAGCCGTCGTCGGCGCCGATCAGGTTTTCGAGCCGCGGCCTGACGCCGACATTGTTCTCGGCGGAATTGGCCTCGATCGCGGCGATGGCGAAGGCGTCGATGTCGGCAGCCTCGACCTCCGCCGCGCCGGCCTTGGCCGCGGCGATCGCGACCAGCCCCGAGCCGGAAGCGAAATCGAGGACCCGCTTGCCCTTGACCAGATCGGCATGGTCGAGGACGTAGCGGGCGAGCGCCTGCCCGCCCGCCCAGGCGAAGGCCCAGAACGGCGGCGGCAAACCCATCGCGCCGAGGTCGTCCTCGGTCTTCTTCCAGATCGGCACCGCCTCGTCCGCGAGCCTCAGCCGGATCTCGGGCGTCAGCGGCGGCGCGATGAGCCGGGTGTTGGCGAGGACGAAGTCGCGCTTCCCGTTCGAGGGCTGACTTCCGCTCACACCCGCCAGCGCAGAGCCGAAACCAGCGCGAACAGGCGCCGCGCCGTCCCCTGGTCGATGTCGATCGTGCCGGTCAGCCGCTGGGCCATGAGCTCGGCGCCTTCATTGTGCAGCTTGGTGCGTTCGCGGTCGATCGCCTCGATCTGGCGCGGGCTCGAGGTCCGGATCGCCGAATAATAGGTCTCGCAGACCAGAAAATAGTCCTTGAGCAGCGGCCGGAACGGCGTCATCGACACCACGATCGTGGCCGCCGTCTCGCTCTTCGCGGTTTCGACCTCGAAGGTCAGCTTCGATTCTTCCTGCGAGATTTTCAGCACATAGGGGCCATCGTCGCGACCGGGGACGCCGAAGGAATTTTCCTCGATCAGGTCGAAGATCGCCACCGTCCGCTCGTGATCGACATCGGCCGAGCTGCGCGGAATGGTCGCTTCGTCCAGGACCACCTCGGCGAGGCGATTGGGGCTCTTGGCCGGTTTGTCGCTCATGGGCTGTTCGCGCGAAGCCTGAGCGCGACCGAGCGCGCGTGCGCCTCGAGCCCCTCCGCTTGCCCAAGCGCAATCGCCGCCGGGCCGAGCGTGGCGAGCGAGCGGGCGTCGCATTTCAGCAGCGACGTGCGCTTCATGAAGTCGAGCACGCCCAGGCCCGACGAGAAGCGCGCCGAGCGAGCGGTCGGCAGGACGTGGTTCGATCCGCCGACATAGTCGCCGATCGCCTCGGGCGTATGGGCCCCCAGGAAGATCGCGCCGGCGTTGGCGATTCTGTCGCTGAGCGACTCTGGGTCGTGCGCCATGATCTCGAGATGCTCCGGCGCCAGCCGATCGACAAGCGGGAGCGCAGCCTCGAGCGACGGACAGAGAATGATGGCGCCATTGTCGCGCCAGCTCGCGCCGGCGATCTTGGCCCGCGGCAGGCTCTCGAGCTGACGGTCCACTTCCGCTTCCACCGCGCGCGCGAGACCGGCATCGTCGGTGATGAGGATCGATTGCGCCGCCTCGTCGTGCTCGGCCTGCGCCAAAAGATCGGCGGCGACAAAGCGCGGATCGGCGTTTCTGTCGGCGAGGACCACCACTTCGCTTGGACCTGCGATCATGTCGATGCCGACAGCGCCGAACACCCGCCGCTTGGCCGCCGCGACATAGGCGTTGCCGGGGCCGACGATCTTGTCGACCGGGGCGATTGTCTCCGTGCCATAGGCGAGCGCGGCGATCGCCTGCGCGCCGCCGACCCGGTAGATCTCGTCCACGCCAGCGATGCGCGCCGCGGCGAGGACGAGCGGATTGATGTGGCCGTCGGGCGTCGGCATGACCATCGCCAGGCGGCGGCAGCCCGCGACCTTGGCCGGCACGGCGTTCATGATGACCGAGGATGGATAGGTCGCCGCGCCGCCCGGAACATAGAGGCCGACAGAATCGATCGGGCGCCACCGCCAGCCAAGCTCGACGCCGAGCGGGTCGGTGAAGCGAACATCGGCCGGCTTTTGGCGCAGGTGAAAATCCATCACCCGGCCATGCGCAAGCTTCAGCGCCTCGAGCGCCTTTTTGTCGCAGGCGCCGAACGCCGCCTCGATGTCGGATGCGTCGATCCTTAGTCCGACCCTGCCGATTTCGATGCGCTCGAAGCGCAGCGACAATTCGGCGAGCGACGCGTCGCCGCGGTGGCGCACGTCGTCGATGATGTCGGCGACGGTCAGGTCGACGTCGGCCGACGTCTCGCGCTTGGCGGCGACGAGCGACGCAAAGCGCTCTTCGAAATCCGCCGACTGCATATCGAGCGCCACGGCCATGGCTAAGCGGAACTCTCCAACCCGGTCACAGCACTCGCCCTCATCCGGCGCGGACCCTCATCCGTCCGACTGCGTCGGCCACCTTCTCCCCGAGGGAGAAGGGACTGGCGCCGCCGCGCCCCCCTCCCGCTCGTCCCGAGCCTGTCGAGGGAGGGAGAGGGTTGGGGTGAGGGTCCCTCATACGCGAACTCACCTTACGGCGCCACGCGCTAGGCGGCCGACGAATCGGTCAGGGCGTGGCCGGGACAGGCCTGGGCGGGAACGCGATGCCCCATGTCGCGCAGCTCGGCCTCGACGCATTCGACGTCGAGACGCACCAGCGCGCCGTCGGCGAAGGCGAGGATGATGATGCCGGCCGGCGGATCCGTCTTCTCGAAAGTCACCGCCAGCAGATTGAGCGTCGCATCCGAGCTGGTCTCCGTAAGTCCGAGATGCGAAACCTTCAACACGCGGTCGAACCTCAGCACGCTGGAGACGCGCTCCTCGGGGCCGGTCTTGGCGCCGACCCAGTCGTAGCGCATGCCGGCGACGAGAAAGCGGCGCTGCCGCGGCAGCCAGGTCATATCGACGCGTTTGACGCAGGTGTTCTGAATATGCGCGGAAATGACGCCCAGGCCCTCCCGGTCGAGCGCGATCAGCTTGAGCGCTTGCGCGAGACCCGCCATCGACCTAGCTCGCAAGCCGCGCGATGTCGGCCCCGCAGGCGCCGAGCTTCTCTTCCAGCCGCTCGAAGCCGCGGTCGAGGTGATAGACGCGATTGACGATCGTCTCCCCTTCCGCCGCCAGGCCGGCGATGACGAGCGAAACCGAGGCGCGCAGATCGGTCGCCATCACCGGCGCGCCGCGCAGGCGCTTGACGCCGCTGACCACGGCCGTGTCGCCATCGAGCTTGATCTGCGCGCCGAAGCGGGCGAGCTCCTGCACGTGCATGAAACGGTTCTCGAAGATGGTCTCCTTGATGCGCGAGACGCCTTTCGCGCGCGTCATCAAGGCCATGAATTGCGCTTGCAGGTCGGTCGGGAAGCCGGGGAACGGCGCCGTCGAGATGTCGACCGCACTGATGCCGGCGCCATTGCGTCTCACGCGCACGCCTCGATTGTCGCTGCTCACCGTCGCGCCGGCCTGGGTGAGCGCGTCCAGGGCCTCCTCCAACAGATCCTCGCTCACGCCCTCGAGCACGACGTCGCCGCCGGTCATCGCGACCGCGGTCGCGTAGGTTCCCGCTTCGATCCGGTCGGGCAGAACACGGTGATGCGCGCCGTTAAGACGGGCGACGCCGTCAATTTCGATTGTCCCCGTGCCGGCGCCGCGGATGCGCGCCCCCATCTTGTTGAGGCAGGCCGCAAGATCGACGACCTCCGGTTCGCACGCCGCGTTGCGGATCAGCGTGCCCCCATGCGCAGTCGACGCCGCCATGATCGCGATGTGCGTTCCGCCAACGGTGACCTTGGGAAACTCGATTTCCGCTCCCGTCAGACCCTTCGGCGCCTTGGCGACCGCATAGCCGGCGTCGATCTCGATCTGGGCGCCGAGCTTTTCCAGCGCCATCAGCAGAAAATCGACCGGCCGGGTGCCGATCGCGCAACCGCCCGGCAGCGAAACGCGCGCGGCGCCCGCGCGGGCTAGCAGAGGCGCGATCACCCAGAAGCTCGCGCGCATCTTCGCCACCATTTCGTAAGGGGCGGTCGTGTCGACAATGGTGCGGGCGCGCAGATGCGCGGTCTGGCCGGCGCCAGCCTCCTCGCCGACGCGCTTGCCGTCGACCGAATAGTCGACGCCATGATTGCCAAGAATGTGAGCGAGCTGGCCGACATCGGCGAGACGCGGGAGATTTTCCAGAGTGAGCGTCTGCTCGGTGAGCAGCGACGCGATCATGAGCGGCAGCGCTGCGTTCTTTGCGCCGGAAATCGGGATCGCCCCGTTCAGCGTCGCGCCGCCGCGAATTTGTATGCGATCCATCCCCGATCCTTCTCGCTCAAACTCAACCCCAGAGGGAGGTCGCCGCCCGCGACCCTCGCCTCAGTCCCGAGGCGCGCCAAACTGCGCCGTCGGCTCCCCCGCCGGCTGTTCCTCGACCTGCCGCGCCCGGCTCTGCGCCTTGCGGCGCTTCAAATTCTCCCTCAGCGAAGCGGCGAGGCGCGCCCGCCGGAGATCCTCGCGCTTGGCTCGGGCTTCGTCCGGGCTCATGCCGGGTCCTTTGTCGTTTGACGCCGCAATTCGCGACGCTTGGGCGCAGTCTTGATAGGGCCAAGGTCAACGGCGAGGCAAGCGTCGATGTCCGGATTGTCCGGCCGTCGTTCGGCCTTTTCAATCAGGCTCAAGGCGGCGGCGCGAGCCTCCTCGGTGATTTCCGCGCCGGCCAGCATGCGGGCGATTTCCTCTCGCCGCTCGGCCGCGCCGAGCCGCGAAACGCCGGTCGCGACGCGCTCGCCCGCGCCAATATCGCTTTTGGCGATTCTGTAGTGGTTCTGCGCCCGCGCGGCGACCTGCGGCGCATGCGTCACCGCCAGCACCTGGGCGCCCGCCGAGAGCCGCGCCAGGCGCTGGCCCATCGCGTCGGCGACGGCGCCGCCGACGCCGGTGTCGATCTCGTCGAAGACCAAAGTCGGCGCGGTGCCGCGCTCCGCCAGTCGCACCTTGATCGCGAGCAGGAACCTCGCGAGCTCGCCGCCCGAGGCGACCTTCATGAGTGGGCCTGGACGCGAGCCGGGATTGGTGCGGACGAAGAATTCCGCCCGGTCGTACCCGCTCGGCGAAACGAGCGCGTCGTCGCGCTTCAAGTCGACGCTGAACTCGGCCCGCTCGAGCTTGAGCGGCGCCAGTTCCGCGCCGACCGTCGTCGCCAGTTCGCGCGCGCTCGTCTGGCGCGCGGCGCTGAGCGCGCTTGCCGCGGCGTGGTAAGCCCCGGCGGCGCTCTTCACGCTGGCCTCAAGGCGGGCGACCTCGCTGCGGCCCTCGGCGAGAGCCGCCAGATCGTAGGCGAATTTCTGCGCCAGCGCCGGCAGGTTCTCGATCGGAACATTATGCTTGCGGCCCATCGCCCGGAGCGCAAACAGGCGCTCCTCGCAACGCTCAAGCTCGTTGGGGTCGAAGGCGCTCGCCTCGAGCGCCTCCTCGACCTCGCGTGTGGCGCGCTCGATCGCGTCGATCGCTTCATCCAATGCCTTCACGCTCGGCTCGAGCAGCGCCGGCGCCTGCGGCAGGCGCCGTTGCAGCCGGCGCGAGAGGGACAGCAAGAGCGGCAGGATCGCGGTTTCGCCGGTCAGGTGATCGCGTGCGTCGCGGATGTCGGCGGCGACCTTCTCGCCCTGCATCATCCCTTGCCGGCGCTGAGCCAGCGTCTCTTCCTCGTTTGGCTGGACGTCGAGTTTGCTGAGCTCCTCGTGCGCATGAGCGGCGAATTCCGCGTCCGCCTCGACGGCCTTGACCCTGGCGCGCTCGGCCTCGAGCCTCCGCTCGGCGTCGCGCAAGGCGCCATAGGCGCGCTCGGTCGCGGCGGCCAGCGGTTCAAGCCCGCCATAGGCGTCGACCAGCGCGCGATGAGTTGACGGGTCGGTCAGCGCGCGCTCGTCATGCTGGCCGTGGATCTCGACCAAAGCCGAAGCCAGTCCCCGCAAAGCCTGGGCGCTGACGCTCCGGTCATTGACATAGGCGCGGGTGCGTCCGTCGGCGAGCTGCACCCGCCTCAGGATCAGCTCGTCGCCGATCTCGATGTCCTGCCCTTCAAGGAGCGCATGGACGGCGTGTCCCTCAGCCAGTTCGAACGTCGCCGTCACCTGGCCTTGCGGCTGGCCGTGGCGCACCAGGCCGCCGTCGCCGCGCGCGCCAAGCGCCAGCGACAGCGCATCCAGAAGAATGGATTTTCCCGCCCCGGTCTCGCCGGTGAGGATGGTCAGCCCAGGCGAGAACTCAAGATCCAGCTGATCGATCAGCACCACATCGCGAATGGAGAGGCGCGAAAGCATCAATCAGCCTGATGAGGACGGGATGACCGTGTGCCAGATCGACGAAATCCACGAGCCGCCAAAATTGTGAGGCGAGAGTCCCTTGCCCTTCAGCAGGTCATAGGCGTTGTGGTACCAATCGCTGTCCGGGAAATTGTGCCCGAGCACGGCGGCGGCGGTCTGAGCTTCCTCGGTAATTCCAAGACCCAGGTAAGCCTCGACCAGGCGATACAGCGCTTCGGCGGCATGGCGCGTCGTCTGGTAGTACTGGAGCACGTTGCGAAACCGATTGATGGCGGCGGTGTAATTGCGACGGTTGAGGTAGAACCGCCCGATCGACATTTCCTTGCCGGCCAGTTGATCCTGGGTGACGTCGATCTTGTATTTGGCGTCTTCCGCATAGTCCGACTTCGGGTACTTCTGCACGACGGACTGGAATGTTTCCAGAGCTTTCGCCGTCTTCTCCTGGTCGCGCGAGATATCCGGTATCTGCATGTAATAGGCATTCGCCTGCAGGTACAAAACATAGTCCGCTTCCGGCGAGTTGGGGTAGTCCTTGAGGTAACGCTCGGCCGACGTTTCAGCGGTGGTGTAGTCGCCGGCCTGATAATTCGCATAGGTCGTCATCAACAGACCCTTGCGCGCCCAATCCGAGGTCGGATATTGCTTGCCAAGATCGGTGAATTTCTTCGCCGCCTCGGCCGGCGAACCGTTGGCCAATTTCTCGAGACCCTGGTCGTAGGTCTTGCTGGCCGGAACGTCCGGCGTGACCTCCATCTTATATTTCTCGCCGCCGAACGGGTTGAACTGGTCGAAAATCGAGCAGCCTGAGCCGGTGAGCGCGATGGCGACGAACGCCGCCGCGGCGAGTGAGCGGCGCGCCAGTCGGTTCCAAATGTTCGACAAAAGGGCGCCAGATTCGACGTCAGCCATGCTTCAGGGTCTCGGGTTGCGGGCGGGGGAGCGCCGGTTCCCCCGTTCGGGGACGAAGCGGCTCATTAGCGCACTCGCGGCGCGCGCGCCAGATTTTCGGCCAAGCGAAGATTGGCCGTTGCGCGTATTGAGGTGAGAATATCGGCAAAAACGCGGCCGCCAGCGGGCCGCGGGGCCGGTCAGTCGGCGGCGGCGAAGGCCGCGGCCCCGGCGGGCATATGCGCGCCGCCGACCCGAGCGCGGATTGCGGCCGGCGCCGAATGCGCTTCGAGCAGCTCGTAAGCCGAGCGATGCGCGAACAGCGCATCGAGCGCCATGGCGTTGAGCTTATGTCCCGGGCGATAGGTTCGGTAGAGGCCGACGATGGGCGAGCCCGCGAGCGACAGATCCCCGACCGCGTCGAGCGCCTTATGACGCACGAATTCGTCGGCGTAGCGCAACCCTTCCGGGTTGAGGATGGCGTCGCCATCGATGGCGACCGAATTCTCGAGCGAGGAGCCGAGCGCATAGCCGGCCCGCCACAAGGCCTGAACGTCGCTGACAAATCCGAAAGTGCGCGCCCGGGCGATATCGCGGCGGAAAGTCGCCGGATCAAGATCGAACACCCGGCGCTGGCGGCCAATCGCCGGCGATTTGAAGTCGATCTCGACGTCGAGGCGGAAACCGCTTTCGACCGGCAGGAATTCGGCGAAGCCGCCCTCGTGATCCACGCGCACCGGCTTGACGATCTTGAGATAGCGACGGGAACGCCCCTGCTGGACGATGCCGACGGAATCGATCGCCCGGACAAAGTCGACGGCGGAGCCGTCCATGATCGGGGTCTCCGGCCCATCGATCTCGACCAGGACGTTGTCAATCCGAAGCCCCGACAGCGCCGCCAAAAGATGCTCGACGGTCGAGATGCTGGCGCCGGCGGCGTCGCCGATCGTGGTGCAAAGCGAGGTCTGCGTCACATTGGCGCTCTTGGCCTCGAGCAGGCGCTCGCGTCCGCCGGGCAATCCGGTGCGGAGGAAAGTGACCCCGGTGTCGGCATGGGCAGGATGAAGGATAAGTTGAGCGGGCGCCGCGGAATGTACGCCGACGCCCTGGATCCCCACCCGATCGCGCAGCGTTGTCTGTGCCCCAAACCGCATCAACCGCACCCGGACTTTCGCCCGGCCCTGATTCGCGCCGTCGGCTGCGGTGTGAGATTCCCACCCCGTTGCTAGTTAAAGCCGCCGATCGTCGTCCGCCCGCCGCCGCCAAAAAGCCTGACGTCAGCTCCTGAAAAGCCAGACTAAGGGCGGGCGCCGCCGGGACAAATCACCTTTAGTGAACAAAAGTTACAACGCCCCTGCAAACATTGTCTGTTATTTTTCAACACTTTAGAAAGTTTACCGAGCGTTAACTGTAAACACGTGTGACGCCCTCGGACCAACCCCGGCCGCAGCGCCGGGGCTCCTCGGATACCCGAATCAGCTTTGCTGCCGGCGCAAAAAAGCCGGGATGTCGAGATGATCGTCCTCGGAGACCTGAGGCCGCGCAACGGCTCGGCCCACTGGTTCGTACCCGCCCGAAGAACGCACCGGCTGCGGGCGCGACTGAGCGCGGACGGGATCGGCCGGAGCCAGGACCTGGGGCCGCTGAAGCTGCGTCACGGGCGCCGGGGCAGCCGCGGCGGCAGGCGCGGGAGCGGCCTCGCCATCGTGACGGCTGATGCCGAATGCGGCCAGCTTCTCCAGCAGCGACCGGCGACGCGTTTCAGGCGCGGGGATGCCGTTTTGCGCGTCACGCAGCGCACGCAGCTGGTTCTGCGCCAGCTGCGGCAGGTCCTCGATCTGCGGCATGCGGGGCGAGCGAAGGACCGGCTGCTCGGGGGTGGGCGGAATGAATTCCTCGGGCTCCGGTTCCTCCGCTTCGAGGCGGGCCTCGATCGGCTCGGGGAAGGCGGCGAGGCGCGAAGGACTCCTCCTGGCCGACATACCGACGGCGGCAGTCGGGTCAGCCTGGGCGAGAGCCGGGCGAGCCGAGCGGGGCGTGAAGGCCCGAGCGCGCGAGAAGGCGTCGACCCTCGGCTGGGCGTTGACCGGCTCGATCTGTCCGATCGCCTCCTGATCGATGCCGGTGGCGACGACCGAAACGCGGACCACGCCGTCGAGCGCCGAATCGAAGGTGGCGCCGAGGATGATGTTGGCCTCCTCGTCGACCTCCTGGCGAATGCGGCTCGCCGCCTCGTCGACTTCGTACAATGTGAGGTCGTTGCCGCCGGTGATCGAGATCAGGAGGCCGCGCGCGCCCCGCATCGAGGTCTCGTCAAGCAGCGGATTGGCGATCGCCGCTTCGGCGGCCTGCACCGCCCGCTTGTCGCCCGCCGCTTCGCCCGTGCCCATCATCGCCTTGCCCATTTCGCTCATGATCGAGCGCACGTCGGCGAAATCGAGGTTGATAAGTCCTTCCTTCACCATCAGGTCGGTGATGCAGGCGACGCCGGAATAGAGAACCTGATCGGCCATGGCGAAAGCGTCGGCGAAGGTGGTCTTTTCGTTGGCGACGCGGAACAGGTTCTGGTTGGGAATGATGATCAGCGTGTCGACCGCCTTCTGCAGATCGGAGATCCCGGTCTCGGCGATCTTCATCCGCCGGCCGCCCTCGAAATGGAACGGCTTGGTGACGACGCCGACGGTGAGAATCCCGAGTTCCCGAGCGGCCCTGGCGATGACCGGCGCCGCGCCGGTCCCCGTGCCGCCGCCCATGCCGGCGGTGACGAACACCATATGCGCGCCGGCGAGGTGATCGCGGATCTCCTCCAGCGCCTCCTCCGCGGCCGCCTTGCCGACTTCGGGCTTCGATCCGGCGCCGAGGCCTTCGGTCACCTGAAGGCCCATCTGGATGATGCGCTCGGCGCGTGAGGAGGTCAGCGCCTGCGCATCGGTGTTGGCGACGATGAAATCGACGCCCGAGAGGCCCGACACGATCATGTTGTTGACCGCGTTGCCACCGGCGCCGCCGACGCCGCAGACCATGATTCGGGGCTTCAATTCCCGGAGTTCAGGCGCCTTCAGATTGATCGACATGCTAGCCTCATTGGTTGGACGCCCGCCGGCGCCGATTGAAATGCGTGTTTTCCCTTCACCCACGCGCTTGCCTTCGGCGAGCGCCTCTTACGCGCCTTAAAAACTGTCCTTGAGCCACCGTCCCACTCGCTTCGCGTAGCCGACTTCACCCTGATGATGGGCGCCGGGCGAGCGTGTGGTTGCGAAATATTCGAGGCCGGCCATCTGCGGGTAAACCATGAGGCCGACCGCGGCGGCGAAGGACGGGCTCTTGCCCGATTCCGGCAGCCCTTCGATTCCGAGCGGCCGCCCGACGCGGGCCTGGCTCGAGAGGATCGTGCGCGCCAGCTCCGGCAATCCGGTCAGCTGGCAGGCGCCTCCGGTCATCACCAGCCTGCGGCCGGCCTGAGCGGCGTAGCCTGACGCCTTGAGCCGGTCGCGCACCAGTTCGAGGATCTCCTCCACCCGCGGGCGGATGATTCGAACGAGCTCCGATTTCGGCAGATGGCTTGGATGATCCTGGTCGTCGCCGAGCCGCTGCACAGTGATGGTTTCGCGATCATCGGAGGGCGAAGCGATGCAAGCGCCGTACAATGTCTTGAGGCGCTCGGCGTCGCTGACCGCAACGTTGAGACCGCGCGCGACGTCCCTCGTCACGTGCGAGCCGCCGAGAGCCACGGCGTCCACATGGATGAGCCGGCCGCCGGAGAAGACCCCGACACTTGTCGAGCCACCGCCAAAATCGACCACCGCGGCGCCCAGCTCCGCCTCGTCGTCGACGAGCGTCGAGAGGCCCGCGGCGTAAGGCGTCGCCACCATCGCCTCGACCCGCAAATGGCAGCGTTCGATGACCAGCATCAGGTTGCGGGCGGCCGCCGAATCACAGGTGGCGAGATGAAGATCGAGGCCGAGTTCGTGGCCGACCATGCCTTTCGGATCGCGTACGCCCTTGGTCGAGTTCGAGCCGGAAAGCGGTCGGAAGCGCGTGCAGGATCGTCCGCCCGGGCTCGGCGTTCACCGCGGCGGCGGCTTCGAGCACGTGGTGGATGTCGTGTTCGGCGACGGTCTTGCCGCGCAACTTCGCATCCGCGCCGTGGCGACGCGATGAGAGCCGCCCGCCGGACATGTTGATGATGACGCCGCCGACCTCGACGCCGGCCATGCGCTCGGCCGCGTCGACGGCGAGGCGTACGGCATGCTCCGCCGCATGAAGATCGATCACCGCGCCGCCCTTGACCCCGTTCGAGCGCTGATGGCCGATGCCAAGCACTTTGCAGCGGTGGGTGCGGCCGCGCAAAGCCTCGGACGGCTCCATCGGCGTCAGCCGCGCGATCAGGCACACGATCTTGGAAGCGCCGATGTCGAGCACCGAGAGAATGGCGCTCTTGCGCGCCGGGATCTGACGCATGCGCGGAGCGAGCGATCTGAGGCTCATGGCTGGGCGCCCTTCCTGGCCGTGTGGGCTTCCGCCCAGGCGGCAGCCGCATCGTCGGTCAACCGCACGAACACCTTGCCCGGAACGCGGAAGTCGAGCGCCAGCGCGTCCTTTTCCAGAATCCGGGATTGGCGTTGAAGCGTGAGAAGCTCGGCGATCGCGGATTGCGGATTGTCTTCGGGCAGCTTGACGTCGAGGCCTGACTTCAGCCGCAAATTCCAGCGCCGCTGGTCGACGAGGACGCCCGCCTCGACGCGCGGCTTCAATTCGTCCATCGCGTCCAGGAGCCCGACATATTCGCGCACGCGCGCGTTCGCGCCTTCGCCGACCACAAACGGCAGACCGGCGTAACGGTCGTCGACATCCGCATCGATCGGCGCCCCATCGGCGGCGATTGCGTTCACGTCTCCATCCCTTTGCCAGACGGCGTAGGGCGTGCGCTCGACGATCTCGATGACGACCTGGTTGGGGTAGAGCTTGCGCACGCTCGCACGGCTGATGAGCGGATCGGCCTCGAGCTTCGCCTTGGCCTGGGCGACGTCGAACAACGGCAGAGACCGGCTCGCGTCGATGCCCGCGATCGCGAGGATCCTAGCCTCGCTCATGTGCGTCGCGCCGGAGACCGTGACCACCGCGACGCCAAGGCCGAGCGACCGGGCGACCCAATCGCCGGCATGGCTCGCTTGCTCCATCACCCCGTCGAGCTGGCCGCCGCGCTCGGCGCCGAGCAGCGCCGCGCCGAGGAGAACGAAGAGCGTGAGCGCGATATCGAGCCTATGCGGCGCGGGACGGTCGAGCCGCACGCGCCATCGGAGCGACGCCCTCGCCGCCCGTTCGGCGCGCAGCAGCACCTTGGGCGGGGGCGCATCATGCGCAGCCGCGGCCAGCGACGGCCGCCCCGCCTGTCCCCATCCGAGCATTTCGCTCAGCCTTCGCACGACCCGTCCTCCACCATCCGGGAGCCCGGTCTATTCAATGAAAAGGCCGGCATGGGCTGTCCGCTCCGGCAGGGGCGAAGTCGCCGCCGGGCCCGGCCGGATGTTGACTGAGAGATCGACGACTTCGCCTTCATCGCCCGCCGTCCTGCGGATAAAAGTCGCCGGGGTTCCTGCCGCGACAACTCGGGGCGAGGTGCCCCCGGGGCGAAGTTGTGGGCGTTATAGTAAATATTCGGTTTAAGAATCCTCGACGGGATGGCGTACGAGTCGTTCCTTGAGTCTTTTGCGTCATTTTCCGCGAACGTTTGGGAAGCTCGGGCGCGATAGTTTGGAGCGAACGGCCGCCTCGCCGGCCCAGACGGCCGTGATTCGCCCCGAGGAGCGCCGCCCGCTCGGTCCGCCGGTCTGTCCCCATGACCGCGAGTGGCTTCATCGCCCGCCGATTCCCCGAAATTGCGCACCGACGCAAAGTTAAAGCACGATTAAGTCCAAGGGCTTAACGATGCGTTAACCTCAGCGAATTGGGGGGCCGAAAAACGCGCGACGCGGGGCCCGATTGTCCACCGGGATTAAGTTTTTGCCTCTACCGTCTGCCTGCGCCAGCGTATGGCGAACCGACCGACGGGAAATCGATGTCCGAACAACGCGACTTTGCGCTGAGGCCCGGCGCCCAGCCGGGCGACAGCGCCTTTCTCCTCAATTCAGGCCGCCATCAATTGGCCTTCGATCCCTTTCCCGGCCGCACGATCGTGCTCGCCTTCCTCGGATCGGCCGCGGACCCCGCGGCCGAGGCCACGCTTACGGCGCTCTCGGCCAAAAGGCGCCTGGTCGACGAGGGCAAGGCCGCGTTCTTCGCCGTCGTCGCCGAATTTGGCGTGAGGACAGAGATCGCGCTCGAAGCTCGATTTCCCTCGATCGTGTTCCTGTGGGAGGGCGGGGAGATGGCGCGCGCTTTCGGCGCCGAGCGGTGCTGGGTGGTCCTCGATCGGATGCTGCGCGTCCTCGATGTCGCGCCTTTAAGTGAAGCCGATCGGGTGCTCGGCGATCTGAGCCGATCGGCGCGGCCGAACCCAGCTTCCGCGCCCTCCCCGCCTGCGCCGATTCTCACTTTGGCGCATGTTTTCGAGCCCGAACTCTGCGCCCATCTTGTCGCCTGCTTCGAGCAGAGCGGCGGCAAGGACAGCGGCTTCATGCAGGACGTGGGCGGGCGGTCAGTCGAGAATTTCGACAACAGCTGGAAGCGCCGCCGCGATTTCCACCTGACCGACGCTGGGCTCATCGCCAATCTCAGAGCGCGCATCGGACGAAGGATCTGCCCGGAGATCAGGAAGGCGTTCCAGATGCGCCCGACCCGGATCGAGCGCGACCTCGTCGCGCGCTACGACGCGGAGACCGGAGGGCATTTCGGTCCTCATCGCGACGACACCGCGATCGCCATCGCGCATCGCCGGCTCGCCGTCTCGATCAATCTCAACGCAGACTTTGAGGGCGGCGAGATCTCATTTCCCGAATACAGCCCACAAAGCTTCAAGGCCGCGCGGGGAACCGCAATCGTCTTCTCCGCTTCGATTCTGCATGAAGTGTCGCGCGTGACGCGCGGGCGCCGCTATGTGTTCCTGACCTTCCTGTTCGACGAGGAGGCGGAGCGGGTAAGGCAGGCGAATTTGCGAGCCGTGCAGGAGGCGCAACGCCAGCCTCAACTTGCGACAAGTTGATCGGAGACAGAAGCTTTGCCCTCTTGGCTGAGCGCCGCGTGTCAGGTAGGCCGCTGCCGCAACCCCGCACAGCAAGGTGAAGAGGCACTGCAATGAGCACGACGGACAGCGCGTCCGCGCGTTCCATGTTCCATCCCGCACGAACAGAAAAGCGTCCGCCCTATGTGCTGGTGCATGGCGCATGGCATGGCAGCTGGTGCTGGGGAAAAGTCGCCGAGCGCTTGCGGGCTGCGGGCCATCGTGTGTTCACGCCGACGTTGACCGGCCTGGGGGACCGCGCGCACCTGATCGCCCCAAACGTCGGGCTTGCGACCCATGTCGAGGACGTCATCTCGACCCTCGAGATGGAGGATCTGAGCGACGTGGTTCTCGTCGGCCATTCGTTCGGCAGCGCGGTGATCAGCGGCGTTGCGGACGCACAGGGCCACCGCATCCGCCGTCTTGTTTTCCTCGATTCGTTCCTGGTGCAATCGGGCCAGTCGCCTTTCAGCCATCTCCCGCCCGAGATGGTCGCGGCGCGCAAGGCCGGAGCGATCAAGATGACGAGCGTTTTTGGCGAAACCCTGGCGATGCCGCCGCCACCGCCGAGCGTCTTCGGGATAACTGACGCGAGCGACGCTGCATGGGTCGCGAGCCGGCTCAAGCCTCATCCCATCAAGACTTATGAGGATACGCAAAACGGCTGACGCGGGCCTCATCGACGACGACGGGTATCTCACCATCCTCGGGCGGACCGACGACATCATCAACGTCGCCGGCCATCGCTTGTCGACCGGCGGGATGGAGGAAGTCGTCGCAGGGCACCCGGACGTCGCGGAATGCGCCGTGCTTGGCGTCAAGGACGAGGTCAAAGGCGAGACCCCGTGCGGATTTGTGGTCCTGAAGGCGGGCGTCAATCGGCCACCGCATGAGATCGAGAAAGAGGTCGTCCAGCTGGTGCGCGACAGGATCGGCCCGGTCGCCGCCTTCAAGATGGCTTTTGTCGTCCCCCGCCTGCCGAAAACCCGCTCGGGCAAGATCCTGCGCGGCACGATGAAGAAGATCGCCGATCACGATCCATGGGTCACCCCGGCGACGATCGAGGACCCGAAGGCCTTGGACGAGATCAAGCAAGCGCTCGAGGTGCGGGCGCGTTGATGGAGGCGCGGGTTCGCCCCCGCGCCCGCAAACCCCCGCCTAGCGAGAAGCCATCAGGCGGTTTATATGTCGCGGGACCGTCATGATCGCGCCGCATTGCGGCCGGTCGGGCGGAACCTCGTCTGTTTCGATTGGACCGCGATGACGTCTTCCTCTTCTTCCGCGCCGCACGTCGTGAATTTCACCCTGGCCAACGGCCTCGACGTCGTGGTCATTCCCGATCACCGCGCCCCGGTCGTCACCCACATGGTCTGGTACCGCAACGGCGCGGCCGACGATCCGCCAGGCAAATCCGGCATTGCCCACTTTCTTGAACATTTGATGTTCAAAGGCACCAAGCGCCATCCCAAGGGCGAGTTCTCGGAATTCATTTCCGAGGTTGGCGGCATGGAGAACGCCTTCACCGGCAACGATTTCACCGCCTATTTCCAGCAGATCGCCAAGCAGCATCTCAAGGCCTGCATGGCGTTCGAAGCCGATCGCATGACGGGCTTGACCCTGACCGACGACATCGTCGCGCCGGAACGCGACGTCGTGCTCGAGGAGCGGCGCATGCATTGCGACACCGATCCGGGCGCGCAGCTCGGCGAAGCCGTGCAGGCGGCGCTGTTCACCCATCACCCGTATGGGATCCCGGTGATCGGCTGGGGGCATGAGATCGAGGGCCTCAAGCGCGAGGACGCGCTCGCCTATTACAAGCGCTTCTATACGCCCGAGAACGCCATTCTGGTGGTCGCGGGCGACGTCGAGCCGGCCGAGGCGCGGGCGCTGGCCGAGGAGACCTATGGCAAGATCAAGCCGCGCGGGGCGAAGCCCGAGCGCGTGCGCCCGATGGAGCCGCCGACGGTCGCCAACCGGTTGGTGAAGGTCGCGGACGACAAGGTCGAGCAGCCGGGTTGGCAGCGGCACTATCTCGCGCCGTCGGCCCGCACGGCGCCCGAGGGCGAAGCGGAGGCACTCGAATTGCTCGCCCATCTGTTCGGGGGCGGGCAAACGAGCTTTCTCTATCGAACGCTGGTCATAGAGGAGCGGATCGCTGTCTCCGCCTGGGCCTATTATCATGGCGCGGCGGTCGACCAGAGCCGGTTTATCGTCAACATGACGCCCGCGCCGGGCGTATCGCTCGAAATGCTCGACAAGGCGTTTGATCATGCGCTGACGAAGTTCGTGCATGACGGGATCGACGCCGGCGATCTCGAGCGCGCCAAGACCCGCATGGTCGCGGACGCCATTTACGCCCGCGACAGCCAATCGGACCTCGCGCGCTGGTATGGCTCGTCGCTGGCGATCGGCCAGACCTTGCGCGACGTTGAGGAATGGCCGGCGAGGATCGAACGCGTCAGCGCGGAAGACGTGATTGGAGCGGCGCGCCGCTGGCTCGATCATAAGCCCGCGGTGACTGGATATCTCATGCCTCTGGTCGAGGAGGCGGCTTAAGCGCCCTCGCCATTCTGCTCCGTCGGAGCCAAGAACAAACCCATAGAAACGAATACGGAAACGCTCATGCAAAAGCACCTCGCCGTTTCAACCCCTCATTCCGCCGTCAATGTCGACGTCGTCACGAGCCCGCGCGGATTGAAATTCTGGCTCGTCCCTTCCCACGCGGTGCCGCTCGTTTCGCTCGAATTCGCCATGCGCGGCGGCTCGGCGCAAGACCCGGCGGAAAAGGCGGGCCTCGGCGCGCTGATGTCGGGGCTTCTCGACGAGGGCGCGGGGGAACTCGATTCGCAGGCGTTTCACCGCGCCCTGGACGAGATCGCGGTCGAAATGTCGTTCCACTGCGACCGCGATCATTGGAGCGGGCGCATGCGCACGCTCACCAAGAATCTCGATCGCGCCGCCGAACTCCTGCGGCTTGCGATCAACGCCCCCCGCTTCGACCAGGAGCCGTTCGAACGCGTGCGCGAGCATATGAACGCGCGCCTGCGCCACGACGCCAACGATCCGGCGACGCTCGCCGCCCGCAACTGGAAGGCGAATTCGTTCCCTGATCACCCCTACGGCCAGCCGGCCGACGGGACACTCGACACGCTCGCCCGCATCGAGCGAGTCGATCTCGTCAAGGCGGCGAAGCGCGGGATTGCGCGCGATCAACTGTTGATCGCGGTCGTCGGCGCGATCGGAGAAAAGGAGGCGGCGGCGCTCGTCGACAGGGCGTTCGCCGATCTGCCGGCGAAGGGCGATCTCAAGTCCATTCCCGCCGCTGCCTTCAAGGGCCTCGGCGCGATCGACCGGATCGATCTCGACGTGCCGCAATCGACGATCCGCTTCGGCCGGCCGGCGCTGAAGCGCGACGACCCGGATTTCATCCCCAGCGTCGTCGCCGCGCATGTGCTGGGCGGCTCAGGCTCGATGACCTCGCGTCTGTTTCGCGAGGTGCGTGAGAAGCGCGGCCTCGCCTATACCGTGTTCGGGACCTTCTATTCGCTGGAGCAAGGCGCCTATTTCTACGGCGGCACAACGACCAAGAACGAGCGGGCGCGCGAATCCTTCGACGTCGCCTCGGCCGAGATTCGCGACGTGGCGCTGAATGGGCTCAAGGAAGAGGAACTGGAGAAAGGCAAGACCTATCTCATCGGCTCCTACCCGCTGCGCTTCGACACTTCGGCCAAGATCGCCTCGCAGCTCGTCCACATCCAGCTTGAGCGCCGCGCACCCGAGTGGCTGGTCGAGCGCAACCGCGAGATTGGCGCCGTGACGATGGAAAGCGTGAAGCGCGCCGCGCATCGCGCGTTCGGCGACGGCTCGCTGCATACGACGGTGGTAGGCCGGCCGGAGGGGTTTTAGGGCTTTCCGGCGTTGGCTCGATTCGGCCGCGCCTTGCACGAAAGCCTTCTCGGGAGCGGAGTTGAGTTGCGCGCCTGCCGTCGTTTTACCGCGGCGCGCTAATGTTTTCCGTACGATAGGACCTCATTTAGTTTCGCCCTCGATGTCACGCCGTGGTCTGGCATAACCGAGATCCCGTTGTCCACTTATCTCCGGCGAGAAGCGGACCGGGGATAGCTGCGCGCCTCGCGTCAATATAACGACCAATCACAAATCATTAACGGAGTTATTTTAGGCTGGAAAGACGCATCCGTCAGCCTGATTGAGTTCTGCTCAGCCAGTTTGCGAGGAGTATTTTGAGGAATTCGATGCCAAGCAAACCCAACTCAAGTAAAGAATTTGTCGGGCTTGAGATTGCCAGATTCTTGTGCGCGCTTGCGGTGATCTTCTGGCACTATCAGCATTTCTTCGTAAAAGGCATTTACGCTGGCGTTGGTCAGGCTGAAAAATTCCCATTGTATCATCTATTCGGATTTTTTTACGACAATGGGTATCTTGCCGTTCAGATATTTTGGATGATATCGGGACTTATTTTTTTTTGGAAATATAGCGCCCCGATCAACAGCGGAGAAATTTCGGCTTATCGATTTTTCGTCCTAAGGTTTTCGCGGCTCTATCCGCTGCATTTCGCTACGCTGATCGTGGTTGCGCTTCTTCAAATGATTTACATTCGGACGCACGGAACCTCATTTGTCTATCGCAATAATGACGCCTTTCATTTCACGCTTCAGCTAGCGTTCGCTTCGAATTGGATCGACGAACTGCCGATGACGTTCAACGGACCCATCTGGAGCGTCTCGGTCGAAGTGCTGATCTATGCGTTCTTTTTCGTCGTCGCATCGTTCCTCAGACCCAGCCTCAAACTGTGTCTCGTCTTGTGTCTCGTCATGACCGTCGCCGAAAGAGCCGCGGGTCAGATCTATGCGCAGAACGTCTTCCAGTGCATGACCTTCTTCTTCTCGGGCGGCGCCATGCAGGTGATCAGCGCCAGTTTGTCGCGCCGCCAAAGACTTGTCGGGTTCGGCGTTTGTGCGCTGGGCCTGTGCCTGTCCATTGCGACAAATTTCAGGTTCGGTTCCGTTATCGGCTTCTGCTTTTTCGCCGTCGCCGCCTTCGCGCTGCTGGACGAGGTTGTCCCCCTGCGGCGAAGCGCGCTGACCAATGTCGGAGACCTGACGTACGCGTCGTACCTCCTGCACTTCCCGATCCAGCTGGCGAGCGTCCTGGTCGTCGACGCACTGGGCCTCAGTCGCGATCTGTTTCTCGCGCCGGGGGCGTTGGTGGCCTTCATTCTGGGAACCTTCGGATCTGCCTGGATTGTCTTTCGGATCTTCGAAATGCCGGCGCAGGATGCGCTGCGAGCGGCATGGCTTCGGCGGCGCGAACGCGTGGCTGTGGCAACCGCCGCCGCTAGTCCCACCTTTCCCCAAATGCGATAAGGTGCGGCGAGGTTTACGCCCCCCATGCCAATTCGCCGAACTCGACCCCTTGACCATCGATCGCATCGCCGCGGGCGAGGTGATCGAGCGTCCGGCCGCGGCGATCAAGGAACTGGTCGAGAACGCGCTCGACGCTGGCGCGAAAGCGATTCAAGTCACGATCGAAGCCGGCGGGCGGCGCCTCATCCGCGTCGTCGACGACGGGCATGGACTGGACGAAGCCGATCTTGCGCTCAGCGTGGAACGGCACGCGACGTCGAAGCTGCCCGATGGCGATCTCATGCAAATCGCCAGTTTCGGCTTCCGCGGCGAGGCGCTGCCCTCGATCGCCTCGGTGTCGCGGCTCGAGATCCGCACCCGGAGCCAAGGCGCGCCGCATGGGCTCAAGCTTCTGGTCGAGGACGGAATCAAGACCGCGATCGAACCCTGCGCCTGCGCGACCGGCGCGCGGGTCGAGGCGCGCGACCTGTTCGCCGCCACGCCGGCGCGGCTCAAGTTCCTCAAATCCGATCGCGCCGAGGCGCTCGCGGCGGCGGATGCGGTCAAACGCCTGGCGATGGCCGCGCCGGAAGCGCGCTTCGCGTTCACGACCGACTTGGGCTCGAGCTTCGACTGGCCCGCGGCCGGCGCGGGCGAAGCCGGTTTCGCTGAGCGGATGCGCCAGGCGCTCAGCGACGTGTTCGCGGCCAATTCGGTCACGCTCGACGCGCGGCGCGAGGGGCTGAGGCTCTCGGGCCGGGTGGGCTTGCCGACCTATAGCCGGCCGAACGCCTCGCAGCAGTTCCTGTTCGTCAACGGTCGCGCCGTGCGCGACAAGACCCTCGCCGGCGCGCTGCGCGGCGCCTATCTCGATTTCCTCCCCCCCGACCGGCATGCGGTCGCGGCTTTGTTCGTCGAATGCGCTTCCGACGAAGTCGACGTCAACGTCCATCCGGCGAAAGCCGAAGTGCGCTTTCGCGACGCGGCGGCCGTTCGCGCTCTCATCGTGGGGGCGATCAAGCAGCGCCTGAACGAGGCGCTGCATCGCGCCTCGACCACCGGCGGAACGGCGACGATCCTCGCCATGCGTCCCCCGCAATCCTACCGCGGCGCGTCCTATTCTCCCCGCTGGGACTGGCGCGCCTCGCCCGCCGCCCCGCGGCTCGCGGAGCCCGCACAAGCCAGCTTCGCCCAGGGGAGCTTCGCCCAAGGGAGCTTTGCAGAAGTCGCGCCCTCGGCCCCGGCGCCGGCGGCCAGCCCAAGCGAGCGCGACCTCGCCGCGCCGCTTGGCGCCGCGCGGGCGCAGTTGCACGAGAATTATATCATCGCCCAGACGCGAGACGGCGTCGTCATCGTCGACCAGCACGCCGCGCATGAGCGCATCGTCTATGAACGGCTCAAGCTTGAGCGCGAGCAGGGCGCGATCGAGCGGCAGATGCTGTTGACGCCGCTGATCGTCGATCTCGATCCAGACGCCGCGGCGTTGATCGACGCGCATGCGCAGGAACTGGCGGCGCTTGGCCTCATCGTCGAGGGCTTCGGACCCGGCGCCATGATGGTTCGCGAAGCCCCGGCGGCGATCGCGCAAGGCGACCTTGCCGCGCTGGTCCGCGATCTCGCCGCCGACCTCGCGGCCGAGGACGGCGCCCAGACCTTGGCGCGGCGGCTCGACCAGCGGCTTGCGACCTTCGCCTGCCATCATTCGGTGCGCTCGGGCCGATCGCTCAAGCCCGAGGAGATGAACGCGCTCCTGCGCACAATGGAGGCGACGCCCGGCGCCGGCCAGTGCAACCATGGCCGTCCGACTTATGTGGAACTCAAGCTCACCGACATCGAGCGGCTGTTCGGGCGACGATAGGTCGGATTTGGATTTCCTTGGCCAGGCCGCATTCGAGGCGATTTGACCCTCAGGAACGGGGTTGGAAAAGCTTGGATTTCCTTGGATTCTCTCGTCCGAAATGAGCCTTTTCAATGGGTTACAGGAGAATCTCGCGGAAATTTTTTTCGCGCGCCCCCGATGCACTGAGAGGGGCTGGAGACGCTTCGATAAGCCATAGGTCGGTCAGTAATCCACGCGTTCGACGCGACATTTCAGCCGTCTCCATTCCCTTCAGCCGCAACATCGTAACAGATATTTCTGAATTTGGGAATAGATCAGCGCGCTGTCCGTCTCTCTGGCGTCCTCGCAGCCATCGTGAGCCGGCGCCCGAGACGGCTGTTCGGGCGGCGTTGAAATGGCGCCATTAGGACGAATGGCGTTGGCTCGAACCGCAATCCCCGTTGCGAGCAAAGCGACGCTACCGCGCCTCTAGGCCGAAAGCGCAACCTCGGGCGCCTGGCTTTCGACATTAAGGGAAGCGAGAAAGGCGTCTTGGTTGCGGTAGACGAAGGCGTCGCGCTCGGCGAGGAAGGCATCGACGAAACCCTGGCAGCGTTCCCGCAACGACTCGGCAGACCAGCTGTGCGGCTGCCCGTGCTCGTGGAAATCGGCCATGTCCTCGATCACCGCGAACAGGAGCGCGTTGCTCGACCGGGTGATCTCCTTCAGCGTCGCGCGATAGTCGTCAATGCCGGGGAGGCGCGGGAAGAGCCGCTCCATCACCGCAAACTCGCTCGAGGCGACGTTGAGCGTCTGCGACACCGAGTCGAGCCCATGCATCCAACCGGTGACCTTCAGCACCTGGCCAAGGTCGTAGCAGAATTCGCCCAGCTTCGGATCGAGAAAGTCGTAATAGGGGTTGCACACGTCGCCGCGGAGCCGCCCGGACTTGATGAGCTCGTCCTTGATCGGCGTGCCGTCGTAGGGAACCATGCGGCAGAAGCCGGCGGCGGTTGAGCCGTCGCCGACGATCCGGCGCAGGAACGCGAGATCCTCGCGCACGGTTGCAAAGGTCGTCGACGGCTCGAACAGCATGAAGCCGAATTCGAAGCGAATGCCGAGCCGCTTCAGCGTGTCGACCGCCGCGATATTCTGTTCGACGGTGATGCTCTTGTTGAGCGAAACGAGGCCGGCCTCGTTGCCCGATTCAAGGCCCATGTAAACGAGATAGAGGCCGGAATCGCGCATGCGCGCGAAGAGATCGGCGTCGACCGCGTCGGCCCGGCAGCTGATCTTCCACAAGATCCGATCCACGAGCCCCGCGCGGTGGAGTTCATCGCAGAAGTCTCGCGCCCATTGGCGCCATTTCGCGCCATAGACCGGGAAGTCATCGTCCTGGAAGAGGAAGAGGGTGATGTCGTGCTCGTCATAGAGCATCCGCATCTCTTCGACGACGTTTTGCGGCGTGCGGAGCCGCACGACCTTGCCGGGCGCCGCCCGGTAGAACATGTGGATCGAGCAGAACGAGCAGGTGCGGATGCAGCCGCGGCTCGCCAGCATGTAGGTTGAGTTGCGGCCCAGGAAGGCGCGTCTCTCGTACTTGCGGTCCGGATAGGGAAGGCTGTTGAGATCGTGAACAAGGGCGCGCAACGGGCTGCAGGCGATTCCGTCCGCGCTCGCATAGGCAAGGCCCGCAACGGTACGAAAATCGCCGCCTGTGCTGAGCACGTCGGCGAGTTCGAGCAGGGTCTCCTCGCCCTCGAAGCGCACCACGCTGTCGAGTTCGGGAATGTGTTTGATCGTCTCGGAGAAGCTCAGCGAAGGAAAATGGCCGCCGATGGTGAAATGACAGTCGACGCCTCCCTCGCGGAGCGTGCTGACCAAGCTCGCGAAGCGAGGCAGGTAGAACTGGAAGATCAGCGAAAGGCCGACGATCAGCGGGTTGCAGGCGCGAGCAACGCGCAGGATGTCCTCGGCGTCCGCCTCGAAGTCGAGCACGACGACCTTGTAGCCATATCGCCTCAGCATCGCCGAGAGATAGCCGAGGCCCAGATTTTCCTGGTGCAGGAAGCCGATCAGAAGGATCGGCCGCGACGCATCCCGCGCCCTGTCGATGAGCGGGTCGCGCAAGACGGACGTCTCATGCCCAGATTTCGACATCGCAAGGCTCCGCCGATCCTTTGTTTCGAAAAACAATCAGCGATCCGCACGGGCCTAAGCCGCGCGGACCGCAAGGGTCCCGTCAGGAAACGCAATGCGTTCGGCTTGACGACGGGAGGCTGTTCGCGGTCGCGGTTCTGGTCAGCCTTTGGCGCCCATCGCGCGCTGGATGCCTGTCCAGAACTCGCCCTGAATGCGAGCGGTCGCGATGTTCATTTTGACGAGTTCGGAAACAGCGGCCTGCCGGATCTGAGGATCGCCGATTTCCAGGATCAATTCGAGCCACGGGTCGGGGGGATTGGGATTGCGCCAGCCGCCCCAACGCAAAATTTCAGGCAGTTCCTTGGGTTGATGAGCCATTTGCGCCTCCTTGACATCCCGGATTTGCTTATCCGGGCTTCCCCAGTGAAAGGCAGAATTTCGACACTGCAAAAAAAGTTTATGAAAAGAATTTTTATAAAACATATCATCGGGCATAGACTTGTCAATACGTACTTCTACGCTTCGTGGGCTTGATGTGATTTCGCCAGCCGCGAAGGCGAAGCGGGGGTTCGGCTCTGTCTTCGGCGTCGATCCGAGCCCCGCGGACCGGCCGGCCTCAGAGCTGCGCCTCGATCGCCGCCTTGTCGATCACCGACCAGACCTCCGCGATTTTTTCGTCGCGGAACCGGTAGAAGACGTTCTCGGCGAAAACGACCCGTCTGCCGTTGACCGGCAGGCCGAGAAACAGGCCCTTCGGCCGGCAGTCGAAGCGGAGCCGGCTTGCGACATGCGGCGGCTCGCAGACCATAAGCTCGATCTTGAACTGGAGGTCGGGGATCGCCGCGAAGTCGCGCTCGAGCATGGCGCGATAGCCGGCAAGGCCGAACGGCAGGCCGTTGTGGCGCGCGTCGTCGGCGACGAAATCGCCCAGATGGGCCCAATCCTGCCGGTTGAGGCAGGCGATATAGGCGCGGTAGCGGTCGGCGAGCGCATCGTTGGGCATGGGCGGCAACCCTCTGGCCGGCTGGCCTGCCGGGGCGTCCAGCCCTTCGCAACCGAATCGGCGGCCCGCGCGTTTCCCTCGCCCAGGCGGGCGAGCGAGGCAGGGCCTTTGAGCGTATCCGAGGAAGAAGCCGTCGAGCGCGAGGAGCGCGCGCTCGCCGAACACGCCCGTCTTCCCGTCAAGACGGTCTACCAGATCGTCCGGCAGGAAGGCCAGGAGCAGATGGAGCGGCCGGCCGTCTCGCTCTGGTGGTCCGGCTTCGCGGGCGGCCTCTCGATCAGCTTCTCCCTGTTGGGTCAGGCGGCGCTCATGCGCGCCCTGCCCGACGCGCCGTGGCGGCCGCTGGTGGCGAGCTTCGGCTATTGCGTCGGATTCCTCATGGTCATCCTGGCGCGGCAGCAATTGTTCACCGAGACGACGATCACCGTTGTCCTGCCGCTGCTCGCGGACTTCACCCGGCGCAACCTGTGGCTCGTGGCGCGCATGTGGGGGCTCGTGCTCGCCGCCAATTTCGCCGGAACGCTCATCGCCGCCCTGTTCTGCTCGCTCACGCCCGTTCTCGAGCCCAACCTGCGGCAGGCGATGCTGGACGTCAGCATGCACACGCTGCTCGGCCATGGGTGGTTCGAGATGCTGGTGCGCGGGATTTCGGCCGGCTTTCTCATTGCCGTCCTCGTCTGGCTCATGCCGAGCGCCGAGGGCGCCGAGTTCCAGATGATCGTCGTCCTCACCTATCTGATCGCGGTCGGCGGCTTTCAGCACATTGTCGCCGGCAGCATGGAGGCCTTCATGCTCGCCCTGGCGGGCGAGCAAAGCGTCGCGCAGATCGTCTTCGGCTTCCTCTTGCCCGTCCTCATCGGCAATGTGGTGGGGGGAACCGCTCTGTTCGCGGTGCTGTCCTACGCTCAGGTGATGAACGAGATCTGAGCCGAAGCCGGCCGTTAAACACACGCCCGGCCAGAGCCTGCGCGGTTTTCTTGGGCGCATGTGCTTGAGGTCCGGCGCTTCACCGTCTATCTCCGCCCAATCCGTCGAGCTTGAAGTGAGGCGCGTTGAATCACCGAAGAACCCAAGGTGGACGAGGCGCTGGCCGTCGCGCACGGGCTGAAGCCCGACGAGTACGCCCGCCTCGTCGCGCTGATCGGCCGGACGCCGACCTTCACCGAGCTCGGCATCGTCTCGGCGATGTGGAACGAGCATTGCTCGTACAAGTCGTCGCGTCTTCACCTGCGCAAGCTGCCGACCAAGGGCCCGCATGTCGTCTACGGGCCGGGCGAAAACGCGGGCGTGATCGACATCGGCGACGGGGAGGTGTGCGTCTTCAAGATGGAGTCGCACAACCATCCCTCCTTCATCGAGCCCTATCAGGGCGCGGCGACCGGGGTCGGCGGCATTCTGCGCGACGTCTTCACCATGGGCGCACGGCCGGTCGCGGCGCTCAATTTCCTGCGCTTCGGCGCGCCCGAGCATGCCAAGACCCGGCGCCTGGTGGCGGGCGTCGTCGCGGGGATCGGCGGCTATGGCAATTCGTTCGGCGTGCCGACGGTCGGCGGCTCGACCGGCTTTCACCGGCGCTATGACGGCAACATCCTCGTCAACGCTTTTGCCGTCGGCGTCGCCAAGCGGGACGCGATCTTCACCTCGGCCGCGACCGGCATCGGCAATCCGATCGTCTATCTCGGATCGAAGACCGGGCGCGACGGCATCCATGGCGCGAGCATGGCCTCGGCCGCCTTCGAGGCGGACGCCGAGGAGAAGCGCCCGACCGTGCAGGTCGGCGACCCGTTCGCCGAGAAGCTGCTGCTCGAGGCCTGCCTCGAGCTCATGGCCTCGGGCGCGGTGATCGCCATTCAGGACATGGGCGCGGCGGGGCTGACCTCCTCGGCGGCCGAGATGGGGTCGAAGGGCGATCTCGGTATCGACCTCGATCTCGACCAGGTGCCGTGCCGGGAGACCGGCATGACGGCCTACGAAATGATGCTCTCCGAGAGCCAGGAGCGCATGCTGATGGTGCTCAAGCCCGAAAAGGAGCCGGAGGCCGAGGGCATTTTTCGCAAATGGGGCCTCGATTTCGCAATCATCGGCAAGACCACGGATACGCGCCGCTTCGTCATCAGGCGCGGCGGCGAGGTCAAGGCCGACCTGCCGATCAAGGAGCTCGGCGACCAGGCGCCGCTCTACGACCGGCCGTGGATCCGCAACCCCTATCCGCCCGTGCTCGACGCGGCGTCGATCGCCCCGCCCATGCCGACCGACGCGGCGCTGCTCAAGCTTCTCGCCTCGCCGGATCTTTGCTCGAAACGCTGGATTTATGAGCAATATGACACGCTGATCCTCGGCAACACGATCCAGGGGCCGGGCGGCGACGCGGCCGTGGTCAGGCTCGGCGACGGGCCGAAGGGCCTTGCGCTGACGACCGACTGCACGGAGCGCTATTGCGCCGCCGATCCGCGCGAGGGCGGAAAACAGGCGGTCGCCGAGGCGTGGCGCAATCTCATCGCGGTGGGCGCGCGGCCCCTGGCGCTGACCGACAATCTCAATTTCGGCAATCCGGAGCGGCCCGAGACCATGGGCGAATTCGTCGGCTGCCTCGAGGGGATCGGCGAAGCGGCCCGCGCGCTCGATTTCCCGGTCGTCTCCGGCAATGTCTCGCTCTACAACGAGACGATGGGCGCAGGCATTCCGCCGACGCCCGCGATCGGTGGGGTCGGCGTCGTCGACGACGTCAAGAAGGCGGCGAGCCTCGCCTTCAAAGGGCCAGGCGAGGACATCTGGCTCGTCGGCGGCGCGCCGGGATGGCTCGGGCAGTCCGCGTGGCTCATGACGGTGTTGGGCCGCGAGGAGGGCGCGCCGCCGCCGGTCGACCTCGCCGCCGAGCGGCGCAACGGCGAGTTCGTCGCCGCGCTCATTCGACAGGAAAAGGTCAGCGCCGTCCACGATCTCGCCGACGGCGGCCTGGCCGTCGCGCTGGCCGAGATGGCGATGGCGGGCGGGATCGGCGCGCGCGTCGAAGCGGACGGCGGCTTGAGCCATGCCGTCTTCTTCGGCGAGGATCAGGGCCGCTACGTCGTGACCGCGCCGCAAGCGGAGCGGGCGGCCATCGCCGAGGAGGCCGATGCGCGCAACGTTCCGCTCGCCCGCATCGGCGTCACCGGCGGCGACAGCTTGCGGCTCGGGGGCGCGGCGCCGGTCGCTCTTGCGGCGCTCGCCGAAGCGTATGAGAACTGGCTGCCGGACTTTATGAGCCGCACTTTGGGGGCGAACCCATGATCCCGTTCATCATCGTCAAAACCGTGAAGGGCTTCGCCTATATCAGGCCGGAGCGCGTGGTCGCCATCAATGCGTCCGATGCGGACGACTGCATGATCCTCATGACCGACGGGGTTACGATCGCCGCCGCCGAATCCGCCGAGGATATCGTCGCGCGGCTCGAGACGGAGGCCGAGGAAGAAGAGCACGCGCTCGAGGCGCACAAGGAGCATAACGCCCATGGCCATGTCGCAAACCGAGATTGAGACGATGATCCGCGAGGCGTTTCCCGACGCCCGGGTCGAGGTGAAGGACCTGGCCGGCGACGGCAACCATTATTCCGCGACCGTCGTGACCGCCGCATTCAAGGGGAAAACGCGCGTCAAGCAGCACCAGATGGTCTACGAGGCGCTGAAGGGCCGCATGGGCGGGGAGTTGCACGCGCTCGCGCTGACGACGTCGGAGAGCTGACGCGCGGCAGGCGTCACGCCCCCTCCGGCTTCTGGACCGCCGCGGGATCCATCCACATGATCTCCCAGACATTGCCGTCCGGATCCTCGACGCTGCGGCTGAACATGAAGCCGTGGTCCTGCGGCGGATTGGGGTCGGCGCGGCCTCCGGCGGCGGCCGTCCGCTCGAGCGTCGCGTTGACGGCGTCGCGGGCCTCGAAGCTCAGCGCGAGCAGGGCCTGGCTCTCGCGCTTGGCGTCGCCGATCGGCCGCTGGGTGAACTGGCGATAATGCTCGTGGGTCAAGAGCATGACGAAGATCGTGTCCGAAAGCGCCATGCAGGACGAATTCTCGCCCGAAAACTGCGGGTTGAGCGCGCCGCCGAGCGCTTCGTAAAACGCGGTTGACGCCTTGAGGTCACGCACCGGCAGGTTGACGAAAATCATCTTGCTCATGGGCTCTCCCCTTTGCCGCGAGGGCGAAGCCTGCTAGTTTGCCTCGCTATTGAGTGACTATAGGCAATGTCTCTTGATGTCAAGAGACTTTATATCGAGATAAATCGACATGGACCGCGCCGACCTCGCCGTCGAACAATGGGCCCGGGAGCGGCCCGATCTGCGCACCCTGCCGATGGCGGTTTTCGGCCGCTTGAACGAAGCCGCCGAGCGGGTCATGCGCGAGCACATGAATCCGCTGTTCGCCAAGGCGGGGCTGCAAGCGGGCGAATTCGACGTTCTCGCCACCCTGCGCCGATCGGGCGCGCCCTACATGCTTTCGCCGACCCAGCTTTATGAAGCCACGATGATTTCCTCCGGCGGCATGACCGACCGGCTCGACCGGCTGGAGCGCGCCGGACTCGTGGTCCGCCGCCCGGACCCCAAGGACCGCCGCGGCAAGCTGATCGTGCTGACCGAGCCCGGCAAGCGCCTGGTCGACGAGACGCTGAGCCGCCATGTCGCCAACGAGGAGCGGCTCCTGCTGACGCTCACCCAGGCCGAGCAGGAGACGCTCGACGCGCTCCTGAAGAAGCTGATCGCGGGGCTTTGAGGGGAAGAAACCGATAACTTGGCGGCGGGCGCCGAGCGAAGGGCGCCCATCTTAACCATGCCTTTAGCCGTCGCGGCGCCGGCCCAGGGGACACCGCCTCGCCTGAGCCGCGCTCAGCCGTGGATGGTTTCGCCGCGCTCGAGCATGGCGACGAAATGGGCGATCTTGCGGGCGCGCGCTTCGGCCGTCTTCAACGCGCCGATGCGGTAGAGAATGGCGTAGCGATTGGCGCCGGTGAGGCTTGAGAAAAAGGCCGCCGCTTTGGGATTGGCGTCCAGCGCCTGGAGGAGATCGGGGGGCGCTTCGGCTTTGCTGGCGGGCGCATAGGCCGCCTCCCAGCGGCCGTCCGTCTTGGCGAGCTCGATCTGAGCGAGGCCCGCGGGCCGCAGCCGGCCTTCGGCCAGAAGCTCGGCCGCGCGGCGGCGATTGAGCGCCGACCACTTGCTGCGCGGTTTGCGGGGCGTGAAACGAATGAGCCAGAATCGGTCGTCGTAGGCGTTCAGTTGGCCGTCGATCCAGCCGTGGCAAAGCGCGGCGTCGATCGCCTCCGATTTGGTCAGCGTCCGCTCGAGCGCGCCCTTCTTCGCCAATTTGAGCCAAAGCCCCGGCGCATTTTGGCCTCGAGCCTCAAGCCAGGCCTCGAAAGCGGGACCGTCGGCAAACGCCAGAATCGGCAGGCCCGCGCGCATTTCGGTCTTTGTCACGCCGCCCTCCGCGCGTCATTCTCATAGGCCAGAACCCAGTCGTGCGCACGCGGGGCGAGGCGCCTCGGACCCGCCCCAGAGGATGCGCATCACGAACAATTTTACGCGCCTCGGGGCTGATTTCGACTCGCGACTCGTGTATGAAGGACTGTCTTGCGCGGATTTTTTTATGCCCGCGAGACAAGTTCAGGCACGAACGCGAGGGAGCCGAAATGAATTCGAATTCGACGCATTTTCGGGCTCCGAAGCCTCCCGATCCGCTTGTCCGCGCCGATGCATTGCTTCGCGGGCGGCGGGTTCTCCTGGTGAGCGCCGCCTGACCCGACGCCCTAACGTCTGAGCGGCGAAGACCGCTTCCATCAACATATCCCGTTTCACCTTTTGGCAGTCGGCCCGCCCATGAACTCGGCGGCGTTCCGGCCATCGCTTCCGAATCCGGCGTTCGCCGCGATTCCCATCGGACCAAGGCCCATGCTCCGTTTCTTTGAAACCAGCCTCGACCCGTTTCGCGAGCACGATGAAAGCATGCCGCCGGCGAGCCTCGTCGGCTACTATGGACGCTATTGCAAACAGGTTTGGCCTTTTCTCGTCGCGCTAATGACGATCAGCCTGATCGTCTCGCTGATCGAGGTCACGATCCTGCGCTTCGTCGGCGCGCTCGTCGACATGTTGCGTTCGACGAGCCCGGACGAGGTGCTTAAGACCCACGGCGGCGAGTTTCTGGCCATGGCGCTGCTCATTCTCATCGGCCGTCCGCTGGCGAGCTTCACCCACGACCTCATCGTCCAGCAGGCGATCGCGCCAGGGATGACCAATCTCATCCGCTGGCAGACGCATCGCTATGTCCTGCGCCAGTCGGTTTCGTATTTCGCCAACGACTTCGCGGGCCGCATCGCCTCCAACATCGTGCAGGCCGCGGCGTCGCTGCGCGACTCGGTGGTGCAGATCATCGACGCGCTGTGGTTCGTGACCGTCTTCGCCTTCAGCGCGCTCTTTATCTTCGCGCAGACCGATTGGCGCCTCGCTTGTCCCCTGATTTTGTGGATCTTGTTCTATGTCTCGGTGCTGTTCTATTTCGTGCCGCGAATACGGCGTCGATCGGAAGCGCTGGCGCACATGCGCGCGACGCTGACGGGCCGCATCGTCGACAGCTACACCAACATCCAGACGGTCAAGCTGTTCGCTCACCTCGAGCGCGAGGATGAACAGGCTCGCGATGCGCTCGCCGATCACACCGCTGCGTTTCATCGCCAGACCCGGCTGATCACCTTCCTGAACCTCTCCGTTTCGGTCAGCAACAGCATCCTGTTGGTCAGCGTCGGCGTCCTTGCGGTCTGGCTGTGGGCGCGAGGCGCTGTGTCGCTGGGCGACATCGCGGTCGCGACCGGGCTCGCGCTCCGTGTCACGATTATGTCGGGCTGGGTGATGTGGACCTCGATCGGCATCTTCGACAATGTCGGACAGGTCCAGGAGGGGATGCGAACGATCGCGCGGCCGCGCGCGCTGGTCGATCGCGTCGACGCCCGCCCGCTTGACGCTTCCAAGGGCGCGATCCGGTTCGAGAACGTCAGGTTCCACTACGGCAAGGCTGGCGGCGTGATCGACGACTTCTCGCTTGCGATCCAGCCTGGCGAAAAGGTCGGTCTGGTCGGGCGGTCTGGCGCGGGCAAGTCGACGCTGGTCAATCTCATGTTGCGCTTCTATGACGTCGAGGGCGGGCGCATCGTGATCGACGGACAGGACATCGCCTTGGCGACGCAGGAGAGCCTGCGCCAGCAAATCGGCATGGTCACGCAGGATACGTCTCTCTTGCACCGCTCGATCGGTCAGAACATTCGTTACGGCCGGCCCGATGCGACCGACGAAGCGGTGATCGCCGCGGCGCGGCAGGCGCACGCGCACGATTTTGTGATGGGCCTGATCGATCCCGACGGGCGAAAGGGCTACGACACGCTCGTCGGCGAGCGCGGGGTCAAACTGTCCGGGGGCCAGCGCCAACGGATCGCTATCGCGCGCGTCCTCTTGAAGAACGCGCCGATTCTCGTGCTCGACGAGGCGACGTCCGCATTGGATTCCGAGGTCGAGGCGGCAATCCAGGAGAATTTCCAGACGCTCATGGAAGGCAAGACCGTGATCGCCATCGCGCATCGCCTGTCGACCATCGCGGCGATGGACCGCCTGATCGTGCTTGAGAATGGCCATATCGCCGAGACCGGAACGCATCAGGAGTTGCTGTCGCGAGGGGGGATCTACGCGGCGCTCTGGCGCCGCCAGTCCGGCGGGTTTTTGGACGCGCGGGCGGCGTGACGGCACGGGGCTGACGCGCGGACGGCTGACAACGCCGGTCCGGCCGGTATGTTGCGAACGAGGGGCGGCTTTTGCTATCGCTGACCCGGGCCGAGCAGGAAACGCTGGCGCGCTCCTAAAGAAGCTGATCGCTGGGCTCTGGGGTTGCGGCCGCGTTCCGAACGCGTGATTTCCGCTGAACTCGCAATTGCTCGCGTCTCGATGATTTAACGTCCACTCTGTGCTATCTTGAGCGCCGGAGCGCGGCTTAATGACCGAGACCCGGAAGCTCGCGGCGATTCTGGTGTCCGACGTCGCCGGCTATAGCCGGCTCGCAGGGGCGGACGAAGACCGGACGCTGGCGCGGCTCCGGACGCTCCGCAGCGACCTGATCGATCCGATCATTTCCGTGCACCACGGCCGCGTTGTCAAGCGCACCGGGGACGGCAGCATTATCGAGTTCCGCAGCGTGGTCGACGCCGTGCGCTGCGCGGTCGAAGTCCAGACCGCGATGATCGAGCGCAACGCCGGCGTGCCGCCCGAGAAGCGCATCGAGTTCCGGCTTGGCGTTCATCTCGGCGATGTCGTCGAGGAAAGCGACGGCGACCTGATGGGCGACGGCGTGAACATCGCCGCGCGGCTCGAGGGGATCGCCAAGCCCGGGGCGATCTGTCTGTCCGAGGACGCCTACCGCCAAGTCAAAGGCCGGCTCGATGTGAAGGTGAGCGACCTTGGCTTGACCCAACTCAAGAACATCGCCGAGCCCGTGAGGGTCTATGCGTTGGAGGTCGGCGCGCAGGCCCGTGCGAAGGTCGAGACGCTGAGCGCTCCAGCGCAACTCTCGGCGGCGCGCGCGCCGAGAAAGCGCTCTGTGCTGGCGCTGTCGGCTCTCGCGATCGCCCTCTTGCTCGCCGCTGGCGCCGCCGCCTGGCATTTCGTCGGGGCCAACCGATCGGCGCCCACCGCATCGACGCCGCCCGCCGAGGCGGCGCGCCTCTCCATCGTCGTGCTGCCGTTCACCAATCTTTCCGGCGACCCAAGCCAAGACTATTTCGCCGACGGGATTACCGAGAATCTGACCACCGACCTCTCTCGCCTCAGCGGCTCCTTCGTCATCGCGCGCAACACCGCCTTTGCTTACAAAGGCAAAGGCGTCGACGCCAAAGAGATCGGCAAGGAGCTGGGCGTTCGTTACGTGCTGGAAGGTTCGGTGCAGCGTGATCAGAACCAGGTGCGCGTCAACGCACAGCTCATCGACGCCACGACCGGCGGTCATCTCTGGGCCGAGCGCTTCGATAAACCCCTGTCCAACCTCTTCAGCATGCAAGACGAGATCGTCGCCAGTCTGGCCAGCCAATTGGGGGTCGAGTTGATCACCGACGAGGCGCGCCGCGCCGAACGGGTTCCCGCTCCCGATTCGATGGATCTCTACCTTCAGGGGATGGCGTGGTACAACAAAGGGCGAAATCCGGCAGATATCGATCGCGCGCGCGGTTTCTTCGAGCGAGCTTTGGCGCTCGATCCTGACAATCTCGACGCGGCGCTTGGCAAGGCGGCGGCGGATTTTCTGGCCGCCGTAAGCTATTCCGTGGACGACAGGATCGAACGCCTCCATTCAATTGAGGCGCAGCTGAATCGGGTGCTGTCACAGTCGCCGAACAACGCCGGGGCGCACGTGCTGATGGGCAGGATCCTGGCCCAAACCAACCGTCAGGCCCAGGCCATTGAAGAGTTCAATAGAGCGCTGACGTTGAATCCGAACTTGGCCTCCGCCCACGCGCTGATTGGTCTCGTCAAGATTTATGACGGTCATCCCGAGGAAACAGAGCGCCATGAACTCGACGCGCTACGTGTCAGTCCGCGCGACACGGATGCTTATTTTTGGGTGGGGTGGATGGGCGAAGCCAAGTTCTATCTTGGCGCTTACGAGGACGCGCTCAATCTGTGTCACCGCTCGATCGAACTGAACCGGAATTACCCCACGCGTTTCAGCTATTGTGCCGCTATTCTGGTGGAGCTTGGCCGGCTCGATGAAGCGAAGAGCGAAGTCAAAGCCGGGCTTGCCCTCGATCCTAATTTCACCCTGCGCCATTATCGGGACGCCGCCCAAAGCGACAATCCGACTTTCCTGAAGGAGCGCGAGCGGATCATCGAGGACATGCGCAAGGCCGGAGTGCCGGAGGGATGAGCCTTACGACCACGATCCACCGTCCGGCCAGACAGCCGCGCGGACCACTTCACCAACGACCACGGAGAGGAGCGCGTTATGAAAGTCCTGATGGTTCTGACTTCACGCCGAAGCCCAGCTTGGCAAGACGGTGCGCCTCGATAGCGTCAGGCAGGAAGACTACGATACCGTCTTCTACGCAGGCGGACACGGCCCCATGTGGGACCTGGCCGAAGATCCGAATTCGATCAAGTTGATCGAGTCCTTCCTCGCCGCCGGCAAGACCATCGCGCTGGTCTGCCATGCCCCCGGCGTTCTGCGCCACGTCAAGACTCCTTCGGGCAAGCCGCTGGTCGACGGCAGGAAAGTGACCGGGTTCACCGACGGCGAGGAGGCGGACGTCGGCCTGACCAAGATCGTGCCGTTCCTCGTCGAGGACGAGCTGCTTGGCCTCGGCGCCATTTTTTCCAAGGTCAAGAACTGGGGCGTTTACACGGTCGCCGATGGCCGGCTGATCACCGGCCAGAATCCGGCGTCGTCGGGCCCTGGCGCCAGACTTCTGATTGATACGCTGAACAAGAAGGCGAAATAGTCAGGCCCGCTGAACCCGCGGGGATGTCTTTCCATCCGCGTCCTTGACCGCGGCCTCGGTCCGCTTGTGCACGGGATCGAACGGCGTGAAATGTGTGACCTGATAGGGCTTCAGCGCCTGCTTGTCCTTCAGGCCGCCAAGGACCGCGAGATCGATCATGTCGTCGTTCGCCGCTTGCGAAGCCAACGCGCCGGCGAGGATGAGCTCATCGGGTGTGATCTTGTCCAGGCAGAACGGATCGCCAAGCGTCAGCTTGTTCTGAATGAGCGGAGTGGCGAGAGCCTGGTTCCGCGCGCGATGGGGTAAGAGTTCTATCTGCTGGCGTTCGTTCGCGACGCCCAACGCGGCGTGCAACCTAGGCCTGGGGCGCGAATATTCGGGCGCGGTAAGTGGGGACCGCCGCCGTGGAAAACTATAAGCGCGTGTAATGCCGCCAAAGTAAGGCCCGAAGAATACGCACGCGTTTGCCTTGAGATCGTTGTGTGTGCTGTCCGCGTCGACAGATATTGGCGCACCGCCGATCGAAGAGAACGGCGGCTTAACGTGGACAGGCGACGTTCGATCGGTCGCGATAAATGTCTGCAAAGGTCTAAGGGGCCGATTGGATTTGGCTCGGGGCGGGCGGCGCGACACATCGGCGGTCGATCGGCGGCCGCCTTGCGCGCGCTCGCAGGCAACTGCGACAGCTAGGTTCGCCAGATTTGACGGCTTAAGGGCCATCGCCCGCATGATTCCGCCCCAAGCGCCTGATTTTGGCTTGCATCGGCGCAGCGCTGCCCCGATATGCGGTTCGCCGCGCCGTTTCGGCCGGAATTTCCATGTTCAACATTCTTCGAGAGGCTCCACTTGACCGCCGACGCCCAGACCCCGACCAGCGAAGCCGCCAGCACGCAGAGCTTCGAGGCCGACGTTTCGCGCCTGCTGCATCTCATGGTCCATTCGGTCTATTCCGACCGGGAGATTTTCGTCCGCGAGCTCGTCTCTAATGCGGCCGACGCCTGCGAGAAGCTGCGCTACGAATTGATCGCCAAGCCGGAGCTCATCGAGGACGGCGCGCCGTTCGCGATCGAGATCACGATCAATCCCGACGCCAAGACCCTGACCTTTTCGGACAACGGCATCGGCATGACCCGCGAAGACCTGACCCAAGGGCTCGGGACCATCGCCCGCTCCGGCACCAAGGCCTTCCTCGACAAGCTCGCGGCGGAAGATGCGAGCAAGGAGGCCTCATCGCTCATCGGGCAGTTCGGCATCGGCTTCTATTCGTCCTTCATGGTGGCGGACGAAGTCACCGTCGACACCCGCCGCGCCGGGACCACGCAAGCCTGGCGCTGGACGTCGGACGGCAAGGGCGCCTTCACCATTGCCCCGCTCCCGCTCGAAGACGCGCCGAAGCGCGGCACCAGCGTCACGCTTCACCTTAACGACGCCTCGCAGGAATTCCTCCAGCCCCGCACCCTCGAGCGCATCATCCGTGACCATTCCGGCGCGGTCGCGGTGCCGATCGATCTGATCGAGAAACTCGGGGCCGAAAAGCGCCGCATCGGCGACGGCGCGGCGATCTGGGCCAAGCCCAAATCCGAGGTGACGGCGGAAGAATACACGGAATTCTACCGCGGCCTTTCCGGGCAGTTCGACGAGCAGGCGCTGACCTTGCATTGGCGCGCCGAGGGCCGGCACGAATATACCGTGCTCGCCTTCATTCCAGGCTCGCGGCCGTTCGACTTGTTCGACCCGTCGCGCAAGGGGCGCAACAAGCTCTATGTGCGCCGCGTCCTGATCACGGAGGACGCGGACATCCTTCCGGGATGGCTGCGTTTCATGCGCCTCGTGGTCGACAGCGCCGATCTGCCGCTCAATGTCTCGCGCGAGCTGATCCAGAAGAGCGACGTGTTCGCGGCGATCCGCAAGGGCGTGACCAACCGCGTGGTGCAGGAGCTCGGCAAGCTCGCGGAAGCGGAGCCGGAGAAATTCGCCAAGGTCTGGGAGCATTTCGGCCCGGTCCTCAAGGAAGGCCTGTACGAGGACCCGGAACGCCGCGATGGCCTGTTCAAGATCGCCCGCTTCGCCACCACGACAAACCCGGCGGGCGATCGAACGCTGGCGCAATATGTCGCCAGCTTACGCGAGAACCAGACGGCGATCTATTATCTCACCGGCGACGACGCCAAACGCCTAGCGACCAGCCCGCAGCTCGAGGGGTTCAAGGCGCGCGGCGTCGAAGTGCTGCTGCTCGCTGACCCGGTCGACGCCTTCTGGGTCTCGACGGCCGCGGGCTTCGACGGCAAGCCGTTCAAGTCGGTGAGCCAGGGCGCGGCCGATATCAAGTCGATCGCCCTCGCCGAGGGCGCGAATGCTCCCGCCGAAGCGTCCGGCGAAGTGGCGACGCTGTTCGCCTTCTTCAAGCAGACGCTGGGGGACGAGGTCGCCGAGGTGCGCGCATCCGACCGCCTGACCGACAGCGTCGCCTGTCTGATCGCGCCGGAATTCGGCCCCGACCGGCAGCTCGAGAAGATGCTCGCCGCCCATGGCCGGCTCGGCGAGCGGGCGAAGCCCATTCTCGAGCTCAACCCGACCCACCCGCTGACCCTTGCGCTCGCCGGGCGCTTCAGGCAAGGCGCGGACAAGCCGCTGATCGAGGACGCGGCCTGGCTGGTGCTTGATGAGGCGCGGCTGATGGAGGGCGCGAGCGTCGAGGACCCGGCGGCCTTCGGGGCGCGGCTGAGGCGCGTGATGGAAAAGGCGCTGGGATAGGCGCGTCATTTTGCCCGCGCTTTGCGCCAACGCGGAAGTCGCTTGGCTACTCGCCGCTGCGCAACCGCCTTTCTTCTGCTATTGATGAGCCCCGCGAGCCACCGCTAACTCGGGCATGCCGATGAGCTATAGTTTTTCGGTCATCTTGGAGCCGCAGTCTGACGGCGGCTTCACTGTGCTCGTTCCGGCTCTGCCGGAAGTGGTGACCGAGGGAGACACCGAAGGACAAGCGCTCTTGAACGCCGAGGAGGCGATCCGCGCCGTTCTGGCATATCGGCGCGCTCACGGCCTGACCATTCCCCCCGACGCGCTTCCTGAAATCCGCCGCGTGACGGTCGCGGCCTAAAAAGCGTGGCTGACGGAAAGCTGCCGGCCCTGGACGCCGCCGCGTCGTTCGAGCCTTGATGCGCTGAGGATTCTGCGACAGATCGAATCGTCGGCAGTCATCACGTTATGGTCTTCCCCGGCGATGGGACGCGAACGGTCACTGTGCCAGTCCATTCGAGCCGCGACCTCAAGCCAGGCACTCTTCGTTCCATCATCAAAACAGGCCGGATTCAGCCTGGAGGAATTTAAGGCGCTGCTTTAGCTGCGAGGGTGCAGCGTCAAGAGCAAGCCCTTGCTCCCCGGGCCCGGCTTTGCCAAAAGGAGCCCCCATCCCCCGGAGGCAGGAACCCCAGTGACCGCCATCAAGGCCGCCTTTGAGCGCATCGGCGAGGAAAACGCCTTCGCCGTGCTGGCGAGGGCGGCGGAACTGCAGCGCCAGGGGCGCGACATCATCAATCTCGGCATCGGCCAGCCCGATTTCAAAACGCCCCCGCATATCGTCGAGGCGGCCGTCAAGGCTTTGCGCGACGGCGAGCATGGCTATACCGACGCCACGGGAATCGCGCCCTTGCGCGAGGCGGTGTCGGAAGACCTGCATCGGCGCCTCGGCGCGGACGTGTCGCCCGAGCTCGTCATGATTGTCCCTGGCGGCAAGGTCACGATGTTCATGACGATCGAGATGTTCGGCGAGCCTGGAGTGGACATCGTCTACCCCGATCCAGGCTTTCCCATCTATCGCTCGATGATCGAGTTCACCGGCGCGCGCCCGATTCCGATCCCCATGCGGGAGGAAAACGGCTTCGCCTTCTCGGCCGACGAGACGCTGGCGCTGATGACGCCCGAGACCCGGCTCATCATCCTCAATTCGCCGGCGAACCCGACCGGGGGCGTCACCCCGAAAGAGGAGATCGACAAGCTCGTCGCCGGGCTCGCGCGCTTTCCGAACGCCGCGATCCTGTCCGACGAGATCTACGGCCAGCTCACTTACGACGGCCTCGCGCATCAGACGCTGCTCGCCTATCCGGAAATTCGCGACCGGCTCATCCTGCTCGACGGGTGGTCCAAGACCTACGCGATGACCGGATGGCGGCTCGGCTATTCCGTCTGGCCGAAGCCTTGGCGCGACGTTGCGCGCAAGCTCGCGGTCAACTCCTATTCCTGCGTCAATGCGTCGGCACAGTTCGCCGGGATCGCGGCGCTCAAGGGTCCGCAGGAACTCGGTCGGCGCCATGCGGGCGGAATTCGATCGCCGGCGCAAGGCGGTCACGGCCGGCCTCAACCGCCTTCCTGGGGTTCGCGCGGCGACGCCGAAAGGCGCGTTCTACGCTTTTCCAAATATTTCCCGCACAGGCTGGAAGGCGAAGCCCCTCGCCTCGGCTTTGTTGCAGGATGCGGGCGTGGCCACGATCGGGGGCCCGGATTTCGGCGTCAATGGCGAGGGTTACCTGCGGCTCTCCTACGCCAACTCGCTCGAAAATATCGAGCGCGCGCTCGAGCGCATCGGGGATTATCTGAGCCGTCCCGCGCGCGCGGCGGCGGGCTAGTGACGCGCTCTTTCCTGTCTCTCTGGTTGATCAAGGTGACGATGCGATTCCTTGTCTTTGCCGCCGCCGCGATCGCCTTCAGCTCATTGGCCCATGCCGAGGATGCGCATCCCTCGCAGGCCGCCTGCGACGCCGCCAAAATTGGCGCCCGCGAGCTTGCCGAGTGCCTGAGAACCACCGCCGATAAGGCAGACAGGGAACTCGCAATGGTCGTCGAGGCGGCGATCAAATCGATCGACGCGCGCCAGGGCCTGCTATCCTCGCAGAAGGGGCGTTGGCGCCGCTCGCTCAATGACGCCCAGGGGCAATGGGTTGCATGGCGCGATTCGGAATGCCAGGACGTTGCCCCATTCGAATCGGGCATGGACGCGAAAGCGGGCGATCCCCGCCTGCGCTGCATCATCGACTACGATTCCGAACGCGTGTCGAGCCTCAAGGCGCGCTATCGTTGAGCAGCAATTCCTGCTGCGCTTCAGGTTTGGCTGTGCTTACGTCAATCCCGGCTTAAGCCGCTGAAGGAGATCAGCATTGGCGAAGTCTTGAAGGCCTTGGCTACGCCGTCGATTGGTTTGATCGTGGATCGTATCGGCGCGAGGACCCGGTCGAGGTTGCCAGCCTTCGGGCCCGCGAGGATGCGCGCGCGCTGCTGATCGTCCGCGACATGCCGGTATTGCGCAATGTCGGGAAGGGGCTCGATCCGCTCTTTCCGATGAGCGAGATCGCGGCCCTTGGCGGGGCGCAAGTCGAAGCGTTCCTGGGCCTCGCGCCCAATGGCGCGCCGATCTTCATCGCTCTTCTGCCTGATGAGGCTGTCGAACTGCGCGCGGACACGAGTGACGGCTTTCTCGACCGGCGCGTTCTGGTCGTGCCGGGTCGGAGGACCTGAAGCTCGTCGACTTGCGCTCGATTGCGATGGGCGGCCTCGTGCCGCAAGACCAGACAGCGATGCTGGCGGCGGCCAAGGCGCTCATGAACTGGCACGCGCGCCATCGCTTCTGTTCGAATTGCGGGTCGCCGACCGACGTTGCCGTGGCGGGCTGGCGGCGGGATTGCCCGGTGTGCAAGGCGATCCACTTCCCGCGCACCGATCCGGTCGTCATCATGCTCGCGGTCGATGGCGACGCCTGTCTGCTCGGTCGTCAACCAAGATTTCCGAAGGGCATGTATTCGGCCCTGGCCGGTTTCGTCGAGCCCGGGGAAACGATCGAGGCTGCGGTCAGGCGCGAGGTCCGCGAGGAGGCCGGCGTCGTCTGTCGCGCGGTCCGGTACTTTGCCTCGCAGCCCTGGCCTTTCCCTGCCTCGTTGATGATCGGTTGCTTTGCCGAAGCGGAAAGCCGAAGCCTCGAGGTCGATCGCGTCGAACTGGAGGACGCCCGCTGGTTCAGTCGCGATGAGGCGATCGCGCTCATCGAAGGCCGCCATCCCGACGGTCTGACAGCCCCAACGCCGATGGCGATCGCCCACCACTTGCTAAAGCGCTGGGCCTATAAAGCCGTCACATTCGGAGAGTGACATTCGATGGCCGCCGCGCGGGCAAAAAAAAGCGGATCGGCTAGGAGGGGGCCCGCCGATCCGCTAGCTCTCGTGGAGTTCATTTCGGTCCGACTTGGCGCTCGGGGGCTGGGGGGCAAGAAAACCGAGCTAACCGCGAACCGATTCCACGGGGGCACTGTCTCAATATGAGCATCCGTTGCGGCACGCGCTTGACGACAAACTGGCCAAAACAAGGCATTTCGTAAAAACTTTTTGTCTTGGATCGACCATTTAATGATCTGAACAAAGAAGTATTATCACAAATAGTTGAAATCCTTGATCGCCAGCTTGGTCATTCATCCGCGGATCTCGGACTCAGTTGGTGGATACGTCCTTCTTCTCCAATTTTTCGGTCGCGCTCTTTGCAGGTTTGCGCGCCGCCATGCTTTTCCCGGAATGCCGCGCCGGCTTGTGCTTGGATCTGGGCGAAGCGGGGATGGGCGCGCTCGCGTCTCCCTCAGGCGTCGTCGCGGCTGTGGAGGAACTGTCAGCAGCCGCGGTCCTGGCGCCCGCCGCCGCGGCCGTTTCGGATGTCGTGCGCCGCGCGCCCAGCGCCGGTCCCTTCCACCCTGGCGCGGGACCAATGTAGACGGGCACCGGATCGAAGCGGATCCTTTCGTTGGTGAGCTCGGTGTGCGCGACGACGGGGGCAAAAAGCGCCGCCAAAGGGGTGGGGAGCATCCCGCCCACCGATCCCTGCTGGGCCGCGTCCGATTCCCCATAATCTTCCGCCGCGGCGAGCGCGGCGGCGTTGCGATGCAGGCAAACGTCGGCGCGCATGTTGGGCGCTGGGCCTGAGCCCGACGGCAGCGATTCCAACGAGCTGCCGCCACCTCCGCTGGCGAAGCCGCGGTCGAAGAGGTCGGCGGCCTCTTGATTGCGCGATCTCGCCGACGGCGCGCCAAGCACAACCACGATCAAGCGCCGTCCGGAGTGGTTGGCGCTCGCCACCACATTGAACCCTGCCGGACAGGTGAAGCCCGTCTTCATCCCATCGGCGCCGGGATAGCGGCCAAGCAAACCATTATGATTGGGTATGTATTGCCGCCCGAGCCGAAGCGCGCCGATGCTGAAGAGATCGGCATGATCTGGAAACTCGCGCAACAGCGCCCGGGCGATGATGGCCATATCGCGGGCCGAGGACACGTGATCCGGATTGTGCAAGCCGTTGGGGTTGACGAAATGCGATTCATGCAGGCCCAGACGAAGCGCGTCGGCGTTCATGTCATCAGCAAAGGCTTCGATCGAGCCCGAAACGCCTTCGGCGACCATCACCGCGACATCGTTGGGCGACTTGACCATCAGCATCTTGAGCGCGTTATCGAGGGTCACCTCGGTACCGGGCCGGAACCCCATTTTCGACGGCGGCATACGCGCCGCGCGAGCCGACATGATGAGCGGGGTATCGAGCGTCAGTTTACCGCTTCGCACCGCGTCCAGAGCGACATAGACCGTCATCAGTTTGGTGAGCGACGCCGGGTACCATGGAGCGGTCGCTTCGTTCGCCATCAAAACCTGGTCGCTGTCCGCGTCGACGACGAGGTAAGGCGTCGCCTGCACCGAGGCGGCGCCGAGCGCCAGCACGGCGGCGAGGCCAAACAGAACGCGCCGTCCGATCGAGCATCGGCCAAATGGCATGATTGCGTTCCCCGCGAGGTCTCCCGAACTCAGCGTTTTCTAGTGGATAGCGGCTGAAATCTCAAGCCGTGGGGGCGTTTAGCCCAGGTTCTGACGGGTGCCTGCGGCAACGCCAAGGTCCAGCCTTGTTCGCGCCGATTGCGTGAACCCTCAGACGATGTGGAACCGCTGCTTCGCCGGGTCCACGGCCTCCCCGGGCGGGAAGTGCGCTGCAAGAATGTCGCCGCAGCTTGCCGCGAGTCCGGTTAGCGCGGCCTCTGTCTCGCCGGCGGCGAGAGGTACGAGCGCCTCGTTGACGGCGGCTTGCCATTGTTCCTGGGAGATGACCCGCGCCGCATCCTCGGCCGGCACAATGCGGATGTAATGCTCGGCAAGCGACACATAGATGAGCGCCCCACAGCGCGAGCGGTCGATCCCGCGCAGGACGAACTGCGCCAGCGCCGCCCGGTGGCCCGCCGAGCGCACAATGCGCTTCGGGATCAGCCACCGCCGCAGCGGCGGCAGCGAGACCAGCACGGCGGCGAGAATGGCGACCAGCAGCTGAGCGACATAGATGCGGTGCGCGGAAAGCTCTGTGAACAAGAGCAGCGGCAGCGGTGTCGCGAGAGCGAGGACGCAGGCGCCGAGCAGAAACTCCCCGTCCAGGGATGTCGAGGCGCCGGCGAGCACACACACAAGCGGGGCCCGGGTCTCGAGCTGCGCGGCGTCGAACGCAGCTTCGACGCGCGCCGCCGCTTCGGGATCGAGAATCATCACCAGCCTCCCGAGGCGCCGCCGCCTCCGGAAGACCCGCCCCCGCCAGAAAAACCGCCGCCGCCAAACCCTCCGCCGCCGCCAAACCCGCCGCCGCCCCGAAACCCGCCGCCAAAACCTCCCGTGCCCATCGGAATGAAGATGACGTTGCCGCCCCCGCTTCTCCGGCTCATCCTGCTGATCACGAACATGATGAAGAGAAAAATGAGAAACGGCGCCAGCGTATCGAGGAGGGAAGCTTCGTGTTCCGCGCGCACATCGGTTGGCTTCGGCTTCCACTCGGCCGCGTCGGTTGAGAGCGCGGTGATGATGTCGTCGACGCCGCGGGTCACGCCGCCGTTGAAATCGCCGGCCTTGAATCGCGGCGCGATGGCGTTCGCAATGATGATGCTGGAGACGGCGTCGGTCAGCGTGCCCTCAAGGCCATAGCCGACCTCGATGCGCACCCTTCGCTCTTTCGGCGCGATCAGAAGGAGGGCGCCGTTGTTCTCTTTCGCTTCCCCCAGTTTCCAGGCGCGGAACAGCCCGTTGGCGTAAGGCTCGATCTCCTCGCCGTCGAGCGAGGGCACGGTCGCGACGACAAGCTGGATTCTGGATTTCTGTTCGAGGTCGGCGAGCTTGCGCTCGAGATCGGCCTTCGTGACAGGCGAAAGGATGTTCGCCTGGTCAACAACCCTGCCGGTCAGCGGAGGAAAGTCGGCCGCCGCCAGCGCCGCGCTGGCGCATAACGCCGCAAAGACGAGAACGATCAGCGCCCGCGGCCAGAGGCGAGGCATCCGGGCCCTCCCTCTGGCGGGTTAGAACTTCACCTTCGGCGCTGCCTGGGCCTGGGAATTGGCGGTGAACGGAACCAGCGGCTTGATCGAGCGGAACACTGTCTGCGCCCACAGCACGGTTGGGAAAGTCCTCAGTGTGGTGTTGAAGTCCTGCACCGAGGCGATGTAGTCGCGGCGCGCGACGGCGATCCGGTTTTCCGTCCCCTCGAGCTGGGACTGCAGGGCGAGAAAATTCTGATTCGACTTGAGGTCGGGATAGTTTTCGCTGACGGCGAGCAGCCGACCCAGGGCGCCGCTAAGCGCGTTTTGCGCATCCTGCAGCGCTTTGACCTTCGCCGGGTCGGTCAGGTCGTTGGCGTCGAGGTGAATTGAGGTCGCCTTGGCGCGCGCCTCGGTGACCTGGACAAAGACGTCCTTTTCCTGCTTGGCGTAGCCCTGAACCGTGGCGACCAGATTGGGAACGAGGTCGGAGCGGCGCTGATACTGGTTCTGAACCTCCGCCCAGGCCGCGTTGGCGGCCTCCTGTTTGGTCGGGATGACATTGTAGCCGCAGGCGGAAAGCGAAACGGCGATCAGCGCCAGAACGGCGAGTGATCGCAACCGATTAAGAAAGCCCATCGCCAACCCCTCCCGACAAGACCCCGCTGCCGCGCGGGACGGAGCCTAATCATAAGGCGCCAGACGCCATTAAGCCACCAGCTATGACATTGTCCCGACGGCCAAACCGACGAACCGAATCGTCAGGGCGCGCTTGATCGCATCCCGCGCATTCATTAGAAGCCCTCGTCCGGCGTGGCGACGCCTGGCTTCACTATTTCCGCAAAGCTGCGTTTCGCGAAGGCTGGACAAAACATGCGTGTGTATTACGATCGAGATTCCGATCTCAATCTGATCAAAGCCAAGAAAGTGGCGGTGGTCGGCTATGGCAGCCAGGGCCACGCGCATCTCCTCAATATGCGCGACAGCGGCGTGAAGGAGATCGCGGTCGCGCTGCGGCCTGACTCCACCTCGGCCAAAAAGGCGGAGGCCGAAGGCATCAAGGTCATGGATGTCGCCGGCGCGGCCAAATGGGCGGACATCGTTATGATGCTGACGCCGGACGAATTGCAGGCCGAGATCTATCGCGATCAGCTTGCGCCCAACATGAAACAGGGCGCGGCGCTGATGTTCGCCCATGGACTCAACGTCCACTTCAACCTGATCGAGCCGCGCGCCGATCTTGATGTGCTGATGGTCGCCCCGAAGGGCCCCGGCCACACCGTTCGGTCCGAATATAAGCGCGGCGGCGGCGTGCCGTGCCTGATCGCGATCCACCAGAACGCGAGCGGCAACGCGCACGATGTCGGCCTGTCCTACGCCTCGGCGATCGGCGGCGGCCGCGCCGGCGTCATCGAGACGTCGTTCCGCGAGGAATGCGAGACCGACCTCTTCGGCGAGCAGACGGTGCTGTGCGGCGGCCTGGTCGAATTGATCCGCGCCGGCTACGAGACCCTGGTCGAGGCGGGCTATGCGCCGGAAATGGCCTATTTCGAGTGCCTGCATGAAGTGAAGCTGATCGTCGACCTCATTTACGAGGGCGGCATCGCCAACATGAATTACTCGATCTCGAACACCGCCGAATATGGCGAGTATGTCACGGGCCCGCGCCTCATCACGCCCGAGACGAAGGCCGAGATGAAACGCGTGCTTGAAGATATCCAGTCGGGCAAATTCACTCGCGACTGGATGCTGGAGAACCGGGTCAATCAAACCTCGTTCAAGGCGATGCGCGCCCGCGCCAACGCCCATCCGATCGAAGAGGTCGGCGAGAAATTGCGCGCCATGATGCCCTGGATCGGCAAGAACAAGCTGGTCGACAAAGCGAAAAACTGAGGCTGGCGAGAGGCGGACGCCAAGGAGCGGACGACGACCAATTCGTCGCCCGTTTCTGCTGGACAGTCCGACGGGCCTTTGCTAAACGCCGGCCCTTGGCTTGGCGGGACCGCCCGGCGGATGCGATGGGCGCATAGCTCAGTTGGTAGAGCAGCTGACTCTTAATCAGCGGGTCCAAGGTTCGAGCCCTTGTGCGCCCACCATCGATATCAATGACTTATCGATTGCCGCCGTTTGCGGATGCCGATTTCAAACGGTTTCTCAAACGGTGTTTTTCGATGCGATGGCTCACAGAGATGTGAAGCGGCGCTTTCGCTTTGATCGGTTTGCCAGCCGACCACTTCACACTCCGCTCCCGCGGACAGATGGGAGTAGCGCACACCATGCCCAACTGCCGCCTGTGACTTCTCGATCTCCCGGTGGGTGGCAGCCGTTCTTTGGCTCTACAGCGTTTGCTGGTTGTAGCGGCAGGCCTGGCTTCGATGGGGGGCCGTGTTGACTACGTGGGTCGGCGACAGCTGCTTGTCCCGTCCGGGTGGTCTGTTCCGCAGCGGTGTTACTGATGGAGGGGACGGAGTGTTCAATAAATTCAATTGCTTACAACGGGTCAAGTGCAATTCTGTGCACTCGTGTTCGCGTGTCTGTTACTTTCGCTCGCACTAGGTGCTGCGAAATTGCGTGCTTCTTGGTGATTGCTCGAGCGACTGCCCAAGCTTCGGCCGTGATATGCTGCGAGGCGACATTGCACGGTCAGCTGTGACCTAGGCTCGCCTTTGCGTGGGAGGCGATCCCAGCTTGAGATCCAGTCGGGCGTCGCCGGACGGACAGATGACCGTCTTCAACCCGATTGTTTCCTGCAAGCGTCCGGCCGCATGCGCCCCGGGGTCTGGCTCGGATCATGCCTTGATCTGCATCGCCGCCAGGTGAACCTGTTGGCCATACATGCCCCAGTTCTCTTCGGGGACCTCGAGGATGCCGACGTAGGCCGGCACCTGGCCGCCGTCGGTCTTGGAATATTTGCCGAGGATCGCCGTCGCCTCAGCGACCTTGCGCGTCTTGGTCTCCGCGTTAAGCCGCCCTTCAGACCATAGACCTTGAGGCTCATAATCGGCTCGGCGGCCTGGGGCCCGGCGCGGAACACCCTGTCGGGCGCGTGCTCGACAAAATAGACCCAGATACCGGCGCGGATTTGCGGCGTGTCGATGAGGCGTTCGCAGGCCATGCCGAGTTCGGTCAACTCAGCGGCGACCCTGGCGCGGGCCTCGGCGGGAACGCGCCTAGCGGCGCATGGAGGAACATCTTCGGCACAGCGTGTCTCCCTGATCTCTTGCAATGGTAAGAAGGTAGCCGACGACAGCTTCGACCGGAAGTGAATCCTCGTAAAATCGAGTTAAAGATCGAGGCGCCCGATAGAAATGCATGATATCGAGGATGGTATTTCGCTCGACGTGACTATGCCCACATTGGTCGAGATTGAAGATGACACTCCGATACCGACCTGCTCCACGGCGTTTGTTTCGAGTAGGCTACCTCGAAGAACTCGTTCAAATATTCTACGCGCAGGTGCAACTTTGGGCAGGTTTGGTCGACCTCCGCTTGCAGCGGCGCGACGTGAGTTTTCAAGAGCTCGATCGCATCGAGACTGGTGTCGTTGAACACCAGAAGCTTCAACCGTCCCAAGTCCCTGGACTGCACGCTGCGTGTTCACTGCCTCGACCGCGCGTTTCAATTCCTCGATGGAAATCAATGCGATCCGGGTGTACCGCACTGATATCGCCCACCACCAGCGAAGCTGTCGAGAATGGCGAGCCGAAACCGTTCCTGCTGAGGCGCCTTGCAGCGCATGGTCAGATAGTTGAAGACATACTCAGGCAAGATTTTATGTTGCGGCGTGAGTGCTCCTCGAGCTTTGCCCCATCGGCCCATTCATATTGTTTTTCGACCACCTGTGCTTCCCCCGGCGGATGTTGTTCTACATTCTTAGAGCCTGAACTCAAGAGCCTACATGCGGGCCATGCGTCTGATGGCGAATTGGATTGCGGCGAGGGTTACGAAGGCGACGGAGCGGTTGCGGATCTTGTCGAGGACGAGGGCCGCGCCATCGCGATCCTGAAGGCCGGCGGAGTGGACGCACCCAGACGCCGTCACGCTGGAACTGCCGGAAGATGTTGTCGACCGTCGAGCGCGGCGGAAACGGGCCGCGTGGCAGACACCGCCACGGACAGCCGATGCGCAGGAGAGAGAAGACCGCGTTCATCGCCGCGCGCATGTCCGTCTTGCGCGGCCGCCCGCCGGACTTCGCCGCCGGGATCAGCGGCGCCAGACGTTCCCATTGCACGCCGCTCAAATCGCTGGGAAGGCCGTCCCCGACTGCTTGCAGGTCGCCCTATGCGCTTGCGTCCACATCCCAAATCAACGCCTCCGAGCCATCTCGGAGGCGGTGAATCACGCGCCGCTCGCTCGCGCCACAATCCTTTGCGTCAGGCTCTAAGACAAAAACTTCGGAGCTTGACCGCCTACAAAAACGATGACGACGGTTCCAGAGAAGCTTAACCTCTGATCCTAGATCGAGCCGCCTCGTTTCACTTAGCACTCGACCCCCTTCAACAAGCCGGCGTAGCGCCCTCTCCGTTACCCAGTGAAAATATTCACGCTCAAAAATCACCTCCAATTGCCTGCTGTAAAATACCGCCTCTGGGTTATCCTCGAAGTGCGCCAGAAGTCGTGCACGCGCCCGCCCCTCATCAGTGTCATCCGCCGTTTGAACGCGCCGCATTCCCGGCTAGCCATTCCGCGCAATCCTCACCGTTATGGAGTGAAGTTAGCGCCCGAGCAATAAGCACGGGTCGCAAGAGGGCTTGCGACGAAATCGCCTACGATCATCCGGCGCACAATGAGAGTGTCGCGCACGGGTCCTGCTCCTTCAGGTGAGTTTCGCGTCCGCCACGTCCCCGTCCGTCACGTAGTGATTGACGCGGGCGACCAGCGTTTCCCCAGCGCGCCGCCACATCACATCGCCGATGGCCCCGATCCTTTTGAGCTCGGCAACGATGAAATCACGCTCGGCATTCACATCGTCGTCCGTCGCGTGGGTGAACTGGAAGGTGAATTTGGTGAAGGAGAGGCCGGTGTCCCGCGTTCCGGCGCCGACCCAGAGCGCGGGTTCGTCAATGGGCGGGCGATCGGCGTTCAGCCAGAATTGCGGATTGTTCAGGGGCTCGTCGCTCCGCTCGAGGCTCAGCGCCCAGAAGCGGACGTGATGGCGCTTGCGCGGGCTCAGGTCGATCGCCTTCTGGAAGCCGATGTCCTGGCCGCGCCCGAACAGGAAGAGCGTGCTGAACGGCGCGTCGGGGTAGGAGCGGTTGAGCACGAAGGCCACGACCATCCGCCAGGAGCTGGTCAGATTGAGCGGCTCGGCTTCCACCCAGCCCGCCGCGAGAAAGGCGGCGCGCAATTTGCTGAACTCGCCGAAGAGGACGAGATTGACCGGGTCGCCCGGAAATCCATCGCCGGTGACGGTGAAGCTTGGCACGCTCTTGCGCTGCAGGATTTTCAAGCTCATGCGCACGACGCGCGGCAGGAGCACATAGGCCGCGAGGGCGTAGACCAGGCTCAGCGCCAAAATTGTCGGCGCCCTGCGGTCGGTGAAACGGAAAACGAAGACGATCAGCCAGACGCTGAAGGCGCCCAGCGCGAAGACAGCCAGACGCCGAGTGATGAGCGCCAGGATCTTCACGGTCCCAACCTGGTTTGAGCGCGCGGGTTGTTCGATTCGCGTTTCTGGCCGAATGTGCCTTTGGCGGGGTGCGGCGGCAAGCCCGCTTTCGGCGGCGCCGCTAACGCGCGAGCTCTTCGGCAAGGCGCTCGAGGAATTCGAGGCAAGCGACGAGCTGCGCCTCGTCGATGAACTCGTCGGGCTTATGCGCCTGATCGATCGAGCCCGGCCCGCAGACGATGGTCGGCAGGCCGGCGCGCTGAAAGTGGCCGGCCTCGGTCGCGAACGAAACGGCGATCGCACTATTGGAGCGGGTGAGCCTCAAGGCCAGCGTTTCGGCCGCGGAGCCCGCATCAGCGGCGAGCGGCGGAACATCGACCTCGATCGTGGTCACAATCGACGGGCCGGACACGAAGCGCGTCAGCCTCGGCGCCGCGACCTCGTCGACGAAGGCCTGAACCTTTGAGAGCGCCGAGGCGGTCGTCACGCCCGGCAGGCCGCGAAACTCCCAATTGAACACGCATTCCCGCGCCAGGATGTTGCGCGCCGTCCCGCCGCGGATCATGCCGACATGGATGGTTGAGTAGGGCGGATTGAAGCGCGGGTCGAGCGGGCCCTCCTCGTAGGCGCGCGCGAGCCGGCCGATCTCGCTCACCACGTCGGCGGCCGCCGCGACAGCGTTCGCGCCGAGCGCTGGCAGCGCCGAATGGGCCTCATGGCCGGTGACCAATGTCCGGAAGGTGGCCACGCTCTTGTGCGCGTCTGCGACCGCCATCAGGGTCGGCTCGCCGACGATGACCGCAGCGGGACGCGGCTCGTCCTTGCCGAACCGCGCGATGATGTCGCGCGAGCCGAGGCAGGTCGTCTCCTCGTCGTAACTCAGCACGATGTGCACTGGGCGCTTGAGGCCGGCGTCCCGGAACAAAGGCGCCATCGCCAGCACGCAGGCGTCGAAGCCCTTCATGTCGCAGGCGCCGCGACCGTAAAGGCGCCCGGAATCCTCCCGCAATGTGAACGGCGCACTCGACCACGGCTGCCCCTCCACCGGCACCACGTCGGTATGGCCCGACAGCACTACGCCGCCATCGACGCGAGGACCGATCGTGGCGAGGATCGCGGCCTTGTCGCCCGCCGCATTCAGCGCGTGGCGCGATTCAAGCTTGTGCTCCCGCAGGTAGCCTTCGACGAAGTCGATAAGCGGCAGGTTCGAGGAGTCGCTCACGCTCTCGAAGGCGATGAGCCGCGTGAGCAGCGCCTTGGCTTCGGCGAGGCGGTCTTTGCCTGTCATTGAACCGCCCGGACAAAAGCGCGAGGCGCGACGCCAAACAAAACCACGCAGACAGTGGACGGCGCGAACCGCGACGCTAGAATGAGAACCGTATGTACGAAGCTGTGACGCATCAGGTCAAAGTCACCGTCGAGCCGACCTTCGATCCGGAACGCTCGGATCCGGACGAACGGCGCTATTTCTGGCGCTATGCGATCGAGATCGTCAATCTCGGCGACAAATCCGTGACGCTGATGGAGCGCCATTGGCGGATCACCGACGCGGCCGGCCGTCACCAGGAAGTGCGCGGACCCGGCGTCGTCGGCGAGCAACCGACGATTCCGCCGGGGAAGTCGTTCAAATACATTTCGGGCTGCCCGCTGACCACGTCGAGCGGGCTCATGGTCGGCGAATACCGGATGGTCGATCCGGACGGACGGAGTTTTGACGTTTCCATCCCAGCATTCTCGCTCGACTATCCGGACGCGAGGCGGGTGCTCAATTAGCGCGCGGCGCGACCGGTCCCCCTCACCGCTCGCGCACAAGCCCTCCCGCTCTCGAAGACGCGAACAGCGCCGAGAGCAGCGCAACGCCCGCCAGCATGGCGATCGTCGGGCGCAGACCAGCGGCGGAAGCGACAGCGCCAATGACGACCGGCCCGATCAGCAGGCCCGCATAGCCCGCGGTTGCGGCGGAAGCGACGCCGACCGCCGGCGATGATCCGATCCGCCCGGCGACGCTGAAGAGCACGGGCACGACATTGGCGAGGCCCGCGCCAACCAGTCCGAAGCCGATGACGCCCCCGACAAGCCCCGGCCACGCGGCGCTGGTCGCAAGTCCCGCTCCGGCGAGGAGAGCGCCAAAGCCAACCGTCGCGCGCGGTCCAGCGGCGCCGACGATTCCGTCGCCGACAATCCGCCCGGTGATCATCAGAAGCGAAAAAGCCGCGTAGGCCGCGGCGGTCGCGCCCGGCTCCACGCCTGAGCGCGCGAGATAGGTTCCGCTCCAATCGCCGACCGAGCCTTCCGTCGCCATCAACACGAAAGCGAGCGCCGCGAGCGGCAAGAGGCGCCGGCTGGGCGCCACAAATCCCGAGCCGCTGAAACCTTGGCCCTGACGCAGGAGAAACGGAACCGCGATGGCGACAAGCAGCGACGAGAGCAAGGCGGGACCGAGTAGACCCCAGACCGTTCCAACGCCCCCAAGCCAGCCTCCGAACAATGCGCCCGCCGCGCCCCCTAAACTGAACGCGGCGTGAAACGAGGACATGATCGGCTGACCCCAGCGGCGTTCGAGGTCGCTTGCGCTGGCGTTCATGGCGACGTCCATGACGCCGCTCGTCATTCCCGCGAGAAACGCCGTCGCGGACAGGATCTCGAGTGAAGAGGTGAAGCCAATCGCCGCGATCGCGGCGGCGAAGGCAAAGCCGCCGGCGATCGACGCCAGTCCGCTGGGCAAACGATGCGCCAGAAGACCCGTGAGCGGCATCGCCACGATCCCGCCAGCAGCGAAAGCCAGAAGCGCCGCGCTCAGCCCTGCATCGGAAAGCGCGAGGTCCGCCTTGATCCTGGGGATGGCCGCCGCCCAGGAGCCAATCCCGAGGCCATTCGCCAGAAAAACGCTGAGCATTCCCAGCCGCTGAGGCCAAGGCGGCCCGATGCTTCTGTTGTCAGCAAGCTCGAGACGCGCGTCGGTCATAAATCGGTTCCTTTGGGATCGACGCCGCCAATTGCAGCCGCGCTCGGCTCGAGCGCAGGACGCGGTCCATAGAGCTTCTGAAGGGCGCCCGTCCATCGACGGGCTATGGACAGCGTCTACCACGTCCGATTCGACGGCATTGCAATTGCTCTAACCTCCCAGCTGGCTGCGCGCGGAAGGTGCATGATCCGTCAAGATCATCCTTCTGCGCCTGCGGCTCGCGCTAAGCTTTCAGCCGGGTGGAAGGAAAAGGAGTCGCAACTCCGTGGCATTCCCAACGCGCACGAGCACATGCGTTGGCCGCGCTGCAAACGGCTTCGCCGGTCAGTCAGGCCGGCCTGATGTTGGCGTTGCGATGGAAGACGTTGTCCGGATCCCACTCGCGTTTGATCCCGGCGAGGCGAGCGTATTTCTCGGCTCCGTAGGACGCCTTGACCCGGTCCTCCTCCTCGGCATCGGCGATGAAATTCACATAGCTCCCCGCCCCGGCCGCATAAGGACGCATAGCATCCCAGAAACTGCGCACCCAGGCGCGGTCCTCCTCGTAGAGTTCGCGAGGAGCGCCAGGGGGCGCGTGAGCGGCGATATTGAGTACGTAGACTGGGGTGGACCGGGGGCCACCAAAGGCCGTGTCCGCGTCGTTGGCGGCGAGATATTTGCCGCCCAGCCGGAACGCCGGCGCGAAGGACAGAGGCGACTTCTTTTTCGGAATATGCTCGCCAAGCACGGAAAGCGCCGCGTCGGAAAGCGTGTCCAGATAGAGGGCCTTCTCGTAGCCCAAGGTGCCCCAAGGCGAGCTTCCGTTGAACATCTGCTGGAGCGCGACGAAGGGCAGCGGCGTCACGAGCTCCCACAATGGCTTGATCGCGTCGCGCAACGGGGCGACCGACTTGGCGTGCTCTTCAGGCGAGCCGAAGCCCACGATCACGATGCCGTGGCCGACCTTTCCGCGATAATGTTCGGGCACGAATGGCTCGGGCGGCGCGGTGAGGCCCATCGCGAAAAAACCGTTCATGTCCTCGGGAAGCGCGTCGATATGGTCTTGCGCGGAGCGAAGCGCCGCCGCGCCGTTCTCCAACCCGGCGAAGAATAGCCCCAGCTGAACCATGGGGCCGACCGGATGGAGGCCGAATTCGAACGAGGTGACGATCCCGAAGTTTCCGCCGCCCCCTTTGAGCGCCCACAATAGGTCGGGGTTCAAGTCGCGCGACGCTTGCACGATGCGTCCGTCCGCGGTCACCACTTCGGCTGCGAGCAGATTGTCGCAGGTGAGCCCCGCTTTCTTGGTGAGCCATCCGATCCCGCCGCCGAGAGCCAGTCCCGCGATCCCCGTATGGCTGATAAATCCGCCTGGGGTTGCGAGCCCGTGCTCCTGGGTTGCAGCATCGACATCGGCCCATGTGGCTCCTCCGCCGCATTTGACCCGACGCGCGGCCGGATCGACGCTGACCTGTTTCATGGCGCCGAGATGGATCATCAGGCCGTCGTCGCCGACCGCGGTTCCCGCATAATTGTGGCCGCCTCCCCTGACGGAGACCTCAAGTTCGCTGTCGCGGGCGAACCGCACGGCCGAAGCGACGTGCCCGGGCTCGGCGCAACGCGCGATCACCGCAGGCTTCCGGTCAATTGCGCCGTTCCAGATCGAGCGTAAATCGTCGTATTCTGGGTCGCCGACCGTCAGCGCGTTGCCTTTGAATGTCGAAACGAACGCTTTGATCTTGTCGCTCGTGGGCTGACCCATTCGACCCTCCCGGGAAATGATGTTGCGCCAAGCCTAGCGTGGCTTTGTTCGACCCACAACCACATGAAGAGGCAGAGTCGCAAAGGTGGCCCGGCCGCCGCCGTGCCACCGCCGCATGATGGGCTTCTGTCACGGTCGGAATAAATCCAGTTTCCCATCACCGGCCTGTCGCGTTGATTTTGCCGATGGGAGCGGGTCTTCAAGGATCGCCCGCGTTGCCGAAAAACCTGATCTTCGCCGCCTGGGCAGAATTTCTATTGTTGCAATTCAGAAATCATGCTACATTGGATTTCGATCGCGTGAAACAACCGGTCAACCGGAAGGCTAACGCAGGTACGAACTGGAAATTGGGCGCCAGTCCGTTTGGGACATTTTGCACAGGTCGCGGGACGAGGTCGGAGTTTTTTGTTTAAATCGGCCGTAACCAATTGAAAAGTCCCGATTCAAAAAAATAAACGATAGCAAATAAAAGCAATTTTACTATCGTTTAGTAGCGTTTAATGGCGTTTACGCGCGTTTATTGCGCGAAAGTCTGCGCTTGAAACGCCAGCGGCGGCCCGCAGGCCGCCTCTGAACGCCGTGAGGAGGGGAGGGCTTAGTACGAATAGTACATGTCAAATTCGACCGGATGAGGCGCCATTTCGAAGCGCATCACCTCGGTCATCTTGAGCTCGATGTAGCTGTCGATGAAGTCGTCGTTGAACACGTCGCCCGCCTTGAGGAAGGCGCGGTCCTTGTCGAGGTTCACCAGCGCTTCGCGAAGCGAGCCGCAGACGGTCGGGATCTTCTTGAGCTCCTTCGGCGGCAGGTCATAAAGGTCCTTGTCCATCGCCGCGCCGGGGTCAATTTTGCTCACGATGCCATCGAGGCCCGCCATCAGCATCGCTGAGAAGGCGAGATAGGGGTTGGCCATCGGATCGGGGAAGCGAACCTCGACGCGCTTGGCCTTGGGGTTAGAGGTCCATGGGATTCGGCAGGAGGCCGAGCGGTTGCGCGCCGAATAGGCGAGCAGCACAGGCGCCTCGTAACCGGGGACGAGCCGCTTGTAGCTGTTGGTCGACGGGTTGGTGAAACCGTTGAGCGCCTTGGCGTGCTTGATGATGCCGCCGATGTACCAGAGGCATTCCTGGCTGAGGTCGGCGTATTTGTTGCCGGCCATGATCGGCTTGCCGCCCTTCCAGATCGACTGGTGCACGTGCATGCCCGAGCCGTTGTCGCCAAAGATCGGCTTCGGCATAAAGGTCGCCGTCTTGCCGTAGCTCTGGGCAACCATGTGGATGCAGTATTTATAGACCTGCATGTGGTCCGCCATGGTCGTCAACGGGCCGAACTTGAGGCCGAGTTCGTGCTGGGCGGAGGCCACCTCATGGTGGTGCTTCTCGACGATCGCGCCCATCTGCGCCATCGCCGCGAGCATCTCGCCACGCATGTCCTGCGCCGAATCCTGCGGCGGCACCGGAAAATAACCACCCTTGGTGCGCACGCGATGGCCAAGGTTGCCGCCCTCGTAGGTCGTATCCGAGTTGCTGGGCAGTTCGATCGAATCGATTTGGAAACCGGTATTGTAGGGCTCCGCCGCGAAGCGCACGTCGTCGAATACGAAAAACTCGGCCTCCGGGCCGACGAACACCGCGTCGCCGATGCCGGTCGACTTGAGATAGGCCTCGGCCTTCTTGGCGATGCCGCGCGGGTCGCGATTGTAGGGCTGGCCGCTCGCCGGATCGAGAATGTCGCAGTTTATAACCATCGTCGAGGCGGCGAAGAATGGGTCCATGCAGGCCGAGGACGGGTCCGGCATCAGCGTCATGTCGGATTCGTTGATCGCCCTCCAGCCGGCGATCGACGAGCCGTCAAACATCAGCCCGTCGGCGAAGGCGTCCTCGTCGATCAGCGTTTGATCGAAGGTGACGTGCTGCCACTTGCCCCGCGGATCGGTGAAGCGCAGATCGACATATTTGACATCATTGTCCTTGATCGCCTTCAGGACATCCTTGGCGCTCTTCATAATTTGCCCTTCCTTGATGATTAACTTCTGCTTTGCCCGCCTGGGATGGCCGGGCGCCCTCGTCAGCCTGGAACGCCTCTAGACCGCATCGGCGCCGGTCTCCCCGGTGCGGATGCGAATGGCTTCCTCGATCTGCGATACAAATATCTTGCCATCCCCGATCCGGCCCGTTTGCGCCGCATTGCGGATCGCTTCGATCGCCGGACGGAGATTTTCGTCCGAAACGACGACTTCGATCTTCACCTTGGGCAGAAAGTCGACGACATACTCAGCCCCCCGATAAAGCTCGGTATGTCCCTTTTGCCGGCCGAAGCCTTTCGCTTCGAGGACGGTGATTCCTTGGATTCCGGCCTCCTGCAGGGCCTCCTTCACCTCGTCGAGTTTGAACGGCTTGATGATCGCCTCGATCTTCTTCATTTCGGCCAAACTCCTCATCTCCGCGGGGTCGGCCACGCCGATCCAGGCCCCTTTTGGCGGCGCTGCAGGGTGAGCGCGGCCGCCGGGTCAATAGCATCGGACAAGCGGTCGCGCCACCGGACGCCTGTCAAGAGGTCAGGGAGCGCCGGCGTCCGTTGCGGCGCCATTCGAATAGGCGCCTTGGCCAATAATCGGGCGGCCGATCAGACGGTCGGTCCCCATTCGCCCGAGCCGAAAATCCGCCATGACGTGAGCCCCGCCTTCGCGACCACGATCCGGCCTGACCTGGCCATGGCGACGAGATGGGCGAACACCATCGGATGGCGCCAGGACATCGGCTTCTCCGGCGCGCAAACGGCGCGGTATTCGTCGCTGTCGGCGTCTTCCATAAGGATTGTGCCGACCAGGTCGGGGCGCAATTGGCGCGACAGGTCGCGCCGCGTCAGCCATTCGCATTCGAAGTCGCGGCACACGGCTGGGCGGTCAGCATAGATCGCGCAGCCGCCCCCTGACAGGCAATTGACGCACTTGGGGCCCGGGGGCTTCTTGAAATGGTCGATCTCCAGCGCCGAACAGCACATCGTGCATGCCCCGCAGGATTTTCCTGGCGCCGCCGTCATTCGTTCCTCACGCCGCCGCCAGATTCGGTCGTTACGGCGGCTCGCAGCATCACTATCATTATTTCGGCTTTAGAGAGAGGCGGATTTTGAACGCCAGCGAGTATCGGGGCAATGCTGACCGTGACGCCCTTTGGCCGATCGCGGAACCTATGGCGCGGCCTCGCGTTGGTAAGGCGGCTCTCAAAGGAGGCTGTCATGGACAAAGAACACATCAAAGGCGCCGCGGACAAGGCGAAGGGCGCCGTGAAGGACGCCGCCGGCAAGATGATGGACGACAAGAAATTGCAGGCCGAAGGCAAGATGGACAAGGCCAAGGGTGAAGCTCGGGAAGCCCTGGGCGACGCCAAAGATGCAGTTCGGCACGCCAACGACAGGTAATCAAGCAACGTGGCAATTAATGAAGGGCGGCCTCTGGCCGCCCTTTTTGCGTCATTATGTGGTCACGGGGCGTTGCAACATTCGGGTTCGGCGTGGAGTCCTCCAGCTCCGCGCCTACGCCCCGCCCAGCGATCCCTCCCTCCTGGGCGGGGCGCTTCGGGCAATGCGCAACTCGGCCTCGGCGCAGCTCGGCCTCGCGAGTTCGAAGCGGGGCGGACGCCAAAGCGTCGCCCCTTCTACAGGAAGCTAAGCTGCGGCTGAGATGCGCTTCTGGGAGGTGCGGTAGCCGGCAATGCCAAGCCCCGCGAAGCCAATCAGCATCAGGGTCCAAGTCGACGCTTGGGGAACTGCCGTCAGCGTGAATGTCCCGACGCCAAATCCGCCCGGGGAAGCGAATTCGCCATAGGCGTTGCCGGTCGGCGGCGTCATTGGCCCGTCGAAGCTAAAGATATTGACGCTTTGCCCGGCGGCGGTCTCGAAGGAAATGCCGACTGTGCTGACGAACGCAAATCCGTTCGTGAAGAGCAGGTTGTCGGCGCCCTGGAACGTGCTGGCGCCGGTTATCTCGCTGCCATTGACGATTTCGGTGATGGTGCCGATGGCCCAGACGCCCGTGCTTGCTGTCGGCGACGCATCGATCGTGCCGCTGCCGGGGAACGGAACCCCGCCGAGATCGGGAGCGGGGGCCGATCAGCGACCAATCGAAGACTTTAGCGCTTGCGGGCTCGGATGCGGCTGCAAGTGGCAGCACAACGGCGATCATCATGGCGGCGAATGTTGTGGCAAACTTCGTCGATTGTCTCCCGCTGCAAAAACGGACTCGCGCGACAAGCAACCGCGATCCGTCAGCAGGGTCAGTAGAGGCGTCGGAAATGTCGTCTAAATGACCGTGCGAGTCATGCGTTTAGGCTCAGGCGAGCCCGAAATGGGCGCCACGATAGCCGCCGTCCTCTAATCAGCTTAAGTTGCTGCCCGGGCAGAAGACTGGCGGTCGACGCATGCCGCTGGCTGCCGATCGCCCCAGCGGGAGCCCTGCGCGATGAAAGCCCTTGTCAAGGAAAAGCCGGAGCCGGGCTTGTGGCTCGAGGAGCAGCCGATCCCCGAGATCGGCCCCGACGACGTGCTGGTGAAAGTACACAAGACCGGCATCTGCGGCACCGACATCCATATCTTCAATTGGGACGAGTGGGCGCAGAAGACGATCCCGACGCCGATGACGGTCGGCCACGAATATTCGGGCGAGATCGCCGAACTCGGCGCCAATGTGCGTCGCCTCAAGGTCGGCCAGCGCGTGTCGGGCGAGGGCCACGTGATCGGCATGAAAAGCCGGGCGGCGCGCGGCGGGCGCTATCATCTCGATCCCGAGACGCGCGGCATCGGCGTCAACATCCCCGGAGCCTTCGCCGAATATGTTCGCGTGCCGGCTTTCAACATCGTGCCCCTGCCCGACGACGTCGACGACGAGCTCGGCGCGATCCTCGATCCGCTCGGCAACGCGGTCCATACCGCGCTCGCTTTCGATCTCGTCGGCGAGGACGTGCTGATCACCGGAGCAGGGCCGATCGGCATCATGGCTGGCGCGGTCGCGCGCCACATTGGCGCCAGGCATGTCGTGATCACCGACATCAACCCGAAGCGCCTCAAGCTTGCGGAAGAGGTCGCCGACGTCGTCGCGGTCGACGTATCGAAGACCGACCTCAAGGAGACGATGAGCCGGCTCAAGATGAAAGAGGGCTTCGATGTCGCGCTCGAAATGAGCGGCGCGCCGGCCGCGTTCGATCAGCTGTTCGACGCGATCCTCACCGGCGGCCGGGTCGCCCTGCTCGGCCTGCCCGCGAAGCCCGCGCTGGTCGACTGGAACAAGATCATCTTCAAGCAGCTCACCATCAAGGGCATCTATGGGCGCGAGATGTTCGAGACCTGGCACAAGATGATCGCGATGCTGGAAAGCGGGCTCGACGTGCGCAAGGTCATCACCCACCGCCTGCCGGCGGAAAAATTCCTCGAAGGTTTTGAGATCATGCGCCGCGGCGAGAGCGGCAAGATCGTGCTCGACTGGACGGGCGCTTAAGGCCGACCGTCGCAGGCGCGGCGCGAAACTGAACTGTTCCGTTCGCCCCCGCATAATAGGGGATTGCGGGCAACTCCCGCTTGTCACATAGTCCGCCAGGTTTCGCCGACGTCTTTATTTCATCGACGCGCCGAGGCGTCATTGGCGCGTCGATGCGAGAGCGCCGGGTCCCGGCTGGTCCGAGCAAAAAGGGGGGAAAATGACGTCACGGCCTGAGCTTCATCAGCAGTACGACATCATAGCGTCTTTCCAGCCTGCGCTTCACGCGCCCCAGACCTGGAACTACGAAAACACCCCTCCTCTGTTCCGAGCTCTCATGCACCCGCCCCACGACGTGGGGGGTCAGCCCGATGTTCCGATCCGCTACGAGGAAAAGGAAGAAGAACAGTGGGAGCTGAATACTTATGTCACCTGCGAGGTGCTTGGCTGGAAGGGCCTTTGGAACGCTGAGGAGCGGCGCCGGCGAGCGGACAACGACCTCGGCTATACGCTTTATATGGGCATGCCCTATTACGCTCGCTGGATTTGGGCCGCAGCCCGGATGCTGGTCGACAAAAAGCACATCTCGCTGAACGAATTGCTCGACAAGATCGCAGAGGTGAAGGCTCGCCATGAAAGCAAATGAGAAGACCAAAAGCGCGGCTGCTGGCCGCTTCAAGGTGGGCGACCGCGTCAAAGTGAAGGACATGCCGAACATGTTCTACACGCGCACCCAGAATTACGTGCGAGGCGTCGTCGGCACAATCGCAGCACGCACGTACCAGGACCTCATTCCCGAGGACGAAGCCTTCAATTTCGACGGCAAGCTCGAACAATATTACATCGTCCGGTTCCGTCAGAAGGATCTCTGGGAAGACTATCCATTCGACAACGACACTCTGCAGACCGAGACGCCGGAACATTGGCTTGAGCCTGTTGGAAAGTAACCGGGGCCGAGGCGGCGCTTAAAGAGAGTCGGACGGACAGGGACAGGAAACACGCCGATGAGCACAGGACACGAGCACGATCATGCGGGCCATGGTCATGACCACGACGGCCATGACCATAAGGCTGCGCCGATGGTGGAAGAGATAACGGACTACGAGGTGCTCGAGATCGCCGTGCGTGAGCTGGCGATCGAGCATGGCCTGTTCACGGCCGAGGACCATCGGAGGTTCACCGAATGGGCGGAATCCATCGGACCGGCCAACGGCTCGAGGCTGGTGGCGAAGTGCTGGACGGACCCCGCCTTCAAGGCCCGCGTCATGAAGGACGCCGTCAAAGCCTGCAAGGAGATCGGGCTCGACTGGCTGGAGCCGACCGGAGCCGGCACCCCGAGCGACTATACGAATTTCATCGTGCTCGAAGACACGCCGACGCTCCATCACGTGATCGTCTGCACGCTGTGCTCCTGCTATCCGCGCCCGATCCTCGGCATGTCCCCGGAATGGTATCGCACGACCAACTACCGGCGCAGGCTGGTCCGCTGGCCGCGTGAGGTGCTCGCCGAATTTGGATTGATCCTGCCGCCCGAGGTGGAGATCAGGGTCGAGGACTCGAACCAGAAGTGCCGTTTCATGGTCATGCCAACTCGGCCTGAGGGGACCGACAACTGGAGCGAGGATGAGCTTGCCGCGATCGTGACGCGCGACTGCATGATCGGCGTCGCCCTGCCGAAACCCGGCCGAACGGCGGACGTTCATCCCCTCCACAAGGCTCGCCGTCCCGTCCAGGCTTCAGCACATCAGGGAAGCGCCGCGGAATGAGCGTTGCGGGCGACGGAGGAACGGCGGACCGGATCGGACTTTTGGAAGCCATCCGGCGCCTGGGGAAGGAATGGGATGTTCTGGCGCCGCGCTACGGCGTCACCAACCCGAACCCGCCATGGAAAACCAGCCTGATCGGAACGAACGAGTGTCTCGCGGCCGGCGGGGCGCTTCCGGCGCTGGACCGGCGCAAAGCCGAGGATGAACTCGCGGAGGCGGTCTATCGCGACGTTCCCGCGCCCGAACGCGAACTCCTCGCGCTCGTCCATACGATGCTGAGCCGCGGGCTGCTGGCGGAAGCCGAGCTCGCCGCCCGGATGCGCGCCGTTCGATCGCGACTCGAGGAAGCTTAGGAAGCCCGGTCGCGGGCCGCCTGGCCGACGATCCGCGCTCCCGGCCGCGTCGCCTGCCGGCTGATTGCGCGTGCTCCCGGAGGTGCGCCTACTTCTCCAGCCCCTTCACGAACATATCGAACTCAGCATCTGCGATCGGCACGAGATGCTTGTCCTCGGGGAAGGCGCCCTTTTCAACATCGGCCCGGAACTCCTGGAACGCGGCGATGCGCTCGCGCTGGAGGCGGTCGTACTCGGCGCGAAAGTTGCGGTAGACTTTGGCGTGGCGAGGCTGGTGGCCGCGCGAATAGCCGAGCACGTCCTCGGCGAACAGATATTGCACGTCGCAGCCTGAGCCCGCGCCCATCGACATGAGAACGAGCGACGTGCGCTTCGAGATCTCGCTCGCCACCCGCGCCGGCACAACCTCGATCTCGGCCGCGACCGCCCCCGCGGCTTCGAGTTGCTTGACGTGATCATAGACCTGCATCGCTTCGGCGGCGGTCTTGCCCACCGCCCTGAATTCCCCGCTCCATGTCGCCCGCGCCGGGATGAGCCCAACATGGCCGACGACCGGGATCCCTTCGGCGGCGAGCTTCGTGATCGTGTCGAGGCTGCCGGCGCAATAGAACGCGTCCCCGCCGATCATGAGGTTCTTGTGCGCGGCGCGCAGATAGTCCTCATAGGTGCAGTGCTGGCCGTAGATGAGTCCGACCTGCACGAAACAATCGCCGGCCGCCTCGCGCATCGCAGGCGACCACAGGTGCTCAACGATCGACAGAATATCAATGCCGGCGGCGGAGGCGGCGGACGCCTCTTCAGGCGTTTCGACGAACAGCATCGTCAACTGCCGCTTGCCCTTGAGCTTGCGCAGGTCGTGAACCGTCAGCCGATTATGTTTCGTCAGAGCCATGCCATCCCCTCCACTTTTATCCTCGGATAAAGCAAGGGCGCCGCGAAGCCAAACGCCGCTCACAACGCCGCGCGGCCTTCGCTCGGGGCATGGCGTTTTTGAAGTCGATCATCGCGGGCGCGTAGGCGCTTGCGTTGACCTCGCCGCCGCCGGGGGCGACAAACCGACATGATCCGCGGCTTTTTCATCCTCCTCGCGTTTCAGCTCATCGGCGAGGTCGCGGCGCGCGGGCTTGGCTTGCCCGCGCCCGGCCCGGTGATCGGGCTTGCCCTGCTCGTCGTCGCCCTCGGCCTTTATCAGCGCTGGCGGCCGCTTGACGAAGCGGCGCTGGCGGAAAGCGACCTCGGCAAAGCTGCAAGGGGGCTGCTCGCCGCCTTGCCGCTTTTGTTTGTGCCCGCAGGCGTCGGCGTGGTGCAGTATATGGGACTGTTGCGCGAGCAAGGATTGGCGCTGGCCGCCGCACTCGTTGTTTCGACCGTTGCGACGCTCCTCGCCACCGTTGGCGTCTTCCTGCTCGTCAAGCGCCTCACCAGCGCGAAAGGCGAGGCATGACGCCGTTCCGCCTCTGGGTCTATCTGCAGACGGCGCCGCTCTTCTGGCTGACCGCGACGCTTGCAGCCTTCCTTGTCGCCGACGCGCTGGCGAAGGCGGCGGGCCGACGCCCGATCGTCAATCACGTCTTGATCGCCATCGCCCTGCTTGGAGGATTGCTCAAGCTCACCGGGACGGACTACCAGACTTATTTCAACGGCGCCCAGTTCGTGCATTTCCTGCTCGGGCCGGCGACGGTCGCGCTTGGCGTGCCGATCTATGCCAATTTCGCGCTCGTGAGACGCAATGTCTGGCCGCTTGCGGCGGCGCTGCTCATCGGAGCGATTGTGGCGATCGCCTCGGCGGTGCTGGTCGCGAAAGCATTCGGCGCGCCGCGCGCGGTCCTGATCGCGCTCGCGCCGAAGTCGATCACGGCCGGCGTCGCGATGGCCGTCACTGAAGCGCTCGGGGGCGCGCCGCCGCTGACCGCCGTTCTCGTCATCGCCACCGGCATCCTCGGCGCGGTCATCGTGACCCCGCTCATGGACGCGCTCGGCGTGACCGACTACGCGGCGCGCGGCTTCGCCGTGGGCCTCGCCTCGCATGGCATCGGTACGGCGCGCGCCTTCGCGGTCGATCCCGTCGCCGGCGTGTTCGCCGGCCTCGCCATGGGACTCGAACGCTGTCGTGACGCCCGCGGTGATCCCGGTGCTCCTGCCCTGGCTGATCGGGTAAGGACGACTTTCTTCACCGCCTCGGATAGCGCTCGCTCAACAACTCAAACAGCGCCCGCGCCGCCTGGATCTCGCCGCCCGCCGGCGCGTGGGCACGCGGCTTCGGGTTCCAGGCGTAGACGTCGAAATGCGCCCATGATTTCGCCCTCTCGACGAACCGCCGGAGAAAGAGCGCGGCGGTGATCGAGCCCGCCATTCCGGCGCCCGAGCCCGAATTGCTGATGTCGGCGACCGATCCCTCGATCATCGCATCGTAAGGGCGCCAGAGCGGCATCCGCCATAAGGGATCGCGCACGCGCGCGGAATGGCCGGCGATCGAGCCCGCGAGCGCATCATCGTCAGTATAGAAGGGCGGCAGGTCCGGGCCGAGCGCGACCCGCGCGGCGCCGGTCAGCGTGGCAAAGTCGAACATCAGCTCCGGCGCGTCCTCGTCCGCCAGCGCAAGCGCGTCGGCGAGGATCATCCGCCCTTCGGCGTCGGTGTTGCCGACTTCGACCGAGATCCCCTTGCGGCTGACGATCACATCGCCCGGTCGCATCGCCGGCGCGGAGATCGCATTCTCGACGATCGGGATCAGCGTCCTCAGGCGGAGATCAAGCTCCGCCTCCATGATCATCCGCGCCAGCGCGAGCGCCGTCGCCGCTCCGCCCATGTCCTTCTTCATGAGCTCCATGCCCGAGGCGGGCTTGATGTCGAGGCCGCCGGTGTCGAAGGTGACCCCTTTGCCGACAAGCGACACTTTCGGCGCGTCCTCGCGCCCCCAGGAAAAGTCGACGAGTCGCGGCTCTTCGGCGCCCGCGCGTCCGACGGCGTGAATGAGGGGGAAATTGGCGCCGATGAGTTCGCTGCCGCGCACCATGGCGACGCTGGCGTCGAAATGCTCGGCGAGCTTGACCGCCTCCTGTTCAAGCGCGTTCGGGCCGAGGACATTGGCGGGCGTGTTGACGAGATCGCGTCCAAAAGCGATCGCCTCGGCGATGCGCTGAATCTTGATCGCGTCGATTTCGTCGGGCGCGACGAGCTGGGCCGTCGGCGCCTTGCTCACCTTGAAGCGATCATACCGATAGAGCGCGAGCAGGAAGCCGAGCGCCGCGAGATCGGCGTCTTGAGACATGTTGGCGAACCGGTACACGCCTTCGGGCAGCGAGGTTGCGAGCTTGCCGGGGGCGAACGGATCGCGCGTCGGCGCGTTCGCTTCGTCAATTCCGAACAAGACGCCTGCGAGGGCGCCAGCCTCGCCTGGCAGAAGCTGCATGCGCCCCGCTTTCGGCTGGAAGCCGCAACGTTCGGCGAAGGCCGCGGGGGCCTCGCCGATCGTGGATTTGACTGAGGGCCAGTTTTCCGCGCTGACGAACCATACCGGCGTCGCGTCGGGCGTTGGCGAAGCAAATGCGAGCAAGGGCTTAAGGCCTCCATCGGGCGGACAATTCGGAGGCGGCTTAGCCTGATTTCCCGGCTCGGCATAGGCTGCGGCACTTCCGCCGGAAGGCAAGGCTTGACTTGCCGGGGCCCTTGCGGTGGTTAGGGCCGCGCACTCGAATTAGGCGCCGCCCGGTCAGTTTTTCCGAGCGCGCGTTGAGGAGGATGGATTGTCCGAGCCAAGCGTGAATTCGAAGGTTCGCCTGCTTGGGGACGTCGGGACGAGCGACAAGGCGGCTCTCTCGCTTGCTCCGCGGGCCCCCGTACAATCGGCCGCGCCGCCCGTTTCGATCGCCCCGCCTCCGGCAGCCGCTCCAGTCCGGGCTGAGCCGATCTTCCTCGGCGATTTGGCCGACGGAGCGGACCTCCTGAACGCCGGCCAGATCGTGCAGCCCTTGGCTCAACTTTGCGTGACCCCTCAGGTCCAGACGCCGTTTCTGGCGGCGATCTTAGGCCCCTCCGGCGCCGGCAAGAGCTTCGCCTTGAGACGTCTGGCGCAAATGATTGAACAGCTCGGCGCTTCACGACGGCAAGCGGGCAGGCGCTTCGGCGCGTGGTCATGGCGCGCGTCGACGCCTCGGTCGGCGCCGAGGCGCCGGTGGCGATCGCGAGCGCCGCCTATGCCGCGCTCGATCGCCAGCCCGGCGGCATCGACTATTCGAGCCTGTTGGATGACCTGCGCCATGCGGGCGGCGATCCGCACCGGGCGGCCAGCGCGGCTTCCGATCGTCATGACGATCTCGTCAGGAAGCTCGAGGCTGAGCGCACGCAGCGCGACGAGGTCGAGGCGAAACGCGCGCGTCTTGCGGATGCGCTGGCCTTCGACACGCCCGGCTCGCGACTTGACGTCTTCGCACGCGCGCATAGAGGAACGATCGAAGCGCAGTTGCGCCGTTTCGGACTGGCTGGAGCGGATGCCGAACTCGAGCTACCGCAATCTGGCGCGCGATGTTTCGACACTCGGCGCGGGCGCCCGCGCCGGGATCGTCATTCGGTCGATATGGGCCTACGGCAGCCAGGCGCGGCTGCTGCTTTGGGGAATCGCCGCCTTCGTGCTGGCCTTCGTCCTCCGGTTTCTGCATGGCCAAACAGCGACCGACGCGATCGGGCACGGAAGCGATTCGCTGAAGCCGGCCGGAGATTGGGTGGCGGCGCACGGCGACTGGTTCGATCGGGCGGCGCAGATTCTGTTCATCCTGGGCGCGCTGGCGATCGCGCTCAATCTATGGCGCGCGCTCGGGTTCTCGAACCTTCTGTTGCGTGGCGGGCGGTTGCTCACCAGCGAGGTCCGCGACCGCCGTAACGACCTCGACTCACGCGCCGCCCGCCTCAATCAGCGGGTCGCCGCGCTGACGGCCGAATCCGACGCGGCCGCCAAGCGCGCGGAAGCCGCGAGCCAACGCGCCGGAGGCATCGCGTCCATGCGGGCCCCAGGACCCGAATTTCTGGAATCGAGCCATGCCCCGTCGGGCGCGGCGCGTGAATTCCTCGCCGCGCTTTGCGCCAGGGTCGGACAACCGTCCGCGGCCGGGCCCGCCCTGGATCGGCTCATCGTGGTCGTGGACAATCTCGACGCGCTGTCGCTGGCCGCGGCCATCAGCTGGATCGACGCCGCCCAGGGCGTGATCGGACCGGGCTGCATCGGTCTCCTGGCTTTCGATCCAGGCCGGCTTACGAGCGCGCTTGGCGGCGCGCGCGAGGCGCGCCGCCGCCTTGGCAAATGGCTGCAAGTCGCAGTCAACCTGCCGGCCCGCAAGGACGCCGACGGCGAACTCGTGGTCGCGCGTCTTCTGTCAGCGGGCGCGCAGCCAGCGCCGGCGCCGGATTCGTCGGCCGTTGCGGCGGCGCTCATGGAGCCGCTGTCGAGCGCGGAAACCACGCTGCTTGCGGCGCTCGCGCCCCTCGCCGCGCATTCGCCGCGCGACGCCAAGCGCTTCCTCAACGCCTATCGCCTCGCGCGCTGCTCGAACTCGCCACGGCCGGTGACCGCGCTCATGCAGGCCGTGGCCTTCGCCGATGACGACGCGCAGGCGGCGATGCTCGAGCGGCTCGCGGATGGATCCAGCGAACTGACGGAGATCAAAGGACCGCCCGCCTTGGTCGAAGCCGTCAAGGCCGCGCGAGTCGCCAACAACGGTCCGATATCGATCGAGGAAGCGCGCGCCGCGGCGGAAACAGCGCTGAGGTACGCCCTGCCGCTCTAAACGGCGGCCGTGATCACTCGGCCGCGCCGGCTATTGGTCGCGGCGCCGTGGCGCAGATAGTACCTGCGCCACAAGCCCGATAGCCACTTCGCGAAATCGTCCAGGTAGATGAAAACCACCGGGGTCGTGTACAGCGTCAGCACCTGACTGACGATGAGGCCGCCGACGATGGTGATCCCGAGCGGATGGCGCAGCTCCGAGCCTTCGCCGGTTCCGAACGCGAGCGGCAGCGCGCCGAACAGTGCGGCGAAGGTCGTCATCATGATCGGGCGAAAGCGCAACAGGCACGCCTCTTCGATCGCTTCGCGCGTATCGCGCCCCTGCCGCTCCGCCTCGAGCGCAAAGTCGACCATCAGATCGCGTTCTTCTTCACGATGCCGATCAAGAGCAGAACGCCGATCGCGGCGATGATCGTGAACTGGGTGTCGGACACCCATAACGCGAGCGCTGCGCCAACGCTGGCCGAGAACAGCGTCGAGAGGATGGTGAGCGGATGGATCAGGCTCTCGTAAAGAACGCCGAGCACGATATAGATCGTCACCAGCGCGGCGCCGAACAGAAGCGGCATGCTTGATTGCGATTGCTGAAAGGTCGCCGCAGTGCCGGCAAATGAGCCGCGGACGGTCGAAGGCATGCCGATGCGCTCGATCGCATTGTCGATCTCCGTCTTGGCTTCGCTGAGCGAACGGCCCGGAGCCAGATTGAACGAAATCGTCGTCGCGGCGAACTGCCCCTGATGATTGACGCTGAGCGGGGTGTGGCCCGGCGCGAATTTGGCGAAGGCCGAAAGCGGGACCATGGTCTCGAGCGAGGTCGTAACCGCGGCGCCCGTCGAAGCGGCGGAATGGCCGCTGGCCGCAATCGAATTGGTCGCGAGGTTGCGCGCTGAATCCGCGGCGATTGTCGCTGCAGTGCTCGCCGGCCCGGTCGAGGACGCATAGTCGCCGGCGGCGATCCCCGTCTGTTGCACGCCGGTCGGATTGGCGCCCGACGTCGAAACATAGATCTGGTCCAGCGTGCGCGGATCCTGCCAGTAGCGCGGCGCGATCTCCATGACGACGTGATACTGGTTGAGCGCGTTGTAGATGGTCGAAACCTGACGCTGGCCGAAGGCGTCATAAAGCGTGTTGTCGATGGCGCTGAGCGTGAGTCCAAGCCGCATCGCGGTGTCGCGGTCGATCGTGAGGTTGGTCTGAAGGCCGCCGAGCTGCTGATCGGAGTTGACGTCCTTGACGATGTCGCTCCCCATCAGCGCCTGGGTCAGCTTGGGCGCCCAGGCGTAGAGCTCCGCCGGGTCGTCGGAGAGCAGCGTATATTGATAGGCCGCGTTGCTCTGCCGCCCGCCAGTCCTCAGGTCCGAGACCGCGAACATGAAGAGCCGCGCGCCCGCGACCTGCGCCAGCTTGGGGCGCAGTCGCGCGACGACCTCGTCGGCGGTCACTCTTGCGTTCGGCATAGGGTTTCAGCGATGACGTAGAGGAAGCCCCGATTTGTTCCCCGCCCCCCGGTAAAGCCGACGACACTGGCGACAGCAGGGTCGTCCTGCACCATCGTCTGCAATTGTGTGAACTTGGTCTTCATCGCCTGAAAGGAGATGCTCTGATCGCCTTGAATCCCGCCGATGATGAGGCCGGTGTCCTGAACCGGAAACAAGCCGTAGGTCATCTGATAGCGGAACATGTAGTAGTTGAGCCCGACCGTGGCGAATAGCGACAACGCCACGGTTCCGGGATGACGAAGCGCGATGCGCAATGTCGATCGATAGAAGGCGAGCATCGCGTCGAAGCCGCGCTCCGTCGCTCGATAGAGCCGCCCGTGTTGGGCCTGGCCCGCGCGGCAGGATCAGCGCGCACATCATCGGCGTCGTCGTCAGCGAGACGACCATGGAAATCAGAACGGCGACCGTGAGCGTGAGCGAGAATTCGGTAAAAAGGCGCCCGACGATGCCGCCGAAGAAGAGCAGCGGCGCAAACACCGCGATCAGCGACAGGGTGATCGAAACGACGGTGAAGCCGACTTCGCCCGCGCCTCGGATCGCCGCCTCGACGCGCGGCATGCCCTCCTCGAGATAGCGCGAGATGTTCTCGAGCACGACGATGGCGTCGTCGACGACGAAGCCGGTGGAGATCGTCAGCGCCATCAGCGACAGGTTGTTGAGGCTGAACCCGAGCAGATACATCACGCCGAACGAGCCGATGATCGAAGTCGGCACCGCGACGCTCGGAATTGCCGCCGCCCGCACGCTGCGCAAGAAGGCGAACACCACCAGAATCACCAGAAAGACCGCGATCACCAGCGTCGTCTCGGTGTCCGTGCAGCGATTGCCTGATGGTCTTCGACCGGTCGACGGCCACGGTGAGGTCGACGTCGCCCGGCAGCGAAGCGATCAGGCGGGGCAACTCGGCTCGAACGTTGTCGACCGCCTGGATGATGTTGGCGCCCGGCTGGCGCGACAGAACGACCGCGACCCCCGGCTTCCCGTTGACAAGACCGGCGTTACGCAGATCTTCGACGGAATTGAGGACTTCGGCGACGTCGCCGAGCCTGACCGGCGCACCGTTGCGGTAGGCGATCACCAGATCGCGATATTGCGCCGCATGGGACGCCTGGTCGTTGGCGTAGATTTGATAGTGGTAGTCGTCGTCCTCGATCGCGCCCTTTGGACTATTGGCGTTGGCGGAGGCGAGCGCGGCGCGGATGTCCTCAAGCCCAATGCCGTAGTGGAAGATCGCGCCGGGGTTGATTTCGACGCGCACCGCCGGCAGCGCCGCGCCGGAGATATCGACCTCGCCGATGCCCGGAAGCTGCGACAGCCGCTGCTGCAGAATGTTGGAGGCGAGGTCATAGAGCTGCCCCGCGGTGTGGGTCGTCGACGACATGGCGATGACCATGATCGGCGCGTCAGCGGGATTGACCTTATGGTAGGTGGGATTCTGTCGTAGGCTGGTCGGCAGATCGACCCGCGCCGCGACGATCGCCGCCTGGACGTCTCGCGCCGCGCCATCGATGTTGCGATCAAGGCCGAACTGAAGGGTGATGCGGGTCGAGCCGAGCGTGCTCTGCGACGTCATCTCGTTGACGTCGGCGATCTGACCCAAGTGCCGCTCGAGCGGCGCGGCGACCGAAGTCGCCATCGTGTCGGGGCTCGCGCCCGGCATATTCGCCTGAACCGAGATGACTGGAAAGTCGACCTGCGGCAACGGCGAAACCGGCAATTGCGAATAGCCCAGCAATCCGCCGAACACGATTCCGATCGTGAGCAGAATTGTCGCGACGGGTCGGCGAATGAAGAGCTCGGAAAACCGGTTGTTCACGGCGTTTCCGTCGCCAGCGTGGCGGCGGTATGGGTGGAGCCCATGCCGAGCCGCTCGCCGAGGCGCTCGAAGAAGAGATAGATGACCGGGGTCGTATAGAGGGTCAGCACCTGGCTGAAGGCGAGACCGCCGACGATCGCCAGCCCCAGCGGACGGCGAAGCTCCGAACCGACGCCGGTTCCCAGCATCAAAGGCAGCGCGCCGAAGATCGCCGCGACCGTCGTCATCAGGATCGGCCGCAGGCGCAAGAGACAGGCCTGATAGATCGCTTCGCGCGCCGGCAGTCCCTGGTCGCGCTGCGCGTCGAGCGCGAAGTCGATCATCATGATCGCGTTCTTCTTGACGATGCCGATCAAGAGCACGATGCCGATGACGCCGATGATGTCGAGCCCGGCTCCGGCCGCATTGAGCGTCAACAGCGCGCCGATGCCGGCGGAGGGAAGCGTGGTCAGGATCGTGATCGGGTGGATGAAGCTCTCGTAGAGCACCCCGAGCACGATATACATGGCCGCGATCGCCGCCGCGAGCAGGAAGATCTCGTTCGACAGCGCCGACTGAAACGCCTGCGCCGCGCCCTGGAAGCTGACGGCGAAGCTCGGCGGCAGGTCGATCTCCTGCAGCGCCTTGCCGATCGCGTCGACCGCTTCGCCCAGTGACGCGCCCGGCGCGAGGTTGAACGAGATCGTCGTCACCGGAAACTGTTTCAGATGCGAGATCTGCAGGGGCGAGGTTTTGACATTGAAATTGGCCACCGATCCGAGCGGCGTCTGGCCGGTGGTCGAGGCCGCGGACGGCAGATAGATCGAATCGAGCGATTTCACCGAACGCGCCATCGACGGCTCGACGTCGAGGATGACGCGGTATTGATTGCTCTGGGTGAAGATGGTCGAGATGATGCGCTGGCCGTAGGCGTCGTAGAGCGCGTTGTCGACGATTGCCGGCGTGATGCCGAAGCGCGCGGCGTTGGCGCGGTCGAGATCGACGGTCACCGAGCGGCCGTCCGGCTGCAGATCGCTCGCCACATCGACGATCGACGGAATCTGGCTCAAGCGCTGCAACACCTTCGGCGTCCAGGACTGAAGCGTCGCCAGATCCTGGTTCTCGAGCGTGAACTGATATTGGGTCGCGCTGACGGCCGTGTCGATGGACAGGTCCTGCACCGGCTGCATGAACAAAGCTATGCCCGGAACACTCGCGGTTTCCTTTTGGATCCGCCGAATGATGTCGCTCGCCGTCGCCGTGCGCTTCGCATGCGGCTTGAGATTGATGAGGAGGCGGCCGGAGTTGAGCGTGACGTTCGAGCCGTCGACGCCAATGAACGAGGACAGGCTTTCGACGTCCGGATCCGTCAGGATCACTTTCGCCAGCGCCTGTTGATGGTCGGCCATCTGGTCGAAGGAAATCGCCTCCGCGGCTTGCGTCACGCCCTGGATGACGCCGGTGTCCTGGATGGGAAAGAAGCCCTTCGGGATCGTCATATAGAGGTAGCCGGTGAGCAGGAACGTGCCGAGCGCGACGAGCAGCATGAAGCCTTGATGATCGAGCGCGACCCGCAGCGTCGCGGCATAGAAACGGGTCAGAGCCTGGAAGAACCGTCCGCCGCTCGCCTCGCCGCCATGACCCTGCGGGCGCAGAAGCTTGGCGCATAGCATCGGCACCAGGGTCAGGGAGACGACGGCGGAAATGACAATTGCCGCGGCGAGCGTGATCGCGAATTCGTGGAACAACCGCCCGACCACATCGCCCATGAACAGGAGCGGGATCAATACCGCAAGCAACGACACGGTGAGCGAAATGATGGTGAAGCCGATCTGCGCCGAACCCTTCATCGCCGCGTCGTAAGGACTGTCGCCCTCCTCGAGAAAGCGCGCGATGTTTTCGATCACCACGATCGCGTCGTCGACGACGAAGCCGGTCGCGACGGTCAGCGCCATCAGCGAAAGATTATCGAGGCTGAAGCCGGCCTGATACATGATCGCGAGCGCGCCGATCAGCGACAGCGGCACGGACAGGCTCGGAATGAAGGTCGCCGGGATGTTGCGCAGGAACAGGAAAATGACCATCACGACCAGGCCGACCGCGAGCGCAAGCTCGAACTCGACGTCCTCAACGGAAGCGCGGATGGTGGTCGTGCGATCGGTCAGCGGCGTGATCGTGATCGCCGCTGGCAACGTCTCGCCGAGTGAGGGCAAGATCTTCTTGATGCTGTCGACGACCTGGATGACGTTGGCGCCGGGCTGGCGCTGAATGTTGACGATCAGCGCCGGCGTCGTATTCATCCACGCCCGCAGGCGGCCGTTCTCGGGCCCGATCTCGACCTTCGCGACATCCGAGAGCCGGACCGGCGCGCCGTTGCGGTAGGCGATGACCGATTTCGCATAATCGTTCGGATCGCGGATCTGATCGTTGGCGTTGATCGCCGAGGATTGCGCCGGCCCGTCGAAATTTCCTTTCGGCGCATTGACGTTCAGGTTCGCGATCGTGGTGCGCAGATCATCAAGATTGATGCCCAAAGAGGAGAGCGCGAGCGGATTGACGTGGATTCGGACCGAAGGCCTTTGTCCGCCCGAGATCGAGACCAGTCCGACTCCGGGAAGCTCCGACAGCTTCGGCACGAGGCGGGTTTCGATGATGTCTTCGATCTCGGTGAGCTTCATCGACTCCGAAGTGACGCCAAGCGTCAGAATTGGCGCGTCGGCCGGATTGACCTTGGCGTAGATCGGCGGCGCCGGCAGGTCGGCGGGCAAAAGATTGCCGGCGGCGTTGATCGCTTGCTGGACCTCCTGCTCGGCAATATCGAGGCCGATGTCGAGGCCGAACCGCAAGGTGATGATCGAGGCGCCGGCGGAGCTCGCCGACATCATCTGGCTCAGACTCGCCATCTGGCCGAATTGCCGCTCGAGCGGCGCCGTCACCGCCGACGTCATCACCTCCGGGCTCGCGCCCGGATAGAAGGTCTGGACCTGGATCGTCGGATAGTCGACTTCGGGCAAAGCCGAGAGCGGCAGGAAGCGAAACGCCATGATGCCGACGAGCAGAATCGCGATCATCAGGAGACTGGTCGCGACTGGACGATCGATGAAGATGCGGGACGGGTTCACCGCTCCGTCCTAAAGGCCCATGAGCATCATTGCGCCGAGCCCCGCGCCGGCGCGGCGGAGGGAGCTCCGCTCGGCGCCGACGAGCCCTGCGCCGGGGCGCCGGATGGCGCCGCGCCTTGGGTGGTCGGGCTGGCGGGCGCCGGGGCGGCCGAAGACGCCGCGCCTGGCGCTGCCCCTTGACTGGACGCGGCGGCCGCAGGCGCCGGATTGGCCGCGGCGGCGGGCGCGGCGGAATCCTCAGCCCGCGCCGGACCGATCGTGGCGCCGCTTGTGATGCTGTCCCCCCGTTCGTCGACCCCGCCGCGAAACCCTCGCCCCCCGATCCCGAATCCGCGTCCCGCCTGCCCGCCCCCAGCGGCCGGACGGTCCACCACTTTGACCTTCGCGCCGTCGCGCAGACGATCGACGCCGTCGATCACCACCTTGTCGCCCGCGGCCAGACCCGAGGTGATCACCGTGTGCTTGCCGTCGGTCGGCCCGATGGCGACATCGCGCTTGGAGACCGTCGAATTGTCGCCGAGAAGATAGACGAAATCGCCCGACGCGCCGAGCTGGATCGCCGCATTGGGCGCGAGCGTCACGCCGGTCATCGTGTCGACCAGAAGGCGGACGTTGACGAACTGGTTCGGGAACAGAACGCCCTTCGGATTGTCGAAAGTCGACCGCATCCTGATGGTGCCGGTGGTCACGTCGATCTGGCTGTCGAAGGTCGTCAGCGTCCCCGTCGCCAGCGCATGGACATTGTCCCGGTCGAGCACGGTGACCGGAAGCTTGGCGCCGGAATTGAGCCGCGCCGAGATGCGCGGCAAATTGTTCTCGGGCGTCGTGAACACGACGCTGATCGGATCGATCTGAGTGATGACGACGATGCCATTGGCGTCCGAGGGTTGCAGGTAGTTTCCCGGATCGACGAGCCTCAAGCCCACCCTTCCGGTGACCGGCGAAACGATATGGGCGTAACCGACGTTGAGCTCGGCCGTCTTGACCATAGCCTGGTCAGCGGCGATCGCCGCCTTGTCCTGGGCGACCAGCGACATCTGGTCGGTGACCTGCTGCTGGGCGATCGAATCCTGCTTTGGCGAGCTGCTGATAGCGCGCGAGGTCGCCCTGCGCCTGACCCAACAGCGCCTGATCCTTGGCCAATTGCCCCTGCGCCTGGGCCAATGCCGCCTCGTAAGGGCGCGGATCGATCTGGGCGATGAAGTCGCCCGCCTTGACCGTCTGGCCTTCGGTGAAGCCAACGCTCTGAACGTGCCGGCGATCTGGGTGCGGATGGTCACGGTCTCGAACGGCGTCACCGTTCCCAAGGCGTCAATGGTGAGCGGCATGTCGCCGGTTATGACCGACGCCACGCGCACGGTTTGAGGCGGCTGCGCCGGTCGGCCGGAGCGTTCCTCTCGATTGGCGGAGGGAGCGGCGCTCTCGTACTTCTTCCACGCGAAGACGGCCGCGGCGGCCAAGGCCGCAACGATCACGATCCATAACAGCCAATTCCGCCGTCGCCGCGGCGCCGTCTCCACGATCGTCGGCGCGACAGGCGCCGGCGCCGAACGCTGCGTGACTTCGTCCGGTCTAAGGGCTTCGTTCATCGCTGACGCTCACCTTTTGCGCCACGCTTCGCACGGACGAACTCGTTAGTTCAAATCAACCTCGCGTGCGCTGCCCCTGGCTTAACCCCAAGCCGGGTCTAACCAGGTGGGTGTTGCATTCTGGTTATCATTGCGTCATAAGCGCGACCGGCGGCGGCGCCGCTATCAGGACGCGGGTGTAGCTCAGGGGTAGAGCACAACCTTGCCAAGGTTGGGGTCGAGGGTTCGAATCCCTTCGCCCGCTCCAAATT
>CAVPPX010000017.1:0-34064 GCA_963707355.1 uncultured Alphaproteobacteria bacterium | reverse complement strand
CGTCGCCTCGTCCAGATCTGGAATATGCCCGGCTGGTATCGGCCACATGACGAAATGCGGCGCCCCAGGCTTTTCGAACCATTCGCCCTTGCGGTTGTAGAACTGCTTGTGGACCGTCGTCCACACAAAGCGCTCCAGCGCTTCCACGCTCTCCCACACCGACAAGTTGACCGCCATGGTCGGGTCGCTCGCAGGACGGATGGCAGTCGCATTGTTGCTGTCGTCCTTGAGCCGCCACACGAACCCCTCGCTGCGCTCGGCAAGAGCGTTGATGCGATCGAGGTTCGTCATGAACGCCGCCATGCGCGGATCGTCCGTCGGATAGCGGAACCGGCCGATGTTGAGCTGGGCAATGTGATCCGTCATGCCCTACTCCGCCGCCGCGAGCACCGGCTCGCTGTGCGGATTGGCGGCATATTGGTCGATGCGCCGCTCGATCTCGGGTCGGAAATGGGCGATGAGCCCCTGAATTGGCCATGCGGCCGCGTCGCCGAGCGCGCAAATCGTATGCCCTTCGACCTGCTTAGTGACGTCGAGCAGCATGTCGATCTCGCGTTTTTGCGCGCGACCCTGAACCATGCGCTCCATGACACGCCACATCCATCCGGCGCCTTCGCGGCACGGCGTGCACTGGCCGCAGCTTTCGTGCTTATAAAAATATGACAAACGCGCGATGGCGCGGATGATGTCGGTCGACTTGTCCATCACGATCGCCGCAGCCGTGCCGAGGCCGGACTTGAGCTTGGCGAGCGAGTCGAAGTCCATCGGGCAGTCGATGATCTGAGCGGCGGGGACCAGCCGCACCGACGCCCCGCCGGGAATGACTGCGAGCAGATTGTCCCAGCCGCCGCGCACGCCGCCGCAATGCTTTTCAATCAGCTCGCGGAACGGGATCGACATCGCCTCTTCGACGTTGCACGGCTTGTTGACGTGACCTGAGATGCTGAAGACCTTGGTGCCGAAATTGTTGGGGGCCCCGAAACTCGTGAACCAGGACGCGCCACGACGCAAAATCGTCGGCGCGACGGCGATCGAACTCGACGTTGTTGACGGTAGTGGGGGAACCGTAGAGCCCCATGCCGGCAGGAAAGGGCGGTTTCATGCGCGGCATGCCCTTTTTACCCTCGAGCGATTCGAGCATCGCCGTTTCTTCGCCGCAAATATAGGCCCCAGCCCCGTGATGAACGTACAGATCGAACGGCCAGCCGTGAATATTGTCCTCGCCGATGAGCCGCGCTTCGTATGCCTCTCTGACCGCCGCCTCAAGATTTTCGCGCTCTTTGATGAATTCGCCGCGCACATAGATATAGGCCGCGTGTGCGCCCATGGCGAACGAGGCGAGCAGCGCGCCCTCGACCAGCGTGTGCGGATCGTTGCGCATGATCTCGCGATCCTTGCAGGTCCCGGGCTCCGATTCGTCGGCGTTGATAACCAGATAGTGTGGGCGCTTGGGATCGATGGTCTTGGGCATGAACGACCATTTGAGGCCGGTAGGAAACCCCGCTCCCCCGCGGCCCCGCAAGCCTGAGGCCTTCATTTCACCGATGATCCAGTCGCGCCCCTTGTCGATAAGCGCCTTAGTCCCATCCCAATTGCCGCGCGCCCGCGCCCCTGTGAGACCGCGATCGCCAAGTCCATAAAGATTGGTGAAGATGCGATCCTTGTCTTCCAGCATCGCTCAGTTCCCGATCTTTCCGGTCGGCGGTTGATCGTTTGCAGGCGCGGGCGCGCTCAGCCCGCCCCGTCCCTCAGCTCCGTACAACGTCGTCAGTGACGTCAAACCTCCGACCGGCTCGGACGAGACGCGTCCGATTTGCGAGCCCGTCTTGACTGGCCGACCGGTAGCTAGATCGTCGAGCAGGCTGCCGAAACTTTCCGGCGTCAGGTCCTCGTAATAGTCGTCATTGATCTGGACCATCGGCGCGTTGCAGCAGGCGCCGAGGCATTCGACCTCGATCCATGAAAATACGCCGTCTGGACTGACATGGCCCTGTTCGCCGATGCGCTTGCGGCAAACCGCCTTGATGTCGTCAGAACCCGACAACATGCATGGCGTCGTGCCGCAGACCTGCACGTAATGGCGCCCGACCGGCTCCAGGTTGAACATCGTGTAGAAGGTCGCGACCTCGAGCACTCGGATGTTGGGCATATCGAGCATCGCCGCGACTTTTTCGATCGCCACTCGGGGAAGCCAGTAACCGTTCTGCTTCTGCGCTCGCCACAACAGCGCGAGCACCGCCGACGCTTGGCGGCCAGGAGGATATTTGGCTACCTCGCGCTCCGCCCACGCCCTGTTCTCGGACGTGAACTCGAAGTCTGTCGGCTGCTCGTCAGCAAGACGGCGAACGGACATCGGTTAAACGTTCCTCGATTGTTGCGTCATGCTGAAGCGCTTTCCCGCGACCGCGATCATCGGTCGACCTCTCCGAACACAATGTCGAGCGAGCCGAGAATCGCGCTGATGTCGGCGAGCATGTGCTTACGACACAGAAAATCCATCGCCTGAAGATGCGCGAAGCCGGGCGCGCGAAGCTTGACGCGGTAGGGCTTGTTAGAGCCGTCGGACACCAGATAAACGCCGAACTCGCCCTTCGGCGCTTCGACTGCAGCGTAAACCTCGCCAGCCGGCACCTTATAGCCCTCGGTGTAGAGCTTGAAATGGTGGATCAGCGCCTCCATCGACTGCTTCATCTCGGCGCGTCGGGGCGGCGCGACTTTGCCGTCGTCCGTCACCACCGGCCCGTCGCCGGCGGCCGAGTTCAACTTCTGGCAGCACTGTCGCATAATCTTTACCGACTGGCGCATCTCTTCCATGCGGATCACATAGCGATCGTAGCAGTCGCCGTTTTTGCCGACGGGAATGTCGAAATCCATCTCCTCGTAGCATTCGTAGGGCTGCGCCTTGCGCAGGTCCCATGGCGCGCCCGAGCCACGCACCATGACGCCGGAGAAACCCCACGCCCAGGCGTCCGCCAGCTTGACCACGCCGATGTCGACGTTGCGCTGCTTGAAGATGCGGTTTCCTGTGAGCAGGGTCTCCAGATCGTCGCAAACGCTGAGGAACGGATCGCAAAAGGCCTCAATGTCGTCGATGAGTTTGCGCGGCAGATCCTGATGGACGCCGCCCGGACGGAAGTAGGCCGCATGCATGCGCGAGCCACTAGCGCGCTCGTAGAAGACCATCAGCTTCTCGCGCTCCTCGAACCCCCAAAGCGGCGGCGTCAGGGCGCCGACGTCCATCGCCTGCGTTGTGATCTGGAGCAAATGCGACAACAAGCGGCCGATTTCGCAATAAAGGACGCGGATCAGTTGGCCGCGTCGAGGAACCGAAATGCCAAGAAGCCGCTCGACCGCCAGCGCATACGCGTGCTCCTGATTCATCGGCGCGACATAGTCGAGCCGGTCCAGATAGGGCACGTTCTGCAGGTAAGTACGCGCCTCCATGAGTTTCTCGGTGCCGCGATGCAGGAGGCCAATATGCGGGTCGACGCGCTCGACCACTTCACCGTCAAGCTCGAGCACGAGGCGCAGGACCCCATGCGCCGCCGGATGCTGAGGCCCGAAGTTGATCGAGAAGTTGCGGAGGTTCTGCTCGTTCATGACTACCTACTGCCGTCCGTCGCCTTTCGCCTTCTCATCCCCTGGCAGCGGCGGCCCCTCCCACGGGCTTAGGAAATCGAACTGACGGAATTCTTGATTGAGCCGCACCGGATCGTAGCGCACCCGCTTTTCCGCATCGTCGTAGCGCACTTCAACGAAACCGGTCATCGGGAAGTCCTTCCGCAGCGGGTGGCCATCGAAGCCGTAGTCGGTCAGAATGCGGCGCAAATCCGGATGGCCTTCGAACGTCACCCCGAACAGGTCGTAGATCTCGCGCTCGAACCAGTCAGCGCCTGGATAGACGGCGGTCGCACTCACGACCGCCGTATCCTCGTCGGTCTCGATCTTGATCCGGACCCGTCGGTTCAACTTCGGCGACAGCAGATGGTAGACGACGTCAAAGCGTTTCTCGCGCTGCGGATAGTCGACCCCCGAAATATCGATGATTGAAACGAACTGAGCCGCAGGATCGTCGCGAAGGAACTGGAGTGTCTCAACGATGCGCGCGGGATCGACCGTCAGCGTCAGCTCGCCAAACGCGAAGGCGGATTTCGCTACCGCGCCAGGGGCTCCGGCGGCCAGTTTCGTCACAACGGTCTGAAGCTCATCGTCCATTCGCTTAAGTCTCGCCTTTCGCTTCGCTCCCGCGCGTCCTCAGCGTTCGATCGTCCCGGTCCGGCGGATTTTCTTCTGCAACATCAGCACCCCGTAGAGCAGCGCCTCGGCGGTGGGCGGACAGCCCGGGACGTAGATATCGACCGGGACGATGCGGTCGCAGCCGCGCACAACCGAATAGGAATAGTGGTAGTAGCCGCCGCCATTGGCGCACGAGCCCATCGAAATGACGTAGCGCGGCTCGGGCATCTGGTCGTAAACCTTACGCAGGGCCGGCGCCATCTTGTTGGTCAGCGTTCCGGCGACGATCATCACGTCCGACTGACGAGGACTCGCGCGAGGCGCGAATCCGAAGCGCTCGATATCGAACCGCGGCATCGAAACCTGCATCATCTCGACCGCGCAGCAGGCAAGTCCGAATGTCATCCACATCAGCGAGCCGGTACGCGCCCATTGGATGAGGTCGTCGGTTGTCGTGACGAGAAAGCCCTTGTCCGCGAGCTCGTCGCTTATCAAGCCATAGTACCGATTTTCGGGCCGGAGGGGCGCGCCGGTCAAGGGATCAACAAGATCACTCGCGCCCAGCGCGCCTGTCGGGCTGGCGGTTAGTCCCATTCCAGCGCTCCTTTGTTCCACTCGTATACGAACCCGATGGTTAGCACCGCAAGGAAGATCATCATCGACCAGAAATCCCAATGCGCCAATGTCGTGGAAGACGATCGCCCAGGGAAACAGGAACGCGACCTCAAGATCGAAGATGATGAAAAGAAGCGAGACGAGGTAGAAGCGCGCGTCAAAGCGCATGCGAGCATCGTCAAACGGAGGAAAACCGCACTCGTAGGGCGAAAGCTTCTCGCTGTCGGGGGCTCGGTAGGCAACGAGAAAAGGAGCGATCAACAGGGCTCCGCTGATGAGCGCGGCGACGATTACGAATACGAGCAGCGGAACGTAATCGGAAATAAGGCTCGGCATGGCCTCGCTCTTCGGATTATTATCGGTTGCACGCCACGCCTCGCGCAGCGGATCTCCCGTGCTTAACGCGTATCGCAGCGCAGCGTAGCATGCAAGACGAAAGACTTCGATTCGCCGGCATGACATGTTCGGGACAACGCGGCGCACATCGCCGTCAGGCGTTACCAGCGGCTAGGTCCGCGAGCTTAGGGGCAGGCGCGCGTGCCATGCGAACTAAGCAATTGATGGAACAGGTGTAAAGATGGCGAGAGAGACGGGACTTGAACCCGCGACCTCCGGCGTGACAGGCCGGCGCTCTAACCAACTGAGCTACTCCCCCACGGGAGGACGAGCGGATAAGCCAGGCCTGCTCCCAAGTCAAGGATCGAAGAGGTCGCAAACCATTTGCTGCAGACCTGGCGCGGCCGCTGGCCCAAACGGCGGGGTCAGAATTGGCTTGTCGCCAGTGACCAGCGCCGCATTTCATCACGCGTGAGAACGTGGACAGTGTCGGGGGGCAGCGATTCTGCCCTTCGCACCAGCGCGGGGTCCACGCCCATTCTTCGTGCGTAGCGCCCCAACACCGCGACCATCGGCGGGTCCGCGAAACTGCGCTGCACCTGCGACCCGAAAAGGCCGCCGCCCTGGCTTTCGACGATCGACATTCGATGCAGCCCGACCTCGCTGCCGGGGGGCGCGACACGGCGCACGGCGCCCATGAGCGCGTAAACGCACGCCGACAGACATTCGCCAACGTATGGTCCCGGATCGCCATCCTCGTCGAATCGTCCGACGACGCCAGCGATGTGCAGTCCCCGCAGAATATGACCGAAGACCATGGAAGCGACAACATTGCCGCCGCGGGAGTTGAAGAACACTATGCGCCGCAACTTGAAGTCCGAGCTGCCCGACTTGAGAAAATTGACAAAGACCTGTGGCGTCTGAGCCTCAATCACGCCGTCGGCTACGATGACATCGGGACAATGTCGACCGCATTCGTGGGATTCGAGCGGCGCCACACGGAAACTCATCGACGGGCCGTGGCTTTGGGCCGCAGCCGGCGTGACCGCGACGGCCACAAGGGCGAACGCCGCAGCCAGCAAGAACAAGCTCAGCGACCTGAAAATGGTGGGCGGTGACGGGCTCGAACCGCCGACCCTCTCGGTGTAAACGAGATGCTCTACCAACTGAGCTAACCGCCCTTGCAGCCGCCGGTCGCCTCGTCCGGCGGCTGCAAGATAACAGGCTCGCGGCAGGCGCGCCAAGCGCCAGTAGGTGTGAAGTGTGAAGAGTGACGGGCGGCCGACCGAGCGGCTCGGGGCCGCGCGGCGCAGACTGCGGAGTATTGATCTACTTCTTGGTCGACTTCTTGTTGAGGCTCGCCTTCAGCGCGGCGCCGGGCTTGAAGCGTGCGTTTCTCGACGCCGCAATTTTAATTTCCTTGCCAGTCGCCGGATTGCGCCCCTTCCCCGCAGCGCGCTCACGCACTGAGAAGGTGCCGAATCCCACAAGTCGCACTTCCTCGCCCTTCCTCAAAGTGTCGACGATACCCTCGAGGACGGCCTCAAGCGCGGCAGCGGCGGACACTTTAGTTAATTCCGCTTCCGTCGCGATATGATCGACGAGCTCAAGCTTGTTCATTTACTGCCTCTCCGTTCGACTGCGGCGCTCGGTTGTCGGCGCCAATTCTGAAGTCCGGCGGCCTTCAACGCCACCGTTGGCGACGCCTTGCCACCGCCGCGCGTTTCATACCCGTCCGTCCCCCTCGAAGGCGCTCATCGTCACCCCCGGCGAATCGACAGCAGAGTTCGACACATAGCTCGCCGTTTCATCGAAGGAACGCAAGCGTTCGTCGTGGCCAATAAGAAAAAAAGAGCCCAAAACTGACCTTCAGGCAAAGAAATCGCCGCGAATTCCCGGGAATTCGCGGCGATTTTATGATGCGGCCCGGCTTCGCGGCGCTGGGAACGCCGTCTCCGCGCCGAGGCTATCGGCCGTCAGTGCGCTATTAAACCTTGGCCGTCCTCCTCGGGCGGCCCCGCAGGCGCCGGCGCAGTCACGTCCTCCTCCCAGGAGATCGGGATCGGCCGGCGAACAAGCGCGTGCGCGAGCACTTCGTCCATTCGGGAAACTGGCACGATTTCAAGACCGTTCTTCACTGAGTTTGGAATCTCGACCAAGTCCTTGACGTTGTCCTCCGGTATGAGAACTTTCTTGATGCCGCCTCTGAGCGCCGCCAATAGCTTCTCTTTGAGTCCTCCGATCGGAAGGACCCGCCCGCGCAGCGTGATCTCGCCAGTCATGGCGATGTCTCGCCGCACCGGAATGCCTGTCAGCATCGAGACGATGACGGTCGCCATGCCCACGCCCGCGGAAGGTCCGTCCTTGGGCGTCGCGCCCTCGGGCACGTGCACGTGGATGTCGCGCTTATCGAACAATGGCGGCTCAATTCCGAAATCGACCGCGCGCGAGCGCACATAGGACGCCGCAGCCGAAATCAACTCCTTCATCACGTCCTTGAGATTCCCCGTCACCGTCATGCGGCCTTTGCCCGGCATCATGACCCCTTCGATCGTGAGCAATTCGCCGCCGACCTCCGTCCAAGCCAGTCCCGTCACGAGTCCGACCTGGTCGTCAGCTTCGATCTCGCCGTAGCGGAATTTGGGTGGCCCAAGGAACTCGGCGACGTTCTCGCCGTTGACGACGATCACCTTGCTCTTGTGGGTAAGGATCTCCTTCACCGCCTTGCGGGCAAGATTGGAAATCTCACGCTCAAGGTTGCGGACGCCGGCCTCACGCGTATAGCGCCGGATGAGTTCCGTAATGGCGCTGTCCCCGACCACCCACTCCTTACCGTCCAGTCCGTGCTTGCCCATCGAATTGGGCAAAAGGTGCCGCTTGGCGATCTCCAGCTTCTCGTCTTCCGTGTAGCCGGCGATACGAATGATCTCCATCCGGTCCATTAGGGCAGGCGGGATGTTGAGGGTGTTGGCGGTAGTCACGAACATGACCCCAGACAGGTCATAGTCGACTTCAAGATAATGGTCGTTGAACGTCGAGTTCTGTTCGGGATCGAGCACTTCGAGCAGGGCCGACGACGGATCGCCGCGAAAATCCATGCCCATCTTATCGATCTCGTCGAGCAGGAAGAGCGGATTCGACGTCTTGGCCTTGCGCATCGACTGGATAACCTTGCCCGGCATCGAGCCGATGTAGGTGCGCCGATGTCCGCGAATCTCCGCTTCGTCACGCACGCCCCCGAGCGACATACGAACGAATTCGCGGCCTGTTGCTCTCGCGATCGACTTGCCGAGCGAGGTCTTGCCGACGCCTGGCGGACCGACAAGGCACAAGATCGGCCCGGTCAGCTTGTTGGCGCGCTGCTGTACAGCGAGATACTCGACGATACGCTCTTTGACTTTGTCCAACCCAAAATGATCAGCGTCCAAAATCGTTTGCGCGGTCGCGAGGTCCTTCTTGATCTTCGATCGCTTCTGCCAAGGGATCGACAGCAGCCAATCAAGATAATTGCGGACGACCGTGGCTTCAGCCGACATCGGCGACATCTGCCTGAGTTTCTTGACCTCGGCGAGCGCCTTCTCCCGCGCTTCCTTGGTGAGTTCTCGTCGACTTGATTCGCTCCTCGAGCTCGGACATTTCGTCCTTGCCGTCCTCGTCGCCCAACTCCTTCTGGATCGCCTTCATCTGTTCGTTGAGATAATATTCCCGTTGAGTCTTCTCCATCTGCCGCTTGACGCGCGTCCGGATGCGCTTCTCAACTTGGAGCACCGAAATCTCGCTTTCCATCAGCGCGAGACACTTCTCGAAGCGCTTTGCAATAGAGCGCATCTCCAGGATCGCCTGCTTGTCTGAGAGCTTGACTGCGAGGTGGGAAGCGATGGTGTCGGCGAGCTTGCCGTAGTCGTCGATCTGATTGACCGCGGTCACGACCTCGGGCGAGATCTTCTTGTTGAGCTTCACGTAACTTTCAAATTCGGACACAACCGAGCGCGACAAGGCCTCCGCCTCAATCTTCTCGATCGGCTCATCGGCGATCGCCAGGGCCTCAGCCTGGAAAAAACCGTCGCCAGACACGAACCGCGTCACTTGGGCGCGCGTCGAGCCTTCGACGAGCACCTTCACCGTGCCGTCGGGCAGCTTGAGCAACTGCAGAACGCTGGCTAGCGTACCGGCGGAGAAAATGGCGTCGGCCGCCGGATCGTCGTCGGCGGCGTTCTTCTGAGTCGCAAGCAGGATCGGCTTGTCGGACTTCATCACCTCCTCGAGCGCACGAATTGACTTCTCGCGCCCGACGAACAGTGGAACGATCATATGCGGGAACACGACGATGTCGCGCAATGGAAGGACGGGATAGACGTCGAGCGTGCCGGGGACGATGGACTTATGTGGGTTGGTCATGGCCATCCTGAACTTCGGGAGCCGACGTGTCCGTCCGCTCCGCATTTTCTTCGTTTACAGACCTTCGACGAAACCTGAGCCCAAAAGAACCAACACGAACCAAATTCCGCGGAAAATCGACAATTTCGCGCACCTGGACTTTCGTGCCCCGAACGGCATGGGAACGGATCATCCACGCCAAAAGATGGGCTCGCGCGGCACGACTTTCAAGCGGCGCGCAAACCCGGACACGTCATCAGCCCGCGCGCTCGGCGCGCTCAGCATAGATATAGAGCGGGCGAGCCTTGCCTTCGACGACCTCAGGACCGATGACGACTTGTTCGACGCCATCGAGACCCGGCAACTCAAACATCGTGTCAAGCAAGATCGCTTCCATGATCGAACGGAGGCCGCGGGCGCCGGTGCGCCGCTCGATCGCCTTCTTGGCGACCACTCCCAGCGCCTCTTCCTGTATCGTCAGGTCGGTATTCTCCATCTCGAACAGACGCTGATATTGCTTGACGAGCGCGTTCTTCGGCTCGGTCAGGATCTTCTTCAGGGCGTCCTCGTCGAGATCCTCAAGGGTCGCGATAACGGGCAGACGGCCGACGAATTCGGGAATGAGGCCGAATTTCAGCAGATCCTCCGGCTCGACCTCGCGGAACACCTCGCCCGTGCGTCGGTCGTCGGGCGACTGAACCTTGGCGGAAAAGCCGATCGACGTACCCTTGCCGCGCGCCGAGATGATTCGCTCGAGACCGGAAAAAGCCCCGCCACAAATGAACAGGATATTCGTCGTATCGACCTGCAAGAACTCCTGCTGAGGATGCTTGCGCCCGCCCTGCGGAGGAACGCTCGCAATCGTACCCTCCATGATCTTGAGCAGCGCCTGCTGTACGCCTTCGCCCGACACGTCGCGGGTAATCGATGGATTGTCGGACTTACGGCTGATCTTGTCGATCTCGTCGATGTAGACGATGCCGCGCTGCGCCCGCTCGACGTTATAGTCGGAAGCCTGCAAGAGTTTCAGAATGATGTTCTCGACGTCCTCGCCGACATAGCCGGCCTCGGTCAGAGTCGTAGCGTCGGCCATTGTGAACGGCACGTCGAGAATGCGCGCAAGCGTCTGGGCGAGCAGCGTCTTGCCCGAACCTGTCGGGCCGATCAGCAGAATGTTCGATTTCGCCAGCTCGACGTCGCCGTGCTTGGTGGCGTGATTAAGGCGCTTATAGTGGTTATGCACCGCGACTGACAGCACCCGCTTGGCTTGAGGCTGACCGATCACGTAATCGTCGAGAACCTTGCAGATCTCTCGAGGGGTCGGGATGCCATCCTTGCTTTTGACTAGCGCGGTCTTGCTCTCCTCACGAATGATGTCCATGCACAATTCGACGCATTCATCGCAGATGAACACGGTCGGCCCGGCGATGAGCTTGCGGACTTCATGCTGGCTCTTGCCGCAGAAAGAGCAATAGAGCGTATTTTTGGCGTCGCCTTCGGCCTTGGCCATAGCTTTTCTCCATTTAGGCCGCTCCCGCCGAAGCGAGTTGTCAAACGCCTGACCGAGCAGCCTAACCAAACCACCCTAACGAAACGTAGCCTTTGGGCCTGCCTTCACATTTCCCTCCCGTCTGCCGCCATTGGCGCAGACTGGGATTTGACAAGCAACCACCAAATTGTACGCAAAATCAAGGCCACGTCGCAAAATTTGTCGCGGCCGGCCGCCAAAGCGGGGAAAAGACTCGCGGCTAAGCGTAGCCAGCGACTACGCCTTCGCTTCTTCCAGCTCGACCGCGCGTTTGGTTGTCACCTCATCGACGAGCCCGAAAGCCTTCGCCTCTTCCGCCGACATGAAATGATCGCGATCCAGCGTTCTTTCAATGGCTTCGTAGGATTGACCGGTGTGATGCACGTAAATTTCGTTGAGGCGCCGCTTGACCTTGAGAATATCCTCGGCGTGCCGTTGGATATCGGAGGCCTGCCCCTGGAAGCCGCCAGACGGCTGATGGACCATGATGCGGGAATTGGGCAGCGCAAACCGCGAGCCTTTCTCGCCCGCGGCGAGCAGAAGCGACCCCATCGACGCCGCCTGTCCTATGCACATCGTCGTCACTTTAGGCCGAATAAACTGCATCGTATCGTAGATCGAGAGCCCCGCCGTGACAACCCCGCCCGGGGAATTGACGTAGAGGGCGATTTCCTTCTTCGGATTGTCAGCCTCGAGAAACAGGAGTTGGGCGACTATGAGGGAGGCCGATATGTCGTCGACCGGGCCGACCATGAAAATGATGCGTTCGCGCAACAGCCGCGAGAAAATATCGAACGAACGCTCACCCCGCGCCGACTGCTCGATAACAATCGGTACAAGATTATTGGTGTAATAGTCGACGAGATCGCGCATTAGAGCCCTTCTTTAACCGGCAACACCCGACGCCCGATAGGCGGCGCGAGCCCAACATAGGCGCCCAGGGCCGCCCGGAAAAGAGGCGGCTGATTTCCAGCTAGGCACGAGTCACGCTCATTCAATCCTGCGGCACGCCCGGCAGCTCATCATCCACCGGCTTGAGGAGCTCTTCCTTGCTTACTTTCCGTTCTTCGACCTTGGCGAGGCCCAAGATATGGTCGACGACCTTCTCTTCGTAAATCGGAGCCCTTAGCTCGGCCAACGCTTGGTTGTTGTTTCTGTAGAAATCCCAGACTTGCTTTTCCTGGCCTGGGAACGACCGGGCTCGGGCGACCAGGGCCTGGGTCATCTCCTCGTCGGCGACCTTGACCTCCGCCCTCGTCCCGACTTCGGCCAGCAGGAGCCCGAGGCGCACCCGCCTTTCAGCGATCTTGCGATAGTCCGCCTGCGCGGCCTCTTCCGTCGTGTTCTCATCGGCGAAGGCCCGCCCGGAGGCCTGCTGCTCGCGAGCGACTTGCTCCCAAATAGAATTGAACTCTTGATTGACCAGCCCTTCCGGCAGCTCGAACGAATAAAGTTTGTCGAGCTTATCGAGGAGCTGGCGCTTGACCTTATCGCGCGAGACGCGCGCGTACTCTGCGGCGATCCGATCGCGCATCGTCTCCTTGAGTTTGTCGAAATTCTCCGATCCCATGCTCTTGGCGAATTCGTCGTCGAGGGGGAACGGATCGCGCGCGGCGACGGCCTTCACCGTCGCATCAAAGTCGGCGGTCTTCCCCGCCAGCGCGCGCACGGCGTACGCCTCAGGGAAAGTGGCCCGAAGCGTGCGTTTGTCGCCGACAACGACACCGACGAGCTGGTCCTCGAAGCCAGGCAGGAAGGTGTTCGAGCCGAGCGCGACCTGGATGTCCCTCCCCTCGCCGCCTTCGAAGGGCGCACCCTCAATCGTTCCGTCGAAATCGATTGTAACGCGGTCGTGGATTTCGGCCCTCGCGCCGGCGGGCTTCTCGCTATAGGAACGGCGCTCTTCAGCCAGACGATCGAGCGCGGTCTCGACGTCCGACGGCTCGACATCGGCAGTCAAGCGGTCGAGTGAGATTTGCGAGAAATCGCCAATCTCGAACACCGGCAGGACCTCGAGCGCGACTTTGAAGTTAAGGTCGCCGCGGGCCTCCAGCGCCGCGTCGATGGCCGCCTGATCGCTCGGAAGCTCGACCTTTGGCTCACGGGCGAGACGCAGGTGGTTGTCGTCGATGATCTTCTTGTTCGCGCTTGCGATCGCTTCCTGCACCACGTCGGCCATCACCGACTTGCCGTAAACCTTACGCAAATGCTCGACCGGAACCTTGCCGGGCCGGAATCCGTTGATGCGGACCTTCGCCTTCAGGTCCGCCAACTGCCCATTGAGCTTGGCGGCCAGGTCGCTCGCCGGCAAAGAAATGTCGTATTCCCGCTTAAGTCCCTGGCTAAGCGTCTCGGTCACCTGCATCTGCGTTCCGCCTTGTGGTCATCGCGGCCCACAACCGCGACCGGCCGATACTTGCCGATCGACCGATCGTCAATTGGTCCCGGGCGCATTCGCGGTCGCGAAGGAAATGGTGCGGGCGGAGGGACTCGAACCCCCACGACTTTCGCCACCGGAACCTAAATCCGGCGCGTCTACCAGTTCCGCCACGCCCGCGGCGAGCGCCGGCTTGACGAGGCCGATTTGCTTTCGGCGCTCTATATCAGCTTGTCCGCCCTCCGCCATAAAAAAATACGGACCTGACGCGCCCGTCGGCTCATTTGCGCACGACAGCGGCGATCGCGATGGTGAAGAGGCCAGCCGCGAGCAGAATGCGGCTTGCGCCGCCGGCGCGCCCGACTAAGAAGACCGGCCCGAGGAGAAAACGCCCTAACCCGGCGAGAATCGCGACGCAACCGAGGGATATGGCAACCTTGCGCATGGATAGGCCCTCTTCGCCGCAAATTACTCGTCAGCATTTTCGGCGCCACGCGCAATGCGCCAAAATGGGACAAATGGCGTGACTCCCACCCGCCGCATCGTTCTGGGCGGCGGCCTTACGGCGGCCCTGTGGCGCCTTGGCGCTCGTGCGCGAGCAGACACGCCTGCTCCGCTGGCCGAGGGCATTCTCAACTTCGAAGCGGCGCCGGCGAGGCTTCAACTCGCCCCGGCTCCGGCCGAACCCGCGGCGGCTTGCGCCTATGCCGGCGCGATTCCGGGGCCTCTCATCAGGCTTCGACAAGGGCAGGAGTTGAGGCTGAAGCTGACCAACAAGCTGGCCGAGCCGACGACGCTGAGCTTTCCGGGCTTACGCGCGGCGAACGCGGCCGCGGGCATTGGCGGCCTCACCCAGGAAAGCCTCAAACCTGGCTCGGGCGCGGAGATCCGCTTCATCCCACCCGATTCCGGCTTTAATCTGTACCTGCCGCGCGCCGGCGCGAGCGATGTCCCCCAGCAGGCGCGTGGGCTATTCGGCCCGATCATCGTCGACGAGCCGAGCGCGCCGGATGTCGACCTCGACACGGCGGTGCTGCTGTCCGACTGGGACGTCGACGCGAGCGGCCGGATCAAGCACGATTTCGCCGATCCTGCCATCGGCCGGGGAAACGGGCGCAAGGGCGGCGTCGTTTTCGCCAACGGGGCAACCGCGCCATTAACGCTGAAGGCCCGGCCCGGCGCCCGTGTCAGACTGCGCCTCGGCAGCGCCGCGACCGCGCGTCTCGCGACCATCGCGATAAGCGGCGCAAAGATCCATATCGCGGCCGTCGACGGCCAGCCGGCCGAACCATTCGAACCCCTCAACAATCAGTTTCCGATGGGGCCCGGCGCCCGGTTCGAATTGATGTTCGATATGCCGCGCAATCCCGGCGCCGACGTCCGTCTCGACCTGCGCGGCGACGCTGGCGCGGCCGACCAACCGTTCGTTGCGATCGTGTCCGAAGGCGAGCCGATGGACGTGCGCGCCGAACCGCCGCGGCTCGCCGCCAATCCGGGACTGCCGGCGGAAATAGCCCTTGAATCCGCGAGGCGTTGCGATTTTGCCATCAGCGGCGGCGGCCCAGCGCCGTTTGCGATCAACGGCGCAACCTTCATCGATTGGGCGCCAAAGCCCGCATATGTGATCCCGCGGGGCCAGCCCGCGGTGTTTGCGCTCGCCAACAAAACAGCGGTCGTTCAGGCGATCCGGCTCTGGGGCCACGTCGCGCGGCTCCTTCACTCGATGGACGACGGATGGGAGCCCTATTGGCGCGACACCATCCTCATCCAGCCCGGCCGCAGCGCCCATGTCGCGTTCGTCGCCGACAACCCCGGCAAATGGCCGCTCGAATCGGCGATCCCCGAACATCGCGCAGCCGGAGTGGGAACCTGGTTTCAGGTGGGGTGAAGCGCCTGACACTGCGCGAGACGCCGCGAGCGAAGTCGCGGGGCAAGGCCGCTTCAGGAGACCGCCCGGTAACGACGGATTAGCAGATAGACGACGCCCGCCGCGAGAAGGCAAAGGACGGTGGCGTACACCGTGCCGTAATCCGAGTCGCCGAACGGCAGGCCTTTCGTATTCATGCCGAAGTAACCCGTCACGAAAGCGGGAGGCAACAGCACGGTCGTCACGACTGTGAGGGCGAAGAGGTTGCGATTTGTCGCGGTCGCGAGTTGGGCCGCCATCTCCTCTTGCAAGAGCCGCGCGCGCTCAGCCTGCAGGTGAAGGTCCGCGTGGAAAGCGTCAACCCGCTGCCGCACCCTTGAGCCCAGGTCGCGATACGCCTGAAGGACGCTCTCGGCGCGGTTTTGTTCGAGTTGCCTCAGCACGCTGTGAGCGGCTTGAACCAGTCGCTCCTGGCGAGAAATGCCTCTCCGCAACCGCAGGAGCGTCGCGCTTTCGTCCTTGAACGCGTCCGACAAAACGCGGTCTTCGATCTGGTCCAGCTGACTGGCGATCTCTTGCGTGGCCTCGCCGATCGAATTTGCGGCGGCGACGAGAAGGCTCTCAAACAAGGCGGCGCTATCCTCGAAGGTGGCGCCTTTTTCGGCCTGATCTCGAACCGCCATGGCGGAGCGCGCCGCGTGGTGGCGCGCCGTCAGGAGAAACTGCGGCCATAAAGCGAAACGCAGATCGGTTGCCTCCATTCCCGCCGTTTGGTCTTCGTGCCGGACGTCGTGGAGCGTTCCCCACAAGGCTTCCCCGCCCCAGTGCAGGCTCGGATGGCGATCCCTGGATAAAAACACCTCGCGGGCCTCGGGAGGAAGGGCTTCCAGCGCGCCAATCCAGTCGCGCGTCCGCGCGTTCCCCAAGATCAGGTGCACCCAAACGAATTGCCGCCCGTGGGTGAGATCAAAAGAGGAATTGCCTTCGAGCAGACGCCCCCGCCCGTTGTCGTCGAACTCGAACGCCCACGCGACGCCCGGTCCGAGGTCCGCCAAATCGATTCGCGCCGGTTGTGCGGTCATTTTCCCCTCCAACCGCAGAGCCTTATCCGCCGCGGATGAAGGCGGCGTGTCAGACAATTTTCGCAAAACTCCGGCGGCCAGCCGGCCGGTGGGCGCCGCGCCTTACAGCCACTTCTTCCAGCGGAAGAACAGATAGGGCCCAACCGCGACGGCCACCATCAGAACGAGCGCCGCCGGGTAACCCCACGACCAGTCGAGCTCCGGCATAATCTTGAAATTCATCCCGTAGATCGAGGCGATCATCGTCGGCGGCATGAAGATGACCGCCAGCACGGAGAACAGCTTGATGATGTCGTTCTGCGCGAGGTTGATGAAGCCGAGGGTCGCGTCGAGCAGAAACTGCACCTTCTGCGCCTTGAAGTTCGCGTCCTGCTCGAGCGACTGGAGGTCGCGCAAAGCGGACTTCGTCGCCTCCCGAACGGGCTTTGGCGCATCCGCGGAGCGCCCCTCAGACATCAGGAACAGGACGAGCCGCTCGAGCTCAACCAGGCTTTCGCGCAGGTTCGAGATCTTCTCGTCCTCGCGGCCGAGCGCGCCGAGGGTCGCGGAATAGATCTTGCTGCGCGCGCTTTGGTCGCCCTTGGCTCGAAAGACCTGGCTCGCGATGGAGTCCAGTTCGACGCCGACCTTGTTCAGCGCCCGGGCGGAGCGATCGACGATGGCGTTGATCAGACCGACCGCCACGGCGTCGGGGTGCAGCGCTTGCGTCGGGATTTTGCCCAATCTCTGGCCGAAAAGCTCGAAGGCCTCGCCGGGATCGTAGCGTACGGTGACAAGCGCTTTCGGACCGAGGACGAAGGTGACGTCGGCGACGTCGGGCGTCCCTTCTGCTTCGCTGACGACGCAGGCGTGCAGGTAGCGCACGCCATTTTCGGCATAATAGGATTCGGCGGGCTGAGCGAAGTCGGGATCGGAGCGTGACGGCACCTTGGAGCCGAGATAGGCCTCCACTTTCCGGTCCTCGTCCCCGGTCGGCTCGACCATGTCGATCCAGACCGCGCTAGGCGGAATTGGCTCGGCTGGGTCGAGAATCCTCCGCTGGAGTCCGACACTCGTCGCCGTCGCCGAACCGGGATCGGTTTTGACGGCGTAGTGGACGATCAGCACGGTTCACCCTCCGCCACAGCCAAAGCGCTCCAGAGGAATTACATGAATTCTCATCAGTTTGCCTGTCGCAAGCTGAGCAATGCGTGAACCAATGGGGATCTTGGGATGGGAGGCGCGCATTTCTGCGTGCGCTTGAGCGCTTTCAAGATGTTAGGTCGCTTTTTCTGCAACTCGATCGACCTCATCGCTCAGCATCGCTCGCGGCCGACATTTCAAGAGCGGCTGGATTTTCGGCCAGGACTGCGAAATCCAGGTGACGCTGCATTTTCCTTCCAGAATCAAATGTCTTTCAGATCTTTGTGCATATTTCTTGATAAATATGATTATTATCTTTCAGCAAGATCATGTTATCGCTATCGATTGTTGAAAATCGTAGATAGTCTCGACCAACCGGAGCTGCGCTGGCAGCGCCAGGGTGACGCCATTCATGCCTACAACACACTGATATTATTTAGATTGTTTGGACAGCAGTCCCAACTCAGAACATAACAAGAACAAAAGCTTGCGCTTTGACGCCGACGGCGGCATAGTAGGGCAAGTTCGAGAGTTGCGGCCAGAACGCGCCGCCCTCCTTCTCGCCCAATTCCCCGCCATCCGCATGTTATCGCCGCGTACGCCGAAAGCGTCGCGCCATTCGCCTGCGTGGCATTTCGCCCCTGATCCCTGAAGGCGGCCATGATCCATACGAACCTGTCTACCCGGACCGAAACGCTCGAGGGTGACCCGCGCCCAACGTGTTCTCGCCGCGCTCATTGCCGGCGCCGGGGTCGACGAAATCGGCGCGACAGAACGGCTGACTCGCAAGCGCACCGAGAGCATCCTGCGGCAAGAGCTTCGCAACCGCTGGGTCGCCCCGGCCGAAGACTTCGCCCGGCTGCAGATCGCCCGGCTCGAGCAGATGTTCCTCAAGCTCCTCGACCGGCTTCAGGACGGCGATCTCAGGGCGATCGACCGCGCGCTGAAAATCGTCGACCGGCTTGACCGCTATCACGGATTCACGAACGCGAAGCGCCTCCCTGAACCGTATGGCGAAGAGGAACGGGCTCGACTCCTGAAAAAAATTAATGAAATCGCAGACCGGCTCCAGCCGGAGCAGCCTGCTGAATGACCGCACGAACCGGCGCAATCCGCCCGAGCGCGGGCGCGCGCATCCCCGTCCCGCCACAGGCAGCCGGGTCAAGCGCGCATCCGATTTTCTGAAGCTCGAGCTCGACACGCGTGTGCGCATGTTCGAGGAGATGACGCCGCTCGAATGCGCGCAATTGTTCCATGACTGGGCGTTCTGGGCCCGCCCCGAGCAGGCTCCGCCGGATGGCGACTGGATCATCTGGCTCATCCTCGCCGGGCGTGGCGCCGGCAAGACGCGGGCGGGCGCCGAGGCGGTGCGCACCTGGGTGCAGACCTACCCGATCGTCAACCTGATCGGCGCCACCATCGCCGACGCCCGCGACATCATGGTCCGGGGCGAATCCGGCATTCTCGCTTGCTGCCGGCGCGACGAGCGTCCCCGCTTTCTCGCCGCGGATCTCAGGCTCGAATGGCCGAACGGCGCGGTGAGCGCGCTGTTCTCGGCCGAGGAGCCCGACCGGCTCCGCGGCAAGCAGCACATGAAATTGTGGTGCGACGAGCTCGCCGCCTGGCGCCAGCCCGACGCCTTCGATCAGGCGATGCTGGGCTTGAGGCTCGGAGACAAGCCGCAGGCGGTCATCACGACAACACCGCGCCCAACCAAGATCATCAAGACTCTGTCCGCGGGCAAGGACACAATCGTCACCCGCGGCTCGACGTTCGACAACCGGGCCCATCTGGCGCGAGCGTTCTTCGAACGCATCACCGCGCGCTATAAGGGCCGCGCCGATCGGGCGCCAGGAGCTGTTCGCCGAAATCGTCGAGGAGACGCCCGGCGCCTTATGGACGCGGGCGCTGCTCGAGCGCCAGCGCGTCGCGCCGGAAGCGGCGCCGAAGGAATTCGCCGAGATCGTGGTCGCGGTCGATCCGCCGGCGCGCTCGGGATCAAAATCCGACGAATGCGGGCTCATCGTCGCGGCGAAAGCGGAGAACGGGCTCTTCTATGTGCTCGCCGACCTCACCAGCCAGGGCGAGACGCCGGGCGCGTGGGGCGCGCGGGTCGGCGCCGCCTTTCGCGGCTTCAAGGCCAATCGTGTGGTCGCCGAAATCAACAATGGCGGCGACATGGTGACGGAGGTGTTGCGCCAGAGCGAGCCCAACCTGCCGGTGCGCGCGGTTCACGCGACGCGCGGCAAGTTCCTGCGCGCCGAGCCGATCGCCGCGGCCTACGAGCGCGGGCTCGTGTTTCACGCCGGGACGTTCATGAAGCTCGAGGACCAGCTCTGCGCTCTGACCCCCGATTTCGACCGCCGCGCCGCCGGCTTCTCGCCCGACCGGGCCGACGCCCTGGTCTGGGCGCTGGCCGACCTTCTGGGCGTGGGCGGCGGAGGCGCGGGGGGGATGTACGAGTTCTGGACGGGAGGCGGTCGCAAGCTCCGGATCAAAAGACCGTGTAGCTACGTCCGCGGAGAAATCCGCATGAAGAAACACAATTGCTGGACATCGCGTCAAATGACGCGTATCTCCTCGTCAGGAGACGCGAATGCCTGCCGCCATTGTTGAAGCGAGACAAGCTGACCCGGGCGCCCTCGGGCCGCAGACCTTTGCGGACGAGAGCGATCGGGCGCGCCTGTCCCGAGTCGCCCTCAAAGCGTTCCTCGCGCTCATGAAGGCCTGGAACTTGTCCAACGCGGAGGCCTCCACGCTTCTCGGGGTTTCCGCGAGCACGCTCGACCGTATGAAACGCGGGTCCCATCCGACCTTGAGCCAGGACCAGCTGACGCGGGTCTCCGCCCTGGTCGGCGTTTATAAGGGGCTTCACCTTTTGTTTGCCGACGAGACGGCGGACGAATGGGCGCGACGGCCCAATAGCGGGCCGCTGTTCGAGCGCGACACCCCCATCCAGGCGATGATCGAAGGCGGCATTCCAAGGATGCTCGAGGTTCGCCGCTACGTCGACGCCGTCCGCGGCGGCCTGTGACCTTCTGAGGTATGCTCAGCGACCTGCCGGTCGTCCGGGAAGCCTTTCCGCGAACCGTCCGGCTCGTTTCGACGGCGCGTCTCCGACCGCCGGTGCTGGAGGCGCTCGTTTCAGCCGATGACGCCGCGGCGCTCGCCGAAATCGAAGGGGCGACCAGCAATCGCCTGTTGGCCGAGAGCCGAGGAACGGAGGGGATCGGCCGCGGGGAGTTCATTCACGGCGTTCCCTACGCAAGCTTCGTCAACGCCGCGTTCGCTTATGGGAAGCCGCGCGAAGCCAACCGCTTCAACGCAGCGCGGGGCGCCTGGTATGCGGCGCTCGATGTCGAGACCTGCATCCGCGAGGTCGCCCATCACATGAGCGAGTTCCTCGCGCGATCGGGCCAATTGAAGGGGATCGTCGAATATTCCGAAATGTTCTCCAGCATGGCGGGGGAGTTCGTCGATCTTCGGCAGACGCCCGACCATCCCGTGTCTCGATCCGGACCCGGCGGTCGGCTATCCGATCGGAAACGCGATCGCCGACGCTGCGCGGGCGCAAGGGCTCAACGGGATCATCTATCCCTCCGTCCGGCAGGCAGGAGGAACGTGCATCGTGGCGTTAAGGCCGCACGCGGTCCAGTCCGTCGCGCCCGGCGCCGTTTATCGATTGGAATGGTCCGGCGATGAGGAGCCGGCGGTCACGCGGATCTCCGGATAGCAGCCTGTCTCTTGCGGCGAGGTCAGCGTCGCGCGGCTACCGCCGCGGCGGGAAACCGCCGGCAAGCACGGCATGCAGCTTCGCGCCGAGTTTGCGGTTGAACTCTTCGGCCTCGAATTGGGCGTTGACCGCTTCCATCTTATCCTCGCGCGGCATCGGGCACTGAGCATCGGCGCCAACGCCGCCCATTGCGCGCGACCATCGTCTTAAACGCATTTTCCAGTTGACGCGATCGCGCTCGGCGACGAACACTTCGGTGATCCAGACGTCAGCGCCGCTCTTTGACGAAGCGACGCAAAAGGTCCAGCGCGGCTGAGCGAGAGCGACAGCCGGCAGAGAAACGACGATTGCGGCCAGCGCTATCGAAATGCGCATCGCCCACTCTGCTCGCGTAAGCCGCACGCGCGCAAACTAGGCGCCAATCCCTAACGGAATGCGAAGGCCTCTCACCCACCCTTCTCCCGCCATGGCCCGTCAAAAGACGGAAACTGAGCGGGAGACCCAAGGAAACGATCATGTCGGAACCTGTCAGACGCGCCCTGCCCCCCAGCGTTTTCGCCCGGCTCGCCGACGCGACGCGCTATCTGATCACCGGCGTGTCGCCGGACACCTGGTTCGGGCCGCTGCAGCCGCTCGCGCCGATGGCGCCGCCCGAGGTCAAGGGACGCCAATGGGACTATCCGTTCGGCGCCAACCTCAACTACATCCCGCGCGCCGAGGACGGCGTTTCGTTCGCCGAATTGCGCGGGCTCGCCGACGCCCTGCCACTCCTGCGCGCGGTGATTGAAACCCGCAAGGACCAGATCGCAGCGCAAAGTTTCGCGATCCGCTCGCGCAACCGCGACGATTCGTCGGCAAGCTCCCAGGCGATCGATCAGGTCACGCGCTTCTTCGCCCGCCCCGACCGGCGCCGTTCGTTCGCCGACTGGCTCAGGATGCTGCTCGAAGAGATGCTGGTCATCGACGCGGCGACCCTCTATCCGCGCTACAATCGCGGCGGCTCGCTCTATTCGCTCGACATCATCGACGGGGCGACGATCAAGCCCCTGATCGGCGAGGACGGGCGCGCGCCCGAGCCGCCCGATCCGGCCTACCAGCAGATCCTCAAGGGCATCCCCGCCGCCGACTTCTCCGCCGAAGAGCTCCTCTACCTGCCGCGCAACCTCCGCGCCCATCGGATGTATGGCATGAGCCCGGTCGAGCAGATCGCGCTCACCGTCAACATCGCGCTGAGACGCGACGCCTCGACCCTCGACTATTACCGCGCCGGCTCCTCGCCGGACGCCTTCGCCACGCTGCCGAAGGAATGGACGGCCGACCAGATCCGCTCGTTCCAGGATTATTTCGACGCGCTGATGAGCGGCAATCTGGCGCGAAGGCGGCAGACCAAGTTCATGCCCGCCGACTTCAAACTGATCGAGGCGCGCCAGCCGCCCCTGAAAGACCAGTACGACGAGTGGCTGGCGCGCATCATCTGCTACGCCTTCTCGGTCCCCGTCTCGCCCTTCGTGTCGCAGGTGAACCGCGCGACGAGCGAGACCTTGCGCCAGCAGGCGGCGCAGGAAGGGCTGGTGCCGCTCAAGGCCTGGGTCAAGAACGCGCTCGACCATGTGATCCAGGAATGCATGGCCGAGCCGAGCCTCGAATTCGTCTGGGTCGGCGACGACGCGATCGACCCGCTCGAGCAGGCGCAGACGCTGCAAATCCTGGTCGGCGCCGGCATCAAGACGCGCGAGGAGGCGCGGGCGGACCTGGGGCTTGCGCCGGCGGGCGGGAAGGGGCCGGTGGCCGACGACACTGCTCGCTCGTCGACGTGATCGCGCCGAAGGGAGAGCTTCCGGGCGTCGCTGAAAATCTCGGCAACCCACGCGCAATGGAAGCTTCGGATGATCCCGCTTCGGAGGGTCAAAAATACATCGACCGTGTAACCGCTGGCCGAAGGCCTGAACGCCAGACAAGTCGCCTCGACGCAGTTGGCGGATACGTTATTAAACTATCCGACGGAACATATATTACGTACCGCCCGCCAGGCGTAGCGGGTCGGGACACACTTCCGACAACAGCAAGCGTTGACATCAATAGTCAGGAAATACGAGCGTTAAATGACGGTGAAGTTCTGAAGTTGAAATTTCCGAGAAAGTGAGCCTGAAGATGCAAATACCTCAAGATACGGCGCTTTGGTTGCAAAAGCACTTGCTCGGCCTGGATCACGAAGACTGGGGATTGGTCTACGTGCTATACGGCAATCTCGCTTCTACACCTCCAGATACGCCAGCACGTTGGCAGCTTAGCGTGGATTTGATCTATCGAAGCCTCGTCTCTGGTCTGATCGCTGTCAATGATCTCGGCGCCACCTCCGACCAAGCGTCTTTCTTGCGTGCTATCCGAACCTTGGACCCCTGTGGTGACGGCGCAGGATTCTGGCACGCAACGTTAGTTTGGGGCACCGAACGACTTAGCGAACTCATCAAAGCGCATTTCCCGCCGAGCGGCGAGCGCAACGGCGCGTTGAACCCCGAGTTCATAAAAGCGCTCGAAGCGATCTTCGCTGAGAGCGGTGTGTCCTGGTCGGATAAGCCTCTGCTTCCAATCATGCCCAACATGGCGGCCGTCGCGACGCGCTGATCGCTCGGCTTGCCGAAGCGACGCGCTATGTCATCACTGGCGTGTCGCCGGACACTTGGTTCGGGCCACTGCAGCCGCTTGCGCCGATGGCGCCGCCCGAGGTCAAGGGACGCCAATGGGACTATCCGTTCGGCGCCAACCTCAACTACATCCCGCGCGCCGAAGAGTACGCGAGTTGATTCTCCTGTTGGCGACGGCCTCGTCATGTCCAAATACACCCCCGAAGGTACCTATCTCTCGCCGGAAGCGGCGAACGATTTTATCAATCGTCTCCTGCAGTCGCATACGGACGACGTTGACCGGGTCGCAAGCGGACAATGGGATCAAGCATGGGTCCAGGATAGAATCGGTTCTAAGACTGGCATAGAAGCGTTTCTAGATGCGCAGGAACAAGTTACGATCCGCGATACTTTTAATGCTGGCGTACTCATTGTGCATGACGATCGCGTGCCTCGTGGTTATCGGGTGAAAACCGCGTACCCAAGGAATGACAGGAATTCTTACCCTCTTCTAACTCCTCCTCGCTAAGTTCGCTGCGAGCAGGACGACCCGCCTCGCGATCACAAACATCAACCCCAACTGTCACCGAGGGACTTTCCTATGGACACGCCTCCTTCTCCTCCGGAGTTTTACTATCTAGGTTCTTGTTTTCTACAAGACGACTTCAGTTGGGGGGTGAAGAATTTTCCGGAGTGGGCGAAGCAAGCAATCGCTTTGACACATCTTCCGCCTGCCAAAATAAACGCCTTGAAGGCGCTTATCGACCAAATCCTTTCCTCCTCGGATGAGGCCTACGTCGATCAAATGTGGAATTCGATGGGCGCGTCGTTGTTGGTGCAGGTGAGCGGCGGCGGGACCAGCGGCGGGGTAACGCGGCAGTGGTTTAAGACCATACGCGAATTGTTGGATACCGTGAAAGTCAACAGCGTCGAAGACTGAAGCCAGCAGCTCAAAGTCCGCGATATGCCCGATGAAGATTCGGGCGCCACCATGGCCAATATAACCTGCGGAGACTTACTCGAATCCGCGCTCGACCATGTGATCCAGAACTGCATGGCCGAGCCGAGCCTCGAATTCGTCTGGGTCGGCGACGACGCGGTCGATCCGCTCGAGCAGGCGCAGACGCTCAACATTCTGGTCGCCGCCGGCATCAAGACGCGCGAGGAGGCGCGGGCGGACTGGGGCTGGCGCCGGCGGGCGGGAAGGGGCCGGCGGCCGACGACACTGCGTCAAAGGCACTGCGAAAGTTCAATCCGCACCACGACGAACGCGGGCAGTTCGCGACGGCGGACGGGGCTGTCGCCACCGTGGGCAGCGTAGCGCGCAAGCCGCAGCCTACGACGGGCATTCAGGTCGCGAGTGACGATGGGGTGATGTCGGATGTGGGACCGCCAGTCGTCGGCCGAGCCGGGGGCAATTCGGTAGATCAAGCGACGACCCCCCTGACGGACCTCAGGGCAGCCTCGGATAGAACGCCGACTGCCAGCGAGCCGTCCACGCGAAACGGAAGCGCTAGCGACGCGAGACCGGAGAAGCCGAAGTCCGGGCAAAAATTAGAGATTGTTCATGAGGCGCCTGATGACGCCGTTTCATACACGACGAGTGACGGAACCCAGTTTACCGCTCCGCCAGACGCCGATTTCCGTAAGATATATGCAGCGGGTCGAGTCAATGGACCAGATATAATAGCCACCAATTCCGCGGTCGGGATATTTGGAACTTATGATTTTCAACGAAGAAACGGACATTTTTATCAAGCTTATAGCGACGCATCCAACTACGCCGTGGGGGTATATATGGCGGGCGCAGGTTATTCCTATTCCGAGACGCTCGCAGTGGGCGCAGGTTATTCACTGATTTATTCTTCGAATTGGGAATCGGGTCTCGCTTACCACATTAAATGGTGGACAAAGGGATGGGACGATGCGACAAACGGCTCCTGGCCTGTTTCTCACCCTTGAACGCAGTCTCAAGCGCATGGGCGCGTCGCGCATATCAAGAAATAGCGCCCTCGTCTTGTTGGTTGCCGCAAACTTCCTGGCCATACCGCTTTTTCTCTATTTCTCATCGCAATTTTGGACTCCGCCGGGAGAGGATGGCCCGTGGAGCGCTCCAAGAGATGCGTCGTTCTGGGGGTACCTTGCCCTTCCCTTGTTAGCCACTGGCGCGTTCACAAATATCGTTGTCATCCCTAAAGTCATGACTGAGCTTTTCTATCACAAAGACTTCCGACTATTCCTCATCTGGTGCACGTGCCTCTTCTTCTTTTTTTTAGCATACGTATATGATGGATCCCGCAAGCCTAATGACTATTCTACGACTAACGACGGTTCCTCCTCCGAACAATCAAGTCATGGGCTAACAATAAAATAGGCCCGCGCAGACGTCATCGAGGTCACGCGCTTCTTCGCCCGCCCCGACCGGCGCCGTTCCTTCGCCGACTGGCTCAGGATGCTGCTCGAGGAGATGCTGGTCATCGACGCTGCGACCATCTATCCGCGCTACAATCGCGGCGGCTCGCTTTATGCGCTTGACATCATCGACGGGGCGACGATCAAGCCCTTGATCGGCGAGGACGGGCGCGCACCCCAAGCCGCCGTGGCGGCGGATGCCCGCCACTGCCTCAACCGCAATTTTGATCTTTGCTGATGAAATGCAAGAGGCGATTCAATGACATCTGGTGCGATAGAAAATCCATACGGATTTAATGCCGACGACTTTGCTGTGGCTGGGCAAATCATTTTGTCGCCGGAGGTGCTCGAAGAGGCGAGACAATTCCTTTCCGGGCTCCAGAAATATGAGCGAGCCACAAAATGGATTGTCGCCTTCACTTGGTGTTACAATCGAAGCATCAAAATGACCCCTGAATCCTCGGTCATCGATGAAGGACCCGGTATTGATTTGGCCGGCTACCGATCCTCGGAAATACCGCCAGAGGCAGTCGACATCCGCGCAGGGGTCCCGATTGCCTTTATCATCCCTCATGATCAATTGACGCATGCCAGTAAAAAGGAAGTAATTCGAACGAAGCTTGCAAGTGGGCGATTGTCGTATCAATTACGATGACTGAAACCAGCGGCGCCGTTCCCTTAGTGGAAGGTTTGCCGGCCTCGACCAGCTTGAAATCAGCTGGCAGGCATTTCGTCAGGCATTTCGTCTGGCGAACCGCCGCTGAAAGACCAGTACGACGAGTGGCTCGCGCGCATCATCTGCTACGCCTTCTCGGTGCCCGTCTCGCATTCGTGTCGCAGGTGAACCGCGCGACGGGCGAGACGCTGCGTCAGCAGGCGGCGCAGGAGGGGCTCATTCGGCTGAAAGCCTGGGTCAAGAACGCGCTCGACCATGTGATCCAAGAGTGCATGAACGAGCCGGGGCTCGAATTCGTGTGGGTCGGCGACGACGCGATCGATCCGCTCGAACAGGCGCAGACGCTCAACATTCTGGTCGGCGCAGGCATCAAGACGCGCGAGGAGGCGCGGGCCGATCTGGGGCTGGCGCCGGCGGGCGGGCAGGGGCCGGTGGCCGACGATACTGCGTTAAAGGCGCTGCGAAAGTTAAATCCGCACCACGACGAACGCGGGCAGTTCGCGACGGCGGACGGAGCGGTCGCCACCGTGGGCAGCGTAGCGCGCAAGCCGCAGCCGACGCGCATTCAGGTAGCGAGCAACGACGCGACGGTGAGGTCGGATGCGGGACCGTCAGTCGCCGCTAGTGACAACTCTAGATACGCCTTTGCCGGGATATTGATTGACAAGCGCTACGATGAAAACATCAATGTTACGCATTGTACCTACAGAACTCCTTTTGGAACTTATACGCACGAATACGACGGCTACGTGTCACGCCCCGAGACGATGCCTGCACCCTGATAAACGCTTGGAGGTTTAGATGAGCTCGGTAATCGTGACAGAGCGCGCGGCGGAAGCCATCGCGAAGAGATATCGCCACTTCTCGGCTGCTGCCCCATCTGGAAAGTCTATTCCTGTTCTTCTTTGGTCTACGCGGTCACACTTCGACGACAACGAAGGAAATCGTACGGAATTAGGTTCCAGATTCTATTTTTACTGGACAAGCGAGAGAGAAATTAAAGAATACGATTACCTCACAATCAACGTCGCGGATGTTGGCCAACTCGCATTGGCGCCGGGCGAGCTCTTCAAAACCGGGGCACACAAGATCGAAGCACAGAACGGCGCCTTGATACTGACGAGTTAGGCATCGAAAGTCGCGGTGCAAGCCATGACTGATGAGCTTAGTATTTTTACGGCTGTTCTACCTGCCGAATTACTGAACCGCGGGTTCAGGTCTCGCGACGAGTTCGCGTGGGCGAGAGCAGACGCAATCGAAGCAATCGATCGATTGGAGAAGGCGGGAGTCACTATTTTGGGCGTCGATGTTTGGATTCCGTCACCTCGGGGCCCGATCATCTCACGGCATTTCGTGTACGATTGGGATATGGACACTCGCGCGGCGCGTCCGGGATGGCCTCGCTCGGCCAAAGAATTCGTGCGGACGTTCGAATGGGACCCCAAGGACAGTGGTTGTCGAGGCCACGAGCCCTATTTCAACTTGACCGTCGAAGATCAAAAGACCTGAGAAGCTGATCGAGGCCCGCCAGCCGCCGCTCAAGGACCAGTACGACGAGTGGCTGGCGCGCCTCATCTGCTACGCCTTCTCGGTTCCGGTCTCGGCTTTCGTGAGCCAAGTCAATCGCGCGACCGGCGAGACCATGCGCCAGCAGGCGACGCAGGAAGGGCTGGTTCCGCTCAAGGCGTGGGTCAAGAACGCGCTCGACCATGTGATCCAGGAATGCATGAACGAGCCGGGCCTCGAATTCGTGTGGGTCGGCGACGACGCAATCGATCCGCTCGAGCAGGCGCAGACGCTCAACATCCTGGTCGGCGCGGGGATCAAGACGCGCGAGGAGGCGCGGGCGGATCTCGGGCTCGCGCCGGTGGGCGGGAAGGGGCCCGTCGCGGACAACGCGGCAAAGGCGCTGCGAAAGTTCAATCCACACCACGACGAACGCGGGCAGTTCGCGACGGCGGACGGAGCGGTCGCGACCGTGGGAAGCACGGCGCGAAAGCCGCAGCCGACCCGTGTGCAGGTCGCGAGCCTCGACACGATGTCGGACGTGGGCAGCAATGCGAATTCGCAAGCGATCGAAATCGCCCAAATCAAGTCGCCCTTCCCCGAACCGCTGCTCTCCCGTCCCGAAACACCCGAAGCGCCCCCCGGGCAAGGCGCAGAAACCTCTCCGAAAGAGGAGGCCGCCCCAAAGGTCGCGGCGCCAAGCGACGCGGAATCCGCCGCCGAAGGAAATTCTCCGGACGACTTCGATTCGACAAACCAGGATGAAGACGTTGAATTCGGGTCGACGCGTGATCCACGGTTTTCTGGCGGCAAACTTCTTACCTACCACTTCACGAAGCACGGAAACGATTTTGGCGCCAAGACGGAGTTCTGAGTACCAACAACAAGCCGCGCAGTTTCTGACCGAGCGCGACGACCCGGAAATCCTTGAATTCATACGCACAAAAGGATATAGGCAAGGGGATACTGTGCGAATCAATCCTGCCACAGATGAATTCGGGGCCATTACCCGCGACGGGAAGATCAGGACATACTTTCGACCTGACCCAAAGATTTACGGCAAGCCCACCAACCTCGACTATTTCAACTACGAAAGAGAACAATCCCGATGAATAGATGTCCTGTCTGCGGCTACGATGGCCTTGACGAGCCGGCTTTCGATGATGTCGGCGCCCCTTCCTTCGAGATATGCCCAAGTTGCGGCACAGAATTTGGCTACGATGACGCCACAAGATCTCACGAATCCCTGCGAGACGAATGGATCGCCAAAGGCATGCCATGGTGGGCCGACGATAAACCATCGCCCGGTTGGGATCCCGTGCAGCAGTTGCGTTCGCTGACGAACGACCCGGGCCGCCCACCTGCGGCGGCGTCAGGCTCCGGTCGCGACAACACGGGCGCGCGACAAAAGTAGCACTCGACGCGGCGGCTCGCTCTATGCGCTCGACATCATCGACGGGGCGACGATCAAGCCCTTGATCGGCGAGGACGGGCGCGCCGCCCGAGCCGCCGGACCCTGCCTACCAGCAGATCCTCAAGGGCATCCCCGCCGCCGACTTCTCGGCCGAGGAACTCCTTTATCTGCCGCAACGTGCGCGCGCATCGGCTCTATGGCATGAGCCCGGTCGAGCAGATCGCGCTCACCGTCAATATTGCGCTGAGGCGCGACGCCTCGACCCTCGACTATTACCGCGCCGGCTCCTCGCCGGACGCTGTTGCCACGCTGCCGAAGGAATGGACGGCCGACCAGATCCGCTCGTTCCAGGACTATTTCGACGCGCTGATGAGCGGCAATCTGGCGCGAAGGCGGCAGACCAAGCAGCTCAATGGCGGCAGGGTACTGAAATTGAAATTCCCCAGGAAATGAGGGTGGTCATGCGAATCCCAAAAGACGTAGCACTTTGGCTACAAGAGAATTCTCCTCGAATATGACGGATGGCTGGCGCGGATCATCTGCTACGCCTTCTCGGTCCCCGTCTCGCCCTTTTGTGAGCCAAGCTCAACCGGCGCGACCGGCGAGACCATGCGCCAGCAGGCGACGCAGGAAGAACTCGTGCCGCTCAAGGCGTGGGTGAAGAACGCGCTCGACCACGTGATTCAGGAGTGCACTGAACGAGCCGGGCCTCGAATTCGTGTGGGTCGGCGACGACGCAATCGATCCGCTCGAGCAGGCCCAGACGCTGCAGATCCTGGTCGCTCGCCGGCATCAACACACGCCAGCGTGGCGCGCGCGGACCTGCGCGCTTGCGCCGGCGGGGCGGCGGCCCGGCGGCTGCCGTTACAGGACCGCTGGTCGCCAAGCGGGAGCTACGCGCGCGCTATTGGGCAAGCTCAACCCGCACCACGACGAGCGCGGGCCAATTCGCGACAGCGGACAGACGCGGCCGGACCCGTGGGCAGCCCGGCGCGCAAGCCGCAGCCAACTCGCGTCCAGCGCGCGAGCAATGACGCGATGATGTCGGACGCCGGCCGGCTGGATGTCGCTCAGATCATGGAGCCCGAACCGCCGCCTCCCGAGTTGCCCGAAGCGCCACGCCCGGCGGAAAGCGCACCGGGCGCGTCGACAGGCACAGTAGCCGAGGCGGCTTTGCGCGGTGGGGGACTGCCTGGGACGCCCGAACCGGGCACGTCGGCGCGCACAATGCCAGCGTCTGATAATACCGAACTGCTACGGCCAAGGACTACGCTATAGGTTTATACAAGGGGCAGAAATCCGAATTCCGAGAAGCCAGTTGGCGACGGAGGATTTTCGTATGAATTCTCGGATGGGTCCTTCATAACCTTCCGGCCGGCCGACAAGCAAGTCGACAAGACTGGAACCAACGACGGCGACGGTTGATATCAACGATCCAAAGATTAAGCAGCTCAATGGCGGCAGGGTACTGAAATTGAAATTCCCCAGGAAATGAGGGTGGTCATGTGCATTCCAAAAGACGTAGCACTTTGGCTACAAGAGACTTCTCCTCGAATATGACGGATGGCAGTGGGGATTAGTAAGCTTTGCGCACGGCGAGGTCGGTTCTATCCCGGCGGCTTCAGAGGCTCAGTGGCAATTCGGGGCCGACATAATTTATCGAACCCTGACTTGTAACCTGATCGGCGTCGACGTGTACATGGAGTGTCACGATCGAGCGTCGTTGTTGAGCGCCATTAGGACCGTGAGCCCGTTCATAGGTTCCGGTGGTCTCCTGTGGAACGGCACACAAGTCTCCGGGACGAAGCGTCTGAGCAGGCTTGTCGAGGAGCATTTCCCGCCGCCCGACCAGCGCGAAGACGCGTTGAACCCCGTGTTCATCGAGGCCCTGGAGCAAATCTTTGCCGAAAATGGCGTCCCTTGGTCGGATAAGCCCCTGCTCCCCATCATGCCTGTCACTCAGGCGGCGGGTCCACGCTAACTGCACATATAGCCACTTTTATTAGAGAGAACCCGGGCCTCGAATTCGTGCGGCTCGGCGACGACGGGGTCGATCCGCTCGAGCAGGCGCAGACGCTGCAGATCCTGGTCGGCGCGGGCATCAAGACACGCGAGGAGGCGCGGGCGGATCTGGGGCTTGCGCCCGCGACCGGGACGCCGGGCAAGGCGCCGACAAAGTTGGGCAAGTACAATCCGCACCACGACGAACGCGGGCTCTTCGCGACGGCGGACCGAGCGGCCGCCACCGTAGGCAGCCCGGCGCGCAAGCCGCAGCCAACTCGCGTCCAGCTCGCGAGCAACGAGAGAGTGGGGCCGAACGCCAGCAGAGCGCACACCAGCGTTCAGGTCGGCCAGATCGAGACCCCTTTCGCCGAGCCTGGCAAGCCGTTCGAATCTGCGCCTCCAGCGGAAACCGCTCCGACCGCGACAGTAGCCGATGCAGTCGCGCCGAACGGAGGGTTGCCCGGGGTCGCTGACAAACTTGGCGCCCCCCGTGCAACGCCGGCATCCGACGATCCCAAATCGGCGGCACGTGCTTTTGTGCTCAAGGCCTACAACGGACAGAAACCGAGTTCCCTAACGCCTTTGGGAGATGGTGGAATTCGTCGCACAAATGCCGGACGGCGCTGACCTGACCCCCGTTTCTCATCCAGCCATGACGAGAGTCCGGGGTTGATCTGATCCTTCGTGGTCGCCGCTGGCAAGAGGCCGGCGCGCGGAGTGGTCGGGGTTCGCAGCGCGCCGGCCGGTCTTTCCGGAGAGAGCGCGGGCGTAGTCGGCGGGTGTGAGGTAGCCGAGGCTCGAGTGGGGCCGCACTTCGTTGAAGTCGCGCCGCCAGGCTTCCAGCTTGGCGCGGGCGTCCGCCAGGGAGCTGAACAAGGTCTCGTTCAGCAGTTCGTCGCGCAGCTTGCCATTGAAGCTCTCGCTGAAGCCGTTCTGCTGGGGCTTTCCGGGAGCGATGTAATGCCAGCCGACCTTGTGCTGGTCGGCCCATTCCAGGATGGCGTTGGACGTCAGTTCCGTGCCGTTGTCGCTCACGATCGTCGCCGGCTTGCCGCGCCAGCCGATGATCGCGTCCAGTTCGCGCGCGACGCGTCGACCGCCGATCGAGGTGTCGGCCACCAGCGCGAGACACTCGCGGGTGCAGTCGTCGTAGACCTCCAGGATCCGGAACCGGCGCCCGTCAGTGAACTGGTCGGCGATGAAGTCGAGACTCCAGCGTTGGTTGGCGACCACGGGCGTCTCTATCGGCCGCCGCGTTCCCAGGGCCCGCTTGCGCCCGCCGCGTTGGCGAACCATCAGCCGCTCCTCGCGATACAGACGCTGAACGCGCTTCTTGTTGACCACATGGCCCTCGCGCTGCAGAAGCACGTGCAGCCGCCGATAGCCGAACCGCCGGCGCTCCTGGGCCAGCGCCTTTAGCCGCTCGCGAAGTTCGCCGTCATCCGTCCGCCGGGCCTGGTAGCGCACGCTGGACCGGTCGCCCGCCATCACCCGGCACGCCCGCCGCTGGCTCATCTCATAGGTCCGCTGCAGATAGACCGCAGCCTCCCGATGCGCGGCGGGCGTCACCATTTTTTTCCCAGCAGGTCCTTCAGCGCGACGTTGTCGAGCATGGCGTCGGCCAGCATCCGCTTCAGCTTGGCGTTCTCGTCTTCCAGCGCCTTCAGCCGCCGCGCTTCCGACACGTCTAGCCCGCCGAACTTGGCCTTCCACTTGTAGAACGTCGGCGAGCTGACACCATGCTTGCGGCACAACTCCACAACCGTCACGCCCGCCTCCTGCTCGCGCAGGATCGCGATGATCTGCTCTTCTGTGAACCTTGATCGCTTCATCCGTCCGTCCCTTCCTTGGGGCGGACTCTACGCATTCCTGGAGGAGTTTCAGGGGGTCAGGTCAGCGAGTACATTACGTTCCGTCCGGCAAGGCAGGCGAGTTCGAAGGCACTGGCTTCCACGGCGAGCGTCGGCATCAATGATGCTAAACTTAAGCAGCTCAATGCGGCGAATTTCTTAAACTAAAGCTTCCGAAAAAGTGAGGCTTGGCATGACGATCCCCGACGATATCGTCGGTTGGCTCCAACGACACCTGACGACCTTGTGTGAGGATGACCTAAGCATCGGTCATTTTGCCTCCGGCAACATAGACACGGTTCCCG
>CAVPPX010000016.1:0-35311 GCA_963707355.1 uncultured Alphaproteobacteria bacterium | reverse complement strand
AAATTGACGGCGTCGCCCGTCTCAACGGCGCGCATCACCGTGTTCTGCCCGACCGGATCGAAGCGGGAACCTACGCGACCGCGGTCGCGATGACCGGCGGCGACGTCGTGCTCGAGGGCGTGAGCGAGGATCTGTTGGAGGAGGCCCTGGACGCGCTCACCCAGGCCGGCGCGACGGTGAGCAGCGACAATCGAGGCGTGCGCGTGAGACGCAATGGCGCCGGCATCAGCGCGGTCGACATCTCGACGGCGCCGTTCCCCGGCTTCCCGACCGACCTGCAAGCGCAGTTCATGGCCTTGATGACGCGCGCGAAAGGCGTCTCGCGCATCAAGGAGACCATCTTCGAGAACCGTTTCATGCACGTGCAGGAGCTCGCCCGCTTCGGCGCGCAGATCAAGCTCGATGGCGACACGGCCGTGGTCAGCGGCGTCAAGCGCCTGCGCGGCGCGCCGGTGATGGCGACCGATCTGCGCGCCTCGGTTTCGCTCGTCATCGCCGGCCTGGCGGCGGAAGGGGAGACGATCGTCAATCGCGTCTATCACCTCGACCGCGGCTTCGAGCGGCTGGAAGAGAAGCTCGGCGCCTGCGGGGCCGACATCGCGCGGCTTGCGAGCTAGGTCGATGGCGGGTCTCGCGCAAGCGCTCAAGCTGATCGCGCTCGACCGGGAGGGCCTGGGCGTCATTTCCGCGCATATTCAGAACACCTGCGTCAAACGCGTCGATATGACCTGGCTGCCGCGGCAGCGCCGCTTTCTCGTCGCCGGCATGCGCTACGACTGGGTCGGCGCCAAGACCGGCCCCGAGGAGCGCGTCTCCAGCGTGCTGAGGTTCGACCGCGTGTTGAAGGTTTCGCATCTCGGACTTACGGAGACCAGCTCGGATGCGACGCTCAATCTGCTGGCGGTGACGTTCGAGAAGACGGATCCGCCGGCCGGCATCATCATCCTCGCCTTCGCCGACGGCGCGCTGGTGCGTCTCGACGTCGAATGCGTCGAGGCCGAGCTGCGCGACATGGGGCATCGCGTTCCCGCCCAGGCCTGTCCCGGCCACGCCCTGACCGATTCGTCGGCCGCCTAGCGCGTGGCGCCGTGAGGTGAGTTCGCGTATGAGGGACCCTCACCCCAACCCTCTCCCTCCCTCGACAGGCTCGGGACGAGCGGGAGGGGGGCGCGGCGGCGCCAGTCCCTTCTCCCTCGGGGAGAAGGTGGCCGACGCAGTCGGACGGATGAGGGTCCGCGCCGGATGAGGGCGAGTGCTGTGACCGGGTTGGAGAGTTCCGCTTAGCCATGGCCGTGGCGCTCGATATGCAGTCGGCGGATTTCGAAGAGCGCTTTGCGTCGCTCGTCGCCGCCAAGCGCGAGACGTCGGCCGACGTCGACCTGACCGTCGCCGACATCATCGACGACGTGCGCCACCGCGGCGACGCGTCGCTGGCCGAATTGTCGCTGCGCTTCGAGCGCATCGAAATCGGCAGGATCGGACTGAAGATCGCCGCCGCCGACATCGAGGCGGCGTTCGGCGCCTGCGAGAAAAAAGCGCTCGAGGCGCTGAAGCTTGCGCATGGCCGGGTGATGGATTTTCACCTGCGCCAAAAGCCGGCCGACCTGTTCGCTTCACCGACCCGCTCGGCGTCGAGCTTGGCTGGCGGTGGCGCCCGATCGATTCGGTCGGCCTCTATGTTCCGGGCGGCGCGGCGACCTATCCATCCTCGGTCATCATGAACGCCGTGCCGGCCAAGGTCGCGGGCTGCCGCCGCCTGGCGATGGTCATGCCGACGCCCGACGGCCACATCAATCCGCTCGTCCTCGCCGCGGCGCGCATCGCTGGCGTGGACGAGATCTACCGGGTCGGCGGCGCGCAGGCGATCGCCGCGCTCGCCTATGGCACGGAGACAATCGCCCCGGTCGACAAGATCGTCGGCCCCGGCAACGCCTATGTCGCGGCGGCCAAGCGGCGGGTGTTCGGCGCTGTCGGCATCGACATGATCGCAGGTCCAAGCGAAGTGGTGGTCCTCGCCGACAGAAACGCCGATCCGCGCTTTGTCGCCGCCGATCTTTTGGCGCAGGCCGAGCACGACGAGGCGGCGCAATCGATCCTCATCACCGACGATGCCGGTCTCGCGCGCGCGGTGGAAGCGGAAGTGGACCGTCAGCTCGAGAGCCTGCCGCGGGCCAAGATCGCAAGCGCGAGCTGGCGCGACATGGCGCCATCATTCTCTGTCCGTCGCTCGAGGCTGCGCTCCCGCTTGTCGATCGGCTGGCGCCGGAGCATCTCGAGATCATGGCGCACGACCCAGAGTCGCTCAGCGACAAAATCGCCAACGCCGGCGCGATCTTCCTCGGGGCCCATGCGCCGAGGCGATCGGCGACTATGTCGGCGGATCGAACCACGTCCTGCCGACCGCTCGCTCGGCGCGCTTCTCGTCGGGCCTGGGCGTGCTCGACTTCATGAAGCGCACGTCGCTGCTGAAATGCGACGCCCGCTCGCTCGCCACGCTCGGCCCGGCGGCGATTGCGCTTGGGCAAGCGGAGGGGCTCGAGGCGCACGCGCGCTCGGTCGCGCTCAGGCTTCGCGCGAACAGCCCATGAGCGACAAACCGGCCAAGAGCCCCAATCGCCTCGCCGAGGTGGTCCTGGACGAAGCGACCATTCCGCGCAGCTCGGCCGATGTCGATCACGAGCGGACGGTGGCGATCTTCGACCTGATCGAGGAAAATTCCTTCGGCGTCCCCGGTCGCGACGATGGCCCCTATGTGCGAAAATCTCGCAGGAAAATCGAAGCTGACCTTCGAGGTCGAAACCGCGAAGAGCGAGACGGCGGCCACGATCGTGGTGTCGATGACGCCGTTCCGGCCGCTGCTCAAGGACTATTTTCTGGTCTGCGAGACCTATTATTCGGCGATCCGGACCTCGAGCCCGCGCCAGATCGAGGCGATCGACCGCGAACGCACCAAGCTGCACAATGAAGGCGCCGAGCTCATGGCCCAGCGGCTGACCGGCACGATCGACATCGACCAGGGGACGGCGCGGCGCCTGTTCGCGCTGGTTTCGGCTCTGCGCTGGCGGGTGTGAGCGGAAGTCAGCCCTCGAACGGGAAGCGCGACTTCGTCCTCGCCAACACCCGGCTCATCGCGCCGCCGCTGACGCCCGAGATCCGGCTGAGGCTCGCGGACGAGGCGGTGCCGATCTGGAAGAAGACCGAGGACGACCTCGGCGCGATGGGTTTGCCGCCGCCGTTCTGGGCCTTCGCCTGGGCGGGCGGGCAGGCGCTCGCCCGCTACGTCCTCGACCATGCCGATCTGGTCAAGGGCAAGCGGGTCCTCGATTTCGCTTCCGGCTCGGGGCTGGTCGCGATCGCCGCGGCCAAGGCCGGCGCGGCGGAGGTCGAGGCTGCCGACATCGACGCCTTCGCCATCGCCGCGATCGAGGCCAATTCCGCCGAGAACAATGTCGGCGTCAGGCCGCGGCTCGAAAACCTGATCGGCGCCGACGACGGCTGGGAGGTCGTGCTGGCCGGCGATACTGCGTATGAAAAGGACTTCGCGGACGTGGCGATGGATTGGCTCGCGTCGCTTGCGCGCCGCGGGGCGACCGTCCTGATCGGCGATCCGCGCCGCTCCTATCTGCCGCTTGACCGCCTGGACTGCGTGATCGAATATTCCGTCCCGGTGACGCGCGAACTGGAGGATTCCGAGATCAAGCGGACCGGCGTATTCCGCTTCCGGCGGGGCGAGCTTTTCAGCCTCAATTCGACCGCAGCCGAGGGTTAATATATTTCAGCACCATTCCAGCCCCCGATCGGAACCGTTGGCGAACGCCTTTGTTCTTATCGTCACTGTCGGTCCTCGACGAGGAGGTTTTTCGATGAGCGTTTCACATATCGCCGTCCTTGCAGCCGTGCTGGCGATCCCATCGGTCGCCGCCGCGCAGCAGGATGGACCGGTTGGCGGCCGGGTCGGGTCGGATCTCAGCACCACGACGACGCAGCCAAGCCCATCGCTTGGGGTTGGGACGCGGCCTTATGGCGGCGCCTCTACATACGGGCATCCCGCTGGCTATACCGGCGCGGTGACGCCGGGCCAGGTGGTGCCGGACGAAGTGCAGGTCACGCCTCGAGCGGGGGGAATGGGTACCGCCTTCGTCAATGGCCACCGCGTGCTCGTGGATCCCTCGAATCGCATCCTGCGGATCATCAATTAGCGCTGCGGGGACGCCGCCGGTTGCCTATTTTGTCGATCCGATCCCTCCTGTGGTAATGTTCGAAATCGATAAGCGGGTCGTTGTTCGTTCGCGCAGCATCGGATCGTTCATTTCCATGAGCCAGGACACCTCTTCAAGCTCGGAGCCGCCCATCGACCGCAACTCGGCGACCGACATTGTTTATCCGTCGACAATCCCCTTCATCATCGTGCATCTCACCTGCTTCGCCGCGATCTGGACCGGCGTCACCGCGGGTGCGGCGGCGCTCGGCATCGGCCTTTACTGGCTGAGGATCTTCGCCATTGGCGCAGGCTCCATCGCTACTTCTCCCACCGTGCCTACGAGACCAGCCGGACTTTCCAGTTCGTTCTCGCGGCGCTCGCGCAGTCGACGTCGCAGAAGAGCGTCCTGTGGTGGGCCCCCAACCATCGCGACCACCACCTCCATTCCGATACGGAATTCGACGTTCACTCGCCGCGGCAGATGGGCTTCCTCTATAGCCATGTCGGCTGGATCTTCTCCCGCGGCCAGGACACGATGAACGTCAATAGGATTGCGGATTTCGCCAAATATCCAAATTGATGTGGCTCCACCGCTTGAACAGGTCCCGGCTTTCGTGCTCGCCGTCCTCTGCTTCGCCGTCGCCGCTGGCCGGGGCTGATCGTCGGTTTTTTCTGGAGCACGGTCGCCGTCTATCACGGCACGTTCTGCATCAACTCGCTCGCCCATCTCGTCGGCAGGCGGCGCTACATCGCCGGCGACGAATCCCGCAACAATTGGCTGCTCGCCATCATCACCATGGGCGAGGGTTGGCACAACAATCATCATGCCTACCAGAGCAGCGCGCGCCAGGGATTCTACTGGTGGGAATATGACCCGACCTTCTATCTCCTGACGCTGCTCGAGCGCCTTGGGCTGGTGTGGAATTTAAAGCGCCCGACCGCTGAGGTCATGCAAAACCAACACCGCCTCGGGAGTCGCGTCATCAGTCGCGCCGCCTCGCAGGTTGCGGACAGCTTCTACCCCGAGCGGATCGCGGCCGCTGTCGCCGCGGCCCTCGGAAACACCGGCCTGGCCGATCTCCGCGCCCGCCTTTCCAGGCGCAGCCGTTCGCCGCGATGGACGTGTTCAGCGAATTCAACCTGCCGCACATTCCGACCAAAGCCGAGATTGTGGGCCGAGCTCGCGCCCTGCTCGCGAACTCGCCCTCGATGGAGGACATCGGCGCGAGCGCGCATGAGCTGCTCCTGGAGGCGGTTGGCGCCCGGCTCGCGACCATCGCCGCGCAAACGGCTTACTGACCGCCGCGGTCTCCGGTCTACCGGCCGCCGAGCCAGACGATCGTGTTTCTCGGATCGAAAATCACGTCGCCGAACAGACTGAGGAACAAGGCGCCCAGTTGCGCCGCGGGCTCGGCCATGTCCGCGATCCCGCCGCAGGTGTTGGCGGATTTCACGATCAGATGGAAATCGTCGGTTTCGACGATCTTACGCCCCTGTTCGTTCTCAATGCTGAGCGGGCGGTTCTTGACGCGGTAGACCGGCCAGTGCTCGCGTCCGTCACATGTCCAGATGTCGATGTCTTCGATTCGGTCAAGCTTGGCGCCGTTGGCGACAAGCCGGTCGAACAAAGCCTGGTTGATGTCGATCGAGCGGGAATAGACGAAATCCTCGTAGCCGGTGTCGATCTGCGCCCAGACGCGAACGTCCCCCAGACGCAGAAAGACGACCGGAACGTTGGGGAGCCGGGCACCGGACTTCGAAGGGTCGGAGGAGAAAAAGCCGTTCTGGGCGACCGGGGTGAAACCACGCGCGATCAGCGCCTCGGGCTCACAGGTCTCGGCGCTCAGGAACGCAGTGCTGTCCGTCAGTTGGACGGTAAACCGGGACAGGAGATCGTCGCCGATGACCCCGAGCTGTCCTTTCCCCGGTTGAAGCAAAAGATAGTAGCGGGCGAGGTGAAAATCGGCCTTTTCTATGCCGGGAAGCGAGATCGCCGCCGTTCTCATCGATCCGTCCGGGCCCGAAACGAAGCCGCCGATAAAGAACTTCGCGTTGCGCCATAGTCCAGCAAGAATGGGCCGGTCACCCCGTCGGCGGTGAGTTCCACATAGGGCGATGCGCCGTTGGGAACGCTGACCCTGGCATAGGGGCGCCCGCCGCAGAGTGGGCCCTGATCGGTCTTTTCAATGTCCATGCCGAAGCCGAAAAGAGGGATGGCGATCGCCGCGAGGAAGAGTGAGAAAATCCTGACGATCGTCATCGGCTTCGATAGGATCGGTTCTCGAGGCGCTGTCAACGGCGGTCATGCGCCGGTCGGTGGCGGAAGCGAGAGCCGCGGGCTTTGTCCGCGGGCAGGCTAAGGGGGCCGGGGAATGTCTCAAAATACGTCCTCGATCAATTACCGTCTTGGAAGCCTCTATTCGGTGATCACGGCCTTCCTCTACGCGACGCAGGAGCCGTTTTCGTTCCCGGCGGCCAAGCATCTCAACACCTTGCAGTTTGTCGCCCTGACCCAGGTCTCGTTGCTCGTGTCCCTTTCCTTGTTGCTGAGTTGGTCCAAAAGTCGCCGAGATTTCGCCGCCATACTACGAAAACCGGTGAATTACGGCTATCTGGGCGTTATCTTCGCCGTCGGGCTGACGGGCCTCCTCCTTTATAATCTCGGCCTCAGCAACGCTCATCCGATCATTATCTCCGCAATCCTCAATCTTTCGCCATTCTGGGCGGCATTGGTGGCGCTGGTCCTCGCCGGCGTCCCGATCCCGATTTCGCGGGCGACCTTCTTTGGTTGTTTCGCCGGCGCGTTCATCGGCGCCATGGCGGTCGCCTGGAGCCAGCTCGGCGACGCCGGGACCTCAAACATAAGCGCTTTGGCGGACAGTTTTGTTCACGGCAGCTGGCTCTATGCGATTCCCGTGCCATTGGCCTCGGCCCTGGGCGGCACTCTGGTCGGCAAATGGTTCGGCGCTTACGACGAATCCGCGGCGATTGCGGCCAATTTTCTCACCGCCAACGTCATCCTGATTCCGGGCTGCCTCGCCCTTCTCTATTGGCGAAACGAGCTGAATTTCGATCAGCTGGGGCCGATCCTGTTGATGATCTTCGGCACGATCGTCGCCGCTTCGCTGGGCCGGGTCATGTATCAGATCGCGCTCACCGTCACCGGCGGCGACAACGGCTTCGTCACCATGTTCCTCAACCTGGTCCCGGCGCTGACCGCGTTCATATCGCTCGGGCTGTCGCACTGGGTGCCCGACCTGCACTTCGTCATCGACCTCGCCTTTTTTCTCGGCTCAGGCCTGATCGCCGCGTCGCTGGTGCTGTTTTCGCTGAAATCGTGGCGCCAGCCCGCTCAAAGAGCCTGAGGCTTATTCCGACGCCATCCCTCGCGTTGCGACTCTGCTGGGAGGACGCTCAAATCAGAACCTCGTCAAGCCAGTCGAGCGCGACACGATTGACCGCCGAGCGGTTCATCATCTCGCAATGATCGCCCGCTCCCTCCGCAGCCGTAACCCTGACGAGCGGCGGCCAAGTCCTCTAGATGAGCGCGTTCAGTCGCCGAGCGAAGGGTTTCACGGCCGCCTCAATCCGCTCGCCCCAGCGGCCGAAAAATCCTTTCTGGGCCTCCGCCAGAAGATATTCCGCCCGCCAGCGCCACTCATCGCGGTCCTCGCGCAGGGCCTCGTGGTCCTCCTTGAGATCGGCAAGCAGGGCTTTCAGGGTTTGGAGATCGGCCTCGACGACGCGCAGGCGCGTGAAGAGCGAAGGGTGTGACTTGACTTCGGGCGGCGCCGTTGCGTCCGACATGAGGGGATCATCGCGCGCAAAGGTTATCGGAGCCTAAATTCGCTTAATCGGGCGGCCCGACCGGTCGCGCTTTGGTGGCCCTAAGGTCCTCAAGGTTCAAGGCGGGGTGTTTTCAACACTCATGAGCCAAGTCTTCTTTGGCGGAATTTGGCGATCGCTCGCAGTTTCACAACGACAGCTGCGGAAAGGCGCGAGGCGATTTTTTGGTCCATTTGCGTCGCGGTTGGACGCGATTTAGGCAAGAAAACCGGCGATAATTCAACTGAATTGATGGTGCTGCAAGAGAGGATTGAACTCTCGACCTCTCCCTTACCAAGGGAGTGCTCTACCACTGAGCTACTGCAGCATCCGAAGCGCGTCTGAAGCGCTGGCGCTTCTGCCATAGCATAGAGAGCATGGCAAGGCAGGCCGCGCGGTTCCTCCGTTCTCACGGCGTTTCGAGCGTCCGCGCTGGACGGCGTCGTCGTCATGGGGCTGGAAGCAGGTAGTTCTTCACCAGATAGGTGATGCCCCGCGTCCAGGATTTGTCCGTGTCGCCGCGAATGTCGACGCTGTGGACGAACGCCAGTTTCGTGGCCGCGACGTCGGCCATGTACACGTTGATGTTGAGGATGAGGTCCGAGACCTTCTGCACCACGATCCACGCGACATTATCGGCGCCGAGCTCTTTGCCGTAGCCGAACTCGCAGCCGCCGCAGGCGCCGACCTCCGGACCGGCCGCAATTTTTCCCGCCGCATCCGCGGGTATGGAGACGAACGTGTACCGGCCGGAGGCTTCGAGCTTCGCCTTGAAGAGGGATGCGATCAAGGCAAGGCGCGCGCGCTCCGCGCCGGTCGTCGGCTCCAGATCCTCGTGGTCGTTCAGGAACTGGACGTCGAGCAAGGCGACGCTCTTGGCGGCTTCGGATGGCGTGGCCGCAGCCGCCAGGCGCGCGCTAAGGGCAAGGGGTCCGACGATGAGCAACCCTGCAAGTCCCCATGCGGCGAGCGCGGCGCGACACCGCGCGAGCAAAGCGTCCCACCGGCAAGCGCGCGGTTCCCAGCCAGCATGGCCCGCGATGTGAGACGCCGCTCCAGCTTCCGAACCATTCATCGTTTCATCCCTTTCCCGGCACGCTCTTGTCGCGCATCGACGAGGCTTCCGGCCGCCAGGCTTGTCCGCTCGGCCGCGCAATCGCAGACTCAACGCTCATCTGGTGCTATCGGGTACTGGCATATCGCCAAACTGGGAGGATCGCCCATGCCTGCAAGGTTCACGCGGCTGCTTCTGGGCGCCTTGTTCGCCGTTGCGGCGCTTACCAGTCCAGCGACCGAGGCGTCGGCGCAAATTCCGGGCGACACGATCAAGATCGGCGTCTTGAGCGACTTCTCCGGACCATTCGCCGATCAGGTCGGCAAGGGGTCGCTGGTTGGCGCTCAGATGGCGGCCGAGGATTTCGCCAAGCAGGCGGCCGGCCTCAAGGTCGAGGTCATTTTCGCCGATCATCAGAACAAGCCCGACATCGGCGTTGCGATTGCCCGGCGGTGGGTGGATCAGGAGGGCGTCGATGCGATCGTCGACCTCGCCAATTCCGGCGTCGGTCTCGCCGTCAACAGTCTTATGCACGACAAGAATCGCGCCATGCTCGCTTCCGCAACCGCGACCTCCGACCTGACCGGGAAATTCTGTCAGCCGACCACGGTCCAATGGGCTCTCGACACCTGGGCGCTCGGTTCGGCTGTTGGCCGTGCGATCACCAAAATGGGCGGTTCGACCTGGTATTTCATCAGCTTCGACTATGCTCTGGGCAAGGCTCTGCAACGCGATGCGACCGAGGCGATCGTCAGGGCGGGCGGGTCCGTGCTCGGCTCGGTGTCGCATCCGCTCGGCGCGACCGATTTCGGCTCGTATCTTTTGCAGGCGCAAGCCTCGGGCGCCAAAGTGATCGCTCTCGCCGACACCGGCGCCGACGCGATCAACGCCATCCGCCAGGGGGCCGAGTTCCAGATCGTCGGGCCCGACAGGCGGCTCGCCGCGCTCTTCCTGCAGATCACCGATATCGACGCGCTCGGATTGAGCGCGGCGCAGGGGCTCATCCTGTCTGAAGCGTTCTACTGGGATCTCAATGATGCGACTCGCGCCTTCGCCACGCGCTTCGCCGAACGGATGGGCGGCAAGATGCCGACCGAGGATCAGGCCGCGGCCTATTCGGCGACGCTCGCCTATCTGCGCGCCGTCAAGACGGCGGGAACCATCGAAGGCGACAAGGTGGTCGCCGAAATGAAGACATCGCCGATCGACGATCCGCTATTCGGTCCTGTCGTCGTGCGCGCCGACGGCCGTGCGACGCATGCGATGTACGTGTTCAAAGTCAAGTCGCCGCAACAATCGAAGAGCCGGTATGACGTCTATGATCTGATCGAGACGATTCCGGCCGAGGCCGCCTTCCGGCCGCTCGATCAGGGCGGCTGCCCGCTCGTGAAGTGATTGGGCTATGGAAGCGCGTCGCGTGAAGCTGATTGGAGGAACGTTATGAGCCAAGAGTCCAAAGAGCGCGTTTATGAACCCGACGAGATCGAGGCGCGGCTCAAGCGCGAGCTTCCGCATTGGGCTTATGAAAACGGCTGGATCAGACGCAAGTTTCGCACCTCCGGCTGGAAGGGCACATTGATGGTGATCAACGCGGTCGGCCACCTCGCGGAGGCCGCCTGGCATCATCCCGATATCGCCGCGTCCTACGCCTGGGTTGAGGTGAAGTTGCAAAACCATAGCGCCAAGGGGATCACCGACAAGGACTTCGAACTGGCGCGCAAGATCGAGGACTTCGTTTCGTGGCGCCCTGGCAAGGAAGGCGGCGCGCTCGAAGGGACGCCGACCGGCGATCAGCGATTCGCCTATATCAAGTACGACGACAAGTGACCCATCGGCATTGTGAGCGAAGCGCCAAGCGGATTTAACCTTCGCGAAGGGACCGTTTCTTGAGCGGGCCGTATGCGGGCGGATACCCGAGCAGGGCCTGGCAGAATTACCGAATCCATCGACAATATCTTGCGTAAATAGGAACGCTCGTTTATGATCTGGGCGATGACAAACCCGCCCGCCGCAACTTCTGAGGCCAAGCCAACGGACGCCAGGACGGATGTCGGCCGCCGGATTTGCAACCAGGACGGGTTTTCGGCGCGAGAGAAGATTTTTTTATTTGGATTCGTCGTAACCCTTTGAAAAGACCTATTTCGGCCAGAGAATCCAAGGAAATCCAAGCTTTTTTCCTTGCATTTCCTTGGATTCTCTTGCAAACATTTGGAGCGAGTTCGCGTCCTCGGTTGCATCTCCGCGAGGTAGGTTTTAGCCGACCGTCACCACCAGTCGCCCCCGGGTCTCGCCCTTGAGGATCCTCGCCCCGGCCTCGAACACCTCCGCGAGAGGGATGGTCTCGGTCATCGAAGCGAGCTTGTCGCGGTCGAGATCGAGCGCCAGGCGCCGCCAGGCTTCCAGCCGGCGCTCCTTCGGGCATTGGACGCTGTCGATCCCAAGGAGCGAGACGCCGCGCAGGATGAACGGCGCGACGGTCGTGGCTAAGTCCATGCCGCCGGCCAGGCCGCAGGCGGCGACCGCGCCGCCATAGCGCGTCTGCGCGAGGACATTGGCGAGCGTCGTCGAGCCGACGCTGTCGACCGCGGCCGCCCATTGCTCCTTGCCGAGCGGCCTGCCGCTGGGGGCGCTCAGCGTCGCGCGGTCGATGATCTCATCCGCGCCCAGCGTCTTGAGGTAGGGCGCCTCGCTCTGGCGCCCGGTCGAGGCGATGACCCGCCAGCCCCTGTCGGCGAACAGCGAGACCGCCATCGAACCGACGCCCCCGGCCGCTCCAGTCACCAAAGCCGCGCCCATGGACGGCGTGAGATCGTGGCGCTCGATCGCCATCAAAGCCAGCATCGCCGTAAAGCCCGCGGTTCCGATCGCCATCGCTTGGGCCCGGGTCAGGCCGGTCGGCAGCTTGACCAGCCAGTCGCCGTTCACGCGCGCCCTTTCGGCATAGCCGCCGAAATGGGTTTCGCTGAGTCCGTAGCCGGTGAGCACGACCTCGTCGCCCGGCGCGAAGTCCGACCGGCGCGAGTTCTCTACGATTCCGGCGAGATCGACGCCGAGCACCATGGGAAACCTGCGAATGACCGGCGATTTGCCGCTGAGCGCCAGCCCGTCCTTGTAATTGACGGTCGAATGGGTCACCCGGATTGTCACGTCGCCGTGCATGAGCTCGGACTCGTCCATATCGACGAGCTTGACGACCTGCCCGGCGTCGGTCTTGTCGGCTCGAACGGCGCGAAACGTCATGGCCTCATGCCCTTGAGTTGGCGGACGAGAAGGCGAAGTCTATGAGCCGGATTCCAGGCCGGTCAAATGGCTTGACCCGTGGTTGAGGAGCGAAGGTCCTAATGCCCGCAAAGGAAAAGCCGCTGCTGATCGCAAAGGAAAAGCCGCCGCGCATCTTGACGGCGGTCAAGGGCGCCGACGGATTGACGCGCTGTCCGTGGCCTGGCGTCGATCCGCTCTACGTCGCCTATCACGACGAGGAATGGGGCGTGCCCGAATACGACGATTGGGCGATGTTCGAGAAACTGGTGCTGGACGGCTTCCAGGCCGGCCTCTCGTGGATCACCATCCTGCGCAAGCGCCCCGCCTTCCGTCAGGCGTTCGACGGCTTCGACCCCAAAAAATCGTGCGCTGGAGCGAGAAGAAAAAGGACGCGCTGATGCAGGATGTGGGCATCGTCCGCAACCGGGCCAAGATCGAGGCGACGGTGGCGCTCGCCCGTATCGTGCTCGACTTCTCGGATAAAGGAGGCTTCGCGCGCCATTTGTGGAGCTTCGTCGACGGACGCCCGATCGACAATGCGAGGCATAGCTTCAAGGACGTGCCGGCCGAGACCGACGTTTCGCGCGCCATCGCCAAGGACTTGCGCGCGCGGGGCGGCAATTTTGTCGGGCCGACGATCGTCTACGCCTTCATGCAGGCGACCGGCATGGTCAATGATCATCTCGTCGATTGCTGCCGTCACGGGGCCTGTCGCGCGTTGGCGCGCAAGCTTGACCCGTGAGCGAGAGGCCGCCACGCCGAGCCTGGCAGCGGATGCTTTCGGGACGGCGGCTCGATCTCATCGATCCCTCGCCGCTCGATGTCGAGATTGCCGACATCGCCCACGGTCTCGCACGCGTGGCGCGCTGGAACGGTCAGACGAAGGGGCCCGAGATCTTCTCCGTCGCGCAACATTCGCTCTTGGTCGAAGCCCTGTTCGCAGCCCGGGACGTTGCCTCGCCCCGTGAGGCGCGGCTGGCGGCGCTGCTGCATGACGCGCCCGAATATGTGATCGGCGACATGATCTCGCCATTCAAGGCGGCGGTCGGCGGCGATTACAAGCTGGTTGAAGCGCGCCTCAAGCGTGCGATCCTCATCCGCTTCGGCTTGGCCGCCGAACCCTCCGAGGATCTTGAACGCCGCATCAAGGTCGCTGACCGCGCCTCCGCCTATCTCGAGGCGACTGCGCTCGCGGGCTTCTCGATCGCAGAAGCGCGGAAACTGTTTGGCGAGCCCGACCTGCCGATCCCCGACTTCGCCGCCTTCCTTGAGGCGAGGCGGCCGGCCGATGTCGAAGCCCAGTTTCTGACCCGTTTCGCTGAACTCGACGTTGCGGTCGGCGGCGCTCTATAAGGCCGACATGCCGCGCCTCCACGTCTGTTCGCTCGCCCTGATCGCCGAAACCGTCGACAAGACTGGCGCGCGCTCGTTGGTCACCTTGTTGAGCCCGGGCACGGCAATCGAGCGGCCGATGAGAATTTTGCCCGAACGGCATCTTCATCTCGCCGTGTCGGACATTGTTGAGGCGACCCCGGGCCATGTGCTGCCGGACGTGACCCACCTCGACGAGTTGTTGCGATTTGTCCATGCCTGGGATCGCGCGGAGCCGATGCTGATCCATTGCTTCGCCGGCGTCAGCCGTTCGACCGCCGCCGCCTATATCGCCGCTTGCGCGCTGGCGCCCAAGCGCGACGAGTTCGCTATCGCGCGCTCGCTACGCTCAGCGTCCTCCACCGCCTCGCCGAATGCTCTCCTCGTGGCCCTCGCGGATGACGCGCTCGGACGGCGCGGACGGATGAGAGAAGCGATCGCGGAAATTGGCCGCGGCCAGGAATGTTTCGAGGGCGAGCCGTTCGCGCTCGAACTGAACTGAAGGTTCTGGTCAGTTCTTCACCGCTTTCGCCATTGCGTCCTGCTCAGGCTGGGTGGGAGAACCAAAGAAGGCTGGCTCATTGTCCTTGCCACCAAGCGCTCCGTAGGCGTGTGCGCCGGCGGCGTCGAACAGGACAACGAACTTGTGTTCCCCGCACTCCATCGGCTTGCAGACGAAGGATATCTCATACGGCTTGCTGTCGATGGTGACCTTCGTCATCTCGCCCGAAACGCCGTCGAAGTTCCGATTGAAATGGATAAGCCAATCTGGCGTCGGCTGCACCAGCTTCATCAGTTTCTCCCAAGAGGTGCGGTAGGGCGTCTTGCCGTGCAAGGCGTCGAACAGAAACGCCGAGTCCATTTCCGCGGCGTTCGCGGCCTCGGCGAGAATGACGAGAGCGAAAGAGAGGCGTAGGCGCATCTTGGAAACTGGCCGCTTGCTGTTGGACAATGGGAGAGACCCTCGGATGGGCGCCAGGAGATCGCGCGCCCCGCGCGTCAGCCTAAAAGGCCTTGAAGGTGATGATGGTGCGGGTGTCGACGATTTCGGGAATCACCTGGACCCGGTGACCCACGTAATGCCCAATATCGACGTTGGATTCCACGTAGAATTTGGCCAGGATGTCGAAGTCTCCGGCGATCGAATAGATTTCAGAGGCGATTTCGGTTTCCGCAAGCGCGCTCGCGACCTCATACGTCCGGCCAAGGGCGCATTTGATTTGCACAAAAAAGGTCTGCATCCGGTCACGGCCCCTGCTTGCCGTTCTCTTGTGCAACAACTTCGACGTCGCGGTCCATCCCTGTCTGAACCTGGAACGTCGATTGGAAGACCTTGGATTCGTGCCGCGCGATCACGACGTATTCGCCTTCGGCGAGAACGAGTGAGGGAAAGGCGCCGACCAGTTCGCGAATGACGTCGCCACCCGGTGTGAGCACGGTAAAGGTCGTATTGGCAAGCGCATCGCCTGCGGGCTTGTTGACCAGCTTGAGCGTGAGCGTTGCACAGCGATGGCGAATCGTAACGTCGACCCGCTTGCCCGAAACAACTTTGATGTCGGCGTTGACCACCGAATTGGACGGGATCGCCTCAGGCGGGACGGCCGTCGCCGATTTGCCGGAATTAGCCGGCGCGCTGACTCCCGAGTGAGCGCCGACCGTGTCGAGATAGGTCGAAACGATGTGATAAGAACCTTCCGGCAGTCCGATGATATCGCCTGCCTTGGCTTTGGCATAGACCAGCTTGCCGAGCGGGTTACGGTTTTGCGGTACGTAAATGGCCAAGGACAGCTTCGAAGCGTCGATCGGCGCGTCGGCCAGGGTGCCTTCGATCCGGAGCGCGCCCGCCGAAAGAGTCAACCGTTCGGAGCGAATCCCAGCGCCAAGGCTCAGGCGTTTGGCCGCGCTGGCGAGTCCGAAAGCGACATGAACAACATAGTCGCCGGGCGGAATGGTCAGCGTCGGCTGGGCCAGACCGGATTCAACAATCAAGGGATGCGAGCCGTCCGGATCGGCCCGCGCGCCGAACACCCGCCAGCGCAAACCCCCTGCGAGCGGCGCGCCGCCGCTGAGGGTCGCGGAAAGATTGAGCGTCGCCTGGGCGATGTCGCTCGCCGGAGTTTGAGCGCCGGCGGGCGTCGGGGTTTGAGCGCCGGCAGGCGCGAGCAGCGCCATCAGCGCGACCAAAGCCGCTAGAATTCGCCAAGTCGCTGTCAACCCGCCTCGCGTTAGTCGAAGAATGACGCCGGCACCCTCGTCGCGGAAGCGGCTCGTGACCACACATTGAGGCGGATCGAAGGCGGCTTACGCCTCCCGAGTTTTGGCCAAGCAGCAGGCTTCGATTAAGAAGAACGTCCATGAACGACACGATCGAGATCCTCAAACGCCGCCGGTCGGTCCCGCCTCCGTTGATGGCGGGTCCGGCTCCGAGCCCCGACGAACTCGCCACAATCCTGACGGTCGCTTCCCGCGTGCCCGACCATGGCAAGCTCGCGCCCTGGCGGTTCCTGGTCTTCGCGGGGCGCGCCCGCGATCGCGCAAGCCAGCTCGCGCTCAAGATCCGCCTGGCCGACAAGCCCGATCTGGACGAGGCCGCCCAAGCCGAGGAGTTGCGCCGCTTCACCCGCGCGCCGCTCGTGGTTGCGGCAATCTCCCGTGCAGCGCCACACCAGAAGATCCCCGAATGGGAACAGGTTTTGTCCGCGGGCGCGGTCTGCATGAACATGATTGTCGCCGCCCGCGCACTCGGCTTCTCGGCGACCTGGCTCACCGAATGGATGGCCTACGACGCTCGCTTTCGCGCTGCGATCGGCCTGGCTGAACATGAGCGCATCGCTGGCTTCATTCACATTGGCCGGACAACGGCCGCGATCGAGGATCGTCCGCGGCCGGCCCTCGGCGAGATTGTGACCAACTTTCCGGAGTGAAGCCTAAGGCCATGTTCTACGCGACCGCAGAACGCGACCAGATGAAACTGCCGCACGACCCCTTCAAGGCGATCGTCGCGCCGCGCCCGATCGGATGGATCTCGACGCGTGCGCTCGACGGGCGGATCAATCTCGCCCCTTACAGTTTCTTCAACGGCTTTTCGAGCGCGCCGCCAATCGTCGGCTTCTCCAGCGAAGGTTGGAAGGACTCCGCGTCCTTCGCCAGGGAGAGCGGCGAGTTCGTCGCCAACCTGGCGACACATGATTTGCAAGGCCCAATGAACGAAACCTCGGCCCCATTCGCCCGAGGCGACAACGAATTCGCCCGCGCCGGCCTGACCATGGCCGAGTGCCGCTTGGTCGCCGCGCCGCGGGTCGCTGAAAGCCCGGCCGCTTTGGAATGCAAGGTGGTCGAGGTGGTCGAAATCAGGTCCTTGAGCGGCGCGCTGAGCGGCGCCGTGCTCACGCTCGGCGAGGTGGTCGCCTTCCATATCGATGAGCGCTTTGTTGTCGCCGGCCGTTTCGATACCGCCCGCGCGCGCCCGCTCGCCCGGTGCGGCTACCAGGATTATGCGGCGGTCGAGAAAGTCTTCGCGATGACTCGCCCGAAAGGCGGCGGCGATATCTGACTGGGCCCGCGGAGCACGAAATCGACCAGGAAGCTCGCCCAAAGGCAGTTTCTCAAGGCTGCATCTGGCGATCCTGCGGCCCCGACACATATTTTCAGGCGGCCCGACCAAAGTCGGTCATAAGCCACTAGCGGTCAAACGAGTGGGGCAGAGACTTCTGCCGACTTTGGCGACTCTCAGTCCCTAAGGGGCAGGACTATGGAAATGAAAGCGGCGTTGAGCCGAAATTGAGTTACCGTTAGGCTCGCGTTGGTAGCAGCCGCTTTGGGAGGCGGAGACGAATGTCAACCACGACCATCACTCGCGATTACAGCCTCGTCGGCCCGGAGGCCGATAAGGCTGTCGCGGCCGGGCTCGCGTCGGCGAAATGGTACACGCCGCCGATCAAGCGCGCGGAGCTTAAGGAGCTGATGCGTCGCGAGGACGGTCCGGCGATCCGGGATACGCTCATCTGGATCGCGGCGTTCATAGTTTCGGGAGGCCTTGGCTATTATTTTTGGGGGACCTGGGCCGCAGTTCCCTTCTTTATCGTTTACGGCGTCCTCTACGGCTCTTCGACCGACAGCCGCTGGCACGAGTGCGGCCATCGCACCGCGTTCAAGACGCAATGGATGAACGACGCCGTCTATCAGGTCGCCTGCTTCATGATCATGCGCGAGCCGGAGATCTGGCGCTGGAGCCATACGCGCCATCACACGGATACGATCATCGTCGGGCGCGATCCCGAGATCATCACGCCGCGTCCGCCCGACGTTCTCTCTCTCCTGCTCAACATCTTCGCGCTCAAGAACACGGTCATCTTCTTTCGCAAGGTGTTTTTGCATGCAACCGGCCGACTGAACGAAGAGGAGACGACTTTCGTGCCCGAGAGCGAGCGCGGGAAAGTGTATTTCGTCGCTCGCATTTACCTCGCCATTTACGCGGCTGTCCTCGTCGCCTGTTTCGCGCTCGGCTCAATTCTGCCGGCGATGTATATCGGTCTGCCCGCGCTGTACGGCGGATGGTTCGCGCTCTATTGCGGCATGACGCAGCACATCGGGCTCGCCGAGGATGTGCTCGATCATCGGCTGAATGCGCGCACCGTGTACATGAATCCGATCTTCCGGTTCCTCTATTGGAACATGAACTACCACGTGGAGCATCACATCTTCCCGACCGTGCCCTATCATGCGCTGCCCAAGCTGCATGAGGCGATCAAGGCCGATTGCCCGACGCCCTATCCGAGCTCCATCGCCGCCTATCGCGAGATCTTTCCAACGCTTCTTCGGCAGTTGAAGGAGCCAAGCTATTTCGTGCGGCGCGAGCTGCCGCCGTCGGCGCACCCGGAGGTGACGGCGAGCCGGGCGGTCAAGGTTGAACGGGAGCGGCTCAATTGAGCGAGAGCTGGATCGACACCGGTCCCGCCGACCGGGTCCTGTCCGAGGACGTCGCGCCGTTCGAACACGAAGGCAAGCAATACGCGCTCTACCGCACGGCCGACGATCGCTACTTCGCCACCGACGGCCTGTGCACGCACGAATCGGTCGAGCTCGCCGACGGTTTCGTTCAGGGCACGATCATCGAATGCCCGATGCACAATGGCCGGTTTGATTTCACCACCGGCGAAGCGAAGGGCGCGCCAGCCTGCATCAACCTTGCGACCTATCCGGTAAAGGTCGAGGGCGGCAGGCTTTTCATCAAGCTCAACTAAGCGCAAGCGCAGGCGTCCGCCGCCGCTCTGGCGCGAAGCGTCGGCGGTTGATATGGGCGGCTCGAGCCCGTTTGGGCCGAGGAGGCAAGCGCAATGAAACTCACCGGAGTTGCGGCGATCGTGACCGGCGGCGGCTCGGGACTTGGCCGCGCGACGGCTGAGGCGCTCGCCGCCAAGGGCGCGAAGGTCACGGTCTTCGACCTCAATCCCGCAGCCGCGGAAGAGGCGGCCAAGGCGATCGGCGGCCTTGCGGTCGCGGGCGACGTCGCGGACGAAGGCTCCGTGGGCGCGGCGCTCGCCAAAGCCGCCGCGGCGCACGGGGCCACGCGGGTTCTTGTCAATTGCGCCGGCATCGGCGTCGCCAAACGGGTGGTCGGCCGCGAAGGCCCCCAGCCGCTCGGCGATTTCGAGAAAGTCGTCCGGGTCAACCTCATCGGGACCTTCAACATGATCCGCCTCGCGGCGGCGGAGATGGCCAAGCTCGAACCGGTCGATGGCGAGCGCGGAATCGTCATCTCGACCGCCTCGATCGCGGCTTACGATGGCCAGATCGGGCAGGCCGCCTATTCCGCCTCGAAGGGCGGGGTGGTGGCGATGACCCTGCCGATCGCGCGCGAGCTCGCGCAGTTCGGCGTCCGGGTCAACGCGATCGCGCCCGGAATCTTCATGACGCCGATGATGTCCGGCCTGCCGCAAGCGGCGCAGGATTCGCTCGGCGCCTCGGTGCCGTTCCCCGCCCGCCTCGGCCAGCCGGCCGAATATGCCGCGCTCGCAATCCACATCATCGAGAACGGCTACATCAACGGCGAGACGATCCGCATCGACGGCGCGCTGCGCATGGCGCCTAAATAGCGGCTGTGCACCGGACAATCACAACCTGAAGGCGATTTACCTCCAAATAAAACCAAGGAAATCCAAATAAATCCAAGGAAATTTCCTTGCATTTCCTTGGATTCCTTTGGCCGATTTGGGCCTTTTCAAAGAGTTACGGCAAATCCAAATAAAAAAATTCCCCTGGGGGCCAGAACTCGCGGTCCGAGTTGTATTCGAGATCATTCCGACGCGCCCACGACCCGCTGCAGCGCGGCCGACGGAACGCGATTTGGATTCTGCCCATAAGAACCTTATAGCATGTTTTCTTTATTTCAGCAAGGAAGTCCGACGACCCTTGACCTCTGCGGTTTGGCGTCGAACGCGCCCGGGCGTCCGTCCACCGCCGATGTTCCTGCGGTCGGAACCGGCTACGCAAAGCGCCGCTATAGCTGGAGCGGCAGGTGGCCAGTCCGCGTCGATAGAACGGCCTGGGCTCTGAGAGGCCCGGGCGTCGGCCGGTGGTGAGAACGTGCGCCGATGTCGCGCAATGCAGGAAATCAGCCTTCCAATCCGACCCCGGAGCCGGTGCAGGCTCATCTGCGGGAGCGCGCGCGGGCGATAATCGAGGCGCGCGCCCGACCTCGAGCCCAGCTTCGGCGATTGACCGCTCGCGGCCTTGGAATCGTCTGAAGCCGACCGGATTTGAGCACTGGCGCAGCGCCAACATGTTCTGCGTGTTGCCCAATACAAACGAATTATTTGCTGAAAACGATCAGTTCTGGCGTACTCGGCCAGGAAACCGGCATCGTAACGTCAGCGCGCCATGATCCGCGGAGTCGACACGCGAGCTGCGCCTTCGAGGCTCGTCCTGACCTCGAACATTGTCTCGCGCACCCTCCGCAAAACAGCGGATGTCCGGAGGTCGGCGCCGCGGTGGCTCGCCAAACCCGAAACTGCTAGGGTACCGGCGCTAACAAAAGGATTCCTCGACGCTTGCGAGGATGCAGAGTCTCGGGGAATGGAAGCTGAATTTGGCATCCGGCTGTCACCTGCTGATCGGGCGCGGCTAGATTGCGCAAGCCCTGGGGAAGACCAAGAGAACGGCCTACCGCTGGCGCAGCCGCGACGTCGAGCAGGGCATCGAAGGGCTGCGATGCGACGCGGCCTGGTCGAAAGAAGCGCTTGGAGGCGGCGATGATAAAACGTGTTGTCGAGATGACGCTGCATGAGAAACCGCTGGCGGGAACGCACTGGTCGGCGCGCCAGCTCGCCAAGGCGGTCGGAAAGGTTCGCCGCGGACGACAAGCATTGGAGTTGGTACACCAGGAGCTGGCATAGAGTCGGCTCCGTGAACGGGAAAGCTGCAGGACATGGCCGAAACCGCATTCGACCTGGACGGATACCTGAACCGCATCGGCTATACTGGCGCGCGGGAGGCGAGCCTGCCGGCGCTGCGCGGGCTGATCGCGGCGCACAGCGCGTCCATCCCGTTTGAAAACATTGATCCGTTCCTGGGCGGGGCCGAAGCTGGATATCGCCTCGCTGCAGGCGAAGATGGTTGCCTCCCGGCGCGGCGGATACTGCTTCGAACACAACGCCCTGCTGCGTGCCGGCCTGATCGCGCTTGGGTTTGACGTGACGAGCCTGGTGGCGCGGGTGGTCCTCGGGGGCCCGGCGGATGCGGTTACACCGGCGGCACACATGATTCTGCGGGTTGATTTGCCGGAGGGGCCATTCCTGGCGGATGTGGGGTTCGGGCACCAGACGGCGACCCTACCGTTGCGTCTGCAACCGGGTCTGGAGCAGCAGACGTTGCATGAGGCCATGCGGCTGAGACAGGCGAGCGAGGAGTTGGTGCTGGAGGCGAGGCTCGCGGGCAGTTGGCAGCATCTGTATCGGTTTTCGCTGCGACCGACACCGGACATTGATTACGAGGTGGGGAACTGGTTCTGCGCCACGTATCCTGGGATGTTTACCGAGAACCTTATCGTGGCCCGGGCGGGAGCTGAGCGGATGCGGCACACGTTTCTGAATGGCCGGGTGACCGTGCGGCGGGACGGTGAGGTCGTGGAGCGGCGGATGGTGGAGGGGGAACGTGCGCTTGCGGTCGTGCTGGCGGAGCCGTTTCTGTTGACGTTGCCCGACGAGCAAGTCGCCGCGCTTTTGCGGCAGATGAGTGAGAAGGGTATTTTGGGGGCGTCGAATCCGATTTTTGGCTGACCCCTCGTGCGGCCTCGGGGCTGCGGCCATGGGCGGACGCGCTTTCCCTGGGCGACAAGCGTTAAAGTCGATACACTAGAAGGAAGCGATCGCTCATCTCGGCGAATAGGCAAAGCAGCCGATGGACGGCGCTTGAGGCGACCGTTTCATTTCAATTGCGGGTCGGCATGGCGGCGCCAAGCGGCCTCCCCAGCCCACAAAAAAGGCCCCGCTAGGGTGTGCGGCCTGGCGGGGCAGTCGACGAGCGCGTCGCAGGGGACCAAACGCGCTCGCCAAGAATGTGAAACGCGCCAAACGACCGCCTTGTTGCATGGGCGCGCGCGTTTCGATTTCCGCCTCAGGCCAACAGACTGAGACCGGCGCCGGCCAGCGCCGATAGAGCCACGACAAGGAGCGGCGGGGCGCGCCACGCGATGAGAAGGACGAACCCGGCCGCGGCAATTGCGAAATCCATCGGACCCCGCACGGCGCTCGTCCAGACCGGGTCATAGAGCGCAGCGCCGAGCAGCCCGACCACAGCGGCGTTCGTCCCCAGCATGGCGGCGCGAGCGCGAGGATCGGCGCTGAGCGCGCTCCAGAAGGGCAGGGCGCCGACGAGGCAAAGCATGCCTGGAATGAAGATGGCGAGAAGCGCAAGGACGGCGCCCGCGATCCCGTGCGGGGGTACGCTTGCGACCGCGCCGAGAAAGGCGGCGAAAGTGAAAAGCGGCCCAGGCAGGGCTTGCGCCGCCCCGTATCCGGCAAGGAAGGCGCTGTCGGGAACCCAACCCGGAGCCGCAACGGCGTTGCGCAGCAACGGCAGCACCACATGGCCGCCGCCGAACACGAGAGCGCCCGAGCGGTAGAAAGCATCGAACAGCGAGACCGCGCCAGGCGGTGCTGGCAAGAAGGCGACAGCGAGCAGCGCAAAATAGGCCGCAAGGCAAGCGAGACCCGCTCGGCGCGACACGGGGATGAGCGGAACGTCGCGCACGGCTTCGACTGAAGCTTTGCACATCAGAAGTCCCGCGCAGCCGCCAGCCACGATCACGGCGAGCTGGACGATCGACCAGGGCGCGACGAGCGTCACGATGAGAGCGAAGGTCGCGATCGAGGCGCGTATGCGGTCAGGGCACAAGGTCCGCGCCATTGCCATCACGGCTTGCGCCACGATCGCGACGGCGACGAGCTTGAGGCCATGCAGGAGCCCGGCGCCGAGCGCGCTTTCGGCGAGGCTTCCCGCTCCATAGGCGAAGAGAACCATGAGGGTTGCGGAAGGCAGGGTGAAGCCGGCCCAGGCCGCAAGACCGCCCAAAAGGCCGCCGCGCAGGAGGCCGACGCCAAAACCCGTTTGGCTCGACGCCGGCCCGGGCAGGAATTGCGAAAGCGCGACCAGATCGGCGAAGCTCTGTTCGGAGAGCCAGCGGCGGCGCTCGACGAACTCGGCGCGAAAATAGCCGAGATGGGCGATCGGACCGCCAAACGACGTGAGGCCGAGCCTGAGAAAACGCGAAAGATCTCGCCGGCATCGCCGGAAGGCGCCGGTCGGCTGTTCGCCGATAAGGCCGAGGAACGAACGCTCGTCATCGAGGCGCAGGATTTCTGAATGCGCTGGCCTGCGCAACCCGCGGGTCAGCCGGGTTAGCCGGAATCCAGGTTCGATTTCGCGGACAGCGCCGTTCAAGCCTATAGGTTCGCTTGAACTTGAATCGAGGAGGAAACGATGGACGGAGCGGGGGCGGGGCGTCTCGCCGGCAAGGTCGCGCTGATCACCGGCGCGGCGTCGGGCATCGGACGGGCCACGGCGGCTCTGTTCCATGCCGAGGGCGCCAAGGTCGCGGCGACCGACCGCAACGAAGCGGGCCTGAAGACGCTCGGGGCCGACGCCGATCTCACGCTCGCGCAGGACGTGACCGACGAGGCGCGCTGGCGCGCCGTGGTCGACGAAGTCCTGGCCGCGTTCGGGCGGCTCGACATTCTCGTCAACAGCGCCGGCGTCGCGGTCCTCGGCAATATCGAGACGACGACGCTCGCCGACTGGCGCAAGGTCAATGCGGTCAATTCCGAGGGCGTGTTTCTTGGCTGCCGCGAGGCGGTGCGGGCGATGAAGGCGACCGGCGGCGGCTCGATCGTCAATCTCTCCTCGGTCGCCGGGATCATCGGCGATGGTTCGTCCCTGGCCTATTGCGCGAGCAAAGGGGCGGTTCGGCTCTTGACCAAATCGGCTGCCCTTCATTGCGCCCGCGCCGGCTATAAAATTCGGGTCAACTCGGTGCACCCCTCGTTCGCCGAAACGCCGATGGTGCTCGAGGGCATCGCGCGGGCGAAGGACCCGGCCCGGATCCGCGCGGGCCTCGAGCGCGCCGCGCCGATGGGCCGCATGGGCAAGGCGGAGGAAGTCGCGAACACGATTTTGTTCCTGGCGAGCGACGAATCGTCGTTCACCACCGGCGCGGAATTCATGGTCGACGGCGGGCTGACGGCGCAGTAGCGCGCGGGGGCGCTTTTCTCATCTTGGGGGCGGCGTCTTGAACGCCGCAGTCACGCGACGGGCGCGAAGTCCGGGCTAGCGCTGCACGCTGTAGACTTTTGGCGGCGCCCCGCTGGCCCCTCGCAAGGAACATCGTCTTCGGCCCTACGTTGGTCGTGCATCCCACGATGCGTGAGACATACGCAGCGCCGAACTCGGAGAAACGCCATGAAACTCAGAACTTTCGCGACGGTCGCAATTATTCTTGTCCCAAGCCTGGCGTTTGCCGCGGGCGCCGGTGGGGCTGGTGGGGGAGCCGGTGGAGCGGGCGGCGGCGCGGCGGGCGCGAGCGGCAGTTCTGGAAACGGTGGAACAAGCGCGGGCGCCGCGGGTGGTAACGGTTCGGGCGGCGCAAACGGCGCGGCCAGTGTGGGCAACGGCAATAACGGCGGCGGGAACAACGGCGCCGGAGCAACGAGTGGCACAGCGGGCTCCAATGCTGCGAATGGCAACAACGGCGGCGCTAACAACGGCAACGGGACCGGAGCGGCCGGAGGCAACGCGGGTTCGATGGGCGCCGGCAATTCCAACGCGACCGGAACGATGGGAAATAAGATGAAGCAACAGAATGGGGAGCCGCAAAAGACCCCGTAAGAAACTGCCGCCTGTCAGCGGGCGGCGTTCTTTGCCTCTCGCGCAAGTGACGCTTCGCACGCTGCGGAGCGTTGCTCCGCGCTTGAGCACGAACAAACACGTGGGTGCGATGAGGCCCGAAAGCCACAGCTCACGCCTGAAACAAAGCCACAATGACGCCTGAAACGAGTAACATCTCCTCGGTGGGCGCGTATCGTACATATCTCTCGACCGCCATCTCGAGAAGTTGGAGAAACGCGATGAGCCTCAAATCATTCGCCACCGTCGTACTTATCTTGATTCCAAGCTTGGCATTCGCTGCAGGCGGCGGAGGAACGGGCATATCGAACGCGGGCAACGGCGGCCCAGGCGGCGCCAACAGCGACGTTAGCAACGGCAACACGCCACCCGGCCCAGCGAACGCATACTTTGGAACCGGCAATACAGATGGGCCCGTAACGAGCGGTGCCTCAAAGGAGATGAAGCGCCATAATGGGGAACCAAAAAAGGCTCCGTGAGCGAACAGCCGTCGGCAATCGGCCTTCTTTGCCTCTAGCTCATGTGACGCCTCGCACGCTGCGAGGCGTTGTCGCTTGCATGAGGCCGAACACGCCAGCTGCGATGAGCGCGAAAATCGCGCCAAAAGCCGCGAGCGTCGGCGTGTGGAACGGCGCCATGCTCCCAATGCGGCCAGATGATCTCATTGGTGTTGAACGGCTCGTCGCTATAGCGGCAGAGGTTCATCGAGGCGCCGTCCGCCAGCATTTCAACCTCGATTTTGCCGATCAGCGCATCAATCGATTTGTGATCGGCGTTGGGCTCATGGGCAAGCTGTAACAGGAGCGCGCGCCCGGCGGCGAGATAGGCATGGGCGCATTCGTTGAACGGACTGTCCTCGTCCGCGATGCTGCGGGGAACGATTCCCCAGAAACAGGCGAAGGATTGCAGGTTCAAATAGTCCTCCAACCGCCAGGTCGTCAGGTCGAACCCGAGCCTGGCGCTGGCCAGCGCCCGGATCGCGGGCAGATTGTCGCGGATGACCGCCATCTGTCCGTGCGTGAGGCTGGGTATGGAGACGCCCTCAGGCGGCGGCCCGCTGCGGGTGGAGATTCGATGCGCGTGGCTCGGCGACGCCGCGAGCATGCAGAGGGCCGTAATGAGGGCGATCCATGCGCCTCTCACAACACGCTCCCCAAAGGCCCAAGCGCGACAAGGTTCCAGCGTTGGCCATGACCGCTGAGCCTCGCAAGCGAGAGCGGCGCGACATCGATCCGCGCGAACGCCGAGGGGCCGGCGCCGAGCGCGTTCACGATCGCCGCGCGAACGACCGGGGCGTGCGTGACGGCGAGCGTCGAGCCCTCGCGCGCCAATTCTTGCGCGAGCCAGGCGCCAACTCGCTTGATCAGAACCGCGAAGGAACTCGCCCCCGTGCGGCGCGGCGGCCGGGTCGGCGAGCCAGGCCGTGAACGCGTCCGGTTCGCGCTCGGCGAGGTCCTTCGAGGCGAGACCGCGCCAGCGCCCGTAATCGCAGTCGCTCAGCGCCATTTCGACTTCGGCGTCGAAGCCCAGCGCCGCGGCCGTCTCGCGCGCGGCGCGCGCCGGGGCGGCCAGCACTTGAGCATAGGGGCGCAACCGGCCGCGCAAGACTTGCAGGGCGCCGACGGCGGAGGCCTCGAGCGCTTCGTCGTCGGGGAACCGGGCGGCGCGCGTCGCATGTGACGCGCCGTGCGCGAGCAGGTCGAGGCGCGCGGTCATGGACGCGCCCGCGGCCCGCGGCTCAGTAGGCCGTCTGCAACCGGCCGACCTTCGCCTGCGCGAAATCGTGTTCGACCCAGGCGCCGAAGCCGAGCCCGAGCACCGTCCACAGCATCGCCTGGGCGCCGAGCGACGCCATGCGGAACTGCCACAGCACGACGGCCGGGAAGCCTTCCGGAACCTCGTCCAGCGGGGGCATCACAAGGGCGAAGATGACGGCCGCGACAAGGAAGACGGCGGCGCCGACCAGCGACGCGTTCCATGCGCCAAGCTGATCGACGAGGCGATTGCGGACGCTCCAGGCGGCGATCATCGAGGCGAGCGACAACAGAATCATGCCGAAATAGATCGCGGTGCGCAGACCGATCGTGTCGGGGTTGCCGATCGAGGGCGGGTTGGCCGGATATTTGAGGATCGGGACGGCGTAGACCGCAAGGAAGCCGCTGAGCGCGAGCAGCGCCGCTGTCACGCGCGGGCTCCAATTCCCCATGCGGCCGTACAGAATTGCAAAAGCGAGCGCGAACAGGCCGCCGAAGGCGATGCTGTAGGTCGTAGCCCCGGTAAAGAGACCAATTCCGCCTTGGACGGCTCGGCTCACGAGTTCCGGCTCTTCAACGATTGGACCCGGATGTTCCCCTCTCGCCACCGCGGCGTCGTGTTCGGCCTTGGCTTTCGCCTCGTCCATCGCGCTCTCGAAGGCGATGGCCTTGTCGACAGCGGGTTCACCCATCGTTTTCAATATGCCGAAAGCGAGCAGGGCGGCGACGAAGCCGACGATCATGCCCCGCCACAACAAAGATCCTGTCGTCATTGCGATCAATCCTCCAAGGCGAACCCGCCGACGCCGTCATGAGACGGTCCGCGCGGTTTGCTCCAGCCAACTCATCGTTGCGACTTGGGACTCGCTTACGGGAGTCCGGAACCCCTGACGTTCAGTGGCAGGGGAAGCCGAGCAGATGGCGGCTGTCGTGCACGAACTCATGCACGTACATGCCCTTGATGATCGAGGTGGCGCCTTCCTCCGCGCCGACGAAATAAACGCCGAGCAGGCAAATCAGGCCGGCGAAAATGACCCAGGGCAGCAATTCGCGAATTGGGATCGCGGCGGGCCGTGCGGCGGCGGGAGCAAAGGTGGAAGATGTCATGTCGAGCTCCTGGGGATATCGCGTCCCCGTTCAAGATAGGCTTCGCCGCGGAAAGGGTCTGACTCTCGGTCGAAACGACCGATTACAGTGGCGCGACCGCGCCGGACTTGCACCGGCTTCCAGTCCCACGACGCGCCCCTTGACAATACGAGCCTTCGCGGCGGTGTCAATCGAGCGGCCGGCGCCCGGAACCTTGGGCGGAGGATCGCGGGCGCCCCGTACGCGGTCATGCGATTTTGATCGGCGTTCTGCGCGCGACGTGATCGTGCGGCACGGGGTTGTCGATCAGGTAGTGATGCCGCTCGTCGATCGCCTGCTTTGCTCAGAAGCCCCTTGTCGACCGCGACCTTTTCAAGCGCTTCCAGCCAATGCTTGTAATAATCGGCGGCGCTTTCGTCGTTGATCGCAATCGGCTCGTCTTTGCCGTCGCCATCCTTCGCGAGCTCCTGAGAGAGCGTCTTCACCCATTCCGACCAGTCGAAATGGCCGTCCTCATGAAGCTTGACGACCATCGCGAAGGCGGAAGCCTCCCAAGGCTCCCGAAACACCGGCCCCTCGCTGTCGCGAGGCTGCCCAGCTTCCGCGGCCGCGGCTGGATCGAGCGCCATCGCCTGGCTCACTTTTGTCCGCTGGCCGAAGGTAGTCCTCGAACATGTCGATGAGAACCTTGTCGCCGGGGAATTCGGCGTCGCCCCAGAGTTCGCCGGCCTCGAACATCACGCTGTAGACGTGCTGCGGCTTCTCGCCTTTCAATTGCGCGTTGGTGTCCGGAAAGACGAAGGCGCCATGATCGCGCATCACGGTTCCGCGCTTGCCGCGAACATAGGTCGGCAGGCGCGTGTGCGTCCGTGGATTGATGTTGATCGCCATGACTTTGTCGCCTAGCGCAAAGCCAGGCTCGACATTGACGTTCACGCGGGCTGAGCCGCCGGTCCGGATCAGACCGTCGAGCATATCGGTCGGAAAGAGCGTCGGCATCAGTGCGTCCCCTTTGAAAGCGCCGCGAGCCGATCGTCGAGCTCCTTCCTGGTCAGCGTTCCGTTTTCGACGCACAGCGTCTCGAGCGCATGAAGCCAGTGCTCGTAATAGGTCGATTCGAGATACTCGGCCGGCTTCATCTGCTCGATCGCGGAGCGGAACTGATCGACGTTGAAATGGCCGCCGGCGAAAGCAAGAACGAACATGCCGAAGGCGCGTCGCTCCCAGTCGGCGTGGAAAATCGGCTGTCCGGGGTCGATGTCGATGGGCCCGTAGCCATGGCGACCGCCACAATCGTGAATGCCGTTCATCCGAGGGCTCCTCTCAGTTCGGCGCCTTGGGGAGACCGACGCCGATCATGCTGTCGCGGGTGACAAGCTTGGCGAGTTCGTCCTCGTTGAGTCTCTTCAGCGCCGGCCGGCCGCTCCGGAAGAACGAGATAGCGAAGCTCGGCGTTGCTGTCCCAGACGCGCACCTCGACGTCCTTCGGAAGCTCGACTCCAAACTCCTTCAGGACGCCCCGCGGGTCGATAACCGCGCGCGAGCGGTAAGGAGGCGCCTTGTACCAGTTCGGGGGCAGTCCGAGCGTCGGCCAAGGATAACAGGAGCACAGCGTGCAAACGACCATATTGTGGACCTCGGGCGTGTTCTCCACGACCACCATGTCCTCGCCCTGTATGCCCGAATAGCCAAGCTCCAGGATGGCCTTGGTCCCATCGCCCAGAAGCCGCTTCTTGAACTCCGGATCGGTCCACGCCTTGGCGACGACGCGGGCTCCGTTATGCGGGCCGATCTTGTTCTCGTAGGCGTCCACGAGCTTGTCGACGGCGACAGGGTCGAGCAGCTTCTTTTCGATCAGCAGCGACTCGATGGCCTTCACGCGAAGCGAAATCTCCGATGGCCTGTATTCGTCATGATGATCGTGGTCATGATCAGCGCTCATACGAATGTCCCTTCCGTCTCTAAAAACCCGGGGCAGGTCCTTGCCCGACGCGCCGCTCGCGAAGACACAAAGCCCCAGCGTCGCCATCCCGAAATCAAGTTCATTGGGGCGCCCAATTCCGGGCCTTATAAACGCGTCCGGTGAAACCCGAGGAAGTCAACCCAAAGCCTAGGCCGTCCCTGACCTGGCTGCTTGCCCAGACGCGCCATTCCCATTTGGCTGCTCCAGCCACGAACCCGCGGAAGCAGCAGGCTTGCACGCCACGGAACAGGCGTGACTCTCGGCCGGACACGACCGAGTCCGGTGGCGCGCGGGATCAGAATACGAGCCTTGGGGGCGCTGTCAATTGAGCCAGAGGTTGCTTCGGGATTGCCCTTCGCCGACTCGTCGGAACAGGGTCTTGGACGGGGTGGCGGCGTCAGAGGAAGATCGATCGATCCCGCGTGACCGCTTTCGCGAGATGCTCGGCGACCGCGCGGATGCGCCCGAGGCCGCGCGTGTCCTCATGCGTCACGAGCCAGTAAGCCCGGGTCGCGCGGCGCTCGGGCAGGACGCGTTTCAGGTCCTTGAACCGGCGCGCGATGAAGTCGTGCACAACCCCTAGGCCGACGCCAGTGCGCACCGCTTCGAGCTGCGTGACCGCGTTCGCGCTTTCGAAGCTGGTCGGCGCGCCGTCATAGAGTTCGCGCACATAGTCGAGCGCGGAGGAGAACGCATGCTCCTCGACATAGCCGATGAGGCGATGGCTCTTCAGCGCCTCGACGTCGGCGGGCGCGCCATTGCGCTTGAGGTAAGCGGCGCTCGCATAGATCCCGAGCGAATAATCGGTGAGCCTGCGGGCGACGAAGCGGCCAGCCTCCGGCTTGTCGAGGCCGATCACCACATCGACCTCGCGGCGCGCGAGCGGCGTCAATTGCGGCAGCGGCATCAATTGCAGGCGCATCGCCGGGTGGCGCTCGGCGAAGTCGCGCAACGCGCCAACGAGATAATAGGTCGAGAAACCATCCGGCGCGCCGATGCGCACGTCGCCCGAAAGTTCGAGATCGACGCCGGAAATTTCGCCCTGCGCATGCAGGAACGCGCTCTCCATCTGCTCGGCGGCGCTGATGAACCGCTCGCCCGCGCCGGTGAGCTTCGCGCCCGTCGTGCGCCGGTCGAACAGCTTGGCGCCGACCGTGGCCTCGAGCGCGGCGATGCGGCGGCTGACCGTCGCATGGTCGAGCTTGAGCCGCTTGGCGGCGGCGACGAATTGCCCGCCGCGCGCGACCGCGAGGAAGACGCGGACGTTGTCCCAGTCCATGATCGTCGCGACTCCGGAAGCGTTTCGCCGGACCTCGATCCGGTCCTCATCATCGACCAAGGTTCGCGGCTGCACCAGCCTCCTTGCACGCGGATCGATAAGGTTGTATAGTACAACCAATCGGAGCCGCTGTTGATGGATGATGAGGAAATTCGGGATATTCGCGACGCCTCACGCCGGCTGGTGCGCGAACTCGGATTCATGCGGCCAACGCTCGCCGGCACAAACCTTCACGCATCAGCGGTCCACGCAATAATCGAGATTGGGCGACGCCAGGACATCACCGCTGCCGATCTGGCTGGCATTCTCAATCTTGAAAAATCAAGCATTAGCAGGATGATTCGAAAGCTCATCGATGCGGGCGAAGTCGCCGAAGCGGTTTCCGGCCGAGACGCACGGTCGAAGTTGCTGTCCCTGACGGACAGGGGCCGAAAGACTCTGGCGGAGATCAATGCGTTTGCGAGGCGTCAGGTCTCTCATGCGGTGGGACCTCTCAGCCTCACCGCCCGCAAGAGCATATCAACCGGGTTGGCGACTTACGCGCGGGCGCTTGAAAGCCAACGTGCCAGTCCATCCCTTTCCTTGCCCGAGATCAGCATCAAGAGCGGCTATCAGACGGGTCTTGTCGGCCGGTGTGTCGAGATGCATGCGAGCTACTACGCGAAGGTCGCAGGCTTCGGCTCCTCCTTTGAAGCCCAGGTCGCTTCAGGCTTGGCGGAGTTCGTCAGCCGGATTGATCGGGCCGAGAATGGCATATGGGCGGCTGTCAAGGCGGGAGAAATTGTGGGGACCGTCGCGATTGACGGAGAGGACCTTGCGCGCCGTGCGGCCCATCTTCGCTGGTTCATCGTTGGCGATGGCGCGCGTGCAGCCGGGATCGGAAGACGATTGCTTGCAGAGGCTGTTTCTTTCTGTGATCGACAGGGCCTGCCCGAAATCGAATTGTGGACCTTCGCGGGCCTCGATGCGGCAAAGCATCTCTATGAGACCTTTGGCTTTGCGATTGCCGAGGAACGACTTGGCGCTCAGTGGGGCGCCGAGGTCATGGAGCAGCGATATGTTCGTAAGCGACCCCTGAATTCAATCCATATCCCGGACCAGGAGCGGATCAGCGCTTGAACGTCGGGCGGAGAATTCAAGTTCGATCGTTCACATAGTTGTAGGACTCAACCTAATGCAGCCCGTCCCAAACTCACTAGGCCCTACGGTGTTGGAGTCGTCGGCGGGAGAAGTCATTGCTGGCCCGCGCCCTCGTCCTGGGCGATCTCTGCTGGCGGGGCGGGTCGCCATTGTCACGGGAGGCGGAACCGGCATAGGGCGCGCAACCGCGCTCCTCATGGCCAGGGAGGGAGCCAAAGCGATTGTAATCGCCGGTCGCCGGTCGGAAGCCGGCGAAGAGGTTGAACGCGCCTGCCGCGCGGTTGGATCAGACGCTCTCTATGTCCAGACTGATGTCACCGAAGATGACCAGATAGCGCACCTCGTCGAGGCTACGCTTGCTCGCTTCGGGCGTCTTGATGTGGCTTTCAACAATGCCGGCTTTCAGGAGCCCCGAGCCCCGATCGTGACGCAAGACGCGAATCTGTTCAACCAGGTCTTCGATACAAACGTCAGATCCGTTTTCCTCTGCCTGAAGCATCAGATTCCTGCGATGCTCAAAAGCGGCGGTGGCAGTATTGTCATCAATACATCGGTGAGCGGTCAGCGAAATCCAAATCCTGGTCTTGCACTCTATTCAGCGTCCAAGGCGGCGGCAATATCGCTGACGCGCTCGGCGGCAATGGAGTTTGGCCCCCAGAAGGTGCGTATAAACGCCATCGCTCCAGGCCGAGTTGTCACCGACATGATGTTGGGCTCTGGAATTGCGGACATGTCGGCAGTTGCGGCAGGGCTTCCTATACGCCGCATGGGACTTCCTGAAGAAGTGGCTGAGGCGGTCGTTTGGCTGGCCTCCGACGCAGCATCCTATGTGGTGGGGCATGTGCTGGCCGCAGACGGCGGTTTCTCCGCGAGCTGAAAAGTCATCGGGGTGAAAAGGCGACGGACGAAGGGCAAGCCTCGGTAGAACGCGGTGAAGAATGTGGAACGCTTCAACGCGGAGCTGGCCCAGCCGACGAGGGTCTACGCCTTTTCCACGCGCCTTCCGGCTTTCGTGATCCGCCTTTCGATGCGCGTCATGTTCGTTCGGATGATCGATGTCGCACAAAGCCTGCGGGACGCCTACGATAACCGCAAGGCTTAGCCCATTCCTGCACAGCCGATGCGCGATCTCTCAAATTGATGTGCGCAAAATCGTGGCGCATAAAGCCCCTACGAAAGACAATCAGGGAGCGGAACATGATCGAGTATGGGCATTTCATCGGCGGCAAGCAGGTCGCCGGCAAGTCCGGTCGAACCGCGGACGTCTTTCAGCCAATGGATGGCACGGTGCGCGCCAAGGTGGCGCTCGCCTCCAAGGCTGAGATGCGGGCCGCGGTGGAGAATGCGAAGGAGGCGCAGCTTGGCTGGGCGGCGGTCAATCCGCAGCGCCGCGCCCGCGTCTTGATGAAGTTCATCGACCTCATCGCCCAAAACAACGACGAGCTCGCCGAGACGCTGGCGCGCGAGCACGGCAAGACGATCGCCGACGCCAGGGGCGACATCCAGCGCGGCGTCGAGGTGGTCGAATTCGCGCTCGGCGTTCCGCATCTGATGAAGGGCGAATATACCGACGGCGCCGGTCCCGGCATCGATCTCTATTCGATGCGCCAGCCGCTCGGCGTCGTCGCCGGCATCACGCCGTTCAATTTTCCGGCGATGATCCCCTTGTGGAAGCTCGCGCCGGCGATCGCCTGCGGCAACGCCTTCATCCTGAAGCCTTCCGAGCGCGACCCCGGCGTGCCGATGCGGCTCGGCGAACTCTTCGTCGAGGCGGGCGGCCCTCCCGGCATCCTCAACGTCGTCAACGGCGACAAGGAGGCGGTCGACGCCATCCTCGATGATCCCGATATTCAGGCGATCGGCTTCGTCGGCTCGACTCCGATCGCGGAATATATCTATTCACGTGGCACGGCGACGGGAAAACGCGTGCAATGCTTCGGCGGCGCCAAGAACCATATGGTGGTGATGCCCGACGCGGACATGGACCAGACGGTCGACGCGCTGATCGGCGCCGGCTATGGCTCCGCGGGCGAGCGCTGCATGGCGGTCTCGGTCGCCGTTCCGGTCGGGCAGAAGACCGCCGACGATCTGATGCGCCGGCTGATTCCGCGCGTCGAGTCCCTGAAGATCGGGCCGTCGACCGACTCCGGCGCCGACTATGGGCCGCTCGTGACCAAGGCGGCGCTGGAGAAAGTGCGCGGCTATGTCGATCTCGGGCTCAAGGAGGGCGCGAAGCTCGTCGTCGATGGCCGAGACTTCAAGATGCAGGGCTACGAGAACGGCTTCTACATGGGCGGATGTCTGTTCGATGACGTGACCAAGGACATGCGCATCTACAAGGAGGAGATCTTCGGTCCCGTCCTGTCGGTCGTGCGCGCGCATGATTACAGCGAGGCGCTCGAATTGTGCAACGATCACGAATACGGCAACGGCGTCGCCATCTTCACCCGCGACGGCGACGCGGCGCGCGACTTCGCGACCAAGGTGAAGGTCGGCATGATCGGCGTCAACGTGCCGATTTCGGTGCCCGTCGCCTACTATACGTTCGGCGGCTGGAAGCGCTCGGGCTTCGGCGACTTGAACCAGCATGGGCCGGATTTGATCCGCTTCTACACCCGCACCAAGACCGTGACCGCCCGCTGGCCCTCCGGCATCAAGGACGGAGCGCAGTTCTCGATTCCGACGATGAACTGAGGAAGATGGGAGCGGCGTCCGGGGCTATGCTGCTCTCGCCCGGTCGCCGCGGGCCTGAGGGGACTACAATGTCCACTTCGCTCACGCAGATGACTGTCGACGAGTTCCTCCTATGGGCGGAGGGCGAAGAGGGACGTTGGGAACTGCATGATGGCGTGGCGAAGCGAATCACGCCAGAACGCGCCGACCACGTACGGACAAAGGGAGAGGCCTTTGTCGCGATAAGATTCGCTTCGCGCCGCGCCGGCTGCGATTGCGAGGTCTTTGGCGGCGGCGCCGGGGTCCC
>CAVPPX010000015.1:0-77172 GCA_963707355.1 uncultured Alphaproteobacteria bacterium | reverse complement strand
AAGTTCATTTGCGTATAAGCGACCGTCGCCGTTGGGCTCACACTGAAGCCGTTCAGATTGAAGGCGTAGGCGAACACCCCGCCGGCGAGGAAGCTCGAAGCGCCGCCGGTTTCGCTGGCGACCGCGCCGCCGAGCGGACCGAAGTCGTGGCGGTTGTTGAACAAGTCGCGCGCAAACCCGCCATAAGCCGCCGCCGTGATAGGCCCCAATCCTGCCGGCCATAGGCGGCGAGAGCGTAGACGTCGCCGCCCGAAGCGTTCAGGCTTGAAATCCGCGTGCGCCGCCGCGACCGCCGCGCCGAATTGTGCGGCCGCCGCCAATCGGACTTTCGAGACCCGCGACTAAGCCGCCAATCGTGGCGCTCGCGCCGGGGATGCCTCCGGACGAGCCGCTCCCGAAGTGCTGCACGGATGGCAGACCCCATACATGACCGCCGTCGAGCCCGAGCGCGGCGTTAGTGTCGCCCAGCGTCGGCCGAGGCGTTGGCGGACATGCCGACAAAGGAGGAGCCATGGAGATTACGACCTGACCCGTCGAGCCCGATCGAGGGAAGCGTCGGAGCCGGCGCGGACAAATCGCTCAAAAGGTGGCTCTGCAGCGCGTTGTAAATCGCCTGGACCGCGTCCAGCTCGATCATCGCGGTTGTCGCCTCGCTCTGGGCCGAGAGAAGTCCCGGTCATGGCCTGTCCTAGCTCAGGCCCGTCGAACCCATAAAGCGTATTGTGACGAGACCCTGCAGCGTCTGGTTTGCTACAGTCTGGCCCGGGGCTGGACCCCAAAAGGTGGAGCGTCGCCCCGACGCCCGCCTGGTTGAAGCTCCAACTCGCGACGCCGAAGGGCTGAGCCGAGAAAAAGGTCGGCGTGACGGCGAGCGCCACCGCATTCGGCCCGTAGATCGCATCAAGCCTCAGCGTCGAGGGCAGCCCCTCGCCTGCCTGCGCGATGCCCGAAAACTGCCCTGCGACGCCGCCGGTCGCGCTCACGATGCCGAACTGCTCGCCGAGCGTCGGAGTGAAGTTGTTACGCCGCCCGAAATGCCGCGAAAGGTCGGAGCGAGCGTCCCGCCGAGGGCGAGGCTCGCGCCGTTGATCACGACGCGGCCGAACAAGCCGGCGCCGCCTGCGGTCGATGTCCCGTCCACCGAGATCGCGAGCGTGCTTCCTGGCTGAAGCGTGACCGGAGCAGTGAATGTCAGCGTCCCTGGCGCATCGCCCGGCTGAAGGATCCCCGCGACCGTCGTCGGCGCACCGATTACACCGTTTCCGCTCAACGTCCCGCCGGGATTGACCACGATCGAGGTCCCGGAAAGCGATCCATCGACCTGAAACGTTCCCTCCGCCACCACGAGGTTCTGAAGCCAGGCCAAGTCCTCGAGCGTGAGCGCGCCGGCCCCCGCCTTGGTAAGCATTCCCTGAGCCAGCCAGAGGCCGTTTCCGGTGAGCGCGTTGGAGCCTGTGTCGATTGTGCCCCGTCGGCCCCAATCGCAACCGTCCGTGCGGTCGCGAACGAACTGGTCGCCCGCAGGGTCGCGGCGTCGATCCCGATCTCGCCCATTGGATCGCCGAGCGCCGCGTCCGCGCCGACCGCGAGCGCGCCAGCCTGGATGAAGGCGCCGCCCCGATAGCTGTTTACCCCCGTCAGGGTCAGCGTCGCCGGCCCGATCTTGTCAAGCGCGCCAGGACCGGAGATCGGCCCCGAAAGCGTCGCATTCGCCTCCGCGTCAAACACGCCCATCGTCTGCAGGGCGATCGATCGGGCCGAGGAAAGAGGCGCGTCGAACTCAAGCGCGCCACCCCCACAGAGGCTGGCGGAGACCGTGCAGTTGGCGAAGGTTATTCCGGCCCGCGGCGCGCCGAGATTGGCGTCTGACGTGATCGACGTCACGCCGCCCTCGATATAAGTCCCGCCGCTATAGCTTGTGTTCCCGCTCAGGGTCAGGCGCCCGGAGCCGAACTTGTAGAGCGGCCGGCTGAAAGCCGAACCGTCGGCCGCGGTTCCGTCGGTCAATGAAGCCGGACTGGGACGCAAGTCGTTGCCGGCAAGCCCGAACCAGAGTTGCGTCGCGCTAGCGAAATGACTGGTGACGTCATTGAGCTCCCACACCCCCCGGCCAAAAGAGGCGGCGACCAGCGTATCGATCGTGGGATAGTACTCAAGGTCCTGGATCGCCACGTTCGGCAGCCCGGGCGCGAGATTGACCCAGTTGTAGCTCGAGGAATTCGCCGGATTGGTGGGAAAAGGATTCTCCGTTGCGATGATGTTCCCGGGCGCGCTGCCGTTGAGTACGCTCTGAGGGCTCTCGATCCCGCCAACAAGGAGAGCCTTCACGCCGTTGTTCGGCCCGCCCGCGTCGTCTGCTATATAGCCAAGGCTGGTCGGGTACTGGAAGCCGTTCGGCAACGCCGCGCCGGGCGCAAGGGTCGAGAAGCTCGCCCCCATCGTGTTCGTCGCATAGACGTTGTTCGTGTCGGCGATGAAGAAGTTCTTCTCGGTCGCCGGATCGAAGAGGACGCTGACCGGATTGCCCGGGTTCCCGCCGTTCAGGCCGGAATAGGTTGCGAGCAGATTGGTCGCGGCGTCGACTTTCGGGTTGTTCTGATATTGCTGCTCGGTCCTCGATCGGCGCCATAGGGTCCGTACTGAGAGACGAGGTTCGAGGGCAGCGGACCGCCGGCGAGGATCGCATCCGGAGCGTCCTGAGTTCCATAGGCGATCTTCTGCGCCCATGCGTCGGTGTTGAACAGATTTTGGCTCGAAATGTCGGCCACTGCGATCGTGCAGGTCACGGTCGGGCTCGAGCAATTCTCGTTGCTCGGGTTCCCGGCGTCGGGCGTGCCCGGGTCGGTCCAGGTGTAGAGGCGGGACGAGCGAAACAGAAGCTTGGAGGGATCGACCGCGTTGACGGCGACGACGATGCCGTTGGCGTACTCGCCGCTATTCAGATTCGCTTGATAGTCGTAATAGTTCACCAGTCCCGTCGGTGTCTGGATGTCGATGTCGAACAGTGTGGGCGGCGACGCGGGCGAAAGCGGCTGATCCGCGAAATTCTTGCGAGCTGGGGCGCGTCGGCCGTGGCGTAGAAGATCGACGGCCCGCCGGTATGGTCGTTGACCCCCACTGTAAACCCGTCGCCGTCGAGAACGTTGCCCAGGCGGCGTTCTGGCCAAGAGACGCCGGGCTCTTCCTCGGTCGCGACAATCCCGCCCCGTTGTCCTGGGCGGCGAAAGCGAGACGGCCGGTGTTGGGGTCCATGACGGCGGAATAGGTCTCGATCGCACGTATCGGCGACCCGTCGGCCGCCGAACCCCCAAACGGGCGCCATGTCCCCTGCCCTTGAGGATCGGTGAGCGCATAAAGGCCCCCGTCATCCGCCACAATCAAGTCGCCGTCCAAGTCAAAAGCCAGCGAACGCGTGTCCGGATGCGGAGATTGGCTTGCGCCTGGAAAGCTGATTGGTGTGAAGGTCGCGGAGTTGCTGGCTGCGTCGTAATTGATGCGCACGATCGTCGCGATCTCGTTGTCCGGCGCGAGATCGGGCAGCGAAAAATCAAACAAGCCGCTGCCCGCGATATAGGCGACGCCCTGCTGGAGGGGGTCCGCGATCAGCGCGAAGTGATTCTCGCCCTGAGGATTGCCCTCAAGAGTGCAGCCGGGAAGCACGCAATCGCCGCCCGAAGAGATGACCCTGGGCTCGCCGAGATTGTACCACGTCGGTGCACCGGAGCTCGGCATGAAGCTCGGCGTGTAGAAGACGCCAATCTCTTCAGATCCGTTTGATGGCGGCGGCGCGACGACGCCGACGAAGAGCGACCCGTTCGCTCCTGGCGCCGCCTTGATGTTGAGATCGTCCTTTCCGGCGAAAGAAACCGGATAAAGGCCCGTCGAGTTCGAGGCTTTTATTAGCGGCGTTGTGTTGTCGAGCACGCTCCGCCAGGACGCGCCTTGGTCGAGGCTGAAGAGCACCGCGCTTGCGTTATGGTAGGCGTAGCCGTTCCTTGCGGCGACGAGCACGGTCTGATTGCTGACGCTCGTCGCGACCAGACTTCAGACTTCCGTATTGAAGCCCGGAACGAGCGAAAACGTCTGCCCGCCGTCGGTGCTCCGGTAAAGACCTCCAGAGTTGAAAAAAGAGGCCGAACCCCAGGAGCTTCCTGCGCCGACGAGTACCGTCTGTCCGTCGACCCAAAGGTCTTTCACGCTCGCGGGCGTGGGGTCTGTCAACTGCTGCCCATTGAATGCGATATAAAGATTTTAAATCCCCATCGGGGTCCACGATGTCCAAGTACCGCCGCCGTCAGTTGATTTCAAAAGCGTGGTCGCGGGACTGAAAGTTGGCAGGCCTGCACTATATGCGCCGGTCCCCGCATAGAGCGTCTTCCCGCTCGGGTCAGCCGCATCGAGGGCGATGGCGCCGATCTGGAGCGCGGGCTGGCCATCGGTCGTCGGCGTCCAAGTCGCGCCGCCGTTCGTAGTTTTCCAGACGCCCCCCGATACGGTCGCCGCCCAGTAGGTCAAGGGATCCGTCGGACTTTGCAGGATCACGTTTGCGGCGCCGTAGACCGGGTCCCCCGACGTCATTCCGGTGACCAAAGTGTTGCTGTTAAGATTGTTCGGCGCGCTGGGAACTGTGCTGAGTGACGTGGACGGTCCGGCCTCCACGAATTGCGCCGAGGCCGATTGAGATAGACCAACGGCGGCGGTCAAAGCGCAGAGACCCGCGCCCGCTCCTAACCGTTTGTAGGAGAGGCGCGATAGGCCGACCGACCAGAATGTCATTATTATTTCCCCCGTCCGCAGAGAAGCTTTCAACCCCTCTGCCGAGGAGTTCAACGAACCAAAAAGTTGGGGAAAGACGACAATGGACCACCGGAACGCTCGCACCGGGAGCATCTGGACTGAATGTCCAGTCCCAAATGCTGGAGCCAGAAAATCGCGCATTCCTCCTTGGTGAGACTTCTTCACGAAGGTCGGCTGGGGTCGATTTGGCTCGTTCGTCAAGCGGTCCAGGAAAGTTCGCTATTGCGCATTGGGTCGTCATAGGGATCTTCGATCGTACGTCCGGTTCGGAGAAGCCGCCCGACCTCACTGGAATGGCGACCATGGGCGCTAAGAGCCTGACCCAAAAGCTTCTGGCGCTTGGGGTTAGGGCGTAATTCACCGCCTCCGAGATGGCTCGGAGGCTTTGATTCGCGATGTGGACGCAGGCGCACAGGGAGATTTACAAACAGTCTGGGCGAGGTCTGCCGAGCGATTTGACTGATGCGCAGTGGGAGCGCCTTGAACCGTTGATCCCGGCGGCGAAGCCGGGCGGACGGCCGCGCAAGACCGACATGCGCGCGGCGATGAATGCGATCTTCTATCTTCTGCGCACCGGCTGTCCCTGGCGGTATCTGCCGCGCGGCGCATTTCCTCCGCGTTCCACGGTCTACAACATCTTCCGCCAGTTCCAGCGCGACGGCGTGTGGGAGCGCATTTGGGAAGAGCTCCACATGGCGCTGCGCGAAGCGCTCGGCCACGAGGCCAGCCCGACCGCCGCGATCCTCGACAGCCAGTCGCTGAAAGCGGCGGAAAAGGGGGAGCCGCGAGCCGGAGTGAAAAGGACGCAGTGGGTTATGACGCCGGCAAGAAGGCGAAGGGCCGCAAAGTGCACGCCCTCGTCGACGTCGAAGGCCTGCCGCTGCGGGTGATCGTCCACTCCGCCGGCATGCAAGACCGTGACGGCGCGGCGCTGGTTCTCGACAAGATCCGCCAGCGCTTCCCATGGTTGGAGCTCGTCTGGGCCGACGCCGGTTACAACGCCCGTCAGGTCAAAGACGCCGTCGCCAGATTGCCGGGACTCCGGCTCGAAATCGTCAAGCGTTCGGATGACATGACAGGCTTCGTCGTGCTGCCCCGTCGATGGGTGGTCGAGCGAACCTTCTCCTGGTTCGGCCGCAACCGCCGTCTGGCCAAGGACTACGAGAACCTCGCCGAAACGCTCGCCGCCTTCATAACCTTGGCCGCCATCCAATTCGCCATCAGACGCCTTGCTCGCGCGTAGGCTTTTGAGTCAGGCTCTAAGCTGAGCAGCGTTCGAGCGCGGCTGTCGGTGCGTGACGATTGACAAAAAAGCAATACATTAGATGTGATTTGGTGCGGCCAAGAGGACTCGAACCTCCACTCCGGTTAAAGAACTAGCACCTCAAGCTAGCGCGTCTACCAGTTCCGCCATGGCCGCACTTTTTCGTTCTGCGTCAGGCGGCGCAAAGCGAAGGCGGTCGTCTAACAAATCGTCTTCGCGATGACAAGCGCGCGAGGCGCGCCCAGCGGGCGGAAAATCCGGAGATCCAGATCGTGGCGTCACCCTGTCGCGCCACGCGGATCAATACCCTGACGCCCACGGCGGCGGCTCATAATACGGGCCTGCATAAGGACCCGGCGGCCCGGCATAGGGGCCCGGCGGCCCCCCGTAGGGTCCGATCGGCTCGGCTCCGGGGTCGTAATAGCCGTTCGTCTCCGGCCCGGCCTCCGCGCGCATCAACTCGCCTTCCTGCAGCACGACGACCTTCGTTCCAACGGGGGCGCGGTTGTAGAGATCGATGATGTCCTGATTGAACAGGCGAATGCAGCCGCTGGAAACCTTCTGGCCGATCGTCTCCGGCTCGATGGTTCCGTGGAGGCGAAAATAGGTGTCCTGATTGCCGCGGTAGAGATAAAGCGCGCGCGCCCCTAGCGGATTGTTGATGCCGCCCGGCAGCCCGGCGGTGTAGTGCGCGTAGATCGGCATGCGGCGAATCATGTCTCCGGTCGGCGTCCAGTGCGGCCATTCGGCTTTTCGGCCTATGACGGCGTTGCCGCGGAAGTTCAACGCCTCCTCGCGGCCGACCCCCACTGTGTAGCGCATCGCCATGCCGCCCGGCTCGACGAAATAGAGATGCCGTTCACCGATCATGACGACGATCGTGCCCGGCCGATAGGGACTGGAGAAGGCGACTTGACGGCGAAGCACCGCGGGATCGATCCGAACTCATGTCGAGCCCGGGGATCTCATGCCCATGGTCATTGATTGGACCATAGGCGGCGGGGTTCCCGAAGCCAGACCCGAACGGAATCCCGCCTTGGCTCGCGCACCCCCCGAGCAGGACCGAAATTCCGGCAAGAAGACTTCGTCGGTCGACACGCACGGTCATTGTTCGGACACCCCGCAGCCCCTGGTCACAGCTTGGCCGCAGCGCCGATTCGCGGCTTTGCGGTCATCCTCATGTCCTTACTTATCTTTCCGGTCCCGTCTAGCCCGCCGGTCGCCTCGCGGGCGGCGGCGGCGCCGTCTCCGCCGCAGAACCTCGAGGACCAGGGCGAGGACGAGGGTAAGCGCGATCGTCGAGAACAATTCCGCTGGCGTCTTCACCCGCGATAACGCTCATGCAGTTTCCCGACCGACCGTCTCAGTAGACGACCGCCGGGGGCTTGCTCGCACTTCTCACATTCGCGTGAAAGCGCGCAATGCGATCACGCCGCGCCGTTCGCTCGGGCGCTGCCCAGATCGGAGCGCCCGCTCGCGATAGGATGTCGCTGCCTTGGGACAAACGGCGATTGGCGACCCTCGCGCGCCGCGCCGACGGAACCTTGGCCACGACGGGCGGAGAATTCCCCCGCTTACTCTGCTCCGCGCGCGAAGCGCAAAATGTCCGGAGCGGGCGCGTCGCCTTCGCGCGAAAAGTCCATGGATTCGATCCGCTCGCTCCGCCGCGCAACCCGCGCCGTCGCTGCGCCAACGCCAGCGAGGTCCTCCTGCGCCTGGCGGAAATGCGTCTCGAGCTTGCCCGCGCGTTCGACAAGCAGCCGCACGTCGTTCATGAGCTTGCCGACCTCGGCCTGGATTTGATGAGCCTCATCGCGCATGCGCGCGTCGCGCAGGATCGCCTGGGCGACGCTGATCGCCATCATCATGAGCGTCGGCGAGACGATGACGACGCGCGCCCGATGGGCCTTCTGCACCAGTTCGTCGAAATGGTCGACGAGATCGGAATAGATCGCTTCCGAAGGCACGAACATCAGCGCCACGTCCTGCGTCTCGCCGGGCAGAAGGTAGCGTTCGGCGATGTCCTTGACGTGCTTGCCGACGTCCGTGCGCACCCGCGCATGCGCCATTTTGCGCGCGTCGTCGTCGCGCGCGGCGCGCAACGCGGTGAAGCCTTCGAGCGGGAACTTGGCGTCAACGGCGAGCAGCCGGGCGTCGCCGGGCAGACGGATGACGCAGTCGGGGCGCGATCGATTGGAGAGGGTGAACTGGAAATCGTAAGCGCCCGCGGGCAAGCCGTCGCGCACGATCGCCTCCATCCTCCCCTGGCCGAAAGCGCCGCGAGACTGCTTGTTGGAGAGGATATCCTTGAGCGACACGACTTCGCGGGTCATTTCGCTCAAGCGCGATTGCGCCGCGTCGATCACGGCGAGCCGCTCGTTGAGCTTGCCTAGATTTTCGCCGGTCGTCTGCGCTTGGGCGTCGAGTCCCGCGCCAAGACGCGCCCCGACCGAAGTCGAGCCGATCGGCGACGACGCGAGCGAGGTCCGTCTGTCGCGACCCGAGCCATTCCGACATGCTGCCGATTCGCCCACCAAGCTCCGCGCTCGATTGCGCAAGCGCGGCGAAGCGCGCCTCGATCGCCTCCTGCCGTTCGTCGGCGATCTCCCGCTCGCGCCGCCGCGCGGCCCCTGCGCGCCACAAGGCGATCAGGCTCATCAATGCCAGCGCAGCCAGCAGCGCCAAGGCGGCGCCAAGCGCCTCGGTGAGCGAGACCGGGACGCCGTCGATGATGGTGATCGCGGTGGAGGTCATTTGCGCGTCGCCGACGCCCTGTGCGTCATGGCCGCCCCCGGACTGTGATCCGGGGGTGTCCTGGCCATCCACGTCGCAGCCTCTCGCCAGAGTCGAAGATCAACAGGTTTCGTGCAATAGAAGACGCGATCCAATCCACCACCCTTCAGCACAATCGCAGATCGCGCCGAACCGCGTGGATGGCCGGGACAAGCCCGGCCATGACGGGTGACGGCGAATCGGATAAGAACAAAGTAAGAACACGTTTGACCGAGCTTGTCCAGCCGATTAACAGTCCCCGCGCTTCTCCCGAGAAAAGTCCCGCATGGCCCTCAAACCGATCATCATTTTGCCCGATCCAAAGCTGCGTCTCGTCAGCAAGACAATCGGGCGCGTGGACGGCGATTTGCGCAAGCTGATCGACGATATGATCGAGACCATGCATGACGCGCCGGGCGTGGGACTGGCGGCCATTCAGGTCGCCGAGCCCATCCGTCTTTTGGTGGTCGACACCGCGAAAAAAGAAGAAACGCCGGACCCGCAGGTGTTCATCAATCCTGAGATCGTCTGGTCGTCGGAGGAGCGCTCGACCTACGAAGAGGGCTGCCTTTCCATTCCGGAATATTACGCCGAGGTCGAGCGGCCGGCCTCCGTGCGCGCCCGCGCGCTCGACCGCGAGGGGAAGGAGCGCGAAGTGCTGGCCGAGGGCCTGCTCGCCACCGTCCTGCAGCACGAGATCGACCATCTCAACGGCGTTCTCTTCATCGACCACATCTCCAAGCTCAAGCGCGACCGGGTAATCAAGAAATTCCAGAAAGCCGCCAAGCGCGCCGGCGACGGTTCGCATGTGCTGTGATCCGCGGGCGCTGGTTTTGAACCGGCCGTCTGGCGGGCCGGGATGGGTTCAACTCTTAAGGAGACATGCTCATGCAACGCGTCGCTATTCTGGGTCTTGGCATCATGGGAGGCGGCATGGCCGCCAATTGGCTGGCCAAAGGTTTTGAGGTTTCAGTCTGGAACCGTACGGCCGCCAAGGCCCACGCGCTGGCTGGCAAGGGCGCCAAGGTCGCGGCGACCCCTCGCGAGGCCGCTCAGGGCTCCGACTTCATCTTCGCCATGGTGGCGGACGACGACGCCTCGCGCAGCGTCTGGCTCGGGGCGGACGGCGCGCTGGCTGGAGCGAAGAGCGGCGCGATCGGGGTTGAATCCAGCACCTTGACGCCCGACTGGATCCGCGAGCTTGGCCGTCACGCAGAGGCCAAGGGATGCGGCTTCCTCGACGCGCCGGTCGGCGGCAGCCGCGCCGCGGCGGAGGGTGGCGAACTGCGGTTCTTTGTCGGCGGCGACGCCAAAACCTACGAGGCTGCGCGTTCTGCGCTTGCGGCGGTCGGGACCAGGATGGATCTGCTCGGGCCGCTCGGCGCGGGCGCGACCTGGAAGCTCATCAACAATCAGCTTGCCGCGGGCCAGATCGCCGCGCTCGCCGAGGCGCTCGAGGTCGCCAGGAAGGCTGGCTTCAGGGATGAGCAGATCTCCGAGCTCATCCTGGGCGGGGCTCCGGCGAGCCCGATCGTCAAGCTCAAGCTCCCGCGCATGCTGGCGCACGATTTCGAGCCGGCGGATTTCGCGCTCAGTCTCATGCTGAAGGACGCGCGCTACGCCGCGGCGCTCGCCCAGTCGCTAGGCGCGCCCGCCGGCATGATCGAGGGCGCGGCAAGCGCCTTCGCGCGCGCGGAGGCCAAGGGCCTGGGCGCCAAGGACATCGCCGCCGTGATTGGCTGAGCGGGAAGAGCGCCGCGCGGGCGGAACCGATCCGTCCCCGAATGGCGCTTTTCGAAAGCGACCACGCACAAGGCGGAACGCTGAAGAGGCTCATCAAGCGATGCAGGATCTCACTCTGAAGACCGACCGCCTCTGGCATGCGGAGCCCGCGCAGACCGTGCTCGAGCGCTGTCGGTCCTCGGCGCAAGGGCTGAGCGCCGGCGACGCCGCGAGGCGTCTCGAAGCCGACGGGCCGAACCGCCTGCCGGCGGGCAAGCCGCGGTCCCTGTTCGCCCGCGTGTTCGCTCAGTTCAACAACCTCTTGATCTATGTCCTCCTCGCTTCGGCGCTCGTCACCATCCTCTTGGGCCACGCTCTCGACGCGGTGGTGATCTTCGCCGTCGTCGTCATCAACGGGGCGATTGGATTCATCCAGGAAGGGCGGGCCGAAAAGTCGCTCGAAGCCATTCGCGCGATGCTGACCCGCGAATCCTCAGTGCTGCGCGACGGGCGCCGCCTGACGGTTCCTGTCGAAAGCCTCGTGGTCGGCGACGTCGTTCTGACCGAAGCGGGCGACCGCATTCCCGCCGACCTCAGGCTCCTGCGGGCGTCGAGCCTCAAAATCGAGGAGGCCGTGCTGACCGGCGAAGCGGCCGCGTCCGACAAGTCGGTCGATCCCGTCGCGCCTGACGCAGCCCTCGGCGACCGGGCCTCGATGGCCTATTCCGGCACCATGGTCGCGAGCGGGCAAGGCGCGGGGCTGGTGATCGCAACCGGCGCCTCGACCGAGCTCGGGCGCATCAGCGCCATGGTCGGGGGCGTCGAAACGCTGACCACGCCGCTCATCCGTCAGATGAACGTTTTCGCCCAGCGCCTGACGATCGTCATTCTGGCGCTCGCCGCCTGCGTCTGTGTTTTCGCCTTCACGGCGCGCGGCTATGAGATCGAGCATGCCTTCATGGCCGCGGTCGGCGTCGCGGTCTCCGCGATTCCCGAGGGCCTGCCCGCGGTGATGACGATCACGCTCGCCATCGGCGTCAAGCGGATGGCGGATCGCAACGCCATCATTCGCAGCCTCCCCGCAGTCGAGACCCTGGGCGCGGTGTCGACGATCTGCTCCGACAAGACCGGCACGCTAACCTTGAACCAGATGACGGTCGGCGCGGTTTTGGCCGCTTCGGCCGAGTTCGAGACGACCGGAACCGGCTATGAGCCGCGCGGCGAATTCCTTCGTAGCGGCGCAGCGATCGACCCTGCCGCTTATCCCGATCTTGCGGCAATCGCCCGCGCGGCTCTCCTCTGCAACGACGCCTCGCTCAGACAGTCGGGAGCCGAGTGGATCGTCGACGGCGATCCGATGGAGGGTGCGCTGATCGCCTTCGCGATGAAAGCGGGCCTGGACCCCGAGGCTGCGAAGCGCGAGTTCCCGCGGCTCAAGGAGATCCCCTTCGATTCCCGCTATCGGTTCATGGCGACCCTCAACCCGGTCGGCGCGGACAGTCTCATCACTGTCAAGGGCGCGCCCGAGCGCGTTCTCGACCTCTGCGCGACCCAGGCTGCTGCGACGGGCAACGAACCGATCGACGCGCCGCGTTGGCGCGCCGCGATCGACAAGCTCGCGGCTCGAGGCCAGCGCGTCATCGCCTTCGCCTCGAAGCCCGCACGCGGGGCCGAGAGTCTCGAACTCGCCGACGTCGAAGGTGGCGGTCTCGTGCTGCTCGGTCTTGTCGGGCTCATCGACCCGCCGCGACCGGAAGCGGTTCAGGCGATCGCCGAATGCAAGGCGGCCGGGATCGACGTCAAGATGATCACCGGCGACCACGCCTCGACCGGCGCCGCGATCGCGCGCGAGCTCGGCTTGGGCAAGGGCCCCGTCGACGCGCTGACCGGACACGCGATCGATTCGATGGACGATTCCGCCCTTCGCCGCTCGCTGCCGACGACGTCGGTTTTCGCCCGCACCAGCCCGGAGCATAAGCTCAGGCTGGTCGAAGCGTTGCAGGCGGACGGAGCCGTCGTGTCGATGACCGGCGACGGCGTCAATGACGCGCCGGCGCTCAAGCGCGCCAATGTCGGCGTCGCCATGGGCCATAAGGGCACGGAGGCCGCCAAGGAAGCGGCAGAAATGGTGCTGGCCGACGACAATTTCGCCACCATCGCCGCCGCCGTGCGCGAGGGCCGCATCGTCTACGACAATCTGGTCAAGGTCATAAGCTGGACGTTGCCGACCAATGGCGGCCAGGCGATGGCGATCATCGCCGCCGTTCTTCTCGGCGTCACCATGCCGATGACGCCGGCGCAGATCCTGTGGGTCAATATGGTCACGAGCGTCGCGCTGGGTCTCGTCTTCGCCTTCGATCCCGCCGAGCCTGGCGTGATGCAGCGCCCGCCGCGCGATCCGGGCGCGCCGTTGCTCTCGGGTCTTCTTGTGTGGCGCACAGCGCTGGTGTCGGCTTTGTTCTGCGCTGTGGTGTTCGGCGTCTTCACCTGGGCGCTGTGGCGCGGCGAAGAGCTTCAGCATGCACAGACTTTCGCCGTCAATGCGATGGTCGGGCTCGAGATCGCTTACCTCTTCAGCGTGCGGCTCCGGCACAGCGCGCCGTTCGACTTTCGTGACATCCGGCTGACCCGCGCGCTCGTGATCGGGATCGCGGCCGTGGTTGTGCTGCAGATCCTGTTCACCTATCTGCCGCTGTTCGAGACGCTTTACGAGACGCGGCCGATCGATTGGCCGGACATGGGCGTCGCCGGCCTCGCCGCGATCGGCTTGATCCTGGTGCTGGAGCTGGAAAAGGCGATCCGGGTCGGCCTGCTCGGGGCGAGGCGGCGCTGAGGGAGCGGAAGGCTCGCGTCGTGACGGGAGGAGCGCGAGCGGACGCTATTTCCAGCTGGATGTAGGTAGAGTTGCCCATTGCAGGCAGCTCAGGCCCATGCATGACTGCCTGTGCTCTTGGAATTGATGTCCGAAGAGCATCAAGGCGGGTTCTCTAAAAGCAGCGCCGATTGGTTCGCGCACGGGCCATTAATTCTACTGTTCGCTCTGCCGTCTCGACTGCCGCCGATCGCATCGTGCAGCCAGGAGTTCATGATGCTGGGTCAACAGGGGCTGCGTTTCTGGATCGAAGTCGGACTCGGCGCCGTGAGCGCCATCCTGCTGGTCCTGACGGTGTTTGCGCCGGATTGGATCGAGCGAGTCTTCGCCGCCGAACCCGACGGCGGAGACGGATCCGTGGAATGGGGCTTGACCCTTGCCTTGGCCGTTGCGGCCATCCTTCTCTTCCTCGACGCCGGTCGCGGCCTGCGGAAACGGCGAGAGGGCAGCCGATCTCTCGCGGGCAACGCCTAGGCTCCTTCGGACTGCGTCGCCGGCGACCATCGCGCAAGTCACAGCATCCCCAGGAGATCGGCCATGAAGGATCCGGATCGGGACGACGATCGTCATACACGATCTCACATGGTCGCGCCTGCGTGCGACTGCGATTGTGAGCAACTCGCCTGCCTGCTGGAGAAAATCGCGCGGACCAGCTCCGACACCGTCAACGAGGTGCATCGCCAGGGCGCGGCGCTGAAGTCAATCACGGCATCGTTGCAGGAACTGGTCGAGCTCCAACGCACGGTTAATCCCGCAGCAGCCCTCGACTACGACCGGCATGCAAAGTTACGGGCCAGGATGGACGAATGCTGTCCGTCTCCGGCGCCTGATGAGAAGGTGTGTCACTTCGTCCCATGCCCGCCGAAGCGCGGCTCGGGACGCGGCGACGGATGGTCGGTGAAGACCCGCGGCTTCGTGAAGAGGGTCGAACCGGAGCGCGAACACCACGAGTGGAGCTTCGTCGCAAAGCCTCGCCACACCTCCGACGAGGGGCGCGGCGGCGTGCCGCTGGGCAGCTTCACAGGATTGATCGACCCGCGCCAACCCACCCCCAGGCCGATGGACTTCCGCAGCGGCCCTGGGCCGACTCCCCCAGGGGCGCAAGGACCCGTCGGCTTCAGGACTTTCACCGAAACGGAGCTCAGCCAAAACTGGCCCCCGGACATGAGCGGGGCGCGAGGGGGCGACGTCGTCCTGATGTCTGGCAATCTTTGGCTGAAGATATCGCTCGATGGCGGAAAGTCGTTCAAGGACCTTGACTTCACCAAGATTTTTGCGGCGGACAAGACCTTCGGCGGTTGGGCCGGCGATCAAGTGATTCACTACATTCCGTCAATAGACTGCTTCGTCCTCTACGTTCAATCCTTCAAAGGCAAGGACGGGGAGGCCAACCGCAATATCGTGAAGGTCGCCATAGCGAGTCAGAGCGACCTCAAGACGTTTTCGGGAGGCAAGGAGGCGTGGAGGCGGCAGTGGCATTTCACGCCCGATACCTTCGGACTGGGCAAGTCATGGATGGACTTCCCCGACATCACCTATGGGCGCGACTTCCTTCACATTAACACGAACGTCTTCGTCGAGCGCAACGGCAAGCTGTTCTATGAGTTGCCGCTGGCCGACATCGTTGCAGGACACGATCTTGGCTTCCTCTTCGCCTTCATCGAGGACGACAAAACGCTGACCGGCTCGCCGGCCCAGAACGTAACGAACAATGAGTTTTACTGGGCCCGGCACATCGACAACACCCATATGCGCATCTACTCGTCGATAGGCGGGGATGCGAACTATGCGTGGCGCGAGCGGGAGGTGCTCGCCTGGCCTCGCGTGGATAACGGCGACGTCGTGTCCCCGGCGCCCGACAGCTATCCCGACTGGATCAGCGAGGACCATCGCATCATTGGGGCGACGCGCCGGGGCAACGAACTTTGGTTTGCATGGACGGCAGCCAAAGGGGATGGGGGGCATGGCGGCTTTTCGTTCCCCTTCGCGCACGTGCAAGTCGTCCGCTTCGACATCGGCGCCGATTACGGGCGCGTTGATCAGTTCGCGATCTGGAACGGCGATCACGCCTACGCCTATCCGAGCCTCGCGACGAATTCCGACAGCGAGGTGGGCGTCTCTCTGGCTTGGGGCGGGGGTCCCACATTCTATGGAAGCCACGCCGTTGGCATCCTCGGCGATTGGGTGGTTTGGTTCGGCGACGCAAGCAATGAGACGATCGTGCGCAAAAAGATCAATGACGACGGGAGCGAGGCGAAGGATTCAAGCGGGAACCCTATTCCCGACAACACGCGGTTCGGCGATTACTTGCATGTCCGTCTCGCTCACCCCGACGCCCGGTGGTTCGGCGCGTTCGGCTATGCAGTCAAGAAAGACGCTTCTGTCGCCGTTCCGGAAAAGGGTAAGTTCGTTTACTCGTACGTCGAGTTCGGACGCCAGGTCGCGCCCCCGTCGCCTGTCAGATAGTCAGGATGAATGGGCATCGTCAGACGGGCCGGGCGCCCCGAGCCTTCGAACCCGGGTCTCGACCCAATGGGCTCGTCAGCGCCTTGAACAGGTGCGCGAAGGGATGCTTGACGCCACTTGCCGCGTCCAACAGCGCATAATGCGGTTGAATTGTTCGACGCGGGCCCCCTACCGGCGCCGCCGAACCGTGACCTTGATCCCATTACGGGTCCGAGGCGCCCCGGCTTGAAGGATCCAGGCGCCTCACGAGACACGAGTTGCGGCAGCGGAGATCAGAAAAAATCGACATTGGGCTCTTATAGCGTTAGCTGTTGGTATGGTCCGTTTCCGATCGCGCCTTTGATCCAGTTTGGCGGTTCGAGTTTGTCGCCCCAGGCTTCGAGAGCGCGGCGCCAGCCGAGAGAGTTGGGCAGGTTCTTGGTGGCGACGCCGTTGAAGCGGTTGAGCCACTGTTTGAGGCGGCCGTGGTAGGCGTTGACGTTGTTGATGTGCAGATGGGGCGCTTGTGGGGCTGGCTTTCCTGGCGCGAGCACCGCGTGGAACGGAATCCCGGCTCTGCGGGCGAAGGCGGCGATTGGCCGGCCGCCGTCGCCGATCAGATGGTTGTCCTGGGTGACCACGCCGGCAAGCGCTCTTCCTATGGAAGCCCCGTCGACCTGAGGCAGGACCGCGTCGAAGGTCGCGCCCTTCCGGTCGCGGGCGACGAGAACGGGAATATTGTCCTGATAGGGCCCCGGATGCCTGGCCTTGCCGCCTCGTTTGCGTGGCCCGCGCGGCAGATCGGACCAGCGGCCCTTGAAGGATTCGAGGACGAAGGTCTCGTCCGCTTCGACGATCCCGCTTAAGCTTCGCGGCTTGTTGACGGCAGGCGCGCGCAGAAACCGATGTCGCCAGCGGAACGCCGTCGTCGGATGAACGCCGCACGCTTGCGCGGTCTTGGCCAGGCTCTTGCCCTCGATCATCGCCCGGGCGTGATCGAGCCATTTCTCCTTCTTGCGCAGATGCGCCATCGGGGTCTTGGTCAGCGCATTGAAGGTGCGCCCACAGCTCTTGCAGCGAAACCGCAAAAGTCCGTGCGAGCGGCCCCAACCGACGACCTCGCGTCCCGCGCAATGAGGACAGCCCTGAGCCGCGACGCGCTCGTGACTGGTCGTTCCCAGCGCGTCCTTTTGGCGGCTGCGCTGGCCGGCCTTCTTCGCCGAAGCTCCCCCCTCGGTCCCGACCGCGATCGCCTTCTCAAGCGCCGCGATCGCCTCCGTGCGCTGCCCCTCGTTCATCCCCGAAATCGCCGACAGCCACGCCGCAAAATCCTCAGCCGTCATCGAATCGCTCCCTCGGTCCGACCCACCTTAAACAAACCCACAGCTAACGCTATAAGAGCTCGACATTTTCTTGGGTGAAATCGAATCCTGTAGTATAGGCTTTCTGTTTATCGGATCGAGAACTGCGGGGCGTGGTGTTGACGAAGAGGATGGCAGTGCGTCTGGGACACTGCCCACGCAGCTTCAGAAGGAGGGAGAAATTTTTTTGTTTGAATCGCTTGTAACCCATTGAGAAAGCTAAATTCGAAAAAATAAACGCTAGTAAATACAAGTAAATTTACTAGCGTTTACTGGCATTTATTGGCGTTTACTCGCCCGGCTTCGCCGCGTCCGCGCGCGGAAGGGCTGCTTGCGCCCGCGTGGCGGGCGGTGCTATCGCCCTCGCCCGCGTTCCTTGAGGGACGCACGACGGAGGGGTGGCCGAGCGGCTGAAGGCGCACGCCTGGAAAGTGTGTATGCGGGAAACCGTATCGCGGGTTCGAATCCCGCCCCCTCCGCCACGAATTAACGGGACGCGAACGAGGATGTCTTCGCGATAGCTTCCCGGCAATCCCCGGGCCAAGTCTATGCTGAAGGGCTCGCGGTCGCACATCGCGCCGCAGCACGGAGGCAAGCGGATATGGCGTCGCGAGGCAAGCGCGGCTCATGCAACCCGATATTTTGCCGGCGCGCTTGCTCAAGCTTCGACCTGTCGTATCTCTTAGCGATGCATCTTTCCAGCCCGGAATAACCGCCCGATGTCATCAGTTTTACCATACGAACAGTTGACAACCGTCTCCGATCTCATTCGGCGAAAGAAATTGTCGTCAGTTGAGATAACCGATGCGACCCTGAAGCGCATCGCAAAGCTCGACGGGCACTATCACTCTTACGCGACTGTGCTCGCGGAACGCGCGCTCACTCAAGCGAAAGCAGCCGACGCGGAAATCGCGCGCGGCCTGTGGCGCGGCCCTCTTCATGGCGTGCCCATCGCCGTCAAGGACCTTTGCTACACGACCTTCGCGCCGACTCAGGCCGGCGCCACGATTTTCAAGAGCTTTGTTCCATCCTTCAACGCCACCGTTGTGGAGCGCCTCGAGGACGCCGGCGCGATTCTGCTTGGAAAGCTGCAGATGACGGAGGGCGCTTACACATCACATCACCCCGAGGTGGCGGCGCCCCTGAACCCGTGGAATACGAACTATTGGGTGGGCTCCTCTTCGACCGGATCTGGTGTCGCGACATCGTTGGGGCTTTGCTACGGCAGCCTGGGCAGCGATACGGGAGGGTCGATCCGGTTTCCCTCCGCCACCTGCGGCCTTACGGGCATCAAGCCAACGTGGGGACGGGTCAGCCGCCACGGCGTTTTTCCGCTAGCAGACACTCTGGACCATGTCGGTCCGATGACGCGATCCGTTGCAGACGCCGCCGCCATCCTTGGCGTCATCGCCGGCGCGGACAGAAATGACCCGACGACCTACAAGGCGGCCGTCCCAGACTATCTCGAGACGATCGGCGACGGAATTCGCGGTCTGCGGATCGGCGTCGACCGAGGTTATGTTTCTGACGGGATCGATGGGCAAGTCGTCTCGGCGTTAACGGAGGCGGAGCGGATCTTGAGCGGCTTGGGCGCAACGATCCGCGAGGTCCGGTTTCCGGCCTATCAGAAGCTCGTCAGTCAATGGATCGCCATGTGCTCCGTCGAGACAGCGGCTGCGCATGCCGAAACCTATCCGGCGAGAAAATCGGAATACGGACCTGACCTAGCAGCGCTGATCGAGCAAGGGCTGGCGACAAAGGGAACCGACATCGCAGGCATTGCGCTCGAACGAATGCGATTTTCTCGCGAGCTGTCAGAATTGTTCCAAGCGATCGACGTTCTGCTCATCCCGACCATGCCGGTTCCAACCCCCAGCCTGGAGCTCATGAAGGCTTATGGCGACGATCCTAACGTGCTTTTGGGCATCCTGCGCTTCACTGCCCCCTTTGACTTCTCAGGGAGTCCGACGCTCACTCTGCCGAACGGCCTGGACTCGGCTCGGATGCCGCTTAGCATGCAGCTCGTGGGTCCCCACCTCTCTGAAGACGTGCTCATCCGCGTCGGCCATGCATTTCAGCTGGCCACCGACTGGCGCCGTCCCCCGCCGGTCGCTTAATATGCTAAGCCTGCGACCTCAGCTCGGCACTTCGGCCGAGCAACAATAGACAAGCCGCGTGGCCGAGGCAGGCAAGCATGTTGTGAAAAGTCGCGTTAGAGTGTGACGGCTTAACGTTGGCGGACCAGGTGGCGCGTCGAGCGCCGCCCGGTTTCGCGTGTCGAATATCGGGCGACGAAAAGGGAGTACTGGTATGAATATCGACCGCAGGCAGTTCCTGGGGACCGCGGCAGCGGTGGCCGGGGCGAGCGCTTTGGCCGCGCCCGCTTTCGCAGCAGACCCCATTAAGGTCGGCAGCCTGCTCGATCTTTCCGGCGGGCTCGACATCTATGGCAAGCCGATGGCCGACGCCATGACCTTCGCCATCGAGGAAGCCAATGCGGCGGGCGGACTGCTGAGTCGTCAGCTTGAGCTGATCAATTATGACACCCAGTCCAGCATGCAGCTTTACACCCAGTTCGCCCAGCAGGCCGCCCTTAAGGACAGGGTCGCGGTTGTGCATGGCGGCATTACCTCGGCTTCGCGGGAGGTCATCCGCCCGGTGCTCGACAAGTTCAAGACGCTCTATTTCTACAACACGCAATATGAGGGCGGCGTCTGCGATCGTAACCAGTTCGACACCGGGGTGACGCCGGCACAGACAGTCGAGAAGCTTGTGCCCTATGCGATGAAAAAATGGGGCAAGAAAGTTTATGTCGTCGCGGCGGATTACAATTACGGGCAGATCACCTCCCAGTGGGTGAAGAAATATGCGACCGAGAACGGCGGCGAGGTCCTTTCAATCGATTTCTTCCCGCTCGACGTGACCAACTTCTCCTCAACCATCTCAAAGATCCAGGCGGCCAAGCCGGACTTTGTCTGGTCGGCTCTGGTGGGCGGCGCCCACATTTCATTCTACCGCCAGTGGGCGGCGGCAGGCATGAACAAGAGCATCCCGATGGCCTCGACCACGTTCGGTGTCGGCAACGAGCAGATCGTGCTGTCGCCCGAAGAGGCGAACGGCATGCTCGTCTGCTACAATTACTTCGAGAGCGTCAAGAACCCGGTCAACACCGCCTTCCTCGAGAAGTTCCACAAGCGCTTCGGCGCGGACTACCCAAATGTGACCGAGCTCGCGATGGGAACCTACCAAGGTTTCAAGCTTTGGGCAGAAGGGGTGAAGAAGGCCGAAAGCGTCGATCGAATGAAAGTGATCGAAGCGCTGGAAACTGGCATCAGCATCGAGGCGCCGTCAGGCAAGGTGACGATCGATCCGCCGACCCATCACTGCATTCTCGACGTTCACATTGCGGAGGTAAAGGACAAGAAGTTTAATCTGCTCGAAGACTTCTCGCAGCAAAAACCGGCGGACACCGCCGCAGTTTGCGACCTCAAAAAGAACCCGAACGACAACCAGCAATATGTGATCAAGTTCTGAGCGCGCTTCACAGACAGAGCATGCAGGTCCGTTCGTGGATCTCGTAACGCTTTTAGCGATCCAAGTCCTCTACGCGATCGCCAGCCTCGCGCTCATGAGCGTGGGACTGGCGATAATCTTCGGGATGATGAAAGTCATCAATCTCGCACACGGCGAGTTCTTGATGCTTGGCGGCTATGCCGCCATCGAAGCCAATCGCTTCGGTCTTAGTATCTGGGTCGCGGTGCTGATCGTCGCCCCGATTGTTGTGGGCGCAATCGGAATCATCGTCGAACGCACCATCATCCGCTGGCTGTACGGCCGCATGATCGACACCATGCTGGCGACCTGGGGCCTGAGCTTGTTTCTCGTTGGGCTAACGACCGCGGTATTCGGCAACACCACTGTGGGCCTGTCGGCGCCCTTGGGCAGCTTCGAGATCGGACAATACCGGACGAGCACCTATACGCTATTCGTGATCGGCGTCGCAATCGTCGTGCTTGGCGGGGTTCTCGCAATTCTGCGCTTCACCCGGCTCGGGCTGATCGCGCGAGGAACGATGCAGAACGCGAACATGGCGGCGGCGCTCGGCGTCAATCCGAACCGGGTCTATTCGATCACCTTCGGCGCCGGCGCCGCCCTTACCGGCCTTGCTGGCGCCATTATCGCGCCTGTGTCGGGCGTGTTCCCGACGATCGGCGCGGCCTATATCGCCAAGTGTTTTATCACCGTGATTGGCGGCGGCGCGTCGATCGTCACCGGCACGTCGGCGGCCTCGACCCTGTTCGGAGCGGTCAACCAGATCGCGACCTATGTGACAACGCCGGTCTTCGGCGAGGTGGCGCTGCTTGCGGCCGCGATCGTGCTCATCCGCGTGCTCCCTCAAGGGATAACCGGCCGGTTCTTTCGGGGAAGCCTTTGAACGCGCGCGCTCTCAACGGTCTCGGGCTCGCGCTGGTCGCGGTCGTAGGGCTCGCGGTGCTCGTCCTCGTTCCTCGGCTGTTTGATCTCGACGTGGTGCTCAACGTCACGGTCTACATGATCATGGCGGTGCTCGCCCTGTCCCTCGCTCTCGTTTGGGGGTTTGGAGGTATTCTCTGTTTCGGACAGTCGGCGTTTTTCGGGCTCGGCGCCTACACTTACGCGATCGCGATGATCAACATTGGCGAGAGCACCGCGCCGCTAATCCTGGCCATTCTCGTTCCCGCGGCTTTTGCGGCGTTGCTTGGCTATTTTATCTTCTACGGCCGCATCAGCGACGTCTACCTCGGCGTGATCACGCTGACGGTGACTTTGATCCTTTTCAATTCGATCAACTCGACCGCTGGGCCCGAGTTCCACATCGGCTCGGCGAAGCTCGGCGGCTTTAACGGCATTCCAGGCATTCCCTCGCTGAACGTGCCCCTCTTCAAGGATTGGCAGATTGATCTCGAGGGGATGTTCTACCTTTCAACCGCATCGCTTATTCTCACTTATTTTGGCCTCCGGGCGTTGCTCGCCAGTCACTTTGGTCGCGCCATCGTCGGCATCCGGGAAAATGAACAGCGCGCGCAACTCCTCGGCTACGATCCCCGCATTTACAAACTGGCGACCTTTACCATCGGCGCCGCGCTTGCGGGTTACGCGGGGTGCCTATTCGCCAACTGGGGCAACTTCGTGAGCCCGACCATCTTCGGCCTGGCGCAGTCGGCGCAGATCATCATCTGGGTGATTGTCGGCGGGCGCGGCACGTTGATTGGGCCGATCCTCGGATGTGTTGGAATCCAATGGCTGACAGCCGCCTTAGGGGCCAATGCTCCAAGCGGGACTGCGGGCTGGGGAGCGCTGCTCGGGAATGTTCCGTTGATCCTCGGCGCGATCTTGGTCGCTTTCGTGCTCCTCGTGCCGAAAGGCCTCGTGCCAACGATCGGCGGTCTTGAGGCGTTGCTCATCCGGCCCCGCGCGGGAGCATCGCGGTGAGCGTCCCGCTGATTGAAACCCGAGGGTTAGGCATGCGGTTCGGCGGCGTCCTCGCGGTCCGGGACGTCAACTTCACCCTCGGTGAGCAAGAGCTGCGCTGTCTGATCGGTCCGAATGGCGCCGGCAAAAGCACTTTCTTCAAGATGCTGACCGGCCAGCTCAAACCGACGTTCGGAACGGTGCTGCTACGCGGCGAGGATGTGTCTGGGGTCGAGCCGCACGACATCGCGCGGAGAGGCGTCGGCATCAAGACCCAGGTGCCGAGCGTGTTCGATGGCCTGACCGTGCGCGAGAATCTCTGGCTCGCCGCTTCGCGGATGCATCGCGGGGTCCGGGTGCGGGCGGCGGTTGACGCCATGCTCGAGCGCGTTGGCCTTTCCGCCGTCGCTTCACAGCTCGTCGGGCGACTGGCTCACGGACAGCGCCAGTGGGTCGAACTTGGCGTGGTGCTCTCGACTGATCCCGATCTTGTGCTGCTCGACGAACCAGCGGCCGGAATGACCGACCAGGAGGTGCTGCGCACCGTCGAGCTTGTGCGCGACATCAATAAAACGAAGGCGCTCATCGTGGTCGAGCACGACATGCAATTTATCCGGATGATCGCGACCAAGGTCACGGTCTTCAATCAGGGCGCTGTTCTCATCGAGGACAACGTCGAAGCCATCATGCATAATCCGACCGTGCGCGACGTCTATCTTGGAAAACAGGCGGCGGCGGCATGATGCTGGAGGTCAGCGATCTCGCTGCTGGCTATGGCCGCATTCCAATTCTGGGCGGCGTAAGCTTCGGCGTTGCGTCGGGCGAATTCGTTGGCGTCCTTGGCCACAACGGCATGGGCAAGACCACGCTGCTTCGGGCGTTGATGGGATATATTCCGGCAACCGCAGGACGTGTGATGTTGGAGGGAGCCGATATCACGACAGCCGAGCCCTACCGGCGGGCGCGATCCGGTATGGGTTATGTGCCGCAAGGGCGTGAGATTTTTCCGGCTCTGAGCGTGCGCGACAACCTGCGGATGGGCGCTGTCGGACGGCCAAAGGATGAAGCCGCGGCGATTGCGGCAGTGCTGGAAACTTTCCCTCGTCTCAAGCGGCTGATCGACCGTCCCGGTGGAGCGCTATCGGGCGGCGAGCAGCAATTGCTCGCCATGGCGCGCTGCCTGGTGGGCGGTCCGAGCCTGGTCCTGCTGGACGAACCTACCGAGGGCATCCAGCCGTCGATCATCGACGAGATCGTGGATACGCTTCTCAGCCTTCGTTCGAAGGGCGGCCTGACGATGATCCTGGTCGAGCAAAATCTCGACTTCATCGCTGCGCTGTCCGAACAAGTCTTGATCATCCAGAAAGGGACGATCGTGCATTCGGCCAAGCCGGACGAACTGCACGGGCATGGCCTCATCAACGAATTCATCGGCGTAAGCGAATGACCACGCCCGCGTCGACAGTCGGCGAAGGCCGCTCTTGAGCCAGGGCGACCGAAAACAGGGAGCAGGAGACAGGTCATGACAGTGAAGCGCCCAACACTCGAACAGATGAGCGACGTCGTCGAGAGCCTCGGCATGACCATGAGCAAGGAACGCGTTGGCGAGTTCATTTCGCTGATGGACGGCAGCTTTGCGGCTTACGATATCGTCGATCAGATGGCCGATGAGATTCCGGTCGTCAAATATCCGCGCACACCCGGATATCGGCCAAGCCCGGAGGAAAATCCGCTCAACGCCTGGTACGTAAAGACCGATATTCACGGGCGCCCCGAAAGGCAAGCTCAAGGGCAAGACGGTCGCCGTCAAGGACAATGTCTGCGTCGCCGGCGTTCCGATGATGAACGGCTCCTCGACCCTTGAAGGCTATATGCCCAACATCGACGCCACGATCGTCACGCGTCTCCTTGACGCGGGCGCGACCATCAAGGGCAAGGCCCATTGCGAATGCTTTTGCCTCTCGGGCGGCAGTCACACAGGCGCGCTCGGTCCCGTGCACAACCCGCATAAACGCGGCTATTCCGCGGGCGGATCGTCTTCGGGAAGCGGCGCGCTGGTCGCGGCCGGCGAAGTCGATCTCGCGATCGGCGGCGACCAGGGCGGATCGATCCGCATGCCAGCTTCGTTCTGCGGGATCTATGGAATGAAGCCCACCCATGGCCTCGTGCCCTACACTGGCGTCATGCCGATCGAGTCGACGATCGATCACACCGGCCCGATTACGGCGACCGTGGCAGACAACGCGCTGATGCTGGAAGTTCTGGCGGGGCCGGACGGGCTCGACCCGCGCCAATATGCGCCAAAGGTCGGAGATTATTCGGCTGCGACCAAGCGCGGCGCAAAGGGCCTCAAGATCGGCGTCGTCAAGGAAGGCTTCGGGCACGCCAATAGCGAAAAGGACGTCGACGCCAGCGTGCGAGAAGCAGCCAAACGCTTCAAGTCACTGGGCGCAAGCGTCGAAGAGGTCTCCATACCAGATCATCTTCTTGCGCCGGCGGTATGGACGCCAATCGCGCTCGAAGGGCTGCAAGCGCAGATGATGCTCGGCAATGGAATGGGCTTCAACTGGAAAGGCCTCTACACGGTCAGTCTCCTCGACGCTCACGCCAACTGGCGCGAGACGGCCGACGATCTGTCCGATAGCCTCAAAATCTCGATGATGGTGGGCCAGTTTTTCTCACCCACTATCGCGGGCGTTTTTACGCAAAGGCGCAAAATTTGGCACGCAAGGTCCGCGGATCTTACGACAAAGCGTTCGAGACATACGACCTCTTGCTCATGCCGACCCTTCCGGTGAAAGCTACTCCGCTGCCCCCCGCCGACGCGCCGCTCGGCCTCTACCTCCAGCGCGCGTTCGAGATGATCGGCAACACCGCGCCCTTCGACGTGACGGGCCATCCCGCAATGAGCATCCCTTGCGGACTGGGCGACGGACTGCCGATTGGCGCGATGCTGATCGGCAAGCATTTCGATGAGGAGGCGATCTACGCAGCCGCAAGCGCGTTCGAGGGAGCCGGGGACTGGAAGACGTTCTGACGCCCTCGATGCCTTGCCGACGGGGACCGGCGCCACATTTGCCAACTCCACATTGGCATTCTTAGGAGCTTCCGTCACTTAGCCCCCTTGCCCAGGGTCGTGGCATAGCGTTTGCTTGCCCTCACGCGGACGTGATGTCCGTCTGGAATGTCGCACGACCTGAGGCGCGGCCGGGTGAAACAGAGTTTAACGACCGCCGACAAAAAACCGTCCGAGCGTTTGGAATTCTGGCAAGAGGTCGTTTGCAAGAAGTACGTTTCCGCATCGGCGGAGACCGAAGTCGTGGACGACGAATTTTCCGGGAGCCTGATGAGCGCGGAGTTGGGGCCGCTCGTCGTCGCCGAGCTGGATGCGCCCTTGCATTTCTGGTCGCGGACCGCTCGCCACATCCAAAACGATGGCCAGGACGTCTTCATCGTCAGTCTTATTCAGCAAGGGGCGGGGGAGCTGACTCAGTTGGGCCGTTCGGCGCGGCTCGGTCCAGGCGACCTTGTGATCTATGATACCGCCACGACATTCGACTATGCGTTGAGAGCAAGAACTCAACTTGTGAAAGTGCCAAGGCGCCTTCTCGAATCGAAGCTCGACCGGCCAGCCGACTTTCTGGCGCGCGAGAATTGATTGCAGCAATCCGCTCTCGTCGGTCTTGAGCGAGCTTCTAACGCGCTGTCTGAATATCGAACTCTCTCGGGAGTCTGGTCCGTCGATAGCGAAAAGGCTGTCGAACACCGTCACTGACCTTCTTGCTTCTATTTGCGACCTCGAACGAGATGGCTTGCCCGAGGTCCAAACGTCTCGGCCTTTAGAGCGAGTCATGCGGTTTGCGCGTGCGAATTTTGATGACCCAGAACTTAAGCCGGAGGCGCTCGCGGCTGCGGGCGCAATGTCCGTCCGAAGCCTCAACCGTCTCTTCAGCACGCTCGGCGCAACCCCCATGCGCTGGGTGTGGACGGAACGGCTTGAAGCGAGCCGCGTTGCTCTTATGCAGGGCGAGGTTCGTTCCGTAACAGACGCGGCCTTTGCCCACGGCTTCAGCGACCTTGGCCATTTCAGCCGAAGCTTCAAGCGGACGTTCGGGATGTCGCCCCAAACTGTACTGAGGAAGTAGTGTTCTTCAACGGCGTAGCTCGGTGCGTCGTCAGAGCATCAAATGGCGCCGGACCGCGTCCGCATTGACCCCGCCTTCCGGGATGGCGGCAACGATCCGCCCTTTCTCCATGACGTAGGAGCGGTCGCTCAAAGCGATGATAGTGTCGAGATTCTGTTCTACAAACAGGATCGTCGTGCCCAGTTCCCGACAGAAGGCGCGAAGGGCCGTACAGATCAATTGCACGATTGAGGGCTGAATGCCCTCTGACGGTTCGTCGAGCAGCATGAGAGAGGGATTGCCGATCAGCGCGCGTCCGATCGCAAGCTGCTGTTGTTCGCCGCCGGACATGGTTCCGGCGATTTGATTGCGCCGCTCTTTAAGCCGCGGAAAGAACTCGAAGACAAGTTCAGGCAGCTTCTTGCCGCCAGGTCCCCCAATGAGGCGCCCGACTTCGAGATTTTCCTCGACCGTCATCCGCGGAAAGACGTGACGTCCTTGCGGGATGTAGCCCATGCCGAGGCGCGCGCGGTTCTCGGCTGGAAGGCGCGTCACGTCGCGCCCCAGGAAACGCACATTCCCCGCCGCCGCTCCGAGCAAACCAATCAGACATCGCATGGTCGTGGTCTTTCCCACGCCGTTACGGCCAATGAGACTGACGACCTCTCCCTTGCTCACCGCGAGGTCGACGCCTTGAAGGATGGGCGTGGCCCCATAGCGTGCCCATAAGCCAGAGACTTCGAGAAAAGCGTCAGTGCTCATGGCCGGTCTTACCCAGGTAGATTTCCGCCACACGAGGATCAGCGATCACTTCATTGATCGAGCCGCGCGCGAACACGCGTCCGAAGTGCAGGACTGTGACGACCTTGGCGATCTGACGCACAAAGGTCATGTCGTGCTCGACGACCAACATAGTCGTGCCCGAGGCATTCAATCTCAGGATTAATTCCCCCGTCTCGTAGGTCTCCTCCGGCGACATGCCCGCGGTCGGTTCGTCGAGTAGGAGGAGCTTCGGCCTCAAGGCCAACGCCATGCCGATCTCAAGCCATTGCTGCTGGCCATGCGAAAGCTCGCCTGCGAGCTTCCTCGAGTCTGCGGTTAGATTCAGAAGTTCGAGCAGCCGGTCCTCTTCTGACGCGAGCTCGCTATGCGGGACGTGGTGCTGCAACGCGATGTGTATGTTCTGCCGGACCGGCAAGTCCTTGAACACCGAAGGCGTCTGCATCTTGATGCTCATGCCGCGCTTCACGCGTTGGTAGGGCAGTTCGCGGGTGACGTCGGCGCCATCAAAATGGATGTGGCCGGCGGTTGGCGGATACATGCCGACGATCAGCCGAAAGAGCGTGCTCTTGCCAGCGCCGTTTGGGCCGATCAGGCAGTGAATGTCCCCATTTTCGACTTCCAGGGTGACGTCAGACACGGCAGCAAGGCCGCCAAAGGATTTCGACGCGCCGGCGGCGACGAGCAGAGCAGTCATTGCGCTACTCCCCAGGCTGAAGCGAAATCTGCGTCGCCGGACCTTTGCGCCAAGGCATACGCGCAAGCTTCACCAAGCCGACCACGAAGCCCTCGGGAACGAACATGACCGCGAGCAGCAGCAGAAGTCCCGTCAGCACCAAAGCGGACTGCTGACTGTACACCGTGATCAATTGGTAGGCGTACAGAAAGATAAAAGTGCCAACCAGAGTCGCCGTCAATTCGCGCCGTCCAGAGAAGGAGACCCAGACGATCGGCATGGCCGCGGCCGGAAGGCCCACGCTTGCCGGGGTGATGAACTGCCCCCAGGCGGTGTAGAGCGCGCCGCTCAAGCCGGCGAGCGCGCTGCCAATGCAGAAAGTGGCAAGCCGATACTTTCGAACGTCATATCCGAGAAGCTCCGCGCGCTGCTCATTTTCACGAATCGCAACGATGACGTTGCCGAAGCGCGAATTCACGAGCATGCGCAAGGCGAGGTAGACGACCACCACCAGCGCCACCATCAGAAAGTAAAGAGCCGCGCCGTCAAAGACGAGGGTATGCCCGTCCCATGGAATGTTGAGCGCCTTCATGCCCTTCATGCCATTGAAGCCATTGAGGCGAGCGCGCCCAATCTTCCATTCAGGACCTGCGGTCTGGCCAAGAAAGAACGCCAGCACAAGCGACGAGGCGAGCGTCACGATGCCGAAGAACACGCCTCCAACACGGCCCCAAATCATGAAATAGCCAAGGATGGCCGCCGCCGCGCCAGACAGCAACACCGCGAGCCCGAGCGCCTCAAAGGTCGTGAACCCCTTGCCACCGAGATTGATCGCGATCACGCCGTACCCGTATCCGGCAAGACCGAAAAAGAAGGTCTGGCCGAAGGACATGATCCCGCCGTACCCCCACATCAGGCAGAGACCGAGGGCCATGAACAGCCAGATGAAGAAGTAAGCGAAATTGCCAACGTCATAGGGGGTGGCGACGAGCGGATAAGCCAGCACAACAGCGAGAACGAAGACAAAGCCGGCCCAGAATACCGGGCCGGAGCCAAAGGTGTGCGGGCCATTTAGAAGCTTCAGCATCCGAGCGCTCCGTTCATGGATTCAGCGCATGTGGCGGTTCATCCAGCCCGTGATGCCGTCCGGCAGGACGCGGATGACGAGGATGACGGCGATGAGCAAGCCGATCTGACCGACGATCTGCCCGTGCCATGCGTTAAGCGTCGTCCGAATGATTGCGAGCAGAACCCCCGCCGGGGCAGTGCCCATTAGCACGTTGGCGCCGCCGATCACGACAGTCACGAAGCTTTCGACGACGAAAGTGGACCCCATCGTGGGAATTAAACTCATGGTCGGCGCGTACAGACCGCCGCACAGACCTGCGAGGGCGGCGCCGAGGCCGAAAGTGATCGCGTAGATCCAGCTGATCTTCACGCCGAGCGCGCGCGCCGTCGTTGCATCCTGCATCGTCGCGCGGGCCATCACGCCAAACTTCGTCCGCATAAAAACAAAATAGATGAAGGCGAGCACGGCGATCGCCGCGCCGAACAAGATCATCCGATAGGTCGAGAATGAGTACTCGCCAACCATAAAACTACCGGGCGGTGTTCCGATGCCGGTGACAGTCGAACCGATGACGAGAAGCGTGCCCTGAGTGACCATGAGGCTCAGCCCCCACGTCGCCAGCAGCGAATCTTCCGGGCGCTTGTAGAAGCGACGGACGATTGCGGCTTCGATCAACACGCCGATCAGGCCCGCGACGATCGCGCCGCAGAGCTGCGCGGCGATAAGCGGAAACCCGACATGAACGAGGCCGACGGTGACGTAGGCCCCGCACATGATGAATTCGCCATGCGCCATGTTGATGATGCCCATCATGCCGAACACGATGGCCAGGCCGGCAGCCGACAGGATCAGAAACGCGAAAACATCCGCGAACTGGTACAGGTAAGAGAAAATGTCGCCCATCATCGCAGGTCCCAATCAGCGTATGAGGGCCGTGGCGCCCGGTGAAGCGCCACGGATGACGGAGCCGCATTACTTCTGGGGCAGGTTGTTCGGGCTATACTGCTCCTGCGGGTCGTCCTTGGTGAGATCGCAGCCGATCGAAGCCAGCCAGTATGGCTGGATCACGCCGAAGTCTTTGTCGACATGAACATCGTGCTTCTCGTCCACCGACAGAAGATACATGTGGTGGCTCATGTGCTGGCTCTTCGGATCCATGCAGATGTGGCCTTCGGGGGCGTCGATGCATAAATCGCCTTTGTCCACGACCTTGCGCAGATCGTCGAGCTTGGTCGACTTCGCCCGCTCCACCATCTCCTTGTAAAGATAGATCGCGACATAGGCGTTGTAGCCCATGTCATTGATGTAGGGCTCCTTCGGGAACATCGCGTGCCAGCGCTTTTTGAAGTCTTCCGCGGGGGGCGTGTTCAGCTCCTCGAACCAATTGGCGGCGGCGTGCATGTTGTTGAGCGCCGGCGGCTTGAAGCGCTTGTGCTCGAAGCCAAGCATGATCTTGATCGAAGAGCCCATCGGCAGATTGAGCTTGGCGGCCGCGGCCTGTTCGAAGAAGCTGTCTTGCGCGTCGCCGACGTTGATGGTGAGCAGCCAGTCGGGCTTCGCCTTCTGAATGTTCTGGATGGTCTGCGCGAACTGGCTCACGCCGAGCGGAATGAATTCTTCGCCGACGACCGTGCCGTTGACATCCGGCTGCTTGAGAATCGAGCGGTTCCACTCGGCCGAGAGCTGACCGAAATTGTAATCCGCGGCGATGACGTAGGACTTCGGTCCGAATGTCTTGACCATGTACGGAATGAGCGTCGAGAACTGTTGCTCGGGAATGGCGCCGGTCGAGAATTCGTGAGCGTCGCAGACGCCCCCCTCATATTGATTCGTGTAGAAATAGGGCACGTCGTGCTTGTCGACGATCGGCCGGATGGCTTCGCGCGAGGCGGAGGTCTCGCCGCCGATCAGCACGTCCACCTGATCCTTGTCGAGAAAGCGGCGCGCGAATTCCTGATAGCGGGCGTTGTCGCCCTGCGGATCGAGATGGGTCATCGCGATCGGACGGCCCATGATGCCGCCCGCCTTGTTGATTTCGTCCACCGCCAGCAGTGAGCCGTGCAGTTTGGGAATGCCGTATGTGGCGAGATCCCCCGAGATGTCCTCGATAAGGCCAAGCTTGATAGGATCCGCGGCGAAGGCCGGCGCGCAAAGAGCGCCAAGAGCAAGCGCTGTGGCGCCCGATAAGAACATCGACTTCCGTTTCATTGCGATCACCTCTCCTTTTTCGCAAATGGGTACGCGTCGCCGTCAAGCCGCGAGGTATTTCTTCAAGATCGATGCGCCGAGCGTGTATTTGGGATCGACCATGTTGCCGAGACGAATGCGTCCGGCCTGGCTCAGCAGCATGTAGGCTTCGAGTTCGTCGAAGCCGTACTCGGCGGCCATCCAGCGCGTAAGTTCGCGATAGGCGATGCGCGCGGCGTCTTCCATCGGACGCGCGCTGCCGATCGTCATAATGAAATCTTTTGTCTCAAGTCGCGGCCAACCGAAGGTCCAGCCCTTGATGAGATCGACCTTCAAGCGCACCGTCGCACGTTGCTCGACCGCGACTCCGGACAGTTCCCCATCCCCTTGCGCGGCATGGCAGTCACCGACGAAGAGATGGGCGCTGGGAATTCTTGACCGGCAGATAGATGATTGAGCCCGGACACACGTCCGGAAGATCCATGTTGCCGCCATAGTAGTCCGGAACCACCGACGAGATGGCTTCGAGCTCCGGCGACACGCCGATCGTGCCAATAAACGGCTCGTAAGGCAGGAGAATCTTGTCGCTGAAATGCACGCCCGCGGCGTCGATGCGCATGCGCTTGACCCGCTCTGGCAGCGGCGGATTGAGGAGCGCCGTCGCGCTCGTTCCGACAAGACCTCCGAACTCGGGGATGAGCGCCGTCGTCCCGTATTCGCCGCGCGTTTCGACTGCTTCGATCGACACAGCCAGGCAGTCGCCGGGCTTCGCGCCCGCGACGGCGAATGGTCCACTTTGCGGATTTAGGAATGGATGCTTGAGCTTCTCGGTGGGCTTGTCGGTCTCAGACGTAATCTTGCCGCTGAACGCGTCCTCGGTGTCGACGATCAGCGTGTCGCCGGGGTCGAGAGTTGTTATCGGTTTGGCGTACGGTCCGTAGACGAAGTGGTGCGCGCCCTGCTCAGCGTCGGTGCTTCGATGCTTGCGCCCGACCTTTCCGGCGGCGACACCGCGCTTCGCCATGATTGAGGAGGAAAACCAGCCAGAAACGCTCATGCATGAACCTTCAATTCAGAATGGGATGGCGCCGATTCCAGTCGGTCGCCGATTGGAAGGCGGCGCCCGCGCGCACCAGAAGCGCTTCGGAGAGGTGCGGCCCAACAAGTTGCAAGCCGATGGGCAGACCAGACGCAGTGAAGCCTCCGGGCATGGTGATGGTTGGATTGCCACTCGAATCGAATGGACAGGTGAAGCGCAACAGGCGGCTGATCATATCGGTGCTCTGACCGAGCATCGCCATGTCGGCTAGGGAAGGCGCCGCGAACGATTGCGCGGGAACCAACAAAAGATCGATCGAATGGAACATGTGAGCGACCGCGCCTTTAAACTCGGAGCGGCGCAGAAGAATTTTCTGATAGTCGAGCGCGGTCAGCGCGCGTCCCGTGTCGATCAGTCCCGCCAGTGCAGGCCCGTACTCAGCCTTTCGAGAGGGGTAGGTCGCCTCATGGGCGACCGCCGTCTCGATTGCGCAATTGGGAATCCAGTCTGCGAGCACGTCCTTTGAGTTGGGCGCTTTAATCTCGACGATCGTCGCGCCGAGACTTCGCAAGGGTCTCGCGTGCGGCCTTGACAACGGCGACTGTCTGCTCGTCCACCGCGGTTTCGGCCCACACCGGATCGTAGCCGATCCGCAGCCCACGAATGCCGTCGTTGAGTTCCTGCAAGATAGTCGGGAGGCCCGCCGGGCAGCGTCGTCGTATCTTTTGGATCCTCTCCGGCGATGACTTCGAGGATCGCGCCGCAATCCGCCGCGCTGCGCGCCATCGGTCCGATGTGATCGAGGGAGGCAGCAAGCTCAAACACGCCGTACCGGCTGACTCGGCCCCATGTAGGCTTGAGACCGGTGACGCCATTCGCGGCGGAGGGAAACCGGATGGAGCCCCCCGTGTCGGATCCCAGAGAGCCGTAACAAAGTCCCGCTGCGGTCGCGACGCCCGAGCCGCTTGATGACGCGCCCGGCCACGTATCCGCATTCCAGGGATTGCGCGGTGGCGTGACATTAGGATGATGATCGGCGTAAGCGCTTTCTGTTAATTGGAGCTTGCCGAGGATGATGGCGCCTGCGTCGGAAAGCCGCTTCACGACGGTCGCGTCTTCCGACGGCATGTAGTCTTTGTGGATCGTCATGCCCGCTGCAGTCGGCGCGTTTGTCGTCCAGCAAAGATCCTTGACTGCGATTGGAACTCCGTGCAGGGGCCCTTTCACCTCCCCGCGCCCGATCTCAGCCTCCGCCTGTTTTGCCTGCGCCATGGCGGAATCAGCCATCACGGTCGCGTAGCTCTTGAGCCTAGGATCCAGAGCGGTGATCCGATCAAGCTCCGCTTTCGTCACCTCCACGGGTGACAATGCGCGAGATTGAATCTTTTGAGAGACATCCCGCAAAGTGAGGAACGAAAGATCAGACAAGAGAAACCTTCGCAATCGGGAAAGCGCTTCTCCATAAGCAGGAACCGTGCCGAGCAGCGAGGACGTCAAACGCTGAGCCCGTCCGGGTGCGGATCGACGTAGACGGAGATTTTTTCGGCGCCTTTGAACAATAAAGCAGCGGCGCTGTATGTTGCGGGAGCGCTGCGCATCCATGCCTTCACGAGGCATTGAATCTGCCTGGAGACGCCTGGATATCGCAGTGCATAGTGCGGGATCAAAGGCTGTTGCGTTATCGACGCTCACCGCATTGCGAGCTGGGAAGCATTCAATGTAAGCGCGCAGTCAACAGCAACGCGTACGATCTGCTTGTTTCCAAGAGATCGCTGAGCCCAGAGGCGCGTCCCAAACGGCTCAGCCGTCGGCTGCATCGGCACGATAAGCGCGCGATGCCTGGCGCCGCTCTACATCGCGCAACAGTTCGTATTGAGCGCCCTTCGAACAAGGCTATGCTTCCATCGAAGACTTTGCTTGCCTCAAAGCGCCATCGTATTTTGCTGGCAGCGACAGCGCACCTGTCGACAAGGCCGGTCTGAGACGCGGGCGCTCTCTGATCGGACAAGAGGGATCGACGATATCGCTGTCCGCGGTCACATGATTGCCTCAGGCATCGCAGGAAACGAGCCCGGATTCCGTTCCAAACAAGAGGCTCAGGCGGGAAGCGAAGCCGGCGTCGCGCGCAGATTTGAGAGTCGCTTGTATTGTGAGGGCGTCACGCCGCGTTCCTTGCGGAAATGGCGGTTGAAGTTGGAGATATTGGCGTAACCAACCTCGAAGCAGATGTCGGTAACCGGCCGTCGAGTGTCCGACAGCAGCTTGCAGGCGCGGCCGATGCGCAGCTTTCGCGAATAGTCGACGAAATTGGCGCCGGTATTCTTCTTGAAGAAACGAGAAAAGGTCGATTGCGTCATCCCGGCGATCGCGGCCGCCTCCGACATTCTGATCGTCCCCGAGAGATTGTCGACTATATAGGAGATGACGTCATGCACGACGCCGAGCGTCTCCTTATCGAGGGTGGGAGCATAGTCGGGGGAGGCAAGGATCCTCTTCTCAGGCGCACGTGCAAGCAAATCGATGAGCTCAAAAAACAGCGCCAGGCGGCGAAATCCGCGCGCCGCGCCGATACTCTGCATGAGATCAGCGCCATGCCGCGCGGCGTCTCCGAAGAACTCGAAGCCCCTTAGGGCGTCCATCAAGAAAGGCTCAAGGTCGGCGAGTTCGGGAAAGACATCGGCCCGTGAGCGCAACAGATCGGGGGCGAACTGAACCACCATGTCCCGTCCTTCGATCACCTCGCCGGGCTTGAGATCGCTGATCCAATTGTGCGGCAGGTTGGAGCCCGCGAGCACAAGATTGCCCGGCCCGAACTCGCCGATATAGTCGCCAACGAACTGACGCCCGTGCGAGCGGGTGATGAGGTGAATTTCATATTCGGGATGATAGTTCCAGCGGGCGATGTTGCTCGGACAATCGTGCTGATGCCATTTGAACGATTGCGAAGGATCGGTGACAATCGATTCGAAATCCGGCGGCAGGGCCGCGCCTTTCTTCCGCGCCATGTCTCATCCCCTTATTTGTCTCCGTGTCAGCGAGCGACCGGTCTCCTTGTCGAAGACGTGAAGGTTATCGTCCGAGAATGTCATCCGCACGTGATCGCCGACCGCGGGACATTGTTGCGCCGGCAGCAGCACGCCAATCTCGACGCCGGCGTATTTGAAATTGATCAGAGCGTCATTGCCCAAGAATTCGATCAGGTCGACATCGCCGTCGATGACATTAACGGTGTCTGAAGCGCTTGCGGGCCGGAAGTGAGCGGGCCGGACGCCAGCGACGATCGTCTTCGAGTCGTCAAGGTCGAAACGATCTCGATTGATCACGAGCGCCGGCACATCACGGCCAGCCGCGTTGAGTTCGCTCCCGTTCACTTCGACTTCGAAGAAGTTCATTGCCGGCGTACCAATGAAGGCCGCGACGAATTGACTGTCCGGCCGCTCGAAGATCTCGCGGGGCGTGCCCATCTGCTCGATCACCCCGTTGCGCAGAAGCACGATGCGGTCCGCGAGCGTCATCGCCTCGAGCTGGTCATGGGTCACATAGACCGTCGTCGTTTTGAGCCGCTGGTGCAATCTGGCGATCTCAACGCGCATATGGTTGCGCAGCGTCGCGTCGAGGTTCGACAGCGGCTCGTCGAACAGGAAGACGCCTGGCGTCTTGACGATCGCGCGAGCGATCGCCACCCGCTGCTGCTGGCCGCCCGAGAGCGCGGTCGACTTGCGATCGAGGAACTGTTCAAGGCCAAGCGTCGCCGCCGCCGCCTGAACGCGCCGTTCGATCTCGTCAGGCGCAATCTTCATCCGGCGCAGGCCGAACGTGATATTGTCGCGCACCGACATGTGCGGATAGAGCGCATAGTTCTGGAACACCATGGCGATGTTGCGCTCGCGCGGCGTGAGCTCATTGACCACCCGCCCGTCGATCGAGAGCTCCCCGCCGGTGATGTCCTCGAGGCCCGCGATCATGCGCAGGATCGTCGACTTGCCGCAGCCCGAGGGCCCGAGAAAGACGACGAACTCCTGGTTTATCACCTCGAGGTTGAAGCCGCTCACGACTTCGACATCGCCATAGCTCTTCGAGATGTTGCGGAACGACAGCTCGGCCATCGTTCAGGCGGGAACTTTTGTCATGTCGATCTGCAACTTGACGTCGGCGGGGCGCCCTTCCGCGGCGCGCTCGAACGCCTCGATCGAGCGCTCGAAATCGAAGGTCGAAGAAATCAGCGGCTTCAGGTCAACCTTGCCGGAGCCGATCAGGTTCAGCGCGCGCTCGTACATATTGGCGTAGCGGAAGACGGTCTCGATCCGCAGTTCCTTGCCGATCGCGCCGGGAATGTTGAAGGCCACCGGGTCGACGGGAATGCCCACAAGCACGATTGCGCCCGCGGGGCAGGCAATGCTGACCGACCCTTCGATCGCCTTCGCCGCGCCGCTCGCATCGAACACGACGTCGGCGCCCCAGCCGCCGGTCTCGTCCTTCACCGCATCAAGGAGGTCGCGCTTGGTGATGTTGACCGGGAGTATTCCGGGATAGCGGCCGGCGATGTCGAGCTTGGGCTGATGGACGTCGCTGAGCAGAACCTTGCTGCAGCCCCCGGCCAGCGCGGCGAGAGCGACCATGATGCCGATCGGGCCGGCGCCGAGCACGACCGCGACGTCGCCCGGTTTGATGCGCGCCCGCGTCGCCGCCTGCATGCCCACAGCGAAGGGCTCGACCATCGCGCCCTCCTCGAACGTGACGCTGTCGGGAAGCTTGAAGGTGAAGGCCGCGGGATGGACCACCGAGCCCGTGAGACAACCGTGCACCGGGGGCGTCGCCCAGAAGGTCACCTCGGGATCGACATTGTAGATGCCGAGCCGCGTCGCCTTGGAGCGGAAGTTCGGAACGCCGGGCTCCATGCAGACCCGATCGCCGACGGCGAGCGAGCGCACGTTGGCGCCAATCTCAGTCACCGTGCCTGACGCCTCGTGCCCGAGCACCATGGGACTCTTCACGATGTAGGAGCCGATGCCGCCGTGGGTGTAATAATGGACGTCGCTGCCGCAGACGCCCACGGTGTGGAGCTTGATCCTGACGTCGTCGGGGCCGAGCGTCGTTGGAAGGTCGATATCGCGGAGGGAAAGGACCCGCTTCCGTTCGAGAACAAGCGCGCGCATGGGTTTATCCTTGATTCCTGGTTTTTAAAGCCGAGCTCAAAAAGCTGCTTAACACGCCCAGAAACAGAAGCGGCGGCAGCGAAAGCAGAATGACCGAGGCGTTGAGAATGCCCCACGGCACATCGCGACCCAACTGGGTCATCTCGGAGGCGACCACAGGCAGGGTTTTGGCGTCCGATGTCGTCAGCATCAGCGCGATCAGGAATTCGTTCCAGACCAGCACGAAGGAGAACACAATCGCGCCCATGAGCGACTTCCATGCGATCGGCAGGGCGATGAGGAAAAAGATCGCGTAAGGGCCGTAGCCGTCGACGAAGGCGGCTTCCTCGATTTCGTTCGGCACGCGCTTGAAGGCGGGAATCGCCAGCCAGATCGTCGTCGCCAGGGTCAGCAGGCTATAGGTGACGATGAGCGCGATGCGCGTATCGTAGAGGCCGACGTCGAGCCAGATGACGATAAGGGGAATGGCGATCGCGACGGGGGGAAGAAATCTCAGCGACAATACGAAAAACTGAATGTCGTTGGCGTAGCGCATCGGATAGCGCGCGACGGCGTAGGCCAGAGGAAGGCCGAGCGCGGCGCCGATCAGCACCGAACATCCCGATACGATGATCGAGTTGACGAGGCCCGCGCGCACGCTCTCTCGCTCGATCACGTAGAGAAAATTGTCGAGCGTCGGCGTGAAAAACAGCATCGGCGTCGGCGTCACGATGTCGACGCGGTTCTTGAAGCCGCTGAGCAGCGTCCACAGGAGAGGCACAACGACGGACGCCGCCGCCAGCGCGATAAAGGCGCGGGCCGCGAATCGGCTCAGACCTCTTGCCACCGCCGCACCCGTCGCCAGAGAACAGTGAAGGCGACTGTCGTCGCGATCATCATCAGGACCGCCATGCTCGAGGCATAGGAGATGCGGCCGGATTCGATGAAGCCTTGCGAGAAGGCGTACATGTCGAGCGTCTCCGTGGTGATCCCCGGACCGCCGCGCGTCATCACATAGATGAGGTCGAAGGCGCGCAGCGATTCGATCATCTTGACGAAGACGAGGCTGATGAGCGCCCCGCGCAGCATGGGCAGCGCGACATAGGCGTAGACCTCCCAGGTCCGGGCGTGATCGAGGCGCGCCGCTTCGAGGGGCTGCGGCGGCAGCGTTTCCAGAAGCTTGACGATGACGACCGAGAACAAGAGCCCCCATTGCCAGACGTCGACGACCGCGACCGTGGCCATCGCGGTGTGCGGGTCGGAAAGCAGGTCGATCGGATGGCCGGTGATCAGCCGCACCGGATAGACCGCGAGGCCAAAAAGCGGATGGAAGGCGAAGCGCCAGACGAAGGCCGCGGAGACGCGCGGCAGGAGCGCCGGCACGATGAACAGCACGCAAAGCGCGTTGCGCACTTTCGGCGATGTCGCTTCGAACAGGAGAACGGCAAGGGGAATCGCGACCGCCATCGTGGCGACGACGGTCAGGATCTCCCACTTGATCGAGACCCAGACAGAATTGAGAAAGCGCGGATCGTCAACAAGAGCGCGAAAGTTGGCGAAGCCGATATAGGCGCTGTCGGGATTGCTGAGCTCCCGATTCTGCAGAGCGATGTTGACCGCGTCGATCGTCGGCACGAAGGCCAGGATCGCGAGGACCGCCAGGGTCGGCGCGGTGAAGACGAGCGGCAAACTCGTGCGGATTTTCATAGGCGCCTTGCGCGAGCGGCTGGGAAGCGGGCCGCGCCCTCCCGCAGTGCGGAAGGGCGCTTTTTCAGCCGATGCTACTTGCGATTGGCCACGAGTTCCCTTCGCGTAGGTGTTGAGCTCGTCCAGCGAGCCCTTGATGTCGGTGCGCGTGCCGGTGATCAGCTCCTCGAGCTCGATGCCCCAATGGTCGCCAAGGTTCGGCCACTCGGGGTCCTGCCAGAAGTTGACGGCCGTCACCTTCGCGGTCGCCGCCAAAGCCTGGCCAAGATCGGCGCCGAACTTCTGGTTGAACTCGTCGCTGGTCATGATGCTGGTGCGGTTGAGCTCGCCGAACTCGCCGTCGTCGAGGCGGCGCTTCTCGTTCTGCTTCGACGTCGCCCAGGCGATGAACAGGCCGGCGCATTTCTTCGCCGCATCGTCCTTGTTCGCCTTCATCCCGATCGCGAGGCCGTGGGCGTAGCCGCCCCCGGTCAAGGGCGAGGGCGGGGGCGCGTAGCCGACCTTGCCGACCACCTTCGACAGTTTCGGATCGATCGCCTCGCCGGCGAGCGGCGTCGAATTCGACGAGCAGCGCGACCTCACCGGAAAGGAAGGCGCCGGTCGATTCGTCCCAGCTGCCGGTCTTGGTGCCAGGGGGCGAATATTTGAACAGATCGAGGTAGGTCTGGGTCGCCTTCACCGCCGGCTCGCCATCGAACACAGGCGTGTTGCCATCGAACCACTTGCCGCCGAAGCCGCGGAAATAGGGCATCCAGCGCCAAACGTTCGCGCCGGAGCCGCGCTGGCCGCGCAGCGCGATGCCGTAAACGCCGTGATCGGGGTCGTGCAGCTTCTTCACCGCCGCGATCATCTCGTCGAGCGTCTTCGGCACCGCGACGCCGGCCTTGTCCAGGAGATCCTTGCGGTAGACGAGCAGGTCGCCGCCGCCGGTCAAGGGCGCGAAGTAGACCTTGTCCTCGAACGTCGCGACCTTCCGCCGGCCGGGATCGAAATCGGCGAAGTCGTATTCCTTCGGATAATAGTCGAGCAACGGCGCGACCCACTTGGACTTCGCGAACAGCGCGACGTTGGCCTCGTCTATATAGTAGACGTTGTATTTGCCGACGGTCGACGCGTCGGCGCGGGACTTGGCGCGGCGATCGTTCTCATTGAGATAGTCGATGTTGAATGACGCGCCGGAGAGACCCTTGAACTCGTCCTTGTATTTCTCGAGCAGCGTCAGGCCGTCCCGCGGCTGGGCCAGCACGCGCAAATCGTGACTGCACACGGCTTCCGCATTGGCGGTTCCGGCGAGCCCCGCGGCCAGAATGAGCGCGCCGCCAGCAGCGGCCAAAGCAGCTCGTAACCTCATATCGCGTTCCCTCCATTTTGATTTTATCGCTCCGACGGCGCCAAGAGCGGCAACGGGACGTTCGGCCCCATCGTTACATTACGACTGCCACGCTCGCCGGGACTAGCCACTGGATTGCGGCCAACTGATACGAATTTGTTCGTACAGCGTATCACAGCGCACCAAAAGGCGGGCGAGCGCGCATTTGATCATCAATCAAGTGGTCCGAGGTTTCCCACACAGGGCGTGTCAAACGCAGGAGGCGACCGCTGACTAGCGAAGGTCCACACGCCGCGCGGAGGTCCTTTCCGCCGCGACTTGCGCGTCGGGCCGTATTCGGGCGCCGGCGACCAGATCGGCGTGGCGTACGCGGCAACGCCGCGCTGCGCCGCTCGTCAGTCGGTCGCGAATTTCCGTTTCTGGCGGATCGCGGTTGTAGACCGAAGGTCAGGTTCAGGATGGAGATTAGACAGCAAACAGCGCCGGTTACGCGTCAGAAGGTCTGAAAACAATTGCTGGCTGGAGAACGCTGACAGAAGCTGTAAGGTTGAGCAAAGCTGCCGAACCTGAGTGGACAATGGCGACAAGGCCGAAAGCGAATGATTTGACTGTCGGCAGGATGGACCCAAGCGACAAGCGGGTAATCGGTCAGTAGGTCGTCACTCGAATTCTCGAACTGATCCGAACGGGGAGCCTGCATGCGGGCGACCGGCTGCCTCCCGAGCGTGAGCTTATGTCAGCGATCTTGATGCGCGGACGCTGCTTTCGCCCCTCGACTTCTACCTCTCCCTAACGAAGGCTAATTTTGCCGACGCTTTCGATAGCAGGAGGGTCGTCGAGTTGAGATCGCGCGAAGAGCGGCTGCGAGGGCGACGCCCGCAGATATCCACGATCTCCGCGACATCATCGAGGCGCATAAGACCGTTCAGGACGATCCCGTCGGCTTTCGCATTCTCGACACCCGCTTCCACGAGAAGTTGTCCGAGATAGCCGGCAACGCCGTACTCCAACGAATCGCTTACGGGCTGTACAATCTCGGCCTCGACTTCCAGAATTTTGACCGACGGGCGCGGAATGAGCCCGGCCTGATCGCCCAGAGCACAGCGGATCACGTCAAGATCGCCGCAGGGATCACGACACGTATTCCCGATCGCGCTGCCGACGCGATGTCTGAGCACATCCGCAATATCGAAGCCAGCACGCAGCGGGTTCTTTCCAGTCTGGAAATTCCGCGCTCGCCGGAGAGAGCCCAACGGATGGCAAGGGCGGCGGCGAAGGTTCTCGCTCGCCGCAAGCCTAAGGCCGCGCGTCATCGCCCACGGGCTTGAGGTCGAGATGGTTGGCCATCGCGACCGCGCGCGGCAGTTCGGGCAGCATCGCTGCGGTGAACCCGTCTGCTACGGCTTCGGCGCAGATCTCTCGCACACTGCTTGCGAGGCGTCCGTTCGCACGAACCGACCGAGACAATTGAGCAACGTCGGAGCCTGAGACGACCCAGCCTATGAAAATGTCATAGAGGGGGCTCGCGGAGCAGACAATGAGCGCGGCTGCAGCGCGTCCAGCCTGCGAGCAGCGGCAAGCGCAGCATGGGTGACCGGATTGGTGAAAGGGCCCATATTGGGGTGAGCCCATCCTTCGCGGAGAGCGTACTGCGCTCGAGTATCGCCGATGCGGTTACCCTCGCTGCGCCGTCTACTGCGCCAGGAATCCGCCGTCGACCGCGAGCGTATGGCCGGTGATCATCGCCGCCGCGGGACTCACGAGGAAGGCGATCGCGGCCGCGATGTCGGCGGGTTCTGCGAGCTTCCGCAAGGGAATCATCGCCTCAATGCGGGCGACAAGGTCCGGGTCCTTGAGAATGGGTCCGATCAGTTCGGTGCGCACATACGTTGGAGCCACCGCGTTCACTCGAATGACGTGCGGCGCCCATTCGACCGCGAGCGCGCGAGTTATATTCACGATCGCGCCCTTGGTCGCCTGATAGGACACGTTAGGGTAGAGGCCGCCGCCCGACAGGCCCATGATCGACGCGACGTTTACAATTGCGCCGCCGCGCCCCGACGAGATCATGGGGGCCGCGGCGGCGCGAGCGCACAAGAAAGACCCGGTCAAGTTGACCGACAGGACTTTGTCCCAATCGCCAAGCGCAAGGTCAACGGCGGGCCGGCGGATCGCAATGCCGGCGTTGTTGACGAGAATGTCCAAGCGACCCTCGCGCTTCAAAGTCGCCTGCACCATCGCGTTGACGCTCGCTTCGTCGGCGACGTCAGCAACGATCGCGGTCGCATGAAGGCTGGTCGCACGGATTTCCGCCGCCGCGCTCTCGACCGTTTCCTTGTCGAGATCCGCCAGGACGACGCGCGCGCCAGCCGCCGCCAGCGTTTCCGCGGTCTCGCGGCCAATCCCGCGAGCGCCCCCTGTCACGATCGCGACGCGGCCGTCGAGACGCATCCAATCCCGGACATCCACCATCCGCGCTCTCCAGCGAAAGAAGCTCGCTCAGGGCGCCTGCGCACCGCGCGCGTTCACGTGAATTGCATAGAGCGACGTATGCCCGCAGATGTACAGGCGGTCCCGCGTCAGACCGCCGAAGCAAACATTTGCGACCTTTTCCGGAACGGGGATTTTGCCGATGAGGTCGCCGTCGGGCGTGATGCAGTGAACGCCGTCGCCCGCGCTCGTCCAAAGATTGCCATCGATATCGACGCGGAAACCGTCCGGAATGCCGGGAGAGATGTCGGCAAGTACGCGGCCTTTGCTGAGCTTGCCGTCCGCGACCTTGAAGGCCCGGATGTGATGTGGCCAGTCCGGGTTCGGCCAGAAGCCGGAATCCGCGATATAGAGAAGTTTCTCGTCGGGTGAAAAGGCAAGACCGTTCGGGCGCCGGAAGTCGTCTACGGCGACGCGCAGCGACCCGTCGCGCGGATCGAAGCGATAGACGTTGCAGCTGCCGATCTCGCTCTCCGCCTTGCCCCCCTCATAGGCCGCGCTGATGCCGTAGGTCGGATCAGTGAACCACACCGTGCCGTCCGACTTCACCACCACATCATTGGGCGCATTCAGGCGCTTGCCCTCATATCGCTCGGCGAGGACGGTGATGGCTCCGTCATATTCGGTGCGGGTCACCCGTCGGCCGCGATGCTCGCAGGTGACGAGGCGGCCCTGCCGGTCGCGTGTGTTGCCGTTGGAGAAGTTCGAATCCGCGCGAAAGACGGTGACCTGAGACGTCTGCTCATCGAAGCGCAGGATCCGATTGTTGGGCAGGTCGCTGAACAAGAGGCTGCGTTGATCGGCGAAATAGACCGGACCTTCGGCCCAGCGCAGGCCCGTATGCAGCTTCTCTAGAAACACGATCGGGATCGTGTAGGAAGCGAAGCGCTTATCCAGCGTCTCGAATGGCTCCACGGGACCCCTCCCTTTAGCCCGCACTCGGCTTCGCAGCCGTGGCGGCGCGTTGGCGCCGCTGGGCGGCGTAGACCGAGAGGCCGACCGCGACGATCAGAATCGCCCCGTTGAAGAAAAACTGGACGTAGAAAGGCGCGCCAAGCTGCTGCACGCCTGAGAATGAGAAAGCCAGAACGAGGACTGAAAGCAAAGTCCCGATCACGTTCACCCGGCCCGGCTTGATCGACGTGGCGCCAAGCAGGCTCCCCGCGAAGGCAGGCAGGAGATATTCAGGACCAACGCTCGGCGTTCCCGTCTGAAGGATGCTGCCAAGCACGAGCCCAGCGAAACTGCTCAGGAAGCCGGCGAGAATGAACGCGCCCATCACGTGCCGCCGAACGTTGATACCCGTAAGTTCCGCAGCGCGAACATTGGCCCCGATGACATAGAGGTTTCGGCCAACCGGCAAACGCTCTGTCACGATCCATAAGATTGCGGCGATGATCGCGACATAAACGGCCGGGAGGGGAACGCCGTGGACGATCTGCGTGAGGCCGGTAAAACTGTCCGGCAAACTCATTCCGACGATTTGTTCGCCATTCGTGTACCAGTTGGTCACGCCGTAGAGCAGCGTTCCGGTGCCCATGGTGGCGATGAAAGAATCGATGCGGAAAAACGTCACCAGGAGGCCGTTGACGAAGCCGACCACCAAGGACGCGAGCAGGATCAGCGCGGCCGCCAAAGGCCATCCCAGGCCCTGAGTGACCTGAAGGCCGACGATCAGCACCTGCGCGAGGCCGAGGTGGTAGCCGATCGAAAGGTCGAACTGCTTTGTCGCCAGCGGCACCATCGCGGCAAGCGCCAGAATGGCCGTGACCGATTGACTGACGAGAATCGCATTGAGGTTAGTGGCGCTGAAAAAGCTCGACGGCCGAAGGAGACCAAAGACGAGCATGATCAAGAGAAAAACAAACAACAAGCCATAGTTCGCGAAGAGATTCGACACGGCCGCGCCCGACGCGCGGGGAGCCGACGGCGCCGGGTCGCTGCGCTGGAGCGTTGAGTTGGACATGTCCGTCTCCAGCTAGTGCGCCTGCGCAACCGGCTCCGCCGCCATCGACGACCGGGTCAGCAGGCTTTCCAGTGTCAGCGCTGGTCCCGCAAGATCGGCGGTGATCATGCCGCGACCGACGACGAGCGCACGGTCGCAGAGGGTCACGACCTCTTCGAAATCGGAAGAGACAACCAGAACTCCGGCTCCCTCAGCGGCAAGATCGCGCAACATACGATGGATGACTCCCTTTGCGCCAATGTCGACTCCCGCAGTCGGCTCTTCCATGATGAAGAGCCGGGCGCCGGTCGCAAGCCAGCGGCCGACGAAAACCTTCTGCTGATTGCCGCCGCTCAGCCAATCAATGAGCGCTGCCCAGTTGCGCGGACGCACATCGAACCTATCCAGCACGCTGGTCGCTTCGCTGGCCTCCCGTCTCCCGTCAATCGGCGTGAACGGGCCGCCGGCTACGCTGCTTACGTTTGGAAAGAGGTTCTCGCGCAACGACATACCGCTCAACGCGCTCTCACCCAGTCGGTCGCCTGCGAGGAGCGCAATTCCTTTTCTGATGCGCTCGCCGATCGGCAAGCCGGCTGGCACGAGGTCGGGCCCGAGCCTAATCGTTCCGCCGGTTTGTGGGTGAGCGCCAAAAATCGTCCGCCCGATCGCCTCGTGCCCTGCCCCGCGCAGGCCCACAAGACCGACCACTTCTCCCTGTCCGACAGCAAAGGAGAGCGGCCCCTGATTGCCGGCAAAGAGGTTCTCGACCTCGAGGAGTGGCGCGGGGGCGCGGGGGCTGGCTGCCGACTGATGATGCAATTCGAGATCTCGGCCAAGCATGTCGCGTATGATGGAGTCCGGCGTCGCCTCGCCAATGTCGCTCGACCGGACAAGCCGGCCATCACGCAACACCGTGACGCGGTCGACGAGGCCGAACAATTCATTCAGGCGATGGCTCACGTAGAGGATGCTTGTCCCCGAAGCGCGCAGGCGCCGTAGCACCTCAAACAGATTGAGCGCATCGGGTCCCGGCAGCGAGGCGGTCGGCTCGTCGAGCACCACGACCCTGGCGTCTCGCGACAGAGCCCGCACGATGCCAAGGATGGCTTTGCCCGCGGCGCTCAGCGAACCCACGGGAGCGCGGGGGTCCGGCGGATCGAGTGCCATCGCGCCATAGATCTGTTCGGCCTGCCGCCAAACCTTGTTCCAAGAGATGAGGCCGCCGGACCTGGGAAATCCCGCCACCAGCGCAACGTTCTCGCCAATGCTCAATTCATCGACCAGACCAAGGTCCTGATGAACAAACGCGATCGGCACCGACTTCGGAATTGGGATGGACCTGCGCCGCCCATGAAGATCTCGCCCGCGTCGGGCTGATAGAGGCCGGCGAGAATTTTGATCAGCGTCGACTTGCCGGCGCCATTCTCGCCGACGAGCGCGTGGATTTCGCCCGGCATGATCGTCAGGTCGACGCCATCCAACGCGAGCGTGCTGAGAAAGCGCTTCGTCAGACCCCTGATCTCGATCGCGGGAAGCGCATCTGTCGCCATGGCGGTTCGCTTGGATGTCCTATCTTTGCGAGCACGGAACGGGTAGCCAGCGCCATGGAGACAAAGCTCCCGGAAGGGCGCCAAGCGATCATGAGCCAGGCTTTCACACTCTCATGACCGTTGGGGACGGACCTAGTTGCAGGCCTTGTTCTCACCTTTCCAGATATTCTCGTAGTGGCAGGCGAAGTTGTTGCTCGGCACGAATTCGTTGTTCTTGCCCCCTTCGGTGTCCACATTGTCTTTCACAATGAGGAACACCGGTTGGAGGAAATGCGCCGGCTCTTGGCCAGCCATGGCGCGGATCACGGCGTCCACGGCTTCGTAGCCGAACAGCGAGCTCGGCTCGGGCACGCTCGCGACTTCGAACCCGCCCTTTCGGATCATGTCATAGGCCGAAGGCGGAGCGTCAGCGCCGACAAGCTTAATCTTCTCAGGCGACGCGCCGGCCGCGCGCAGGGCCGCCGCGACATTGGTGTAATAGCCGTCGCAGCACGTCGTCATCCACCAGTTATCGCCGTAACGACCAAGCAGGCCGGAGACAGCTGCGCCCATGCGCGCGGAAGCGTCGCCGAGCGGCATATTGACGGTCTCGAGCATCTTACAGCCGGGGCAATTGGCGATCGGCGTGGTTGTCGACTTCGCCTTGAAGCGGGCGATGGCGTAGCTGTTGTCGACCATATGTATGTCTTTGGCCTTGCCATCCGACTGGGCGATTACGTAGGCCGCCTCGGTTCCGCCGATCTCGGCCGGGTTGGAGACGATGTTCTGATAAAGGCCGAGCTCCGGGCTCGGGCCCGGGAACGCCGTCGCATGAATACCAATCACCGGGATGTGACGGGACACCGCCTCCTTGATCGGCTTCTGCAGCGCATTGGCGTCCGCCGGCGTGATGATCGCAGCCGGATTCGCCGCAAGCGCCTGTTGCATCGCCGACAATGTGCCGCTGACTGTGCCCTGGCCATTGAACGTCATCACCGTCCAACCGAGCGCCTTGGCGCCTTGTTCAACGCCTTTCCCCCACAGAACGTGCGGCGTGTAGGACTGGTCGGGCGAGACATAGGCGATGGTGAAACTGCCTGACGGGGCCTTCGGTCCGTCTGTCGGGCCCTTCCACTCGGTCTGCGGTTTCGTGCGCTCGGCGACGATCGCCTTCGCCTCGTCGACCGACATCTTGTCCTGGATAACGGGCTCGGGCCATGCCGGATACGGCTCGGATCGGGTCTCGGCGGAGGCGTAGCTCGACACGAGTCCCACGGCGACGAGCGCGACGCCCGCCAGCGCTTTGCGCGCGAATTCCCGGGGAACCGGGCGCGCCCACAAACCATTCACCATGTGCATCTCCTCCTCCTCTTATGCGTCTTTGTGGCGAGCGACTTGCAGCTCGTATGGCGTCTGCGGCGACCGCAGATGAATTGGTCACCACCCCATCCTGCGGCGACGCCCACAGAGCCCGAACGCGCGAGTGATCCTCTTGGTGCTGACCCCAGCAATGATGGCGTTTTGGACGCCACCCGGATCGCGCCCGGACTCACGCGGCCCGCGCCGGCGAGTTCGACTTGGATGGGCCCGCCCTGCTCGGCCCGGCGATCAACGCCTGCTAACGCTCTCTCCTCCCGCTTTCGATATTCTGAATGTCTGATATTGTGAAGTTAACAAACGATGGCTGTCAAGCCGGTCGTGGGAGGATCAAGTGAAGGTTCAGACCGCAGAGACGCTGGCGCCGCGTGTGCGGCTCGGCCACAAGATCGGCAACGCTGACGCCCCGAAAGCAAGGCCGGGGAGCCGCTACGGGCTCTGGAATCTGACAAGCATGGGTCTCGGACGCAGTCCGCTCACGAGCGATACCGAAAAGCTGATCAGGCCGGTGAGCCGCGCGACGCTCCCGCAGGAGATCGTGAAGGCGCTGACCGACCTCATCATGAAGAGGGTCTGGAAACCGGGCGATCTCATCCCTTCCGAGAAGGAGTTGGCGATCCGGTTCCAGGTCGGGCGCTCGACGATCCGGGAGGCAGTGAAAAGCCTTGTCGTGCTGGGCGTCCTGGAGGCGCGCGCGGGTGAAGGCTCGTTCGTCCGAGAGCCGACCTCAGAGCTTCTGTCCGGTGCTTTCCGATGGGGACTTTTGCTCAGCGAAGGCAATCTTGACGATTTCGTCGACGTCCGCGTGCTGATCGAGGTGGAATGCGCGCGCCGAGCCGCCGCCAACAAGACAGAGGAACTCGTTTCGCAACTCGATACAGACCATCGAGGAGATGCGGGCGGAGCCGATGGACCACAGCGCGTTCATGGATAGCGACACGCGTTTCCATCTGGCCATCGCTCACGCTGCGCGGAACCCGATCTTCGAAACTGTCGGCTCGACCATCCAGTCAATTGTCCGGATCTGGTATCCCAAAACCTATTACATCCCCGAAACCAAGGGGCGCACGATCGCCGAGCATCGGACGATTGCGGACGGCGTCGCCGCGGCCGACATGGTCGCAGCCGGCGAAGCGATGCGCGCCCACCTCGTGGCTGCGGGGCAGCGCTTGCGCACGCTTCTCCCGTCCCGGGAAACGCGAGGCGAGGCCAGCGCTAGCTCAGATGCTTGAGCAGCCAATCAGGTTCGCCAAAAGCGCCGGACTTGGAGGCGCAGGAGGTTCCCGAGCAAAGGCCGGACTTCATTCGGGAGGCGGGAACGCCGTGCAGAAATTCGCCATCGACGCTGAGCCGCGTTGCCTTAAGCACGCGGCAGAGCGCGGCGAATGTCTCGCCGCCGATCACCGTCAGTCCGCCAAGCTGCGGCAGGCGACCGGAAAGCAGCTCGAGGCCCAAGGCAATGCGCTCCGCCGCCTCCATCTCGCCCAGACCCGACGGGAGGGCGGGCACGACAACGCAGCTTCCGAACGCCTGCAGCGTCGTCCGGACGCGGCCGACGAAACTGGGTTCGATCGTCAGGGACGCAAGGCAATCCGGTCGGGCCGCGCGGAAGACTTCGACCTGGCGAAGGGTGACCGGATGGCGCGAGCCGACAATCACGAGATGCGGTTGATTGAGCGGGCGCGCGGGCCGAGGCGGCTCTAGCGCGAGGGCCCTCGCCAGTCCGGCCGCGCCGCACCAGAGCGTGGTGGGCTCAGTCGCATATCGTTTCGCAATGGCGTCAAGATCGGCGTCGCTTTCCGCGTCGAGAAGGACCACGTCGCCGTCGACCTCACGAGAGGAGACGCCATAACGCTTAAGCTCCGCCGCGATGTCCTTGATCAGTATGGGATCGCTGGGCGATTGCGCCAGCATCTGGAGGCCGCCTCGCGTTAGACGGCCTTGAGCCGGAACCGCGGGCGCCAGCACAATCCTGCGAAACATGCCGGACTGAACGATCTCGGCCAGCTCCGCGGCCCAGTGCCCGCGCAGCAGGCTGTCAATCTTCTTGAACGCAAGATCCGCACCCGAATAACAGCGGAGGCTGTCGCGCGTGCAGGCGACGGCCGTCGTCTCGTCGCCATCGCGGCAGGACAGGTTGAGGGCATAGGACACTTCGGGCGCTGCGGTCGTCCGATCCAGCAGAACCGGCAGCGGACCGATGCGGCCGGTAAACTGAGCCGCGGTGTCGAGCGCTCCGGTCAGGTCATCCGCTATCAGGCGTAAAGTTGTCATGCGACGGCTTGCGTCGGCCTGCTCATCGAGGGAACGACCTTCACCTCAAGGCCGAGATCCCGCACGCGTGCGATCTCAGCGGGATCGGCGCGATCGTCGGTTATCAGCTCGTGGACGGCGGTCAGCTCGCAGATTTTGCAGAACGCAGCCGCGCCGAACTTGGACGCATCCGCAAGAACAACGATCCTGCGCGCGGCTGTGATCATGGCCCGCTTCATCGCCGCGGCCTCGAGCGAGGTCTCGGTCAACGCGAGGCCGCTGATCGCATGCGTGCCGATGAAGGCGACATCGACTTTGAGGTTGCCAAGGAAGCTCTCGCCCGGCTCGCCAAGGACGGTCAGGGATTCCGGCCGCACCGTGCCGCCAAGACAGAGGACGCGCATCCTGCTCGAGGCCGATAGCGCCTGGCCGATGCCGAGGTCGTTGGTGACCGCGGTCAGCGCGATGTCGCGCTCGACCGAGGCGCGAGCGGCTGCGAGCACGGTCGAGCTGCTATCGAAGATGACGCTCGCGCCGGAATGAAGCGTGGCGGCCGCCGCGAGCCCAATCGATTCCTTTTCCGGCCGGTCGAATTCGGCTGTGATCGCGGCCTCCGGCTCGAAGGTGGATTGAAGCTGCTTCTGGATCAAGGCGCCGCCATGCGAGCGCTCGAGGTAGCCGCGCGCCTCCAGATGCTCGAGGTCGCGTCGAACCGTCGAGAGCGAGATGCCGATCGCCTCCGACAATTCCTGGATCGAGGCCGCCCCGCGCTTGCGGATGTGCTCCAGCATGAAGGCCCGGCGCTGCGCGGGTATGAGCTCGGGGCGGCGGGTCAGGGCCATGGCGCTTCTGTCAGGCTGCGAGTTCGAGGCGCGGCTTCTGCTCCGGCCGGCGCCCGATTTTGGAAGAAAATGGCAGTTTACGGCCAGTGTCAACACCGCAACGCCGCGTCGGGCGCTTTGCTCGGGATGGAGCGGGGTTCGCCGCCTCTGGGCGGCGGGGCCCGCGACCTGGGTTTGGCCGACCCGTTTGGATTTTCTTGGCGCGTGCCGGTTTCGCTACGAAATCCCCTGATAGTGACTATTGGATTTCCTTGGATTTCCTTGGATTTTCTCGTTCGAATCGAGACATTTCAATGAGTTACGCGGACAAAAGCGTAGAAATTTTTTCTCGGCGCTTTTCCGTGGACTGAGCCACCCCGGAATGGCGCCCACGGGTTTCGGGCATGCGGAAGCGCAGGACTGCTCATCAGGCAAGTTTAACCTGCATTCTGATTTTCAGCAAGAGATTGTCATCCGAGCCGTCCGCTTAGGCCGCCTTAATCCAGAAGCAACTCGCTCTGGTCGACCAAAAAAAGGCACGCTGATAACATCAAATGAGAGATTATGACGTTTTTTGACTTTTCATGCTGCAAAGGTTGCGCTAAGCTGGTGAGAGCGAAGGGGGGAAAGTGACTGGTCCCAGGATAGCGGTGACGTCGGGTGATCCGGCCGGTATCGGTCCGGAAATCATGGCGCGGGCGGCAGTTGGCTTGCGCCAACGCGTCGCGGACGGAGAGTTTTCGCTTCTCCTCATCGGCGCGCGCTCGACACACCAGGAAGCGCTCAAACAACTCGGGTTGAACGACCCTGCGACGCAGGTTTCCGATGCGAAGCCTGGCGCGAATTTGCCCCCGATCGGCTTTATCGACATCGACGTCGCCCGTGCCCACGTCGCGTCTGGCCAATCGACGGCGGAGGGCGGGCGGATCGCGTATGACGCCATCGCGGCCGCCGTACGATTGGCGCTCAAGGGCGCCGCTGACGCCATTTGCACCGGGCCAATCAGCAAGGAAGCGCTCAACTTCGCGGGCCATCACTATAGCGGCCACACGGAGCTGCTCGCCGATCTCACCGGGGCGCGCGACAGCGTGATGTTGCTGGTGCACGGCGCCATGCGCGTGAGCCACATCACCACCCACACCGCTCTCGAAGATGTGCCGAAGCGCGTGACGCCGGAACGGATCAGCCGTGTCGTCGCGCTCACCGACGAGGCGCTCAAGGCGCTTCGCGTTCCGCGCCGTCGCATCGCCATCGCGGCCCTCAATCCCCATGCGGGTGAAGGCGGCCTGTTCGGACGGCAGGACATCGATATCGTCGAACCGACCATCAAGCGCCTGCGCGAGCAAGGCTATGATGTCCACGGGCCGGTGCCCGGCGACACCGTGTTCGTGAAGCTGCGTGCGGAGCAGTTCGACGCGGTGGTCGCCATGTATCACGACCAAGGGCACATTCCAGTCAAGCTGCTTGGCTTCTCCGTCGATAGCAAGACCGGCCGCTGGGAGGCTTTGAGCGGCGTGAACGTCACGCTCGGCCTTCCGATCATCCGGACCTCTGTCGATCACGGCACCGCCTTCGACATCGCGGGCCAGGGAATCGCGAGCGAGACCAGCCTCATCGAGGCGATCGATCTCGCCGTCACGCTGGCGCGCGCGCGCCAAACTGTAACGGCTTAGAGGGGCGCGGCTTGGCCCGCGAAAAATTGGAAAGGGCCGGTGCGATCCCCACCCGCAACCGAGCCCAAGAGGAGGAATGGATGATTTCGAGACGGATACGCAACGGACTTCTGGCGCTCGCCGCGCCGCTCCTGCTCGCGGCGAGTCCGGCTTTTGCCTCGAAGGATACGCCGACCATCGGCGTCGTCGTGCCGACGCTCGCCGCACAGTTCTGGAACAACTACATCGACTTCATGAAGAAGGGCGCCAAGGAGCTCGGCGTCAAGCTGATCGTGCTCAACGCCGACAACAAGCCCGACCAGATGGTGAAGTCGCTGGAGGATCTCGTCGGCCAATCCGTCGACGGCATCATCTTCACGCCCTATTGGGCGACCGCCGCTCGCGGCCTGACCCTCGCCAAGGACGCCAACATTCCGGTTATTCTGACCGATAGCTATCCGGATTTCTCGCCGCAGTCCGAACGCTTCCCCAACTATCTGGCCTTCGTCGGTCCAAGCGACGAGGACGCGGGGCGCCAGATGGCCGAAGCGCTGTTCGCCGCCGTGCCCGCGGACGCCAATGGCAAGAAGGTCATCGGCGTCGTCAACGGCACGGCGGGGACTTCGGTCGCGATCGACCGGCGCAAGGGTCTCGAAGACGCGCTTAAAGCCCATCCGGAAGTCGTCGTCGCCGGCGAGGTCGACGGCAATTTTGTACGGGACACCTCGCAGAGCGTGTTTGAATCGCTCTACCAGGGCCATCCCGACATCAAGGGCGTGTGGGCGGCCAACGGGGGCACGGCGACCGGGGTGATGACCGCGCTCAAGGACGCCGGGAAAAAGCCGGGCAAGGACGTCATCGTCGTCGCCATGGACTTGAATCCGGACAATGTGGAGGCGGTGAAGAACGGCGACCTGCTCTTCGACATCGGCGGCCATTGGCTGCAGGGCGGATTCGCGCTTGTGATGCTCTACGATGACATCAAGGGCAAGGCGGTCCCCAAGGATCAGGACAACGTCAAGCTCAAGCTTTTGCCTTTGACCAAGGATCGCATCGCCCAGTTCGAGGCGGACTTTCCCGGCGGCGTGCCGCCATATGATTTCAAGGCGCATTCGCGCGTCTACACGCCGAACGCCGCGCCCGCTTCGTTCGAACTCAAGTACACCAAGTAATCTTTCGCGCGTGAGGGCTTAAGTCCGCTTGGCTCTCACGCGCGAACGAGCGGATCAGGAACGTCGGTGAGGATCGTCGCTGAGGATCTATCGAGGAGCTTCGGCAACACGCGCGCGTTGTCGGACGTGTCGATCGTGCTCGAACCGGGCAAGGTTCACGCCCTCGTCGGCGAGAATGGCGCCGGCAAGTCGACGCTTCTCAAGATCCTCGCCGGCGCCGAGCGGCCGGATTCGGGCCGAATGATTTTGATGGTCAGGCTTACGCGCCGAGATCCGTGACGGAGGCGACCCGGCGCGGCGTAGGCCTCGTCTTCCAGGAGATCACCATCAATCCGTCGCTGACGGTTGCGGAGAATATTTTCGCTGGTCGGCTCGCTCGTTTCCGCCGCTATGGACTGCTTAGGGGCGCCGCGCTCAACCGCGCCGCGCAAACTCTGCTCGACAGCTTCTCGGCCGAGATTTCGGTCGCGCAAAGGCTTTCCACGCTTGATCTCGGGCAGTGGAAATGCATCGAGGTCGCACGCGCACTGTCCGCCTCGCCGCAGGCCGTGCTGTTCGACGAATTCGACGGCGTTCCTCAGCCATCGCGAGGTCGACATCGTTCTCGAGGCGATGCAGGCGCTTAAACGGCAAGGCCTCGTTGTCGCTTTCGTCTCGCACCACCTCGCCGAGGTTGGCGCCGTCGCGGACGGACTGACGATCCTCAAGGATGGGCGCAAGGTCGGCGACTATGCAGCCGACGAGCTCAGCCGTGACCAGATCCAGGGCCTCATGGTTGGCCGGGACCTGTCGAAAGGCCTCTTTCCGCCGCACGCGGCGCGAGCGTCTTCCGACAACCTCATGCGCTTCGACGACATCGCCGATGAGCATCTCAAACCGAGTTCGCTCTCGCTTGGCGGCGGCGAGATCGTCGGGATCGCCGGGCTCAAGGGCGCGGGCGGGCAGCGCGTCTTGGAGATCGCCGCCGGCGTAGCGCCGCACCATTCCGGCGAGATGAAGCTCAGTGGCGCACCATTTCGCCCGCGCATTCCTGCCGACGCCTGGGCCAAGGGCGTCGCCTATTTGCCGGGGGATAGAACCGGCGAGGAACTCATCGTCGGCGCGAGCGTGCTCGACAATCTCGTGATGGCGCGCCCGCCACGCCGCGGGCCGCTCTTTGACCGCGCGCAGGCAAAGACGCTTTCAACCGCGCTCATCAAGCGGCTGTCGATCAAAACCAAGGCGCCGCAAACGCGGGCGGGCGCGCTGAGTGGCGGGAATTTGCAGAAAGTCGTGCTTGGCAAGTGCCTTGCGGTCGATCCTCGCGTGCTCTTGCTCAACAATCCGACCCGTGGCGTGGACGTCGGGGCGCGGGCCGAGATCTACCGATCGCTGCGCGAGGCGGCCGATCGAGGTCTCGGGATTCTGCTTGCGAGCGAGGATCTCAACGAGCTGATCGGCCTCAGCGATCGCATTTTGATCATGCGCGCCGGACGGATCGTCGCCAAGATCGATGATCCCGCGTCCGCATCCGAAGACTCGATCATCCGGCACATGACATGAGGGAGAGGGCCATGACTTCCGCGAAGCCTCAGGTCGAGGCTGAGCATCGGGCGAGCAGCAGCCTTTTTGGACGCGAAGGGGTGCGCCGCTTCTTCCCGATTTTCCTGCTTCTCGCGCTTGCGGTCGCCTTCTCGCTGACTTCAGCCCGCTTCCTTCAATTCAACAATCTTATGATTGTTGCCCAACAGGCCGTCGTGCTGCTGGTCGCAGCGTTGGGTATGACCTTCGTGGTCATTGCAGGCTCGATCGATCTTTCCGTCGGCGCCATTGTCGCGATCGCCGCGCTCGTTGCTGCGAAAACCTCGGGGAGCATCGGCGTCCTCGCGATCCTTCCGGCCTGCGCGATCGGCGTCGTCTGTGGCCTGATCAATGGATTGATCGTTGCGAAGGGCAAGGTTCCCTCGTTCATCGTCACGCTAGGCGCGATGGTCGTCTATCGCGGCGTCGTCTTGTTGTTCACCCGCGGGGCGCCAGTTTCAATCGAGAACGAATCGTTCCTCGACGCCTATTCCGGCCGCACGGCTGGAATCCCGAATTCCGTGCTGATCGCTCTGGTGTTGATCGGCGTCGCGGCCTTCATGCTGAACCTGACGGTGTTCGGTCGCGAGGTGCGCGCGATCGGCGGCGGCGAGCGCATCGCCCACTTGAGCGGCATCCGGGTCGATCGGGCGAAGATCCTGATCTTCGTGCTCTCGGGTCTGCTCTGCGGCATGGCCGGACTTCTTCAAGGCGCCCGCGCCATGGCTGCGACAGCGCAGCTCGGCGAGGGACTCGAGCTGGACGCAATCGCCGCCGTCGTCGTGGGCGGCACGCCGCTGACCGGCGGCGTCGGGAGCATCCAGGGCACGATCCTCGGCGCTCTCATCATCACCATACTCTCGAACGGCATGAACATCATCGGGCTCGATCCCTATTTCCAGAACATCGTGAAGGGCCTCGTGCTTGTCTTGTCGGTGTTCATCACGATCGACCGCGAGAAGATCGGAATCATCAAGTGAGCGTGACCCGAGGACATCAAGGAGATTTGCAGTGACCATCCAAACCATGCGCGACTTCGGCATCGGCGAAGGGCAACTCTACATCGGCGGCCGTTGGGTCAATTCGGCAAGCCGAGAACGGCGCGAGATCGAGAATCCGAAGGATGAAAGCATCGTCGCGCTCGTTCCCTCAAGCACGATCGAGGACGCCAACCGCGCGGTGGCCGCGGCCCGCAAAGCTCAGCCCGAGTGGAGCCGGCGAACGCCGATGGAGCGCGGAGCGCTGCTGCAGAAGTTTGCGACGCTGATCGACGAAAACAGCGAGACGCTGGCTGCGCTTCTCACCGCCGAGGGCGGCAAGCTTCTGCCGGAATCGCGCATCGACGCGAATTTCGCCGCCCTTTTGCTGCGCTACGCCGCCGAGAGCGCTCGAAGACTCCAGGGCGAGATCCTGCCTGGCGAAGGCCGCGACGAGCAGATCTGGATTCAGCGCGTGCCCTATGGGGTGGTCGCCGGCATCACCGCCTGGAACTTTCCCGCGGCCCTGTTCGCCCGCAAGGTCGGCCCGGCGCTGGTGACGGGCAACACCATCGTCGTCAAGCCGCACGAGCTGACGCCGTTGACCACGCTGGTGCTCGGCGAGCTCAGCCGGCGCGCCGGCATACCTGAGGGCGTTATCAATATCGTCGTTGGCGACGGCCGAACGGTTGGCGCGCATCTCGTGTCTCACAGGGGCACCGACCTCATCTCGATGACCGGCAGCGTCCGCGCGGGCGGCGAGATCTACGCGCTCGGCGCCGAACGCATCAAGCCGATCCGCCTCGAGCTTGGCGGCAAGGCGCCCTTCATCGTCATGGACGACGCCGATATCGACAAGGCGGTCGATGCGGCTGTGACGTCGAAGTTCTTCTTCGGCGGTTCCGTGTGCACCTGCAACGATCGCATGTACCTGCACAAGGAGATCCACGACGAGTTCCTCGACAAGTTCCTGGCCAAGGTCAAAAAACTCAAGGTCGGCGATCCCACGAGCGACGTGCAGGTCGGTCCGCGCATCAGCGCCGTCGAGGTAAACAAGCTCGAGGCGATGAAGGCCAAGGCGATCGAGCAGAAGGCGACCCCGCTCATCGAGGGCAAGGCGCAAGGCGCCGGGTTCGAACGCGGCCATTGGTTTTTCCCGACCATCTTTTCGGTCAAGTCCAACGACCTGGAAATCATGCAGCAGGAGACCTTCGGCCCGCTGATCGCGGCGATGGCGGTCGACGACTTCGATCAGGCGCTCGCCTACGCCAACGATTCCGACTACGGCCTCTCGGCCTATGTGTTCACCCGCGACAATCGCAAGATCATGCGCGCCGTAAACGAGCTCGAATTCGGCGAGATCTACGTCAACCGCCCGTCTGGGGAAAGCCCGCACGGTTTCCATACCGGCTTCCGCAAGAGCGGCCTCGGCGGCGAGGACGGCCAGCATGGCATCGAGGGCTTCATGCACAAGAAGACGCTCTACAACAATTACGCGTGACGCATCTTACGTGGGCTCTGCGAACCAGGCCGCGCGACGCTGCGCGCGCGGTCGATCATGGCGTTATTGCAGCGACGAAAACCCTGCTGGGCGGGGTTCATGGGAGGAACGCTATGCTGACAAGAGTGATGACGACGGCTTTCATATTCGCGATTGTGGCCGCAGCGCCAATCCGCGTCTCGGCGGAAGATTACAAGTGGCCGAACAACATTCCGCCGGAGGCGAAGCAGCTTATGGAGCCGCTGCCCTTGTCGCCGACCGGTCAGGTCGTGCCAGGATTTCCCAACGGCGCGCCGGCCGTCTCCGCGGATGGCCTGAAACTGACCGATGACGACATCGCGAAGCTGAAGGCCGGCAAGCATACGGCGGGTCTCGTCATGCATACGATGGACGCCGGCTGGCCGCATCTCCAGGTCGCGGGGATCACGAACACGCTGAAGGATTACGGAGTCGAGGTCATTGGCGCGACGGATGCGAAGTTCAACGTCGGGCAGCAGATCAGCGACCTCGAGCAGATGATCGCACGCAAACCCGATGTCATCTTCTCCATTCCGATCGACCCCAAATCGGAATCGGAAGCTTACAAGAAGGCGGCGGCCGCCGGCATCAAGCTCGTCTTCCTGGACAACGTTCCGGTCAACATGACCCCGGGCAAAGACTACGTGTCCGTGGTCGCGGCCGACAACGAAAAGAACGCCTTCTTCGCCGCTGACGAGCTCGCCAAGGCGATCGGAGGCAAAGGCGAGGTCGGCATCCTCACCCTCGTCTACGACTATTATTATTCGGTCGCGGCGCGGAAAGTCGGAGCGCTCAAGGCTTTCGCTCAATATCCGGGCATCAAGGTCGTGGAAGTCGGCACGTTCACCTCGCCCGAAAAGGCCTATGAGGTGGCGACGAGCATGCTCACCGCCCATCCGGACCTGAAGGGTCTGTTCGTCGCCTGGGACACGCCGGCCCAGCAGGCGGTGGCGGCCGCCAAAACGTTGGGTCGCAATATCATCATCACGACCAACGATCTCGCCGCCGACAGCGCCGTCAATGTGGCGCGCGGTGAGTTCCTCGCGGTTGGCGCGCAGCAGCCCTACGATCAAGGCGTGGCGGAAGCCAAGGTCGCGGCGCTGGCGTTGTTAGGCAAGGAGGCGCCTCCCTATGTCTCGGTGCCGACACTTCGGGTGAAGAAAGAAAACCTTTTGAGCGCGCTCAAGCAAGTCACCAAGGAAGATCCGCCCGCCTCGCTGATCAAGCTCTGCGCCGACAAGTGCTTCTGACGTTCAAGGCCCGGCAAGCCTTGGCTGGCCGGGCCAAATCAGAGCCAAGAGGCGCCATTGTCTAGTTCTTCGGGCAATGCGCCGCGCGTCGCCGTATCGATGGAACGCATCGAGAAGTCATTCGGCGAAAATCAGGTTCTGATCGACGTCAACTTCGTGGTCAAGGCGGGCGAAACGCACGCGCTGCTCGGTGAGAACGGCGCTGGCAAATCGACCCTGATGAAGGTGCTCATCGGGGTCCACGCCGCGGACGGCGGCCGTATCGTCCTCGATGGCGAGGACGTCACGGCGCTATCGTTGCGCGAGCGGCTTGACCGCGGCATCGCGATGATCTTTCAGGAGCTGAGCGTCCTGCCGAACCGCTCGGTGGCGGAGAACCTCTTCGTCCTGCGCGAGCCTCGCGCGTTCGGTTGGCGCGTCGACACGCAACGCATGATCGCCGACGCGCAGTCGCTCATCGATCGTTACGGCTTTGGCTTGCGCGCCTCGGCGCGGGTCGGCGATCTCGCTTTCGCACAGCGCCAAATGGTGGAGATCCTGAAGGCGCTCTCGCGCGGCGCGAAGCTCCTCGTCATGGACGAACCAACCTCGTCTCTGACAGTGCGCGAGGAAGAAACGTTGTTCGCGACGGTGGACCAGCTCAAAGCCTCCGGCATCGGCATCGTCTACATCAGCCATCGCATGGCGGACGTGCTGCGGCTCTCCGACCGCATTTCGATCGTCAAGGACGGGCGTCTGATCGGGCCGCTCATGCCGAGCGAGACGTCCATCGCTCATATCGCGTCGCTGATGTCACGCTCGCCGGAAAGTCAAAGCAAATCGACGCCCGGTGAAAAAGCTTCAATGCGATTACGCGCCGCTCCCAGCGCCGGCTCGCCGGCTCTTTCGGTGTCCGGGCTCCGCACCGCGCGGAAGCTTTCGGACATCGCCTTTGACATCGAGGCTGGCGAGATCGTTGGCCTCGCCGGCCTGGTCGGCAGCGGACGCTCCACTCTGGCGAAAGCGATCTTCGGCCTCATTCCTGACGCGACTGGCGCAGTCTCAGTTGCTGGCAGGACAGTGCAAGCCGGCAGTGTCTCGACCGCGGTCGCGGCCAAGATCGGCTTTGTTCCGGAAGACCGGAGACTCGAAGGCTTGGTCGCCAATCGGTCGCTGGCCGAGAACTTTGCGCTGACTAATCTGACCGCGCTCTCTCATGCGCATGGGCTTGGCCCGATGGCCACGCAGCGGATTGGCGCCCTCTTCGCGCGCTACCGCAACGACCTGAGCCTGCTTTGTCGCGGGCCCTCCCAAATCGCGCAGGAGCTCTCGGGCGGGAACCAGCAAAAGGTGGTCTTCGCAAAATGGCTGGCGACAAATCCCAAAGTGCTCATTCTTGATGAGCCGACGTCTGGCGTCGACATCAACGCGAAGCGCGACATGCGTGAGCTGATCAAGCAGCTGGCTGCGCAGGGCGTGGGCGTTCTCTTGATCTCGTCGGAACTTGAAGAGCTGATGGAACTCTCAGACCGCATCCTCGTCATGGCCGCAGGGCGCATGACGCGGAGCCTCGAAAGAGTCGACGACGAATCGTCCCTCCGCGCGCTTCTCCAGACTGACGCCGCTCGACAGGCTGAGCTACACGACGAGGAAAGAGCAGCATGACCACGCCCGTCGGGCCCACGGGCAGGAGTGCTATCGTTAATTTCGCCCGAGACCACATCACTTACGGCATCTTCGCGCTCATCACGCTCTACTTCATCGCCTTTGCGCCCCATTTCGCTTCGCTCTCGACCGCGAGCGCAGTGTTGCGCATCACCGCGATCGTGTCAGTGATGGCGATCGGCATGACCTTCGTCATCGTCTGCGGAGAGATTGATCTCTCGGTCGGATCTCTTGCGAGTTTCGCCGGCATGATCGTCGCGATGCTCTACGACCGCGACGTCCCGACCTTTGTTGCGCCTCTGATCGTGCTTGCGATGGGCGCCCTCATTGGGGCGGTTTCCGGCCTGCTTGTCACCAAGATCCGGATTCCATCCTTCCTTGTCACGCTCGGCATGCTGTCGATCTTCTCCGGCCTCGCCCTGACGGTCACCGACACCAGGCCAATCCCAATTCTCGACGACACCTTTTCGACCCTGTTCTGGAATGGCTCGTTCCTCGGCGTCCAGGCGCCGATCTGGTGGACGATCGTGTTGACGGCGGTCGGCTACTATCTCCTGCACCAGATGCCATTCGGCCGCAGAATCTTCGCGACCGGTGGAAATCCAATCGCGGCGCGGTTTTCCGGCGTCAGGACGGACCGGACGAAGATCGTAGCCTTTGTCATCTCGGGCGTCACCGCGTCGCTTGCGGGCATGATGCTCGCCGCACGCTCAACCGCCGGCAACCCAAGCCTGGGCGCTGGACTCGAGCTCGACGTGATTGCCGCCGTGATCATCGGCGGCACGAGCCTCTTTGGCGGCTACGGTTCGATCGTCGGCTCGGTAGTCGGCGCGATCTTCATCGGCATCCTCGGATTCGGTCTTCTGGTCATGGGGCTGTCGACCAGCATCCAGGAGGTCATCAAGGGCGCGATCATCATTCTAGCGGTGTCGGTGAACCGTCGATAAGCGCTCATGCGCTCCGACGCTTTTGGTTCAGCGAGTCGAACAGGACGGCCAGGAAAATCACCGAGCCTTGAATGAACTGAACCCAGAACGGCTCGACATTGTGAAGCGTCAGGCCATTGTTGATCACACCGATCAGAAGCACGCCCAGAATCGTGCCGAGCATGGAGCCGCGGCCTCCGAAGAGCGACGCGCCGCCAATGACGACAGCGGCGATCGCGTTCAGCTCCAGGCCGGTCGCAGCGATGGGCTGAGCGGAGTCCAGTCGGCCCGTCAGGATGACGCCACCTAGGCCCGCCAAAGCCCCCGAGATCGTATAGACGAGGATTTGGGTGCGCCGGACAGGAATACCCGCGATCACCGCCGCGTCACGATTGCCGCCGACCGAGTAGACCTCACTGCCGAACACGGTCTTCTTCAGCACGAAAGCGCCAATGGCGAGAGCCGCCAAGGAAATGACGCCGGCGATCGGCGCCCTGCCAATTCCGGGTATCGTCCAAAGGCCGCCGCCGATCGAGTCGAAGGCGTCGTCGAAGCCGAAGATCGTCTGACCGTTCGGGATGATGAAGGCGAGGCCGCGCGCCATCGACATCGCGGCGAGCGTGACGATGAACGGGTTCATGTTGAGGTAGGTGACGGAGAGGCCGTTGAACAGGCCGCACGCAAGCCCGACCAATATTCCAACCCCGATCGATGCCCAGATCGGCACTCCGGCATGCAGGACAAGGCCCGTAATGACGCCAGACAGCGCCACCACGGAGCCGGAGGACAGGTCTATGCCACCGGTGATGATAACGAAGGTCTGTCCGCAGGCGACGACCGCGATCAGCGAGGTCGCCACCAGGATCGCCATAATGTTGGCCGAGGACAAAAAGACGGAGGTGGTCAGCGACAGATAGAGGACGATCGCTACGAAGACGAGAACAATGGCGATCTCGCTGAAATCGCCGAAGCGCGGCCCTTTCACGGTCGCGCGGGTTGCAGGCGCTTCGGCCCTTTCTTCAGTGGACATAACGCTCAGCCGACGGCTGCTAGAGACATGAGACGATCCTGGCTGAATTCAGCCCGGTCGACCTCACCGGCCATCCGACCCGCGCGCATCACGCCGATGCGATCGCACAGACCGAGAAGCTCGAGAAGATCGGAAGAGACAATCACGATGGCCGCTCCCTTTGCGGCCAACTGGCCGATCAAATTGTAGACTTCGACCTTGGCTCCAACATCGACGCCACGCGTTGGCTCATCGAGCAGGAATACGCGCGGCGAAGCGCTGATCGCGCGGGCAAGCACAACTTTCTGCTGGTTGCCTCCCGACAGGCGCCGAACCTCCTGACCTGCTGAAGTCGCGCGGATCCGCAAACTCTCGATCGACGCGTTGGCCAGTCGCTGCATGGCCCGTGACGAGAGAATGCCCCAGCGCGCCAAGGCTTTGAGAGTCGAGAGCGCGATGTTTTGGCGAATGGAGAAAGGCAGGATGAGCCCTTCGGCCTTTCGATCTTCCGGCGTCAGCACCATCCCGTCTCGAAGCGAGCGGCGCGGCGAACGCGGGATGTAGCGATTGCCGTCGATGCGAATGCGGCCGCCTGTCATCGGCAGCGCGCCGAAAATCGTCTTCAGAATTTCGGTGCGCCCCGCGCCGACAAGTCCGGCGATGCCGTAGATTTCACCCGCTCGGACGCCAAAGGATACGTCGGCGAAGCGCTTGCCCGAAGACAGGTTTTCAACTTCCAGCAGCGGCGCGCCGAGGGCGATATCCTGCTTCGGAAAGAAACTGCTGATCGGCCTGTTGACCATCGCGCGCACCAGCGTCTCTTCCGTCCAATCTTGCACCGCCCTCGTCTCGACGCTGTATCCGTCGCGCATCACGGTCACGCGGTCACAGATTTCGAACACTTCCTCGAGGTGGTGACTGATAAAAATGATGCCCACTCCCGTCTTCTTCAGCCTTGCGACGGTCGCGACGAGAATGCGCACCTCGTGGATCGTGAGCGTCGCCGTCGGCTCGTCGAGAACGATGACCCGCGCGCGACGCGAGAGCGCGCGACCGATCTCGACAAGCTGGCGCTGGGCAAGCGACAGGCTACGAATGCGCGTCGATGGCGCAATGTCGAGGCCGACCTGATCGAGCACAGCGCGCGCATCGCCCATCAGTTGACCGCGGCGGACCGTTCCGACCGCCGTGCGAGGCAACCCCCCGGCAAAGATATTTTCAGCGACTGTTTGATCGGGAAACTGGCTCAGCTCCTGATGGACAACGATGATCCCCGCGTTCAGCGCATCGCGGGGTTTATGGGGAGCGAAAGCCTCGCTCCCCAGCTTGATCGTTCCCTCGTCCGATTGATAGATGCCGGCCAATATCTTCATGAGGGTGGATTTGCCGGCGCCGTTCTCGCCGACGACGCCAAGCACCTCGCCCCCATTCAGCGATAGGGATACTTGGTGCAGAACCGGTACGCCGAGAAACGCCTTGGAGACGCGGTCCATTTCGAGAAGATGGGCGCCGCACCCGCCAAGGCTTCCATTCAGCGAGCCCCTCAGCCTTTGGTCACTTCGTCGGCCCAGAGGCCGTAAGCCTTCACCTCGGGGCTGTCGATGGTCTCCTTGGTCAAAAGGATATGCGGCCAATATTCGTGCTGCGGGATCTTGGATTTGTCGCCGTTGAAGTACTGCTCCACGTATTTGACCGACTGGCTGGCCATCGTCAGCGGATTCTGGGACATCGTCGCGTCCATGTCCCCCTTGCGGATCGCGGTCAGCGCCTGTTCGGTCCCATCGATGCCGACAATGATGATGTGCTTGGGATCGTCCAATGGCACGTTTCGGCTTGCTTGCCGGATGGCGCGCATCGCTCCGACGGCGTTGTCGTCATTGCCGTTGAATACCGCGTCGATTTGCGGATTCGCCGCCATGATCTGACTCATCAAATTGAACGACTTCTCCTGATCGAACTGCCCTTCCTGGCGAGCGATCAGCTTGAGCCCTGGATTTTCCGCCGCGGCCTTATTGAAAACTTCCAGGAAGCCCTTGTCGCGATCGTCGCCCGCGGTTGTTCCAATGAGGCCAACGAGGTCGACAACGTTGCCCTGGATTTTCCCATAGCGGGCCTTGAGCTTGTCGATGATGTACTGCGCGCCCTCGCGGCCCAGCGCGACATTGTCGGTCTCGAGGAAGTTCACCTGACACGGCCCGCACGAGGCGCCGCGATCGAGCGTAAAGACCGGGATCCCCTTCTTGTTGGCCTGCTGAACCACCGGCACGATGGCGTTGGCGTTAATCGGATTGAGGATCAGCGCATCGACGCCCTGGTTGATAAGGTCGACGACCATCGTCGACTGGGTGTTGGCGTCGCCATTGGCGTTGGTGTTGAGCAAGGTCACGCCAGGAGTTTTGGCAGACGCATCCACCACGCCCTTGGTCATGCCCTGGAAAAACGGGTTGGCGAGCGTCGCAACGTTGTAACCAATCTTGATCGGCTTGCCTTCGGCGAAGGCCGGCGTCCCGACGAGCGCGGCTGTGACAGCGGCTCCGCTCGTCCACATGAATTGACGACGATCCACGATGAAACTCCCTGGTTGTTACCTCGGCTGCATGGAACTTTGGCAGCGTTTCCTTGAAACGGAAATTGGTCTGCCAAGGAGGCGATCATTTGCGCGCCACGCGCGCATATGGGCCATCATCGGGCGAGATCGTCAAGCTGGATTCGGACATAGGCGATATCACACGGCGCGGTGATGAATACGCGGCTGACGATCGCGGATGCTTTTCGGACGTCGGCCCGCGTCCTCAGGAGAGAATGGTGCCGGATGAGGGGATTGAACCCCCGACCTTCGGTTTACAAAACCGCTGCTCTACCGCTGAGCTAATCCGGCGCCTGGGCGGCTTTGCGCTACCAGCGAGCCGAGCCGCACGCAAGGGCGGCGCGCGTTAAGCAGACCCGGCTGCAACGGTCGGCGCCCAGGGGCCCTGCGCGGATACGGCCTCGTCCATCCCCGGCCACGGGGGCATGGTGATCGCGACGAACGCTAGGGCCGAACCAGCTTCGGCGCGAAACTGAAACGCAGTTCCGAGCGGCACGGTCACCGACGTGCCAGGCGCGAGCGGGTCGGTTGATTCGACGTCGCCCTGACGGCGCCAGATCGCGCCCCTTCCGCTGACCACAAACCAGATTTCCTCGACTGTTCGATGCGTGACCGCGTGGGATACCGCGCCAGCGGTCAATTCGAAATGCGCCATGCTTCCGCCAGCGAGGCTCAAGAGCAGGCGCACCGCTGTTCCGTCAGGCGCGGTCGCGTCGACGCCCTCGCCCAGCGTCTTGGTTTCGTAAGGCTTAGTCGCCAGCATCGGATGAGCGCCTTACGGTTCAGCGCACCGCGAAACCGCGCTCATCTTGGCGCGGCGATCGACGGCCTGCTAAGAAAGGGTATGACGAACCCAAGCTTAACCGCGGATCAGGCGCTTGACGAGTTTCGCGCCGCCGGCGCCCTGCTCACGGGCCACTTCATCTTATCGTCGGGGCTGCACTCGCCAGTGTTTCTGCAGAAGATGTTCGTATTCCAGGATCCGGCGCGCACCGAGCGCCTTTGCCGCGCGCTTGCCGAGAAAGCTCGCGAAGCGTTTGGCGCGATTGACATCGTCGCTTCGCCCGCGCTTGGCGGCATCGTTCCCGGCTACGAGACCGCGCGCTGGCTTGGCGCCAAGGCGATCTTCGTCGAGCGCGAGGGCGGCGAGTTCAAGTTGCGCCGCGGCTTCGCCATTCCTCCCGGCGCGCGCGTACTGATGGTCGAGGACATCATCACCACCGGCCTCTCCTCGCGCGAGGCGCTGGCGGCGCTCGCCGAGCATCCGGGCAAAATCGTCGGCGCCGCCTGCCTGATCGACCGTTCCAACGGCGAAGCGGACATCGGCGTTAAGCGGGTGGCGCTGGCGACGCTCGACATTCCGGCCTACCCGCCCGACGCGCTGCCGCCGGAATTGGCGGCGTTGCCGGCCGTCAAACCGGGCAGCCGCGCGATCGCCGGCACGGCCTGAGCGGCCCAAACGAAAGAGGAGCGGCCCGATGACAGCGCTTCGGCTTGGCGTCAACGTCGATCATGTCGCGACCGTCCGCAACGCCCGCGGCGGCGCCGTCCCCGATCCCGTTCGCGCGGCGCTCATGGCGATCGAAGCTGGCGCCGACGGCATCACCGCGCATCTGCGGGAGGATCGCCGGCACATCCTCGACGACGACATGATCCGGCTCAAGGCCTCAATCACAAAGCCGCTCAACTTCGAGATGGCCGCGACCGAGGCCATGCTCGACATTGCGCTCAAGATCCGTCCGCATGCCTGTTGCCTCGTGCCGGAGAAGCGGACGGAGCGCACGACCGAAGGCGGTCTCGACGTCGTCAACGGGTTTAAGGACTTGAAGCCGTTCGTCGCCGAGCTCACGCGGGAAGGCATCCGAGTGTCGATGTTCATCGAACCCTCGCCGGAGGCGTTGAAAGCCAGCGCCGAACTCGGAGCGCCCGTCGTCGAGCTTCACACCGGGGCTTGGTGCGACGCGCGGGCGCGGGGCGAAGCCGTCAAGGCCGATCATGAATTCGGCCGCCTCCGTGCCGCAGCCGCGCAGAGCCAGACGCTTGGGCTCGAGTGTCATGCCGGTCACGGCCTGGAGTATGACACGGCGCGGCTCATCGCCGGCCTGCCGCAGATCGTCGAACTCAACATCGGTCATTTCCTCATCGGCGAGGCGATCTTTGTCGGGCTCGCCGAGACCGTGAAGGCGATGCGCATGGCGATGAATGAGGGGCGTGCGTCCGTGGAGCGCCGGCTTTGATCATTGGGATCGGCAGCGACCTCTGCGAGATCGAGCGCATCGAGACGACGCTCGCGCGCTTCGGGAAACGCTTCAGCGCCCGTTGCTTCACCGAGACCGAGCAGCGCCGCTCGGATCGACGCGCCGGGCGCGCGGCCTCTTACGCCAAGAGATTCGCCGCCAAGGAGGCCTGCGCCAAAGCGTTGGGCACTGGCCTCAGGCGAGGCGTGTTCTGGCGCGACATGGGGGTGGTCAATCTTCCGTCCGGGCAGCCGACCATGAAGCTGACCGGCGGCGCCGCCGAACGGCTGAAAGCGATGCTGCCGCCCGGGACCGAGCCGTTCATTCACCTGACCCTGACCGACGAAAAGGCTTACGCTCAGGCGTTCGTCGTCATCGAGGCCCGCCCGCATCCGTAGGGCGAACGCGACGCGCGCCTACGTTGCAGCCTAGCCCGCCGTCCTCTTCTTCCTGCTCTTGTGAGCCGTCGGCGACGGATTGCCGGTCCCCCTTCAAAGCCGACGGTGATCGAATAGAGGTCCGCGAGCTGGAGGGTCGGCATCGGCAGATTGATCGGATCGGTCACAATACGAAACTGGCCGGCCTTGACCCCGTCCGTCGTCGCCTCGGCCCGGTAGGTCTGGGAAAAGACCGAAGTGTTGTCGGTGAGCCGTGTCACCGTGATCTTCACCGGCGCGCTAAAGGTCCCCGCCTGCCCCGCCGGTCCCATCACCACGTCGCCCGCGACGCCGATCTTGACGCCGGCCTGCCCCGGGCCGGCCGGATCGCATTGGCGCGCGGTGTCGCCGATATTGAACTGGTAGCGCACCGACGAATTCTCGGGACCGCCGACACGCAACGCCGCGCCGCCGTCGGCGACCGTCACGTCCGGGCAATTGATGTCCTGCGCGGCGACGGGAAGAACCTTCAATCTGTCGGTCGGACGGGCCGTGGGCTGGAGCACCACCTGCTTCGAGTTCGGGGTCGCGCCGAGATTGACGCCTTCAGCGTTCGGATCGCGATGGGAGAAAAAGCCGCCGACGGAGCTGCCGGCTGAGCTTACTGCGCCACCCACCGTGTCGCAGCCGGTAAGAGCGCCGAGCGCAGTCGAAAAAAGCGCGATGCGAACCAGCGTAGCGCGAGCGATCATTGCGTCTGACTTCGACAATTGAGCAGCTGGATCTCGTTTGAAGATGAGCGCGGTGCTTACCCCGGCGACGGCTTCAAGGCAATTGTTCGTAGGCTTCCTTGAAGCCGGCGAGCGGCGCCTGCACGCCGACGCCTTCCTCGGGCGTCTGGAAGATGCCAAGCGTCGCCGTCTTTCCGGTCTTCAGCTTGTCGATCAGGGCCTGGTCCATGGCCAGCTGGCCGACGCAGCCATTCGGAAGACATTGCAGGAAACTCAAGCGGGCCGCCTCCGCATTGTCGATCCGCAAGCTTACGCCTGGAGGAAGCAGCACCCCGAGCGGCGCGATGACCCGCATCAGGCGCGTCTTGCGATCGGCGGTATTGAGCACGATCACGACCAGAATCAGGTTCGGCCGGTCCTGATCGACAACGCTGAGCACGATCGCGCATTGCTCGTGGGCCGCGCCGGGGGGAGTTTCGCAACGGGTCACCCAGTCGCCGTGCTTGTCCCGCACGGCGCCCTGCGGCGTCTGATTCGGCCGCGGAAGCGTGGGCCGACATGAGCAGCACGCCGCCGACGAGGCTCATAAGCGCCCAGCCGGCTTTCGATCGTTTCGCCTTGGTGAACGCCATCGTCCGAAGTGACAATCCTTTGTATCCGTTGGTGGGCGGCGCAAGGGTCGAGGAAAGATCCGTCGTTTCGGAGGCTCGTGGCCGAGAACCGGCGCAAAAATGAGGCGGAGCAGGAGTTAGGAGATGGTGGGCGCTAGAGGGATTGAACCTCTGACCCCTACCATGTCAAGGTAGTGCTCTACCGCTGAGCTAAGCGCCCATCTCCCATGATCTCGAGCGACAATTGGCCCGCTCAAGGACGGCGCGATATAGACGCTCATGGCCCGACGCGCAATGGGTGAGCCGACCCTTAACTTGTCGGCAACCGACCGACCCATCATGACCCCGTTCCGGCTTATGTCGCGCCCCGCTTTGCTTGCCGACATCGGCGCCATGATGGCGATCGAACGCTCGCCGGACTACGAGCTTTACGTCGCCCGTTCCGAGGAGGAGGGGCATCGCGCGATGTTGTCCTCGCCCTCCCACGCCTATCGGGTCGGCGTCGGGCGATCGGGGACGATCGAGGCCTTCGCCGTCCTGCGCGGGCTCGGCGATCCGCACTTGAACCTCTATCTCAAGCGCATCGCGGTCGCCCGCCCCGGTCTGGGCGTGGGCACGGCGTTTCTTGGCCTCGTCCTCGACGAAGCTTTTGGGCCGCTGGGCGCCGAGCGCTTCCATCTTGACTGCTTTGCCGACAATTTCCGCGCTCAGCGATCCTATGAAAAGCTGGGTCTCACCCGCGACGGCGTGATGCGAAAAGCCTATCGGCTGGCCGATGGGACGCGCGTCGACCTCGTGATGATGGCGATTTTGAAGAGCGAGTGGGGAGCGCGCCGCCGCTAACGGCCGCGCGACTTTTTAGCGAGTCCGAAACGAGCCTTTTCAAGGGCTTGCGGCGCGATTAGCGAGTCAGCTCCCAACTCGGAAGCCTCCCCCCCGATTGTCTGCCCTTCTCGGATCATCCTTCGAGGCCGCGCGCCACCGGCGCCAGCAATCCTCGACTTGAAGGCGCTGACAAATCCTATCATAAGCCCAGCGCGCTATTCTGTAAAGCAGAAATATGACCTTTAGTCAAATAACAACCTAATTTCAATATGTTAAGACAATGCGGACTGACCCCGCGCTGGCAGGCTGGCGGCAAAAACGGGACTGCGCCAAACCCCCTTTACGAGCGCGACGGCTCGCACGGCCTGAGAAGCTCACGCGCCGAAGTCCCATAGGCACGATGCGGGGAAGCCGTGAGTCATGCTCCCGCAAAGGATGATCCTGGCGGGCGTGATTGGCGACCGGTTTCGGGGGACGTCCGACTGGAAACTCTAGCTGTGAGCCCCCACATCTCCGCATTGACAACCCGCGCCGGTCATGGTTTTCCAAAATCCTCTCGGCGCTTCGCCGCGCCGCTCCGGATCCGGCTGATGTCGCGCCACGGGTTGAAAACCACGACCAAAACGCGCCGCCCGCTGAAAAGCGGGACGAACGGCTGACCGCGCCCTGCTCCGGCTCCTCCCCGGCGGGCGCCGGGGTTCATAAGGCCCACGCTCCAGGGCCTTGAGGGGAGGCAGGGCGAACAAGGATCTTTCATCATGTCAGGCTTCAAGGTCGCGGTCGCCGGCGCCACCGGCAATGTTGGCCACGAGATGCTCTCGATCCTCGCGGAGCGCCAATTCCCAGTCTCCGAAGTGGTCGCGCTTGCCTCTCCCGCGTCGATCGGCCGCGAAGTCTCGTTCGGCGACAGGACGCTCAAGTGCAAGGCGCTCGAGCATTATGACTTTTCCGACACCGACATTTGCCTCATGTCGGCGGGCGGAGCGGTGTCGAAGGAATATTCGCCCAGGATCGGCGCGCGGGGATGCGTGGTCATCGACAATTCGTCGGCCTGGCGCCTGGACCCGGACGTGCCGCTGATCGTGCCCGAGGTTAACGCCGCTGCGGCGAAGGGGTTCGGCAAGAAGAACATCATCGCCAACCCCAATTGCTCGACCGCGCAACTCGTTGTGGCGCTGAAGCCGCTGCACGACCGGGCGACAATCCGGCGGGTGGTGGTGGCGACCTATCAGTCGGTCTCCGGCGCCGGCAAAGAAGCGATGGACGAATTGTTCGCCCAGACCCGCGCGGTGTTCGTGTCCGATCCGGTCGAGCCGAGGAAGTTCACCAAGCGAATCGCCTTCAACGTCATTCCGCAGATCGACGTGTTCATGGACGACGGCTCGACCAAGGAAGAGTGGAAGATGGTCGCCGAGACCAAGAAAATCCTCGATCCCAAGATCAAGCTGACAGCGACCTGCGTCAGGGTGCCCGTGTTCATCGGCCACTCGGAAGCCGTCAACATCGAATTCGTCGATCCGATCAGCGCCGACGAGGCGCGGGAGATCCTGAGCCGTGCGCCTGGCTGCCTGGTTATCGATCGACGGGAACCCGGCGGCTACATCACCCCGCACGAGGCGGCGGGGGAGGACGCGACCTACATTTCCCGAATCCGCGATGACCCGACGATCGACAACGGCATCAACCTTTGGGTGGTGTCCGACAATCTGCGTAAAGGGGCGGCGCTCAATGCGGTGCAGATCGCGGAAGTGCTGGTCAATCGCGGCTGGCTGAAGCCCAAGATGAAGGCGGCGTGATCGTCGTTCCAGCGGCAGGCGACCAGAGGTCCCCTCTCTAACAACTTTGTCCTTTTATTTGTTATGGTATCGGGACGAAAACGTCCGCGTTGTGTTTTAGGGGTCGATTCGGCAATCCATGGCGCAAGATCCGGATATTCGCCTGCTGACCTCCCCGCGCATTTTCCTGGTGGGGATGGCGGCGTTCCTGGCCCTGGTCGGATTCGTCGTCCTGATCCTCTATCAGCAGATCGCGATCGCCTTCAGCGCCAATCCCGGTTTGAATGGCCTTATCCTGGGCGTGCTGGCGATTGGCGCGCTGTTCACTTTCCGGCAGGTGATCCGGCTGTTCCGCGAAATACACTGGGTCAACTCGTTGACTGGCGCGGTGACCGACGGAGCCCCTGCGGCCCCCATACTGCTCGCGCCGATGGCGGTGATGCTCAATGCGGGAGCGGGCGCGCGAGGCTTGTCGACCCTCACCACGCGCGCGATCCTGGATTCGATCGCCACGCGGCTCGACGAGGGCCGCGAGCTCAGCCGCTATCTGGTCGGGCTCTTGGTCTTCCTTGGGCTCCTTGGCACGTTTTGGGGGCTGTTGGAGACGGTTCACTCGATCTCAGGCGTCATCGACAGCATGAAGACTGGAGTTGACACATCGACCATGTTCGACGATCTCAAGCAGGGCCTGTCCGCGCCAATCGCCGGCATGAGCGTCTCGTTCACCTCTTCGCTATTCGGCCTCGCAAGTTCCTTGATCCTCGGCTTTCTCGATCTCCAGGCGGGCCAGGCGCAGAACCGGTTCTATTCCGAGTTCGAGGAGTTTCTCGCCAGCCACGTCCAGACGACTCCAGCCGTCGAGGCGGTTCCGGACGCGCCGATCATCGCCCAGGGCGCGCAGCCGGCGATTGAGTATCAGCGGGACTCCAAGGCGATCGCGACGCTTGCCGAGGGCATCCAGGCTCTGGTCGGCCACATGCGCACCGAACAGCAGCAAATTCGCGATTGGGTCGACGCGCAGGCGACGCAGCAGGAAGATATCGGCAAGCTCTTGCGGCGCCTTTTGGACGAGCTGGGCGCGCGATGAAGCGGGGATTTGAGTTGGGCGGGGGGTTCGGGAGTTAAATCATGGCGCTGTCGCGCGGACGCCGATATGAGCCGGTGAACTACTGGCCGGGCTTCGTCGACGCCTTGTCGACCATGCTGCTGGTGATCATTTTCCTGTTGTCGGTGTTCATGCTGGCGCAGTTCTTCCTCTCGCGCGAGGTTACGGGCAAGGACGAGGCGCTCGTGAGGCTCAATCGGCAGATCGAGGAATTGACCAATCTGCTGGCCCTCGAGCGCACGCAGAAAGGCGTCGACGAAAGCAAGCTATCGGCCCTCACCGCCACGCTCGACTCGGCCCGGCGCGAGCAGAAGACGCTCAAGGACGCCGCGTCGCGGGTTGTCGACGCAGATACCGCCAGCAGCCAAGCCTCGGCGGCGGCCATGGTGCTGGATCAGCAGAAGCAGATATCGGCACAGGCTCTTGCCCAGGTTGACGTGCTCAACCAGCAGATCGCCGCGCTCCGCAAGCAGCTCGCCGCGATCGAGGATGCGCTCGCCGCATCAGAGTCGTCGAACAAGGAATTGCAGTCGAAGATCGCCGATCTCGGCCAGCGGCTCAACGTCGCGCTGGCGCAGAAGGTTCAGGAGCTCAATCGCTATCGCTCGGACTTTTTTGGCCGCCTGCGGCAGATCCTGGCGCCCGGCCCGACGTCCGGGTGGTGGGCGATCGGTTCGTGTTCCAATCCTCGGTGCTGTTTGACGTCGGCAAGGCCGACATCAGCCCGGCCGGCCACCAGTCGCTCGATACGCTCGCCGCCGCCATAGTCGATCTCGAGCGCGAGATCCCGCCCGACATTCCCTGGATCCTCCGGGTCGACGGACATACCGACAACACCCCGATCACCGGCGCCGGCCCCTACAAATCGAACTGGGAACTGTCGGCCGCGCGGGCCGTCGCGGTGGTGCAATATCTGATCAGCAAAGGAGTCGAGCCCGATCGCCTGGCTGCGGCTGGTTTCGGCGAATTCCAGCCCCTCGACCAGGGGACCGACGAAGAATTGCGGGCCCGCAACCGGCGCATCGAACTCAAGCTCACCGAGCGGTGAGTTCTTGACTCACGCGGGATTTAGCGGGGACGCTCTCCCCGCCTCGGCGATCTCAGTCGCCTGAGAATCGGCTTTGGGCGGTCTCCTGAAGGAACGTTTCGACAAGCGCGTCGAAGAGCTGAGGGGTCTCCCATTGCGGCGTGTGCCCGGCGTCGGGGATCATCTGCACCGCGCCGCGCCACAGTGTCGGCATCGCGACCAAGCCGAAATAGCGCGCGTTGACCAGCTGCTCTTCTCCGCCATGCAACACGGCTAGCGGGACTTTAAGATCGCGCACCACCGCGCCTTCGTCGCGGGCCCCGCCGGGCGCCAGGCTGGCCCCGAGATTGCTCCGCGCCCGCCCATCCGTGCGCAGAACATCGTCGAGAAAGAACGGCGGAATATCGGCGAAGCCGGGTCTGAAGAAAGCGGCGACATAGGCGGACGCCTCGATGCTGTCGACGCTTTCCTGGAAAGTGACCTTCATCGCCGGATTGGGCAGGAACGCCTCTCTCATCGCCTCGCCGGATGTGAGCGGCGGCGTGCCGAAAATGACAAAGCCGCGCGGGTCTCTGAGATCGGGCGCCATTTCGAGCGCGACATGACCGCCGAGGCTCCACCCGACGAAGTGGGCCTCGTCGATTCCGAGCGCGTCCAGGGCCGCCCGAACCGCGCAGGCGTGGCCGGGAAGCGAATAGGCGCTCGGATCCCTCGCGTCGTCCGACTGGCCATGGCCGGGGAGGTCGACCGCGATCAGCCGAAAACATTGGCCGAGCGGCCCATCGAGCTGCCGCGAAAAGACGCGTGAAGATGACGAATTGCCGTGGATCAGCACCACGGGCGGACCTTGGCCGGTCGACTCGTGGACGGCGATTGCGCCATTCGGCGCGTCGATCCTCTGCGTTTTCATCACCCCCCCAAAAAGAGCGCCAAAACTTGGCCCTAGACGGTCGCGTAGGCGGCGAAAGCCCGCGGCTCGGCCCTTAAGGAATGGGCACTCGGGAAGGCGAATTGCAATAGGCATAAATGTTTATGACGAGCGGCAAGTTCGCCATTTCGCCGTCTTCGAACGTGGACGCCGATCGCCCTTCCCTTTCGCCGATCTTTCGTGTATTGCGCCGCACAATCAGTCGGCTGAGCGCGGTTGCGTACGGCGCGCCGTCGCATTCCCGTCATCCCATTCAAGGAGACAGCGCCCGCGCCTCGCTCGGTTCGAACGTTTGTCGCCAGTAAAGCCCGACCATGAAACTTCGCAACATCGCCATCATCGCCCACGTCGACCATGGCAAGACGACCCTCGTCGACCGGCTCTTGCAGCAGTCGGGCGCGTTTCGCGACAACCAGCGGGTCGCCGAACGGGTCATGGATTCGAACGACCTCGAACGCGAGCGCGGGATCACCATCCTCGCCAAGGCGACCTCGGTGGTGTGGAAGGACGTTCGGGTCAATATTGTCGACACGCCCGGCCACGCCGATTTCGGCGGCGAGGTCGAGCGCATTCTTTCCATGGTCGACGGGGCGATCATCCTGGTGGACGCGGCCGAAGGCCCGATGCCGCAGACCAAGTTCGTCCTGGGCAAGGCGCTGAAAATTGGGCTGAAGCCCATCGTCTGCGTCAACAAGGTCGACAAGCCGGACGCTCGTCCGACCGAAGTCGTCAACGAAGTGTTCGACCTGTTCGCCGCCCTCGACGCGACCGATGAACAGCTCGATTTCCCGATCATCTATGGCTCCGCCAAGCAGGGCTGGATGTCGGATTCGCCCGACGCACCGAAGACCGACATGGCGGCCTTGTTCGACCAGGTGCTGAAGCATGTCGAGCCGCCGAAGGTCGGCGCGGGCGGCTTTCGCATGCTCGGCACGCTGCTCGAGAGCAACCCCTACCTCGGCCGCATCGTCACCGGCCGCGTGTTCTCCGGCTCGATCAGGACCAACATGCCGGTCAAAGTGCTCGACCGCGAGGGCGATCTTGTCGAGACGGGCCGGGTCTCGAAGATCCTCGCCTTCCGCGGCATCGAGCGCGCGCCCATCGACGAGGCGGTCGCCGGCGACATTATCGCGATCGCGGGGCTGGAGAAGTTCAACGTCGCCGACACGCTCATGAACCCGGAAGAAGTCGAGCCGCTGCATGCGCAGCCGATCGATCCGCCAACGCTGTCGATGACGTTCTCCGTCAACGACAGCCCGCTCGCCGGAACCGAAGGCGACAAGGTGACGAGCCGCGTCATTCGCGACCGGCTTTACAAGGAAGCGGAAGGCAATGTCGCGCTCAAGGTCGAGGCGGCTCCCAATTCCGACTCCTACGTCGTGTCGGGCCGCGGCGAACTGCAGCTTGCGATCCTGATCGAGACGATGCGACGCGAGGGTTTCGAGCTCGGCGTGTCGCGGCCGAAGGTGCTGTTCCGCAAGCGACGACGATCGGCGAGATCCTGGAGCCGATCGAGGAAGTCGTCATCGACGTCGACGAGGAGCATTCCGGCGTCGTCGTGCAGAAGATGAGCGAGCGCAAGGGCGAGATGATCGAGATGCGCCCGTCCGGCGGCGGCCGTCTGCGCCTCGTGTTCCTGGCGCCGACGCGCGGCCTCATCGGCTATCTCGGCGAATTGCTGACCGACACGCGCGGCACCGCGATCATGAACCGCCTGTTCCACAACTGGGGCCAATGGAAGGGCGAGATCGCCGGGCGCCGCAACGGAGTGCTGATCTCGAACGAGTCGGGCGAAGCGGTCGCCTATGCGATGTGGAACCTCGAGGATCGCGGCCCGATGATGATCGAGCCGGGCTGGAAGGTCTATCAGGGCATGATCGTCGGCCAGCACAGCCGCGACAATGACCTCGAAGTCAACGTGCTCAAGGGCAAGAAGCTCACCAACATCCGCACCCATTCCAAGGACGAGGCGGTGCGTCTCACGCCGCCGATGCAGATGACGCTCGAGAAGGCGCTGGCCTATATCCAGGACGATGAGCTCGTCGAAGTGACGCCGAAGTCGATCCGCCTGCGCAAGGGTCGCCTCGACCCCAACGACCGCAAGCGCGCCGAGC
>CAVPPX010000014.1:0-91069 GCA_963707355.1 uncultured Alphaproteobacteria bacterium | reverse complement strand
ATACGGCAATCGGGCTGACGCAAACACCTGGCGGCGCCTCAGGGCGGTTGGCTGGCGACGAAGGAGGGTCTCACAGCCCCCTCGCCTTGAAGTACTTCAACAGCGTCCACACCGCGGCTTGCTGTTCGTCGTCCATCTCATTCAGGTCGAGGTGCGCCAGGAGGATTTCTGACGGCTTCCTGCCCTCGAGTGGGAGCAGGGGAGCCTGAGGCGGCGCAGGCGCTGCCTCGAACTCCCTTATCGGGGGATGTGCAGACGCTGGCTTCGCAAGTTTTCTGCGCGGCGTCAGGGATCGCGGCTTCCGGCCCTTGAGGACGCGGCCGCTTATTCTCACGCCGGCGTCATTCGCGGCGTAAAGAAAGAACGTCACGCACTTCTGGACGACGGCGTCCGCGGCTGGAAACGCCTTTCTGAAGGCCTCGTTGAAATGGGATGGGGTCGCGGTCTCGAGGTCGATCGCGAACATCGGCGCATATTCGTGTCTGAGAAGCTCCAAAAGCCTCTCGGACCAATTGGCTGTCCCGTGCGCTTTCACCAGCGCCTTGGCTCGCTCGGTCGGGCGTCCGTCGTCCTCGATGAGACCGAGGAAGCGAAGCGCATGCATGAGCTGAGTGCCCACGACTCCTGAAAAGCGCGTCAGCACGCTGCGGTCGATGCGCGACGGAACGCCGTGCTCGTGCAGGTCCTCGATGAAGGTCTTGAACGTTCGGTACGACGTGTACGGCGGCGTTCCCGACGACCTCGTCCGCTCGAGCATTGCGATCTCCAGGCGGTTCGGAACGCCGCGTCCCGTATTCCGCACGATGGGGTCACTATACCGTATTTATGGTTCCAGCGAGGACTATTCCAAATGGGCGATTGCAGCCTGATTCGTTTTTTTAAGATGCTGAAGAAATTGGAAATTCTTCCAAAATCGGCGGGCCGCGGGGGCTGCAACGTCTCGGCTTCCGCAAGGGACAAGAATATCCGTCTCTCAAACCATTCCGCGCGGCGTGACGCCGCGGCGACAGCCATTGGAGCACGCCTATGCTATGGACCGCCGAGGCCGTCGAGGACCTCAAGAAGCTCGCTCTCGAGGGAAAGAGCGCAAGCCACATCTCCGCGGCGCTCGGCGTCGGATCCCGAAACGCCGTCATCGGCAAGGCGAGCCGGATCGGGATCAAGCTCAACGGCGGCGGGGGCGCCTCCGCGCGCGGGAAGGGCCCGCGCCACACGGTTCGTCCCCAATGGGCGCCAGCGCAATACCCTCGACCCAGCGCCGACGCACGAGGCTCCGGCGTTGCCGCGGCTCGCAATCTCCAGGTCTCGCCGGCGAACGACGGGGCGGCGGGAAGGAGCTTCGGCGTCGCCGAGATCGGCGAGATGCGACGGCTGCGGTTGGAGGACATTCGTGAATCCGCCTGCCGGTGGCCGCTGGGCGATCCGAGAAGCGGAGATTTCGCCTATTGCGGGCTCACGCCGGTCGAAGGCCAATCCTATTGCGCCGGCCATTGCCAAATGGCTTACCGGTCGCCGCAGCGGCGACCGATTGCGCGGGAGCGAGGGTTCCGCGCCATCGCGAGTTCATGAGCAAAACGGCCCGCGCTCTTGTAGACGCGATCGCGGATCGCGTCGGCCGCGGTCAGCGATCGCGGCTACAATCAGCGTCCGCCCTCCCAAACACGCAGATGAGGCCGGGAGCGTCGACGCCCGCTTCCCGCCGCGTCGACGCGGACTGAACGTGGAGCAGCCGCAACCCAGCCTCCCGCGCGGTCGTCTCGACATAGGACCGGCTGTGCGCAAACCGCATCGTCGGCTCGAGCTTGAATCCGTCGCCTTCGCAAGTCTCGACCGAGAACGCGAACAGGCCGTTCGAAGCCAGCGCCCTCACGACAGCGGCGAAGAGAGGCGCGAGGTCGCCGATGTAAACGAGCGCGTCCGCGGCGACGATGAGATCGGCGATCCCAGGCGGCTCGCGACCGAGCGTCGCCGCAGCGTCGCCGACCACGAGCCGATCATAGATTCCCCGCTCGCGCGCTTTCGCGATCATGGCCGCCGACAGGTCGATCCCGGCCAGATCGCCGACGCGGCCCTGCAGCGCCTCGCCCATGAGGCCCGTACCGCAGCCGAGGTCGAGGGCCGAGGCGAAGCGGCGGTCCGATGCGACCGCGCTCAGAGCCTCGACAATGAGGGCAGGGGCGCGATAGCCGAGATTTTTGATGAGATGCTTGTCGAAGCGCGGCGCGTAATCGTCGAACAGCCGCGCGACATAGGCCTGCGGCAGCGCGCCCGGCGCCTCGCCTCGCCCGATGAGCGCGAGCCGCGCCCGCGCGCCTTGCGCATCGGCGGGATCGGCGACGAGGGTCTCGCGAAAGGCTTCAGCCGCCGCGTCAAAGTCGCCGAGCTTCTCCCGCGTCTCGCCAAGCGCGAACCAGGCGGCCGCCCAGTTCGGCGCCCGCTCGAGCGCCTGCTCGAACAGCTCCGCCGCCGCACTCCAGTCGCCGTCTTCAGCGGCGGCTTTGGCGTAGGCGAAACGGCGCTCGGCCATGAGGTCGCCCGAGACGAGGGGATCGTGCGCCATGCTAGGGACTGTCGGCGAGCGCGGCCTTGAGGCGGGGCTGGTCGATGCGCGCCCCGCTCGCCTTGGCCAATTCGATCAGGCCGCCGAAGCGGCGCTGCTTCTTCGCCCCGTGGTTGGTGAAGATTTCGGAGAGGCGGTGATCGAGGAACGGATTGGAGAACCGCTCGATCACGGTTTTCAGGTAGGCCTGCGCCTCGTCGCCCATGCCGATCGCCGCGAACACCGGCAGCACTTCTTCGGCGTAGAGTGCGTCCAGCTTGGCGCGCATCTTCTGGTCCGCCACCGCCTCGCGGACCGTCAAGCCCGGCGCGCCTTGTTCCTTGACCCAAAGCTCGGCGAGATAGGTGTGGCCGAGATTGAGGATGAACAGTTTCAGGCGCTCATAGGGCTTGAGGTCGGCGGCGACCACGATCGCCGGATGTCGGCAGGGCAGCTCAAGGCCGGGCTGGTCCTCGATCGCCCAGAGCGCGTAGGGTTCGGCGACCGCGCCCAAGGGTTCGAGCGGCTCGGAGACGATCCGGTCGACCAGCGAATTGACCCAGATGCATTCCTCGCCGACCCAGCGGCGCGCTGTCTCCGGCGCTTGCCAGCGATCGAGCATTTCGAGCACCACGCCGCGCAGGACCTGGCCGTTGGCCGGCGTCAGCTCGCAAGGAAATAGCGTGATCGGCTTGGCGCCGGCCGAAAAGCGCGTGAGCAGGAGCTTGGCGAGCTTGGCCGGAAACGACCGCGGCGGCCCGGCGTCCGGCCGGTCGTCGGGGTCGGTCTCGTAGCCGCGATCGGCGGTGTTCGACACGGCGCAGCGCGCGGCGATGAACAGGCGCTCGAGCTCGTCCCATTGCGTCACAGCGTCCAAGCCGGCGCCGACGCTTCTGACCTCCACGGTCTCATCGACCACCGCCCCGTCGCTGAGGCCTTTGACGAGAACCGGATAAGGCTGGCCCGCCGCAAAGGCGGCGACGCGGCGGCGGCTTGCCGGGCTCCCCGTGGTCCCCGCGACGGCGATGCGCCCCATCGCTTCGCCGCGAGGCAGCGCCTCGCTGACGAACAGGTCGACATGCGCCTGCAGGAAGCGGCTGGCGCCGAACTGGAGGATCGGGAATTCGGTCACGAACTAAATCTCGATCAGCGCCTTGATGACGCCGGCTTCGGGTTTGGTCCAGAGGGGAAAGCCTCCGGGCGCCTCCTCGAGCGCGACGCGGTGCGTGATGAGCGAGTCCGTCGGCACGCGACCCTCGCGCATCGCGTCGAAGACCCTGGAGAAGTCCTCTGGCGTCGCGTTGCGGCTGCCCATGAGCGTCGTCTCGCGTTTATGGAACTCGGGATCAGGGAAGCAGATCGTGTCGCGCACGACGCTGACCAGGACGTAGGTTCCTCCATGAGCGACATAATTGAGCCCGGCCATCATGGATTTGGCGTTTCCGGTTGCGTCGATGACGATATCGAAGAAGTCTCCCGCGGTAAGTTCGGACAGCGCCTCGCTGGCATTCGGCCCCGCGGCGACGGCGTGATGGACGCCAAGCCGTTTGCGGCAGAAGTCGAGACGGTCCTCGCGGAGGTCGAGCGCTGTGACCGACCCGCCTTGCAAGCCAGCGAACAGCATGCAGCCGATGCCGATCGGTCCCGCCCCGACGACCAGAATACGATCCCCCTGGAGCGGATTGGCGCGTCGGACGGCGTGGGCCCCGATCGCCAGGAATTCGACCATGGCCGCCTGATCGAGCGTCACGCCATCGGCCGGCGCGATGTTGGCTTCCGGGACGCAGACGTAGTCGGCCATGCCGCCGTCGATGTGTACCCCCAATACGGCGATGCGCTGGCAGCAATTCGTCTTGCCGCGGCGGCACGCGACACACGCGCCACAGGCCAGATAGGGCATGATGTAAACCTGCTGACCGATCGGGGTGCTGCATCCAGGACCCCTGTCAGCGACTTCGCCGGACAACTCGTGCCCGATGACCCGCGGGTATTCCAGGAACGGATGCGAGCCCTGGAAAATATGAAGATCGGTCCCGCAGACGCCGGCGCGACGGATCCGAACCAAAACCTCGCCCTCTCCAGGCACTGGTCGCGGCCGTTCCTCGATGCCGATAGCACCGGGCCGATTGCAGACCAACGATCGCATCTTATCTCCCCGATTGCGAGCCGTTTGTGGATCCGGCGAACGCGCTTGTCCATTCCGAAGAACGCGGCGGGTTGATTTTTTCGTCCATCTCTGCTTGAAGGTGCGCCCATGCGAACGGGATCGACGACCCTGCACCTTAGACGCCCGGCGCGCTAGACGCGTCGGGACATCGTTTCGCATCCGCCTTTTCGTTTCGAAGAGGCAAGGTCGGCCAGCTGATTTCAGCTCAAGCGCCGCCGTAAAGTCTCCTCAGGGTTCGTCATGACACAGATGCCTATTCAAAAATACCGCGCCTACGCGCCCATTATCCTGCCTGACCGGCAATGGCCCTCCCGGATCATCGACAAGGCCCCGATCTGGTGCTCGGTCGACCTTCGCGACGGCAATCAGGCGCTGATCGAGCCGATGGGCGTCGAGCGCAAGAACCGCATGTTCAAGCTCCTGGTCGACATGGGGTTCAAGGAGATCGAGGTCGCCTTTCCCTCCGCCTCGCAGACCGATTTCGACTTCGTTCGCTCGATCATCGAGTTGGGCGCCATTCCCGACGGCGTCGCCATCCAGGTCTTGACCCAGTGCCGCCCGGAACTGATCGAACGCACGTTCGAGGCGGTGAAAGGCGCCAAGAAGGTCATCGTCCACTTCTACAATTCGACTTCGACCTTGCAACGCGAGGTCGTGTTCAGGACCGACCGCAAGGGCGTCACCGAGATTGCGGTCAACGCCGCGAAGCAGGTCAAGGCCTTGGCGGCCGCCGCCTCGGGCACGGATTTTCAGTTCGAATATTCGCCGGAGAGTTTCACCGGCACCGAGCTCGAGTTCGCCCTCGAGATTTGCGAAGCGGTCAAGGACGTCATCAAGCCGACGGCCTCGAAGCGGCTCATTCTCAACCTCCCGGCCACGGTCGAGATGGCGACGCCCAACACCTACGCCGACCAGTTCGAGTGGTTCGGGCGGCGTATCTCCGACCGCTCGAGCGTGATCCTGTCCGTCCATCCGCACAATGACCGCGGCACCGCGGTCGCGGCGGCGGAGCTGGCCTTGATGGCCGGCGCCGAGCGCGTGGAGGGCACATTGTTCGGCAATGGCGAGCGCACCGGCAACGTCGACATCGTCACCATGGCCTTGAACCTGTTCACGCAAGGCGTGGATCCCGACCTCGACATCAGCGACGTCAACGGCATCCGCGACGTCGCCGAGCATTGCACGCAATTGCCGGTCCATCAGCGCCACCCTTACGCGGGCGAACTGGTCTACACCGCATTTTCCGGTTCCCATCAGGACGCGATCAAGAAGGGGTTCGACGCGCAGGAGAAGCGCAACGATCCTGTGTTCCTGGTCCCTTATCTGCCGATCGATCCCGAAGGACGTCGGCCGCGACTACGAGGCGGTCATCCGCATCAACAGCCAGTCGGGCAAGGGCGGCATGGCCTATATCCTGCGCGCCGACCACGGCCTCGACCTGCCGCGTTCGCTGCAGGTCGAATTTTCCAGGATCGCCCAGGAGCGGATGGACGCCGACGGCAAGGAGCTGACCTCGCCTGAGCTTTGGGCGTTGTTCCGCCAAGCCTATCTGCTCGACGATCCGCCGTTGACGCTCGTCAAGCAGCAGACGGTTCCGACCAGCCCGGACAATCGCGAGCTCGCGGCGACGCTGCGCAAGGCCGACGGCTCGACCATGACGATCGAGGGCGAGGGCAACGGCCCGATCGACGCTTTCGTCGACGCGCTGAAGAACGCGTTCAAGGTCGAGTTCTCGTTCATCGATTATCACGAGCACGCGGTCGGCCGCGGCGCCAATGCGACGGCGGCGAGCTATGTCGAGATCCAGGATTCCGAAGGCCGGCCCGTGCATGGGGTCGGCATGGACCCCAACATCGTGATGGCCTCGCTCAAGGCCACGCTGGGCGCGGTCTGAGGCTGATGCGGCGAGAGGGCAGGGCGCTTTAGCTCTCGCCCTCTTTCCTCTACGCCGCAGCACGAGCACTTCCTTGCGCCGCGGCCCGATCGTCAGCGCAAGCGTGGCCGCGATCAGGCAGGCGACGCCGGCGACATAGAGCGCCGGCAGGTAGGTGGCGAAATCGCTGCGCGAGAAGCCGGCGCCGAAGGCCGCCGTCGCCGCGCCGAGCTGGTGGGCGGTGAAAATCCAGCCGAAGGTCAGGTTCGCCCTTTCCGCGCCGAACCGCTCCGCCGTCAGCCGGACGGTCGGCGGCACGGTCGCGACCCAGTCGAGACCGTAGAAGACCGCGAAGGCGGACAGCCCGACGACGGTGAAATTGGTGAAGGGCAGCGCGATCAGGGAGAGGCCGCGCAGTCCGTAATACATGAACAGGAGCCAGCGATTGTCGTAGCGGTCCGACAGCCAGCCCGACAGGATCGTACCGACGAAATCGAAGGCGCCGATCACCGCGAGCGCGCCGGCCGCCGCGACGGGCTGAATCCCATAGTCGCCGCAAAGCGAGACCCAGTGCGTCTGGATGAGGCCGTTGGTCGAGAGCCCGCAGACGAAGAAGGTCGAAAACAGCACCCAGAAGGTGCGGCTTGTGCGGGCCGCATAGAGCGCGCGCAGCGGCGACGCCATCATCGCGACAAGCCCCAGATCCTGCTTCGGCGCCGGCTGGATGGCGCGCTCGCCGAATGGCGCAAGCCCGACGTCCGCCGGGCGGTCACGCAGCACCATCAGGGCGACGAATAAAGCGACGAGCAGCATGGCGACGACAAACACGAGCGCGCTGCGCCAGCCGTGGTCCTGCGTCAGCTTGGCGATGAGCGGCAGAAAGATGAGCTGCCCGGTCGCGCTGCTCGCCGTCAGCATGCCGACCACGAGGCCGCGTCGATGAACGAACCAGCGCGTGGCGATGGTCGCGCCGAGCACCAACGCGACCATGCCGGTGCCGATGCCGACGATGATTCCCCAGAGCGCGATGAGCTCCCAGACCTGCGTCATGGCCATCGAGGCGAGGATGCCGGCGACGATCATGCCCACCGCCGTCACGACCACCGGCCGCACGCCGAAGCGGTTGATGAAGGCGGCGGCGAAGGGCGCGATCAACCCGAACAAAGCGAGCCGCACCGCGAGCGCGACCGAAATCTCCTCCGTGCTCCATCCAAACTCCCTCTCGAGCGGCTGGATGATGACGCCCGGCGCCCCCATTGCGCCCGCCGTCGCCAGCATGACGAGGAAGGTCGCTCCCGCGACGACCCATCCGTAATAGAGATTCCGTTCGGCCATCGCCGCGGCGAGCGGATTGGAAAGCGAGAACGCCGCGGACCGCCTTTGCGGCCGGGCGGTTTCCTGCGCAGCCGGCGCCGATATCGTCATCTTAACCCCCGTAACGGGTATCGACCCGCAAACTGGCCAAAAAATCAAAGATTATGCGCGAGCGCCTGCAGCTGCGCCGCCCCGGTCGCACCCAGGGCCGCTTCGACCCGCCGCTGGGCTTCGTCCCATAAGGGGCCCCGACCCGCAACGCGCGCTCTCCCGCAGGCGTGAGCCGCACCGCAGCCTCGCGGTGGTCCTCCGCCGAGGCCATGGACACGAACGCAAGTTTTTCCAGCGCCTTCACGTTTCGTCCGATCGTCGATCGGTCCAATTCGGCGAGCCGTCCAAGCCCGGTCAGGGAAACCGTTCCGGCGCGCTTGATTTTTCGCAACAGACTGAATTGCGCCAGCGTGACGCCCGCCGGCTCGAGGAGCGAGTTGTAAAGCGCGGTCGTCTTTCGCGCGGCGGTCCGAACCGCGGCGCAGTAGCAAGGTGGTGTCCATTCGCGGGTATATACCCACGTTGCGTGCGGGGCGCAAGCGGCGAGATCGCGAGACCGAGCTCAGCCAGGGCGTGGCGCCAGGGGAACGTCGGGCGGCCCGCAACTCCTGGGTCGCCGCGTCGGCCGTCGGCCTTCTCGCGATGACGATTGCATCCGGACCGCAGCGCAGGCTTGCACCGGCCGCGCGCCATCGCTTCGCGGAGTGCGGCTTGTAGACGCGGTCGCTGACCGCGTCCGCCGCGATCAACGATCGCGGCTACCAGGCCGCGCGCCTCCGGGACTTCCTCGCGCGATCAGTCGTCCGCGCCCGCCAGGCGTGCAGCCAGCAACTCGAGCCTCGAGCCGAGGTCGTCGAGTTTCGAGGCGAGGGCGTTGGCGCGCAGCTCGGCGTCGTCGGAACGCTTGCGCTCGGCCGCCGCCTCGTCCTTCGCTTCGGTCAGGCTGTCGGCGAGGGTCAAGGCAGCCATGATGACGAGACGCTGGTCGCCGATCTCGCCGAATGTCTTGCGCATTTCGCCGATCTTCTCATCGATCGTGCCGGCCAGCGATTCGAGCCGCGCTTCTTCGCCCTCGTTGCAGGCAAGACGATACTTGCGCCCGTCGATGGTGACCGAAACCTGGGACATCGCGCGCGCCTTCTCCAAGAGGCGGATCGGCCTTAATCTTCAGAACTCGGCGCCGACCGGCCGAGAACGCGCTCGACGGCCTGAGCCGCGCGGGCGAGCCGCTTGGCGGCTTCGGCGTTGGCGGATTCGAGCGCGCGCGACCGGTCGACGGCGGCGTCGAGTTCGACCGCAAGCCGCGAGCGATCGTCTTGCATCAGCGCGAATTCCTCTTGCGTGCTGGCGCGCGCTTCGTCATGGCGCATGCGCAGGTCGGTCGCCCATTCGAGCGCTTCGACCGCGGAGGCGAGACGTTTGAGCGAGGTCTCAAGCGAATCCATGGAGGTGATGATTCCATCCATTGCGGGGTTTTGTTTACGCGATGCTTGAACGGAACGTCAACGCGGCCTCGAGCGCAATTGACAGGTTCCTGCGAGCGCCCCTAATTGACGCGCCCGTTCCGCTTGGGGTCCAATCACCGCCCAAGATCGGAATTCCGAAATTGCCGGCGCCCAATTCTCGAGGAGATCCCCAATGGCGACAACGACCGTGTCCGCTGGTGCGACGAGCGTGTCTCATGATTCGATGGCCAATGCGATCCGCTTTCTCGCCCTCGACGCGGTCGAGAAGGCCAAGAGTGGTCACGCCGGCCTGCCGATGGGCGCGGCGGATGTCGCGACCGTTCTCTGGCGCGATGTGCTCAAATTCGATGCGTCCGATCCCCATTGGCCCGATCGCGACCGGTTCGTCCTGTCGGCCGGCCATGGCTGCATGCTGCTCTACGGCCTGCTCTATCTGACCGGCGTCGGCGGCGCCAAGGGGCTGGGCGTCGATGACCTCAAGCAATTCCGGCAGGTCGGCTCGAGGACGCCGGGGCACCCGGAATATTGGTGCGCGCCGGGCGTCGAGACGACGACTGGCCCGTTGGGGCAGGGGATTGCGACCGCGGTCGGCCTGGCGGTCGCGGAGCGCATGCTGGCGGCGCGCTTTCCTGGAATCGTCGACCACCACACCTACGTCCTCGCCTCCGACGGCGACCTGATGGAAGGCGTGAGCCAGGAATCGATCGGCATCGCCGGCCATCTCCAGCTGTCGAAGCTCATCGTCTTCTGGGACGACAACGGGATCACGATCGATGGCAAGCGTACGCTTGCCGACAACGTGGATCAGGTTGGCCGCTTCCAGTCCGCGGGCTGGAATTCGGCTCACATCGACGGGCACGACCCCAAGGCGATCCTCGACGCCATTCACGCGGCGCAGAACTCCGACAAGCCGACGATGATCGCCTGCAAGACGACGATCGGCTTCGGCCTGCCAACCCATGCGGGAACCCAGAAGGCGCACAGCGACGCGCAGGGGCCGAGCGAGATCGCCGGCGCGCGCAAGACCCTGAACTGGCCCTACGAGCCGTTCGTCATCCCCGACGACATTCTCGCCGCTTGGCGCGCGGTGGGATCGCGCGGCGCAGAAAAGCGCGAAGCGTGGAACCAGGCGGTCGAGGCGCTCGATCCCAAGGCCCGCGCCGAATTCGAGCGGCGGCTGCGCGGCGATCTGCCGCCAGACCTTGATAAGGTCATCGACGCTTACAAGCAGAAGCTCGTCGATGAAAAACCGGAGCTCGCGACCCGCAAGTCGGGGCAAGCCGCGCTCGACGTCATCGGGGCCGCCCTGCCTGAACTCATCACCAGCTCAGCCGACTTGACCCCGTCCAATAACACCAAGTTCGCCGACGAGAAGGAAATCCAGGCCGACAACTTCTCTGGACGCTACATCCACTGGGGCATCCGCGAGCACGGGATGATCGCGGCGTGCAACGGCATCGCCATTCATGGCGGCTTTATCCCCTCCGGGGCCTCGTTCTTCTGCTTCACCGACTATTGCCGCCCCTCGCTGAGGCTTTCGGCCCTGATGGGGATCAGGGTCGTGAACGTGTTCACCCACGATTTCATTGGCCTTGGGGAGGATGGTCCGACCCATCAACCTGTCGAACATCTGGCGGCGATGCGGGCGATGCCGAATTTCTATATCTGGCGCCCGGCCGACAGCGTCGAGACCGTCGAATGCTGGCAGGCGGCGCTCGAGCGCGAGCACTCGCCCTCGATCCTGGCGCTGACGCGGCAGGGCCTGCCGGCGCTACGGCTCACGCATGTGGCCGAAAACTTGTGCGCGCGCGGCGGCTACGAAATTTCTCCGGCGTCGGGACAAGCCGAGGTGTCGATCTTCGCCTCCGGCTCCGAAGTGTCGCTCGCCGTCGCCGCGCAGGCGCAACTGAAGGCGAAGGGAGTTGCCGCCCGGGTGGTGTCGATGCCATGTTTTCCGGCCTTCTTCGAGCAGCCGGAGGACTATCGCCGCTCGGTCATTGGCAACGCAAAGGTGAAGGTCGGCGTCGAGGCCGCGGTCAGGTTCGGATGGGACGCCATCATCGGCGACGGCCCCTTCATCGGCATGAAGAGCTTCGGCGAAAGCGGACCTTATAAGGCCGTCTACCAGCATTTCGGCATCACGGTCGAGGCGGTGGTCGAGGCGGCGCTGGCTCGGCTCAAGGCCTGAAGGTCCTCTCGTCGATCGAACGGCAGGCGCTTTCGCGTCTCCCCATGAGGTTGCCGAGATGTCAGCTCGTGGCCAGACGATCGTTGGCGCCTACGCCATTGCGGGCGGCAAAGAGGGCAAGCAGCGGCTTGACCTGCTCTCGGACGCCATGCGCGCGACCACGCTCGAGCTTCTCGACGGCGCCGGGCTGAAGAGCGGCGATCGCTGTCTGGATGCGGGATGCGGGGGCGGCCATGTCGCGCTCGACATGGCCCGCATCGTCGGACCGGCGGGGCATGTCACCGCCATCGACTTCGATCCCCACGTGCTCGAGTTCGCGCGCGCGGACGCCAAAGAGGCAGGCGCGGACAACATCGAGTTTGTGACGGCGGACACGGCAAGCTTTGACGGCGGTCCGTTTTCGTTCATCCACGCGCGCTATTTGCTGTCGCATGTGAGCGAGCCGGACCGCGTCTTCGCACGCCTCAAGCGGCTCCTCGCGCCGGGCGGACGGATGGCGATTGAAGATATCGATATGTCCGGCTCGTTCTGCTATCCGCCGAATTCCGCCCAGGATCGATTCCAGGCGCTTTATACCGAAGCGGTGCGCCGCGGCGGAGCGGACGCCAATCTTGGCCGCCGATTGCCGGCTCTCGCGCTCGCCGCCGGCCTGCACGGCGCGCAATGGCGGGTCTTTCAGCCGCTTTACGCTTCCGGACCGCATAAGCGGATGACCGCCGTGACCATGCAACTGATTGGCGGGTCGCTCTTGCGCTATGGGCTGGCGACCGAGGCGGAGATCGACACGCTCGCCCAGAAATTGGGCGCCTTCGCCGACGATCCCTCGACGCTGGCCGCTCTCCCGCGCATCGTCCAGGTTTGGGGAACGGTTTAGCTTGGGGCTCTCTTCCGGTCGGAACAAGCGGCGACGCGCCGCCCTCGAGCGAAACAAAGTATCGCGTCGCTCCGACGAGCCTGTAGACTTCGGGCCTGGGATCGGACAATAAGCGCGGCTTAAACGGATTTGAATTGTCAAGGCGCCGCCGGCCATGCGGCTATGCGCGGCGCGAGAGGAGACATTGCAATGGTTGCCAGGGTAGCGATCAATGGCTTCGGCCGCATTGGGCGGCTGGTGCTGCGCGGAATTCTGGAATTGGGCCGCAAGGACATCGAGGTCGTCGCCATCAACGATCTGGGTCCCGTGGAGACCAACGCCCACCTCTTGCGCTACGACAGCATCCACGGTCGCTTTCCGCACGCGGTCAAGGTCGAGGGCGACATGATGGTCGTCGATGGCCACAAGATCAAGGTCACGGCCATCAAGGATCCGGCCGAGCTTCCGCACAAGGCGCTCGGCGTCGACGTCGCGCTCGAATGCACCGGCATCTTCACCGCGCGGGAGAAGGCGGCGGCGCATCTCAAGGCGGGCGCGAAGCGCGTCCTCATCTCGGCGCCGGCGGAAGGCGCGGACCTGACCGTCGTCTATGGCGTCAACGACGACAAGCTGACCAAGGATCATCTCGTCGTCTCCAACGCGTCCTGCACCACCAATTGCCTGGCGCCGGTCGCCAAGGTGCTCAATGACGCGATCGGCATCGAGCACGGGTTCATGACGACGATCCATTCCTACACCGGCGACCAGCCGACGCTCGACACGCTGCACAAGGATCTCTATCGGGCTCGCGGCGCGGCGCTGTCGATGATTCCGACCACGACCGGGGCTGCGAAAGCGGTCGGTCTCGTCCTTCCCGATCTCAAGGGCAAGCTGGACGGTTCCTCGATCCGCGTGCCGACGCCAAACGTCTCAGTCGTCGACTTCAAGTTTGTCGCGAAGCGCAAGACGAGTCCGGACGAGATCAACAGCGCGATCAAGACGACTGCGGACGGCAACGGGCCGCTCAAGGGCATTCTCGGCTATACCGATGAGCCCAACGTCTCGAGCGATTTCAATCACGACGACCGCTCCTCGATCTTCCACCTCGATCAGACCAAGGTGATCGATGGCAAATTCGTCCGCGTGCTGTCCTGGTACGACAACGAATGGGGCTTCTCGAACCGCATGGCGGACACGGCGGTCGCGATGGCGAAGCTGATCTGACGCGGTGCGCCGCTCGGCGGTGGGGTCCCGAGACTAGCCAACGCGTTCACCTTCTGACGGAGGCGGATATGACCACACCCTTCCGGACCCTCGACGACGCCGACCTGGTCGGCAAGCGCGTGTTGTTGCGCGTCGATCTCAATGTCCCGACGGAGAACGGCCGCGTGACCGATGCGACGCGCATCGAGCGCGTTGCATCGACCATCACGGAGATCGCTGACAAGGGCGGCAAGGTCATTCTGCTCGCGCATTTCGGCCGACCCAAGGGGGGGCCGGACGAAGCCAATTCGCTGAAGCCCGTCGCCGCGGCGGTCGCCGACATCATCAAGCGTCCCGTCGCTTTCTGCACGGATTGCGTCGGCAAGACAGCGGAAGACGCGATCGCCAAAATGAACAATGGCGACGTGCTCCTGCTCGAAAACACCCGCTTTCACAAGGGCGAGGAGAAGAACGATCCGGCCCATGTCGACGCGCTCGCCAAGCTCGGCGACGTCTACGTCAATGACGCCTTCTCCGCCGCCCACCGCGCGCATGCGACGACGCATGGGCTGGCCCACAAGCTGCCCGCGCATGCGGGACGGGCGATGCAGAAGGAGCTCGAGGCGCTGGAGGCCGCGCTTGGCAGTCCCAAGCGCCCCGTCGCCGCGATCGTCGGCGGCGCCAAGGTGTCGACCAAGCTCGAGCTCCTCGGCAATCTCGTCAACAAGGTCGACGTGCTCATCATCGGCGGCGGCATGGCCAACACCTTCCTGTTCGCGGAGGGCAAAGGAAATCGGCAAGTCGCTGTGCGAGAAGGATCTCGCCGACACCGCGCGCTCGATCGTGACGGCGGCCGAGAAGGCCAAATGCCGCATTCTGCTGCCGGTCGACGCGACCGTCGCCAAGGAATTCAAGGCGCACGCGCCGGCGCGTGTCGCCGGCGTCGATCATGTCTCCGACGACGAGATGATCCTCGACATCGGGCCGAGGTCGGTCGCCGCGGTCGAGAAGGTGCTGGGAGAAATCAAGACGCTCGTCTGGAACGGCCCGTTCGGCGCCTTCGAGACGCCGCCCTTCGACGCCGCCACGATGGCGATCGCGAAGACGGCGGCGCGCCTGACCAAAGAGGGCAAGTTGACCTCGGTCGCCGGCGGCGGCGACACCGTCGCCGCGCTCAACGAGGCCAAGGTCGCCGACGACTTTACCTACGTCTCGACCGCGGGCGGCGCGTTCCTGGAATGGATGGAAGGCAAGCCGCTGCCGGGCGTCGAGGCGCTCAGGGCGAAGTAGGGTCTGCGCGCGTTGCAACTGGCGCCTTGTCATGCCCGCGGCGGGAATGACACGTTAAGCCTTGGCGTGACGCGCGGGCCGGAACGCTTTGCAATTCCATTGAACCTGTCATCGCGAGGAGCCACAGGGCGTCGGGAGACGCCCGTCCTTCCGGACGGGCTATGGCGGCGATCACGGCCGCAGGCGCCCTTCATCCCCTGGATCGCTTCCCCCCGGACTTGATCCAGGGGTCGCGATGACGAAGCCTTTTGCAAGCATTCCATCAAGTGTGTATAATCTGTCGCATCATACACATGGCCCAGGGCCACGGACATGCGCACCAACATCGAAATCGACGACAAGCTGATGGCTCAGGCCCTGAAGCTCACCGGCCTGCCGACCAAGCGGGCGGTGGTGGAAGAGGGGCTGCGGCTGATGGTCAGGCTTCGCAAGCAAGCCCGGGCGCTGAAGTCGCTCAAGGGCTTGGGTTGGGAAGGCGACCTCGACGAGATGCGCCAGGACCGGCCTGTCGCGCCCGTCGTGATCCTGGTCGACAGCTCGGTCTGGATCGCGCATCTTCGTGGCTCCTTGACGCCGGCGACCGCGAAACTCGAAGCTGCGGCCGACTACGCGAGCCGATACTCGTTGGCGACCTCATTCTGCTCGAAGTTCTTCAAGGCGCGCGGGACGAAGCGCATGCGATCCGCATCGAACGCGGCTTGCGCCGCTTCGATGTCGTGCCACTTCTCGACGCCGATCTGGCTCCGCGAGCCGCGCGAAATTATCGCAAGCTGAGGGACCTCGGCGTCACGATCCGCAAGACCGCGGACGTTATCATTGGCACGTTTTGCATCGAACATCGCTGTTCATTGCTGCATGACGACCGCGATTTTGTCGCCATGGAGGAGCATCTTGGCCTTGTGGTGGCTTGACGCCGGACCGAGCGCGGGAAGCCCGACAGTCACCGCAGCCTGATCGCCAGGCTCTGGGTCGCGCGGCCGATCAGGCCTCTTTCGTCATAGAGCGCGGACTCGGCCAGTCCGCAGCCATTGCCGCCGAACAGGCTGCGCGCCTCGAGGCAAATCCATTCCCCCTCCGGTCGGCGGAAGAGGTTGATGGTGAGATCGCAATTGATGAACACATATTTCGTGAAGTCCAGCGCGGCGCTGACGCCGTTACCCGAATCTCCAGCGACCGCCACGCGCTGATAGGGGCTCGGAGGCTCGCCCTCGATGAGCGGATGGTTCATGCGAAACCAGGCGGCGCAGGGTCCGTTGAAGAAGCGCCCTGCGGCAAGCCGATTTTCGACCAGATGGCCGTAACCCGTTCCCAGCTCCGCCATGGGAATCTTGACCACCGGGCACGCGTCGGGCGGCTTCGGCGCCTGAGGCGGCGGATGGCCCGGAGTTCCGTCTGGAACGGGCGAATCCTCCTCGCGCTGCGCAAGCGCCGTGAAACGCGCGACGTCCTTGCCCTGCGCGATCAGGCGCCCCGAATAGTGGCCAGCGTTCCGGCCGACATAGTCCGCCGCCACGTCGACCCGGCACTCGTCGATGGGCGCCGGCCGCAAGAGATTGACGGTCAGCCGCGCGAGGTGCGTCAATCCGTCCTTGGCGGCGACATGTTCGATCGCGCGACAGATCAGCGCCGAAGGCGGCCCGGCGTGCTGATGGTCGGGATGCCAGGGGCCGCGGGTCAGATGGCTGGCGCGGAACATTCCGTCACCGACTTCGCTATAGGCTGCGTCCAACGAGAGCACTCCGCGTTGCGCCGCTCTCGCTCCAGTCGGCGCCGGTGAGTTTTTGCGCCATGCTGAGGCTTGGCGCAAGATGGTTCGTATATAAACCAACATGACTGACATGCGGTTCAAGTCCAAAAACGCTTCTCGCCGACGCGCGGGACGATCGGCGTGACAGGCGCTGCGGTCGAGACCGTGTTCGCGGCCATCCGAGGAACCGGCCTCGTCCCGCGAGGGGCGGTCTCGCTCGCGGAGGGCGAGCGGGTCGGCGAACTCGTCGGCACGCGCACGATCGTGCTCGCGGGCATGGTCGGGCGCGACGGCTGGAATGCATTCGCCGCCTCGCCCGAGGCGCGCGACGATTTGGAGCATCCGCTCGACCGCTGGAGCCGGCGGCTGATCGAGAGCCTGGCGGGCGACCTCGGCGCCAAGGCGTTCTTCCCCTTCGGCGGGCCGCCGTTCTTGCCGTTCCAGCGATGGGCAATGCGGGCGGAATCGGTGCATTCCTCACCAATTGGCGTATTAATTCACACGTATTACGGCCTGTGGCACGCCTATCGCGGCGCGCTCGGCTTCCCTGAAGAGCTTAATGTCCCCGAGCCGTCGCCGGTCCCGAGCCCGTGCGAATCCTGCTTGGGGGCCTGGTGTTTGAAAGCCTGTCCCGTCGGCGCGTTTTCGGGCGCGGGCTACGACGTCGCGGCCTGCGCCGGTCACCTGCGAAGCGCAACGGGCGGGGATTGCATGGACTTCGGCTGCCGCGCCCGGCGGGCGTGTCCGGTCGGCGCGGACCACGCCTACGGGCCTGAACAGGCAAGTTTCCTCATGCGGGCGTTCCTGCGCGGGCAGGACGTGGGTCACGCCTAGGTCGCCTAACCAGCCTGCCTGCGGTCCTTTCAGATCGCTGGATCTCGCAGTTGGAGCATTAGGGTCAAAGCTCAATCGCGCGCTTGCGCCGGTCGCCGCTCGAAGACGGCGCGATGGACAGCCGCAATGCGCAAATACCAGTCATTCATCTCGGCTCGGCGAACGGATCAAATCGACCCAAAGCACGCGTTCAAGATCGGCTTTTGGACGGGCGAGAAGGGCGAGAAACCGGTCGTAGGCGCGACGGGTACACAGGTACGATTTAACAGGAGCGGGTCTTCCCACGCAATCAGCGATTGCCGCTAAGGCCCCCCGGAGGCAAACCGAATCTCGTCGAATTTGATCGCTGGCCGATCCGGAATGCACGGCTAAAATCGCTCCGGCGCCTGGGCATCCTTAGTTCGCGTCGTCGACGAACCTCGAGCGATAAAGCTGCGATGACGCTCACCTATTCGCCGAAGATCGCCTGCGCTAAAAACTTAGTAGTCGGCCAATGTAACCATGTAGGCGCCTCCCGGGCGTGCCCCGTTCGAAGCCGAAGCGATCCTCTTTTTGAAGAATTGTTCGTCAAAGTTTTGGGTCTATTGCTAATGGTCGGCGGCGGCCGCTTGCAGACCTAGGCCTTGCTTGATGGCCTTGATGTAGTCCGTCGCCATGATGGGGACAAAGCCGCCGCAACCGTTGCCTTGGCTAGGGGTACGGTTCTCGCTATCGCGAATCAGATCCAGACTCCAAATGAAGCCGCCGCCGACGCAGGATTGTTTCCGGAATCCCGAGACCAGCTGCTCCATCGCGCTTGGACAATCGCCTCTCCATGATCCCGCGTCAGGATCGTAGAATCGAACCCAGTCGCCCACTACGATGTAGCCCTCGGTCTGATGGCCCGGCGCCGCCTTTGCGATGGCGGCGGCCCAATCCTGCGGATTATTTCCTCCCCCGCCGTCATAGCATTGCAAATTCCACCATTTCACGACATGCGGAGCGGCCTTTTCGATTTGGACCAGCGCCGTGGTCCAGAAATCCGTCTCATTGTAAGGACAGAAGGTGATGTGAAAACCCATGCCGATCAGCATCTTGCAGAAGTCGACGAACGAGGGGAGGTCGAAGGTCTCCTCGCAGTCCATGTCGATGCCGTCGATCGCGGGGAAGGTGGCCCGAAAGACTTCACAATTCTTTTCCAGCTGGGTCCCGGAAAAGGAATTGTGGTTGTCGTTGTAGATCTTCCTTATGGTTTCGAAATCGTGGACCCACGGAGAGGCGCCCCCGAAACAGGCATAAAGCTTTGTCACTTTCGAGCCGGAACTCTTCAGTTCCGTGATGTGCCCGGGCCAGTCGGGAGCGGCAATATATTTTCCGTCCCTGATCACGATCGGGTCGTCATCATTGAAAATGATGTCCCCCAACTGTGTACCTGCTTTGACGGCAGGATTACCAATATGGAACATGTTGAGGATGATCGTCGAAAAGCCGTCTGTCCTCATGAAGTTCATTTCCTTCATGATATCCTGTGGTCGGAGGCGCCCGCCTGCGTACAATGCGATATTGGGCGTGCTCATGATGGAGATCCTCCTTGCAACTTTTTTGATATCATCGCCGTGAAAAAGGGCGCGGCTGCTGCGCCGCGCGAAGTTTGCAGGGCTTGAGAGCGAATGCGCTCTTACCCAGTCGTTTCGTTTTTGCTGCTCTTACGTCTTGTAGGCCTTGGTAACGGCCGCGTATAAATCGGTCTTCTCAAGGATATCTCTATTCAACGTGCCAAGGGGCACGCCGTCCCAATGCGTAAAATCCTTGTCCGTATAGGTCACCGTCGTCGAACCTGGGCGAGCATGTGTGTAGGCTCCGAACGAGCCCTCGGTTGTTCCCTGCGCCCAGACTTTGTCGACATAGGAAAACATGCAGCATCCGATCAATTTTGACGTATTTTGTTTGCTATAGTTGATGCAACCTTGAAGCTGACCGGTTACGATGTCGACATGGTTGGGTTTGGTGCGGTCTAGCCCAATCTCCGTGAACCAGAGCGGAAGCTTGAATTGATCATAGGTGAGGTCTACGTAACCCCTGCCAGTGCCTCTATAGCTGTTGAACAGATCTGCGGCAGGATTGTACGTCTGCGGGGCAAGAAACAATCGAGAATTTAGCGCACTGATCTTGGGTAGAAGTTGTTGCCATGCGTACCAGCAATCATTTTCGTTGTTTGTAAGACCAAAAGCGACCGGATGACCAATCAGAACTTTGCGGTGCCCGCCAAATTGTTGCTGCTCGATTGAGGCCCATGTGTTTGTGAAAGTCGCAACGTTGGCCGCGCTTATTTTATCTTCGCGATTGAACTCGTTCCCAATTACGATCCCCTGGACAGCGGGGTGATAATCGGCGCCTTTCGAAAAAGACCGGATAAGCGCCGGTATCTGCTTGTCCATATTTGGCAGACCTTGGTCGGGTCTAAGGTTATAATTCGAAACACTGACCAACACGCCAAGGCCATGTTGTTGGCACGCATCAAAAAACTTTTGATGACTATTGCGAGGGTCCCAGTCATAGAGCCTAATGAGCTCGACACCCATGGTGGACATGTTGTAAAGGTCGTGTCGACATGGCTCAATCGACGATATGCCGCTTTCGCACCACAAGTTTACCGAGTTTTCGTAAATATCGCCAAATAGCGGCGCGACGTAGTCAGCAGTACTGTCGCTGCCGAAAGTGCACTGAAGGGAATTTGCGTTGAACTCATTGTACGGAGCCGGAAAAGCATCATTTCCGTAGCATATACCCTTTACGCGTCCCATGGTGACCTCCCTTTTGAGAATTGTCCGTTAAAGTTCTTGCGTCTACTAATTGGTTTGCTTCACAACCACGCAACGAGGTGGCCGGATTTCGGCGTCTCGTTGATAATTCCTTGCAAGTTCGCGCAGGATTGCCGGGTCCAGCCGACCGGCAAGCAACTGGTGACATAGGTTTGCGACAGAGCATACGTCAACTGACAGAAAAGGGGAGCTCACCGGATAGAGCACAACCTACTACGTGCACCCCAGCGTCCTGCGTGACCTGCAAGCCGGCATTTTACTATGATCCTACTGTCGCCCGGAAGAATAAGACGTTTTTGAATGAATTAAAATTTTCAAGGGAAAACTGGAGGGCCCGGCGGACAATGAACAATTTGCGACACTCGATTTTTGAGAAAGCCACAAAACTGAAGCCGAACTTCTGGAAGAACGCGAACGGTTTTGACGCTCTGATCGGCCATCTGGAGGTTGTCGACGAAGGGATGAAAGCTGTGGAGAGCATCTACAGGTCGTGAATCACGAGCGCGTGCTTTTCGGCGAGGAGGAGTATGCGCTCGATCGCGATCTCCTTGGCGCACAACGCCAGACGTGTGGCGTGGCAGCCCTTTGCCTGTTGCCTGACGCTCCAGGCACGTTCATCTCATTCCGTCCGCGACGTCGGGGTAGGCGCTTGGCGAGCTGCTCCGAAAAGAACCGCTCTTTGCCACCTGGCCGTACCGGGAGCGACCGGAAGGCGCGTTCTGGGGTCGAGGCCGGTCATCAGTGAGCGCTGCAGGGAACGCCTCAGAAGGCGCGGACTCCGGTCATTCCGGAGGCAACTCATGTAGGCGAGCTTCCCGCCCAACTGCGACGTACGCGGCCGCGATCCGCCATGACCGCTTTACGTCGAAGCCGGTCAAAGGATCGCAGCAATCTTCCGGACTTCGGACACGGGTCGCGCCCTCACGCGCCATGCAATACCACAAGAAGGGTTTGACCCGTGCGTGAGTCGGTCAAAGCGGTCGGGGGAAAAAAAGCGCAAAAGCTTTTCTAAAACAGAAATACGTGTTATCTCTTCCCATCCAGAGAACTAAGCCCCGCCGCTGGCGGGTTTGGCACGGGAGAATGGAGCGGCGGCTGCGCCTGAGACGTTTCGTCTACAACCCAGGACGCGAGTTGAGGCCGAAGATAATTTTTTATTTGGATTCGCTGTAACCCTTTGAAAAGTCCCGATTCCGCCAAAGGAATCCAAGGAAATGCAAGCAATTTTCCTTGGATTTCCTTGGATTTCCTTGCACGAAACTCGCGTTCGGGTTGTATCCGCGCCCCTGTCAGGCCGGGTTCGCCGCCGTAACCATCCAGATCGCCGCGCCGAGCGGCACGGCGTCTCCGCGCGCATGCGCCGCCAGAGCCTTGCGAATGTCCGCCGTCGCGGCGGCGCGAACCGCCTCGCTCTGGCCGTCGAGCATCCGGCTCGTCGGTCCGATGGTCATCGCGGCTCTCACCGCCGTATCGAGCCCGCGGCCGGTCGCGATGTCGAGCTCGAGATCGTGCGGCTCGAGCGCGATGTCGGCGAAGCCCGCATCGCTGAGGATTTGCCGCACCCTGGCCTCGCTGGCGAAGGCGAAGGGCCCCGGCGCCTCGGGGTCCGACTCGGGCAGAGGAGGGGCGTGCTTGGCCGCCTCGCGCAGCGGCGTGATCAGCCAGGGGTTCTGCCTGGCCTCGCGCCAGCAAGCAAACGCCAATCGTCCCCGAGGCTTAAGGCCCTTGCGCAGGTTGGCGAACGAGCGCGCCGGATCGGCGAAGAACATGACGCCGAACCGCGACGCCACGAGGTCGGCGCCGTTGGGCTCGAAATCGTAGACGGTGGCGTCGGCGCGTTCGAACCGGATCGGCAGGCTCTGCGCCCGCTCGCGGGCCCGCGCGAGCATCGGCTCGGAAATGTCGAGCCCGAGGACCGCGCCACCCGGACTGACGCGGGCGGCGAAGTCGATCGTCGTCGCGCCGCAGCCGCAGCCGACGTCGATCACGCGATCGCCAGGTCTTGGCTCCGCTATGGCGATCAGCCGGTCGGAAACGGGGCGCAGAACCTGATCCTGATGTTCCTGATGGTCGGTCCATCGCTGTCCGGCGCTGGCGTTCCAATATTCGGCTTGCGCGGAATTATCGGCGTGGATTGGCTCGGCGGACATTGGGTTCCCTACTTGCTGAGTTGGGCGGCGCTGCTGGGTTGGACCAGATTTAGGCAGGGCGCAATGGGAGGCCTCGTCATGCAATTGATACCCGGCCTCACTAATCCTGCTACACTTCGAGGCCGGACCGGTAAGTCACTCGAACGGTTCAGCGAAGCAGGCTCGGTCATTCGACATAGGAGATGACGATGGCGACCACGACCGCTCTGTCGAAAAAGGAAAGCGCGTCGAAAACCGAAAGCCCGCTGTCGAAAAACGAGGCTGCGCTTATCGACGCCTATTGGCGCGCCGCCAATTATCTGTCCGTCGGCCAGATCTACCTGTTCGACAATCCCTTGCTGCGCGAGCCTCTCAAAGAGGAGCACATCAAGCCGCGTCTGCTGGGGCATTGGGGCACGACGCCGGGCCTTAACTTCATCTACGCGCACCTCAATCGGCTGATCAAGAAACACGATCTGGACGTCATCTACATCACCGGCCCCGGACATGGCGGTCCGGGGTTGGTCGCCAACGCCTATCTCGAAGGGACTTACAGCGAAGTCTATCCGGGCGTCTCGCAGGACGTGGAGGGCATGAAGCGGCTCTTCACCCAGTTCTCTTTCCCGGGCGGGATTCCGAGCCACGTGGCGCCCGAGACGCCCGGCTCGATCCACGAGGGCGGCGAGCTCGGCTACTCGCTTTCGCACGCATACGGCGCCGCCTTTGACAATCCGGATCTCATCGTCGCCGCGGTCGTCGGCGACGGCGAGGCGGAAACGGGGCCGCTCGCGACGAGCTGGCATTCCAACAAGTTCCTCAATCCGGTCCGCGACGGCGCGGTGCTGCCGATCCTGCATCTCAACGGCTACAAGATCGCCAATCCCACAGTTTTGGCGCGCATCAGCCATGAGGAGCTCGAGTCGCTTCTTCGCGGATACGGCTACGCGCCTCATTTCGTCGAAGGCGATGACCCGGCGGTGATGCACGGGCTCATGGCGGCCACGCTCGAAACGGTGGTCGGCGAGATCCGGAACATCCAGGCTGATGCGCGGAAGAACGGATTTTCCAAGCGCCCGATCTGGCCGATGATCGTCATGCGCACGCCGAAGGGCTGGACCTGTCCCAAGGAGATCGACGGCAAGCGGGAGGAGGGCTACTGGCGGTCGCACCAGGTGCCGATGAGCGCGATGCGCGGACATCCTGAGCACGTCCATGTCCTCGAGACCTGGATGAAGAGCTATCGCCCCGAGGAGCTGTTCGACGCGACGGGCAAGCTTAAAAGCGAACTCGCCGCGCTTGCGCCGGAAGGGACGCGACGAATGAGCGCCAATCCGCACACCAATGGCGGCCAGCTCTTGCACGACTTGAAGCTTCCAAGCTTCCGCGACCACGCGGTTGACGTATCGTCGCCCGGTTCAGTGACTGCGGAAGCGACACAGGTTATGGGCCAATTCCTGCGCGATGTGATGAAACTCAATCTGGAGTCGCGCAACTTCCGCCTGTTCAGCCCTGACGAGAACAATTCGAACCGCTGGCAGGACGTGCTCGAGGTCACGAACCGCGCCTGGGTCGCGGACACGTTATCGTACGACGACCATCTCGCCGCCGACGGACGTGTGATGGAGATGCTGAGCGAGCACCAATGTCAGGGCTGGCTCGAAGGCTATCTGCTGACCGGCCGGCACGGCTTCTTCTCCTGCTACGAGGCCTTCATCCACATCATTGATTCCATGTTCAACCAGCATGCGAAATGGCTAAAGGTCTGCCATGAAATTAAGTGGCGCCGGCCGATCGCCTCACTGAATTATCTGTTGTCCAGCCACGTTTGGCGGCAGGACCACAACGGCTTTTCGCACCAGGACCCCGGCTTCATCGACCACGTGATGAACAAAAAGGCCGAGGTTGTGCGCATCTATCTGCCGCCCGACGCGAATTGCCTGCTTTCGGTTACCGACCATTGCTTGCGCAGCCGCAACTACGTGAATGTCATTGTCGCGGGCAAACAGCCGTCGCCGCAATGGCTGACCATGGATCAGGCGGTCAGGCACTGCGAAGCGGGCCTAGGGATCTGGCCATGGGCGAGCAACGACCGCGGCGGCGAGCCGGATGTCGTGATGGCCTGCTGCGGCGACGTGCCGACGCTTGAGACGCTCGCCGCGGTCAAGCTCCTGCGCCAGCACGCGCCCGAACTGAAGATACGGGTCGTCAACGTCGTCGATCTCATGACGCTGCAGCCGCCAAGCGAGCATCCGCACGGCATTTCCGACCGTGACTTCGACGCTCTCTTCACGGTCGACAAACCAATCATCTTCGCGTTTCATGGCTACCCGTGGCTCATACACCGCCTCACCTATCGGCGGAGCGGCCACGACAACATTCATGTGCGCGGCTACAAGGAAGAGGGCACGACGACCACGCCTTTCGACATGTGCGTGATCAACGATCTTGACCAATTCCATCTCGTCGGCGACGTCATCGACCGCGTGCCGAAGCTTGGCGAGCGAGCGGCCTACGCCAAGCAGGAAATCCGCGACAAGCTCATCGATCATCGCGAATATATCCGGCGCGATCGGCGACGATATGCCCGAGATCAAGAACTGGACCTGGAGCGGCGAGAGCGCCGGGAAGGGAGCGGCCTCGACCGAGGGCGATAACGTCTAAGCGTCGCCAGAGCGTCACAAGCGATGGCTAACATCACCCCCTCTTCGGCGGAGGGCCTGGCCAATGAACGACGTCCAAGAACTCAACCGAGCGGCGCAAGCTACGGCGACACCCACTTCGCCGGACGCCGCCGCACTCCTCAAAAGCTACGCCATCAGCGCGGCCCTGTTCTCAGGCTCGCCGGATGCGCTCTACGAACGGCACCTGAAATACGACAACATTGTCGAGCCCGACACCGCCAACACCCGGGAGCGCTACAAGGCCGCCGCGCGCGCTGTTAGAGACATTCTTTCTGACCGATGGCTGCGCACCCATAAGACCTATGCGCATGAGAACCCGAAGCGGGTCTATTACATCTCGATCGAGTTTCTCATCGGCCGGTCGCTCGGCAACAATGTGATGAATTTGCTGCTCGATCCCATCGTCGGGCCCAGTTTCAAAGGCGACGGCCGCGAGTGGTGGGAGATCCTCCACGAGGAGCCCGACGCGGGCTTGGGCAATGGCGGCCTCGGCCGTCTGGCGGCCTGCTTTCTCAACTCGATGGCCACGATGCAGCTGCCGGCGATGGGCTATGGGCTGCGGTATGAGCACGGCATCTTTCAGCAGAAAATTCGAAATGGCTGGCAGGAGGAGCGCCCGGACAATTGGCTTGCTCATCCAGATCCGTGGGAGATCGTGCGCCCGGCGGAAAGCGTTTCGGTGACGTTCGGCTGCTCGTTTGAACTGCGCGAAGGCAAGCTGCGCATGATTCCGAACAGGCCCTCGACGCTTGTCGGCGTCCCTTATGATCGGCCGGTGGTCGGCTATGGCGGCAAGACGGTCAACACGTTGCGTTTGTGGAGCGCAACCGCAACGAACTCGTTCGATTTTCAGCAATTCAGCGGCGGCGATTTCGTCGCCGCAATCGCGGAGGCGCTCAACGCGGAATCGCTCACCCGCGTTCTCTATCCTGACGACCACACGCCTCAGGGGCGCGAGCTCCGGCTCATGCAGGAATATTTCTTGGTCGCCTGTTCGCTGGCGGACGCCATCCGAAGGTTTCGGGAGTCGAACTCCGATTGGCGACTTTTGCCGGAGAAGGCGGCTATTCAGCTCAACGACACACATCCGACCCTCGCCGTGCCGGAACTCATGCGCATTTTGCTCGACGAAGCGCATCTGGGTTGGGACGAAGCGTGGGATATCACGCGCGCAACGCTCGCTTACACCAATCACACTCTGCTTCCCGAGGCGCTGGAGCGTTGGCCGATCGATTGGATGCAGCTTCTCGTTCCGCGGCAACTCGAGATCATCTTCGAGATCAACCGCCGGCTGCTCGACGACATGGGCGCGCGTTATCCTGGCGAGTCCGGCCGCGCTGCTCGGGTGAGCCTGGTTGAGGAGGGCCAGACCAAGCACATTCGCATGGCGAATTTGGCGATCGTTGGGTCCCACAGCACCAACGGAGTGGCCGCGATCCATTCCGAGCTCTTGCGCACGACCACGGTCAAAGACCTCGCCGAGGTCTTTCCCGAGCGCTTCAATAACAAGACCAACGGGGTCACGCCGAGACGCTGGCTCAAGCTGGCCAATCCCTGGCTCGCGGCGGCGATTTCGGGCGCAATCGGCGACGGCTGGATCACGGACCTTGCGGAGCTGCAAAAGCTCCGCCCGTTGGCGAAGGACGCCGCGTTCCTTGCGAACGTTCAAAAGGCCCAGCACGAGTGCAAAGCGCGCTTCGCCGACTGGGTCAAACGGCACACCGACGTAACCGTCGATCCGCACACCATTTTCGATTGCCAGATCAAGCGCATTCACGAGTACAAGCGCCAGCTCCTCAATGCTTTGCGCATCGTCATTCTCTATCAGCGTCTGCGTGAGAATCCGGGTCTCGATATCCCCCCGCGCACGTTCTTCTTCGCCGGAAAGGCGGCGCCGGCCTATTATCTCGCGAAAGTCATCATCAAGTTCATCAACAACCTGGCGCAAACGATCGATGCGGATCCTGCGATGCGCGGCAAGCTCAAGGTTGTGTTCCTGCCCGAATACAACGTCACGCTGGCTGAGCGCTGCATTCCTGCCGCCGACGTCTCGAACCAGATTTCGACCGCCGGCTACGAGGCGAGCGGCACCAGCAACATGAAGTTCATGATGAACGGCGCCCTGACCATCGGAACACGCGACGGGGCCACGATCGAGATGGCTGAGGAGGCGGGAGAGGAAAACTTCTTCTTGTTCGGCCTCACCGCGCAGGAAGTCGCCAATAGCGAGCCTTGGTACAGCCCGTATTGGCACTACGAAAACGAGCCGGAAACCCGGAAGGCGCTTGATCTGATCTTCTCCGATCATTTCAGTCCCGACGAGCCTGGGATCTTCGAGCCGCTGCGCGGCGCTCTCCTCACCCACGGCGACCGCTTCATGCACTTGGCGGACCTCACCGCCTATCTTCACGCCGACGGGAAGCTGTGCGAACTCCACCGCAAGCCGGACGAATGGACGCAGAAGGTCATTCTCAACATCGCGGGTTCGGGTGAATTCTCGAGCGACCGCACGATCGGGCAATACGCGCAGGAGATCTGGGGCGTAAAACCCTGTCCGGCGAGATAGCCTCGCCTTGCGAAAATCAGGCGCGCCGCGGCGCGCCGGCTTGAGCCGATTCAGCTCTTCGGGGCGACGGGCGCGTGGTGGTGTCTCGTGCGCATATGTTCGGCCGAGGCCCTGGCTCTCTCGCGGCTCATGTTCCTTTGGCTCCGCATATGCCGCGAATGCGAGCCCCTTGGCGTCGCGGGAGCCGCCGTATCGGCCTGAGCCACCTGTTCAGCCTGAGCGGGCGCCGCGGACTGAGCCATCGCGGCTAGCGGCGAAAGGGCGACGAGCGCGCCGAAGGTAATCGCTGCGACTGTTCTCTTCATCGAAGTCCTCCCACGAGATTGGCACGAGATTGGTTCGTCTCGCCTGTCAAACAACCCCAGTCTCCAGCGGCCGCCTGAATTGCCGATGAACGCGGCCCGCGAACCGACGCCGCCACCCGCGCACGCCCCTCTTGCCCGGCGAGGGATCGGCTCATCGACCGGCTGCGGCCCGGGCCTGAGGCCGCGAGCGTTTCGACCTCCATCCAGAAAAAATTCAGGCCGAACCTCGCACGGGGCCGATGCTGAACGGCCAATGTTCTCACTCAGGCGCGACGTCGCCGACCGTGGCCGCGGTCGGAGGGGTCTCCGCTGGGCGCATTGGCCGACGCCGATCAAGACGCCGTTGTGGAGCAGAGAAGCGTACCCGCCCGAGATGGCCATCCCGGCGATGACCCGGCCTTGAGTTAGGGCGCCTGATTTCTCTCGGGGCTTCAAATCCGTGGTCAGACCCAAAGAAAGGCAAGTCTCGACGTCGCGACGGCTGACGCGCGTTGGCTTGTCCTTGTCGGGCATCCCGTGTCCTTCCTCAACATATGTGCCAGTTGCAAATCTATCTCCCTACGTTATCTTGGGTTGATGACAAAATGACTGAGTGTTATGGTATGAAATGGGCCATCGGCGATCATTTGTTGAGATCGATACGAAAAAATGGAGACACTTCTCTCCGTAATTCAGAAGTGTTTGCAGAGAATAATAGAGTAGTTTCGGAGCTTCATTTCGCCAAAAGCAGGAAGCATTTGATCGTTACCACTGGTATGAGCCGATTTGTAGCCAAAGACGTCACCGTTATCTATCTCTCTTTCACAAACGTTCGCATATCAATCATACTGCCCGGCGGCAGCGTGTCGTTAAAAGGCGGCGCAAGCGGAACATACAGCCGCAAGTAATCGCCGACCCCTTTGCCGTGAGTTCGCGACAGAGCGGTTGTCAACCCCAACTCACGAGCGCGTGAGTGGCCGGCGGTTCAGGGGCGGGAGGCCCAATCCTTGTACCGTTTGAGGTTCTCTTCGTTCGGCGGATAAAGGCCCGGCAGCTTCGCTCCGTTGGAGACTTCATCCATGATCCAGGTCTCCATGCGCTCCTGCTCCGGAGCGACCCGAACCACGTCCTCGACGAGCGCCGCCGGGATCAGCACCGCGCCGTCGTCGTCCACCACAACGATATCGTCGGGATAGACGGCGACGCCGCCGCAACCGATCGGCTCCTGCCAATTGACGAAGGTGAGACCAGCGACCGAGGGAGGGGCGGCCGCGCCCTGACACCAGACGGAGAGGCCGGTGTTGAGGACGCCCGCCATGTCGCGCACGACCCCGTCGGTAACGAGTCCAGCCACGCCGCGCTGCTTTATCCTCGCGCAGAGGATGTCGCCAAAGATGCCGGCGTCCGTGACGCCCATCGCGTCGGCCACCATAACGCAGCCAGGTGACGCCTCCTCAATCGCCGCCCGCGTCGAGCGAGGGGAGGACCACGAAGCCGGCGTAGCGAGATCCTCACGCGCCGGAATGAAGCGCAAAGTGAACGCGCGCCCGACAATGCGCGGCTGTCCGGGTCGAATTGGTCGCGTTCCTCTCATCCAGACCCGCCGCAATCCATGCTTGAGCAGGATTGTCGTGATCGTCGCGGTCGATACGGGTTTCAGGGCGTCGACGATGTCGCTCAGTTCACTCATATTTCCTCCGGGTGGGCGCGTCCAGGCGAGACGGGGCAGGCGCTCATTCGTCACTACGACGAACGCGCTCGGTCAGCGTATGTCATAACGGACGCGAACTCTCCCGTGGGACGGACTCCATGTGCAACGCCTATCGCCTGGTGACCGATGCGGCCACGCTCTTTGAAGGCTTCTCTCAGACCCGAATCAAGATCCGCCTTTCGGAAGGCACGCCCAACATCGAGGCGCGAGAGGACATCAAGATCACCGATTCGGCGCCGATCGTGCGCGCGGTCGACGGCGAGCCAGAGGCCGGCGATCTCGTGCAGCGGCGCTGGAGCTGGCCCGGGCAGAACCGCAAGCCCGTCTACAATTTCCGCTCGGACGGCCGCGAGTTCGCCTCAGGCCGCTGCCTCATTCCCGCCGACGGTTTCTACGAGTTCACCGATCCCGCCGACACAAAGAAGAAGCGGAAAGACAAGTGGCTGTTCACCAAGTCCGGCGAGCCGTGGTTTTGCGTCGCCGGCATCTGGCGGGCCGACGCCCAAGTCGGCGAGGCCTTCACGATGTTGACGATGCCGCCCGGCCCCGACATCGCGCCCTACCACGACCGGCAGATCGCGATCCTCGATCGCGCGGACTGGGCCGCCTGGCTCGACCCCTCGGGCTCAGCCAGAGCGGTCCTCAAGCCGCTGCCTGCCGGCAGCCTCGCCGTGGAGCAGGTGGGCTAGAAGCGCCGGTCACGCGCTTTCGCGTAAGCGCACATGAGCAGGAGAATGAGCCAGCCGGCGGCGCCGGCCAATACGATCGTCACGTCAGTTTCCTCTTGAATTCGGTTGCGTGGGTCGGAAGGCGGATCCGTTCCGTCACATTCGCTCGGCGATTTTGAAGACGAGCCAGCCGAGACCGGCGAAGCTCAAGCCCCAAAGAACCACGACCGCGATCATCGCCTCGACCCTCGCTTTTTACAGGATGATTACGACCTTACCGCACGAAAGCAAGTAACAAATTGTTAAAGGCAAATCGGCGGTTGAAGATCATCGTCCTGTTCTCCGACCGAATTGTAGGCCTCCGTCCGGCTTCGCGCCGTGACGCGGCTCACACTTCGTTAACCATAGGGAAGCCAAGCCGGCTGTGGACAGGTTCGCGCACGTGCGCCGCGGCGGGAGCGCGCGCGGGGCGAGGCGGACGCGGGGGCAAATAATGCGCAGAGGCGTTCCGTCCTAACGAAAGATTAACCTTGAGGCCCTAATGCGTTGATACCCATGGGGTCCCATGCTATCCCACGCTGTCCCGTCACTCGGCTGCGCCCCGGCGCCGTCATCTAACGCCGCAGCAACGCGGCTGGGGCGGGCTTGCTTGCGCGCCGAAGGGCTGTCTGGTGGATCGATTTCTTTCGAACTTCACCCACCGCTTCGACGCCAAGGGGCGGATCTCGATTCCGGCCTCGTTCCGTCAGGTGCTGACGAAGGACGGGTTCGCCGGCGTCTACGCCTATCCGTCCCTGGACGCGCCGGCGCTCGACTGCGGCGGCAACGCGCTGATCGCCGAGATCAACTCCCTGCTTCAGACGATGCCCCCTTATTCGCAGGCCCGCGACGCCTTTGCGACGGCGCTTCTGGGCATGAGCGAGGTGTTGCGCCTCGACGCGGAGGGCCGGGTCTTTTTCGAGGAACGGCTGAAGACGGCGTTGGCGCTCGGCTCCGAGGCGGTGTTCGTCGGGCAGGGGCACAAGTTCCAGATCTGGGAGCCGACGCGCTTCCAGGCCCATCTCGAACAGGCGCGGGAACGGGTCCGGCGCTTGCGCGCCGAGCGCGACGCGCTTGCGCCGCCGGGCGCCTCGTGATGAGCCCCGCCGCGCCCGCCGGGCTCGGCCACGTTCCCGTTCTGCTTCAGGAGGCGATGGAAGCGCTCGCGCCTCGCGAAGGCGGCGTCTATGTCGATGGCACGTTCGGCGGCGGAGGCTACGCGCGCGCGCTCCTCGATCGTGGCGCGCGCGTGATCGCGCTCGATCGCGACCCCTCGGCGATTCGGGCCGGAGAAACGCTGAAGGCTTCGTCCGGCGGCCGGCTCGAGCTTGTTGAGGCGCGCTTCGGCGAACTCGACGAGGTCGCGAAGCGGTTCGGCGAAGATGGGGTGGACGGGGTCGCGCTCGACATCGGCGTTTCGTCGATGCAGTTCGACGAGGCCGCGCGCGGCTTCTCGCTGCGCTTCGACGCGCCCCTCGATATGCGCATGGGGGGAGCCGGCCGTTCGGCCGCCGAAATCTTACGCGACGAAGACGAGGCGGCGATCGCCGACATTCTCTTTCACTTCGGCGAGGAGCGCGCCGCGCGCCGGATCGCGCGCGCCATTGTCGCCGACCGCGAGACCAAGCCTTTCACCTCGACGCTGGAGCTCGCGGCGATGATTGCGCGCGTCGCGCCGGCGCGTCGCGGCGAGCTCACCCATCCCGCAACCCGCGCCTTTCAGGCTTTGCGCATCGCCGTCAACGACGAGCTCGGCGAACTCGTGCGCGGGCTTTGCGCCGCCGAGCGGCTGCTCAAGCCCGGCGGCCGCCTGGTGGTCGTGACGTTCCACTCGCTCGAGGATCGGATCGTCAAACAGTTCTTCGCCGGCCGCTCGGGCCGCGGACGGGCCGCCTCGCGCCGCTTGCCCGGCGAACCGGCCGAGGCCGAGCCGACATTCGAAGTTCCGCGCGGCCAGCCAATCGAACCGAGCGAAGCGGAGACGAGCGCAAATCCGCGTTCGCGCTCGGCCAAATTGCGGTTTGGCGTCCGCACGCGCGCGCCGCCGCGGGGACGGGACGAGGGCATTGAGGCGCTGGCGCGACTGCCAGCGCGGAGGGGGAGATAGGACCGATGTGGCGTATCCTGCACGCGTTCGCCATCGCGGCGCTGATCGGGTCGGCGGCCTACGTCTATGGCGTCAAGTACCGTACGATCTACGCCTCCGAACAGCTGGTGAAGACGCGCCATCTCATCAGCAAGGAGAAGGACGCGATCAGTCTCCTGCGCGCCGAATATGCGCATCTCGCCCGGCCTGACCGCGTGCAGACGCTGGCCGATTCGAAGCTCGGCCTGCAGCCGCTGGCGTTAAGCCAGATCGCGACCGTCAACGAGTTGCCTGACGCCCAGCCCAAGACCGACTCGATCGGCCGCACGCTCGAATCGCTCGGCTTCACGGCTGACAATTCGACCCCGGCCGTCACCGCTTCCGCCTCAACGCCGCAAGTGAGGTGAGACATGGCCGAGACCCCGACCGACTCGAGAGCGATGCCCGCGAGGCGCGCGCGGCTGACCTTCAGGCCCTTGGATCTTCTGGCTGACGCCGCGATCGCATGGCTCAGGCGCTATCTGCCAAAGAATTTCGGCCTCGATTTGGACCCGCCTGGCGCGCGTCTTGCGGAGCCGGCAGGAGCAAACAAAGCCAAGCTCAAGGCTTTCGCGCGCCAGCTTCTTTCGACCCGGCTCGACCGCTCGAGCGCGCGCGTGCGCACCATCGCGCTTGGGCTGTTCGTGGCCTATGCCGGGCTCGGCGTGAAGCTTCTCGTGCTCGGCCTCAGCCATGATCCGCCGCAGACGCTGAAGACCGCGGCCGACGGCGCCGTCTCCGGCTCGAGGCCCGATCTCCTGGACCGCAACGGCGAGATCCTCGCAACCGACGTCAAGACCATGTCGGTGTTCGCCGAGCCGAACCGCATCATCGACATCGACGAGGCGGTCGAATTGATCACCGCCGTGCTTCCCGACGTCGATGCGAAGGAATTGCGCGAGCGGCTCGCCTCGAAGAAAGGTTTCATCTGGGTCAAGCGGCAGATCACGCCGAAGGAGCAGGCGGAAATCTTTCACCTCGGCCTGCCGGGCGTCGGCTTTCTGCCGGAGAACAAGCGCATCTATCCCAATGGCCCGATTGGCGCCCATGTGATCGGGTTCGTCGACAAGGACAATGTCGGCATCGCCGGCATGGAGAAATATCTCGACGAGCAAAGCCTGACCGATCCGCATGTCGCGGGCTTCACGGTCGATCCCGACAGCCTGAAGCCGGTCCGCCTGTCGCTCGACCTCAAGGCCACCCACGCGCTGCGCGACGAACTGGTCGACGGCATGGATCGCTTCCACGCCAAGGCTGCGGCGGGCATGATCATCGACGTCAACACCGGCGAAGTGATTGCGCTCGAATCGCTGCCCGACTTCGATCCGAACGACCCAGGCGATGTGCGCGATCCGACCAAGATTAACCGCATCGTTGTCGGCGTCTACGAAATGGGCTCGACCTTCAAGGCGCTTTCGCTCGCCATGGCGCTCGAATCCGGCAAGGTCAATCTCGGCTCGCATGTGGATGCGCGTGACAGCCTGCGCTACGGGCGGTTTACCATTCACGATTTTCACGCCACTCATCGCGTGCTGACAGTGCCCGAAGTGTTCACCCATTCCTCGAACATCGGCGCCGCGCGGCTGGCGCTGATGGTTGGCGTCGAGGGCCATAAAGCCTTCTTGAAAAAGATGGGCCAGCTCGATCGGCTGCGCACCGAATTGCCGGAGAGCGCCGAGCCGCTGGTGCCCAAGCATTGGTCGCTTCTCAACACCATGACCATCGCCTTCGGGCAGGGCCTCAATGTGGCCCCGATCCAGGCAGTGATGGCGGTGTGTGCGCTGGCAAACGGGGGCGAGATGATGACGCCGACCTTTCTGCCGCGCACCGAAGAGGAGGCGGCGAAGGTCAGCCATCGCGTGATCAGCGAGCAGACTTCCGAATCGATGCGGTATCTGATGCGCTCCAACGCGACGCACGGGTCCGCCAGTTTCGCCAACATTCCCGGCTATTACGTGGGCGGCAAAACGGGAACCGCCGACAAGATCATCCACGGCCACTATGCGCAGAACAGGGTTTTCAACACCTTCATGGCGATCACGCCGGCCGATAAGCCGAAATACCTTTACCTGACAATCTACGACGATCCGCAGGCGCTGCCCGAGGATCACGGCTACCACACGGCCGCCTATAACGCCGGGCGTGTCGCGGGCGCGCTCATTCGCCGGGTCGAGCCGCTCGAGGGCGTGCCGCCGATGAAGGAGGCGCCGACGCAGCCATTCCCCATCATCGCCCGGCTGGGGTATGGAGGCGACGCCGACAAGACCGGCAAGGAGTGACATCAAGGGCGATGAGACGGCTGGGCGACATCCTCGAACTCAAGGACGCAGATCGCGGGCTTGCGTCGCGCGCCATTGCGGGCCTGGCGTTTGACAGCCGCAAGACGGCGCCGGGCGACGTGTTCTTCGCGCTTGCCGGCGCGAAGGACGACGGCCTCAAGCACGTGGGCGAAGCGGTTAAGAACGGCGCGGCCGCAATTGTCGCCGAGCGTTGGGCGGAAACCTCCAATGCGGCCTTCGTCAAGGTCGCCGACGCCCGCGCGGCGCTTGCCCACGCCGCCGCGCGTTTCTATCCGCGTCAGCCCGAAACCATTGTCGCGGTGACGGGGACAAGCGGAAAAACTTCGGTCGCGGCCTTTGTTCGCCAGATCTGGCAGGCGTTGGGTCGCGAGGCCGCTTCGATCGGGACGATCGGAATCGTGTCCCGCCCGCTAACCGTTTACGGATCGCTGACTACGCCGGATCCCATCGCGCTGCATGAGCTTCTCGACCGTCTCGCCTCGAATGGCGTCACGAACCTCGCGATCGAAGCCTCCTCGCACGGCCTTGACCAGAAGCGGCTTGACGGCGTGCGGCTAGCCGCGGCCGCGTTCACCAATCTGACGCGCGACCACATGGATTATCATCCGACGGTCGAGGACTATCTCAAGGCCAAGCTCAGGCTGTTCGAGGACCTTTTGCCAGATGGCGCGCCGGCGGTCATCGACGCGGACAGCGCCATCGCTCAGCGCGTGATCGCGGCGGCGCAGACGCGCGGCCTTCAGGTCGTCACTGTCGGCGTAAAAGGCGAGACGATCCGCCTGAACTCCACCGCGCGCGACGGACTGTCATCGGTGCTCGATCTTCAGTTCGCTGGAAGAAGCTTTCGGGTGAAGTTTCCTTTGGCCGGCGACTTTCAGATCTCGAACGCGCTGGTCGCCGCCGGCCTTTGCATCGTAACAGACAGCGATGCGAATGCGGTGTTCGAAGCGTTGCATGCGCTGGAAGGCGCGCCGGGGCGTCTCGAGCGCATCGGCGACATCCGGGGCGCGAGCGTCTTCGTCGACTACGCGCATAAGCCCGACGCGCTCGACAAGGCGATCGCCGCGCTGCGCCCGTTCGTGCGCGGGCGTCTCGTTCTGGTGTTTGGTTGCGGCGGCGACCGCGACCCCGGCAAGCGGCCGATCATGGGCGAGATCGCCGCGCGCTCAGCCGACGTGACGATCGTCACCGACGACAATCCCCGCTCCGAGACTCCGGCCGCAATCCGCGCGCAAATTCTGGCCGCCGCTCCTTCGGCGATCGAGATCGGAGACCGGGCGGCGGCCATTCGCGCCGGTGTCGCCATGCTTCGCGATGGCGATGCGCTGCTGATCGCCGGCAAGGGGCACGAAACCGGGCAGATCGTCGGCGACAAGACGCTGCCGTTCTCCGACGCCGATGAAGCGCGCGCTGCGCTCAAGGACGCTGCATGATTGCGCTATGGAGCCAAGCGGAACTCAGCGCGGCGCTCGGCGCCGCGGCGAGTGCGCCGCTCAGCGCACGTGTCACCAGCGTTTCCATCGACAGCCGGACGCTTGCGGCGGGCGACCTCTTCTTCGCCATTCGCGGCGACGCGCATGACGGTCACGATCACGTCGCGCGCGCCTTTGAAGCCGGCGCCGCGGCGGCGGTCGTATCGCGCGAGCGCGCGCGTGAGCTCGCAGCGCTCGGCCCTGTCTTTGCAGTCGACGACACGCTCAGGGCGATGGAGCGGCTGGGCGTCGCTGCTCGCGCGCGCTCGAAGGCGAAGATCGTCGGCGTGACCGGTTCGGTCGGCAAGACGACCGCCAAAGAGATGCTGCGGGCAATGCTGTCGACCTGCGGTCTGACCCATGCTTCGGCCGCTTCCTACAACAATCACTGGGGCGTGCCGCTGACGCTCGCCCGCATGCCAGCCGAGGCCCGCTTCGGCGTGTTCGAGATGGGCATGAATCACGCGGGTGAAATCGCGCCGCTCACCCGCATGGCGCGGCCGCATGTCGGGCTCGTAACGACGATCGCCCCTGTCCACATCGAGCATCTCGGCTCGATCGAAGCGATCGCCGATGCGAAGGCCGAGATCGTCCTCGGCCTTGAGCCTCACGGAACTGCGATCTTGAACCGCGACGCGCCGCAATTCGAACGACTGGCGAAAGCGGCGGCGTCGCGCAACGCGCGGGTCCTGAGCTTCGGCCGTGGCGACGCGTGCGACGCGCAGCTTCTGGAGCTTGTGAGCAGGGACAGTGGCTCGCGCGTGAGGGCGCGCGTGCTCCGCCGTGAACTGACGTTCGAACTCGGCGCGCCTGGAGCCCACATGGCGCAAAATGCACTTGGCGCGCTCCTGGTCGCGGAAGCGCTTGGCGCTGAGCTTGAGGCTAGCGCCGCGGCGCTTGAGCATTTCTCGCCGCAAAAGGGCAGGGGCGAGCGCTTCTCGATCCCAACGCCGGACGGGCCGGCGACCATCATCGACGAAAGCTACAACGCCAATCCCGCTTCGATGCGGGCGGCGCTGGCGCTGCTCGCCGCGGCCAAGCCAGGACCCAAGGGCCGCCGCATCGCGGTCATCGGCGATATGCTCGAGCTCGGGCCGAAGGCGGCGGCGATGCACGCCGAGCTCGCAGCCGACCTTAGCGCCAATAAGGTGGATCTCTTGTTCGGCGCGGGCCCGCTCACGCGCGCGCTCTACGAGGCGGCCCCGGAATCGATGCGCGCGGCTTGGACCGAGCGCTCAAGCGAGTTGACGGACGAAGTCGCCCGCGTTCTGCGGGGGGGCGACATTGCGATGATCAAGGGCTCGAACGGCAGCCGGATGGGCCCTCTCGTCGCGGCTTTGCGCGATCGCTTCGCTCATGCGCCTGGAGGCTAGGACATGCTGACCTGGCTCGCCGAGCTTCCGGGCGCTTTCCACCTGTTCCGATATCTCACTTTCCGCACGTTGGGCGCCGCGGGAACCGGGCTTTTTCTCGTCTTCTTCTTCGGTCCGACGATCATCTCCGCGTTGCGTCTGAAACAAGGCAAGGGGCAGCCGATCCGCGCCGATGGACCGGCGTCGCACCTTCTCAGCAAGAAGGGCACGCCCACCATGGGCGGCCTCATGATCCTGTTCGGCCTCTTTGCGTCGGCGCTGCTGTGGGCCAATCTCGAAAGCCCGTATGTGTGGATCGTGCTGTTCGTCACGGCGGGCTTCGCCGTGATCGGCTTCTATGACGATTATCTGAAAGTGACGAAGCAGTCGGACCGCGGTTTCTCGAGCCTCGGCCGTCTTTTTGGCGAGTATGTCATCGCCGCGCTTGCCTGTTATGCGCTGATGCGGGTCGGCGCCGAAGGCGCGACTGAGCTTGCGGTGCCGTTCGTGACCGGCTTCGTTTTCGATTTCGGTTGGGGCTTCCTTCTGTTCGGGCCGTTCGTCATTGTCGCTTTCGGCAATGCGGTCAATCTGACCGACGGGCTCGACGGGCTCGCGATCGTGCCGGTGATGATCGCCGCCGCGACGCTTGGAGTGATCGCCTACATCGCCGGCAACTTCGTCTACTCGCACTACCTTCTAATCAATCATGTGCCTTTTGCTGGCGATCTCATGGTGGTGAGTGGCGCATTGATTGGCGCGGGCGTCGGCTTCTTGTGGTTCAACGCGCCCCCAGCCCAGATCTTCATGGGCGACACGGGGTCGCTGGCGCTCGGCGGACTGCTGGGCACAACGGCTGTGGCGATCAAGCATGAGATCGTGCTCGCCGTGATTGGCGGGTTGTTTGTCATGGAGGCGGCTTCGGTCGTCGTGCAGGTGGTGTCGTTCAAGCTCACCGGCAGGCGGGTGTTCCGTATGGCGCCCATTCATCATCATTTCGAGCAGCTCGGCTGGTCCGAGCCACAAATCGTCATGCGCTTCTGGATCATCGCCTTCGTGCTCGCGATGGTCGGTCTCGCCTCGCTGAAACTGAGGTGACGATGACGCCGGTCGAGACCCTGCGTGGACAGAGCGTCGCTCTCTTCGGCCTTGGCGGGTCGGGGCTGTCGACGGCGCGGGCGCTTGTTGAGGGCGGCGCCGAAGTGGCCGCCTGGGACGACAGCCCGGCGGCCCGGGATCGCGCCGAAGCCGCGGGCGTTCAGCTGGTCAATCTCGCTCACGCCGATTGGCGCCGCTTCCGGGTGTTTGTTCTCGCGCCCGGCGTGCCGCTCACCCACCCGAAGCCGCATTGGACCGTGAGCCTCGCGGACGAGGCGGGGGTTCCGATCATCGGCGACGTCGAGCTCTTCGTCCGCGAGCGCGGCGCCAGGGCGCCCGACGCGCCGTTTGTCGCCATCACCGGCACCAACGGCAAATCGACAACGACCGCGCTGATCGCCCATGTGCTCAAGGAGGCGGGGCGCGAAGTCGCGATGGGCGGCAACATCGGGGTGCCGGTTCTCGATCTGCCACCCCCCGCGGCTGGGCGGGTCCATGTCGTCGAGTGTTCGTCCTATCAGATCGATCTCGCTCCCGCACTTGCTCCAAGCGTCGGACTTCTTATCAACATCACGCCCGACCATCTCGATCGGCATGGCGATCTCGCCCGCTATGCCGCGATCAAGGAACGGCTGGTGGCGCAGGCTGAGGTCGCGCTGGTCGGCGTCGACGATGAGCCTTGCCGCGCCATCTATGCGCGGCTGAAGGCGCGCGCCGGCCCACCGCAAGTTCTTGCGGTCTCGGGGATGGGGTCTCCGCTTGCCGACGTTTGGGTTGGCGAGCACCGTGTGATGGCGCGAGGAGAAGCCGCGCCCGCGGCCGATCTTGCGAGCGCACGGACGCTTCGCGGCGCCCACAATGGGCAGAACGCGGCGTTCGCTTACGCCGCCGCGAGGGCGCTCGGCGTCGAGCGCGATCGCATCGCGCGCGCGTTCGAGACGTTTCCCGGCCTTGCTCATCGCATGGAAGAGGTCGGCCGGCTTGGCCGGGTTCTGTTCATCAACGATTCGAAAGCAACCAACGCCGACGCCGCTGAGAAGGCGCTCATGTCGTTCCACGATATTCATTGGATTCTGGGCGGCAGGCCAAAAGCGGGGGGCGTGGAGCCGCTGAGGCCGCTTTTTCCGCGCGTCGCCAAGGCCTATTTGATCGGCGAGGCGAGCGATGAATTCGCGCGCACCCTCGACGGCGCCGTCCCCTTCGAGCGCTACGGGACTTTGAGCGCGGCCATTGAGGCGGCGGCCGAGGACGCGGTGCAGTCGGCCGCGCGCGAGCCCGCCGTGCTGCTTTCGCCGGCCTGCGCTTCGTTCGATCAGTTCACGAATTTCGAGGCGCGCGGCGACGCCTTCCGGGCGCACGTCGCCAAGTGGCTTGAGCAGCGCGCGGCCGGAATGCTCACGCAAACGGGGAGATAGAACTCATGGTTTCGAGAGTGGAACGCGGCCCCGTCGCCGATTGGATGCGCACCGCGGACCGATGGCTAATCGGGTCGTTCATCGCGCTGATGGTGATCGGTCTCGTGATGGCGCTGGCGGCAAGTCCGGCGGTCGCGGAGCGGCTCAATCTCTCGACCTTCCACTTCGTCAATCGTCAGGCTTTGATGCTGATCCCGACGGCGGTGCTGATGATTGCAACCTCGTTTCTCTCGCCGCGGCATGTGCGGCGCGCGGCGTTGTTGACGTTCGCCGTGTCGTTCGCGCTCATCATTCTCGCGCTCATGTTCGGCGCGGAGGTCAAAGGGGCGCGGCGCTGGATCTTCGGCCTGCAACCCTCGGAATTCATCAAGCCGGCGTTCGTCGTGCTCGCCGCCTGGGCGTTTACCGAGGGCGGGCGGACGGGCCCGACGGCGATTTGGGCGAAACTCCTGTCGTTCCTGATTCTGCCGATCGCGATTGTGCCGCTCATCCTCGAGCCCGACTTCGGCCAGACGATGCTGGTCGCGGTCGTGTGGACGGCGCTCTTCTTCCTGGCCGGCCTGCACTGGTTCTGGGTGGTCGCCGTCGGGGGCATGGGCATGGCGGGCGGGTTCGCCGTTTTCAAACTGTCGCCGCACGTGCACGAGCGCGTTCTGCGTTTTCTCGATCCCAACTCGACGGGCGGCCTGGTCGACACGTTTCAGGTCGACACCGCGTTGCAGAGCATTCTCTCCGGCGGCTGGCTTGGACGGGGCCCGGGAGAGGGGATCTACAAGCAAATCCTCCCGGACGCACACACCGACTTTGTTTTCGCCGTGACCGGCGAAGAATTTGGCATGATCGCCTGCATGGCGCTGATCGCCTTCTTCGCCTTCATTGTCCTGCGCGCGCTGACCCTCGCCGCCCGAAACCCTGACCCGTTCTGCCGGCTCGCCGCCGCGGGCCTCACCGTCATGTTCGGCGTGCAGAGCTGGATCAACATGGCCGTCAACTTGCGCGCCATGCCGGCCAAGGGCATGACCTTGCCGTTCATCTCCTACGGCGGCTCTTCTCTGCTTGCGCTCGGCCTCGGCATGGGCTTCCTCATCGCGACGACGCGCAAACGGCCGGCCGCCGATCTCGACCATCCCGCGGCGACGGAGGGATGAGTTCACCGCGCTCAATTCTGCTCGCGGCGGGCGGCACGGGCGGACATCTCTTTCCCGCCGCGGCGCTGGCGACCGCGCTTGCCAAGCGGGGCGCGGAGGTCGAGCTCGCGACCGATAGCCGGGCGCTCAAATTCGGCGGCGGATTTCCCTGCCCGCGCCATTCATGCCTTTCCGTCAGCGACCACGACGGAAGCCGGCGCGCTCGCCAAGGCGCGCGCTTCGCTCACACTCGGCGCAGGCCTCGCGGCCGCCGCCGTCAAGCTCAGCCGCATCAGGCCACGAGCCGTCGTTGGCTTTGGTGGATACCCGACCGTGCCGCCGCTTCTGGCCGCCTGGCTCCTCAGGATTCCGACCGTCCTGCATGAGCAGAATGCCGTGATGGGACGCGCCAATCGTTTCTTGAGCCCGCGCGTCAACGCAATCGCTTGCGGCTTTGCGGGCTTGAAGGGCGTCGATCAGGCCAAGACCCATGTGACCGGCAACCCGGTTCGCCCGTCGGTTATCGCGGCTGCGGCAATTCCCTATCCCGAGCCCGTCGGGCGGCGCTTGAACCTTCTGGTGACCGGGGGCTCACAAGGGGCCCGCGTCATGGCCGATGTCGTGCCTGCGGCGCTCGCGCTTCTGACCCCGGACGAGCGGCAACGCATCCGCCTCACCCAGCAGGCGCGGGGCGAGGATAGCGCGCGCGTCGCCGGGGCTTGCGCGCGAATGAACTTCCCGGTCGAGTTCGCGGAGTTTTTCGCGGACTTGCCGGCGCGGATGGCCGCAGCCCATCTCATCGTCGGCCGCGCCGGCGCTTCGACCGTCTCCGAGCTCGCGGTCATCGGACGCGCCTCCGTCCTTGTGCCATTCCCGCATGCGCTCGATCAGGATCAGGCGGCGAACGCAGCGGCGCTCGCGAAATCCGGCGGTGCGACGGTCGTGCCGCAGACCGAGTTCACGCCCGAGCGGCTGGCCGCAATCCTGCGGGACGCGCTTGCCGCGCCGGCTAAGCTCGAGGCCGCGGCGATGGCGGCGAAATCGATCGGCGCGCCGGACGCCGCCGAGCGCCTCGCCGACTTGGTGCTTGAGATCGCGTAAGCCGCAATCGCAGGCTGAGGCTGTCAGGCGTCCTTGCTGTCGAACATCAGCATGTCGGCGCCGCCGGTGGCAAAATTCGGGACGTCGCCCGCCGCGGCTTGCCCTTCCGAACTGGCGAGCCCGCTCTGGATCGCCGCCATGCTGTCGAACACCAGCGTCGCCACGAGATGGACGCCGGAGGCTCCCCCTGGGGCGCCAACCGGGCCGCGGCTTATCTCATAACGCCTGAGGCCAGAAATCTTTTTGGCGAGAGCGATATGCTTCTCGGAATAGTGCTTGTCGAACGCCGCCGGATCTTTCGGCGTCTTATACAGCACGACCAGACTTGCCATTTCATGCTCCTCCCTTTGTGACGCGAACCCATCCGGTTCGCCTCTTATTGGACGACCTCAGTCCATCACCGCATGCGCCGCCGCCTCTTCGCGCGAAACCGGCGCCGCGGACTTTGTCGAGCGGATGAGCGCAAGCAGCGGGAAGGCGCAGAGCGCGACGAAGGTCATGAACAGGAAGCTGTTGGAATAGGCCATCATCGCCGCCTGCTGGGTGATGATCCCCTCAAGCATCGCCATACTGGGGAGGCCGTGGCCCCAGATCATCGAAGCGTTCGGCATTCGAAGCGCGTCGTTGAACGGCGTCGCGTGCTCGACCAGCTGGCTGTGGAACATGGTCGTCATGCTCGTCAGGCGCGCGATGACGACCGAGATGCCGACCGAGGAGCCGATGTTACGAATGAGGGTCCACAACGCTGCGCCCTCGGTGCGCAACTCGCCCGGCAGGCTGGCGAAGGCGATCGTGTTGAGCGGCACGAAAATGAAGCCGAGGCCCAACCCTTGGGCGACCGAATTGATCACGATCGTCCTGGCCGAAACGTCGAGGTTCCAACCGACCATGAGGTAGAGGGACGCAGAAGAGAGCACGAGCCCGATGAGGATCATGATCCGAGGATCGACCCTGCCGCTCATCCTGCCGACCAGGAACATGCCGACGAATGTGCCGATACCGCGCGTGCCGAGCAGAAAGCCGCTCGACAGCACCGGGTAATTGAGCAGGTTCTGAATGAACGGGGTCACCAGCGCCATGCTCGCAAGCAGCATGATGCCAACCAGGAACATGAAGACCAGGGCTATGGAAAAGTTCCAATCCTTGAAGATGCGGACGCTGATGAACGGTCGCGCAGAGGTGAGGCAGTCGGCGAAGAAGAAATAGAATCCGACGACCGACAGGATCGCTTCAACGATGATCTCAGGCAATTCGAACCAGCCGAGCTGTTCGCCGCGGTCGAGCATCATCTGCAGAGAGCCGATGCCGAGCGACAGGCTCAAGAAGCCGAACCAGGAGAACGGCACGTCGCGCCGCGTCGGCGTTTCGCTCATGAACACCCAAAGGCCTGCGGTGGTCAGGATGCCGAACGGCAGATTGACGAAGAACACCCAGCGCCACGAATAAGAGTCGGTGAGCCAGCCGCCGAGCGTCGGCCCCATGATCGGGCCCAGCATGACGCCCATGCCCCAGATCGCCATCGCCGAGCCGCGCTTGGCGGGCGGGAAGATGTCGAGCATCACCGCCTGGCTCAAAGGCACGAGCGCCGCGCCGAACACGCCCTGCAGCAGCCGATAGGCGACCATTTGCTCGATCGAGAGCGCAACGCCGCACAGCATCGACGCGACGGTGAACCCGGCGGTGCAAACGATGAAGAGCTTCTTGCGGCCGAAGCGCGTCGCCATCCAGCCGAGCGGCGAAGTCATGATCGCGGCGGCGACGATGTAGGAGGTCAACACCCAGTTGATCTGGTCCTGCGTCGTCGCCAGCGAGCCCTGCATATAGGGCAGGGCGACATTGGCGATCGTCGTGTCGAGCGCCTGCATGATGGTCGCCATCATGATGCAGACGGTCAACAGCCACTTGAGCGTCGGCGAGATCGTCTCGTAGAGCGGCGGAGCGGGCGCTTGCGCGTTCATCGGATGACGGCAGTCCGCGCTCCCATGAGGGTGTCGACATAGCCGACCACCCAAAGCTTGAGCCCTTCAAGCGTGCCGGCGAGCGTGCGTATCCGTCCGGTGTCGACGGTCAGATACGTGCTCATCCCGGCCCGCAGGCCCGTCGTGTCCTCATTCGGGTCGAAGCAGAAGCGGAGCGGCACGCGCTGGACGACCTTGACCCAGTTGCCGCTCGCGTTCTGCGGCGGCAGGATCGCGAACTGAGCGCCAGTTCCGGGCGCGATCGAGCAGATCGTCCCTTTCCATTCCCGGTCGGGGAACGTGTCGACGCTGACCGTGGCGGGCAGGCCGACATGGACGTAAGTCAAGTCCGATTCCTTCGGATTGGCGTCGACCCACAGGCCCGTATCCGCGACGATCGCGAAAATCGGCTGTCCAGCCGCCGCCACGCGTCCGAGCTCGATCTCGGGCACCTGCGTCGCAACGCCGTCGATTGGCGCAAGCACCTTGGTATTGCGCAGGTTGCGCTCCGCGTCGTCGACCGCAGCTTGCGCCTGCATATAATCGGGAAACTGGTCGATGGTCGTCGAGGGTCCGCCGCCGAGCTTCACCTTGACCGTCGCCTGCTGCCATTTGACGAATTCGAGGATCTGCTTGGCCTGGATCAGGTTCGCCATTGAAGTGTCGCGGTCGGCGGCCGTGCCTGAGCGCGAGACGGCGAGTTCGTTCTTGCGGTCGAAGTCGGCCTGGCGCACCTTCACCGCATCCTCGCCCATCTTGATCTGGTCGACGTTGCTGGAATATGCGGATCCGAGATTGGCGAATTCGACCTTGGCCGCTTCCAGCTTGCCCTTCGCGAGGGCGAGGGCGATCTCGTAGGGCTTGGGATCGATGTCGAACAGCGGATCGCCGACCCTGACCTTCTGTCCCTCGACAACATGGACGGCGACGATCGCGCCGGTGACTTGCGGCGCGATGAGCGACTTGTTCGCGCCGACATAGGCGTTGTCGGTTGAGACATAGCGACCGCTGCTCAGCCACCAGCTGAAACCAAGCGCCAGCGCCGCGAGCGGAATGACGACGAGCATGACGAACCGGCTGATGCGGCGCTTCGGCTTGACGACGATCGGCGTCTGTGCGGCGGGCGGCGGCGGCGCAGACGGCGGCGCCTGCGGCGTCGGAGCGGGCGTCCGCGCAGGCGTGAACTGAATTGGCTGTGAGGGCTGCTGCCCGGATGGCGTTTGCGCCGCGGATTCGCGCGCGGCCGATTGCGGGGCGCCTCCCTTCGAGGGCGTGAAAGGCAGCGGTTGCGCCGGTTGGGACGCGGCCGGCGGATCGTCCTCCTGCGCCGGATCGCGCGCGGACGATGGCTTGGGTTGGGTCACTTCGATTCGACTCCAGCAATCAATTCGTTCTTGAGATTGGCTTTCATGGTCATGAGGCCGTCGTGCATGGCGTGGACGGTCGATTCGTCGATCCCCGCCATCGCGCGGCCCATCAGATCCTCGGCGAGCGCTCCCAAATCCCTCAACGCCGGCGCGGCTTTTTCAGTGAGATAGAGACGGTTGGCGCGGCGGTCGGTCGCGTCGTCGCGGCGCTCGACGAGGCCGGCGGCGGTCAGTTTGTCGATCAGCCGCCCAAGCGTGATCGGCGCGAGGTCGAGCGCCTCGGCCAGTTCGTTCTGTTTGGCGCCCTCGCAGCGTTGCAGGCGCGACAGCACCGCCCATTGGGCGCGGGTCGTGCCGAGTTCGCGGGCGCGCTGGTCGGAATAGGTCCTGAGCAGCCGAGCGACGTCATGGAGGGCGAAACCCAGCTCGCGGGCAGGGGAGACTGTCCATTTGTGAGCAAGCGATAACATAAGCACACTTATAATATAGTGAGCACGCTTATTCAACGGTGCAGTGCAAAAAAACGCGAGGCCGGACGCAAGGACGTTTTACAATCCCGGGATGAAAATTGTGTCACTATGCGAACGTTGAATAAGCGCCGAACCTCCAGCGGCCGAGCATCGACCATGAGAACGAATCGCCTTCGTTGGCGCTTTGTTAAGCTCCTACGGAGGGCGCGAGACCGGCGCTCGCGATCCGCTCGCTCGCCCTAAGATCAAACCCAATCGGTCTATGGGATCGACCGCTTTGGCGGGAAGCTCCATTGGAGGCTGGCGCTGAGAATGGCAGATAAACTCAAAGCCCAGTTTCTCCCGAGGAGTCGGACAGGTCAAATCGGTTGAGAGCCCGGCCCCCGTACACGCCGGGGGAAAGTAGAAAGGGCCGCCTTGCGGCAGCCCTTGCATACGCCGCGAGACTGAAACGATCAGACCGCAAGCGCACGAACTTTTGAGTTCCGACGGAACGCCGCGTAGCCCAGGCCCGCAAAGCCGATCGCCATCATCGCCCAGGTCGACGGCTCCGGAACCCCAGAAGCAAGGCTGAACTCGAACGCATTCTTCCCAGCGTCGTGGAAAGCAACCGTCGTAAACGAACCAAGACCAGTGATGGTAACCCACTCGTTGTCCGCGGGCGAACCCTGGTCGCCGTTTCCGGTCGCTCCGAGCGCCATCAAATCGGTGCCCGTCAGCGTGTAGCTATCGATAGTAATCGACACTTGATTGAGGATGCCGTCGACATTCATGGCGTCGATCGACCCCCAATAGATGCTGAGGCTGGTTTGAGGCGTGGCCCAGGTCGCCTGCTCGGTGCCGCCGTTTTGAACGGACATATAGGTCGTGCCCGTCGTTGTGCTCGTGCCCATTCCCAAAGGAGCGGCGTATTGGCCAGCCACACTTCCCTTCTCGGTGGAGGCGCTACCGGACACGAGCGACCAGTTGACGTCGCCCAATGTGAAGTTGCTTTCGCCAGCGGAAAGCGAAGCGAAGTACTGTGGATCTGCTGGCCCTGGAGTCAGCGTGACCGTCACGGCCCCCGCTACACCAGTCAGCCCTAGCCAGGCCAATCCGGTCGTCACCAACAACATTTTGCGCATGTTTGAGATCCCGCTGTAGCACCTCCCCCCACAACCTACGGGTAGCATTACAAATCGGACAGGTCAATTCGTGCTTTGTGTGGAGTAAGAAGCGCGAGAACTGAGAAGCAAATGTAGCATTTGACAGAAAGCCATTGATTTTACTGGCCACACAGACCGGCGCGTTTCCTTCTGGGAGATGTTGGAGTTGACAGTGCTAACCTGAATATCTTCGAGGCAAACCTAGCTACGGCTGTCGCCAAAGAATCTCGCGGGGCTCCTCAAAACAACCATCAGGGCGCAGGCAGGGCGCAGGTCGCCAGGCCGGAACAGGATCCCCAGCGCCGCCCGAACTCAGGTCGATTTCGGTTATCTATCCGCGCGAGGTCAGGAAGTCTGGGCCGGGAGGCTCGCCGGCTTTACAGTCCTTTTTTATTGATTGATTTGTTTGAGGAAATTGTTACTTATGCGGCGTTTTTGCCGCCCACAATTACGTCTCCTCTGCCGGAACGCGAGTATATACCTATCCAACTGAACCCTAAAATCATCATCATCCACGTGGTCGGCTCAGGGATCGCGTCAGAGGCGTTACCGACACCGGGGCTCGTTATAACCGTGTAATATGCCGAATTCGGATCGCTAGGATCAATCCTTATAATGGGGTCGACAGTAGAAGATGAAGAAGAGTAATAATTGCCCGCCTCCGCGTCAAGTTCTAAATAGTACATCGTGTTAGTTGCTAACTCACCAAGGTAATTGATATTAAATATTCCGCCAACCGCCCGGGTCAAAGATGCGCACGTCAAGTCATCATTGATTATATAGCTGCCAGCACTCTCGAGGCCTTGCTGTCGGATAAGTAAATTCATAGGAACGCAATCGCAGAGCGAGCAAAATATTTTGATATCATGACGCTTTCCCTAATAATGGGGCGCATTTTACAAAAAACACCCATGGGTCTAACCAATGTCAACAAGCGTAAGACCTAGTTGTTGAATATCACGAAGAATTGTCTTTAGGAAAGCCGCGCTTACCGAGCGTGGCTACAGACCCCGGCCGCCGGCGATCCGCCTGCTCGGCCTAAGCCGACGAGGTCGCCGCCGCGCCGTATCGGGCCATGAAGCAATCGACGCCCGCCTTGATCTGCCGCTCGATCTTGGCGCGCGCCGGCCGGAAGCTCGGATCATAGAGGCAATGAAGGTGCAGTTCGCCCCTGACTAGAGCGAGGAACTGTTCGGCGGCAACCTTCGGATCGTCGACCGTAAGCGACCCCTCCTTCGCAGCTTGCTCAAGAATATCGGCAAGAACAGCATGCAATTTATTGATTCTAGCTCCATAAATGGAATGCCCCAAGGTCGGAAAACGGTAGGAAGCTCCTAAGGCAATTCGGGACAGTGACAGAGTCGAGGGATCGAGCACGAGTTCGAGCAGTTCACGCCCGATTTCTTGCAGCCGATCGCATATCGGCAGGGGCGCGGTCGCTGAGACTGCCGAAAGCATCCTGCCCTGCAGGCTCTCGACGACCGCGAGGAACAGCGCGTCTTTGCTGGCGTAACGAGCGTAGACGGTCTGCTTCGCCACCCCGGCCCGGTTCGCCACCTCGTCCATGCTGACGCCATCGTAGCCTCTTTCGAGGAAGGCGTCGCGGGCCGCGCAGATGATCAACTGAGACTTATCGCCCATCAGTCGGGCTCGGCGATTGGTCGGGACACAGCATGCTCAAGCCTATCACGCACTTTTGACCCTGCCACACCGAAGACAAAGACTGGACCGTCTAGTTCCACATTGAAACCCGTCCGAGCATGGCTATTTGTTTCAACGTAAGACTAGACGGTCTAGTCTGGTGGAGGCGAGAGCGCTCACGATGAGGATCGAGAGCCGAAAGGCCCAACGCTCCTGCGCCCGTGGCGCCCTTCCGTTTCCGACGTTGCGCGCAAGCCTCCGACGTGGGGAGCGTTCGTCTTCCGGTTGAAGCAACGGAGAAAACGCCATGAAACGCCCATACTTCCGCGCCCTGTCAGCGGGCGCAGTTCTAGGCCTCCTGTTTATGACGCCCGCTTTCGCGCAAGTGGCGGGCAACCCAGGCGACTTACACACTCAGACGCTGTACATGAAGCAATACAGAGAATCTCCATGGATACACAGCCAGGGCGCCCGAGCCCGCCAAGACGACGACGAGCTGCGGCCTGGTCCACGACTTTAATACGAGCCAATCGCATTTCGGTTACATCGCCGTCTGCCCGCTTTTCTCTTTCCATTGATCTGTCGACAGTGCGAGGCGCTCCCATGAGGGGCGCCTCACATCCGCAGATAGGTCGAAAAGCGCTCCGGCGAGGCGCGAGCAAGTTGCTTTCGGATCAAGCGGTCGGGCGGCGCTCACTCGGGCGGCAATTCGGCTCTTATAGCGTCAGCGGTTGGTCTTCAGCCGATCCGAGTGATTCAAAAATACGCGAAGCCTCTGTGTCATGGCCGCCTGACAAAAACCGAAAGACAGGCGCTGCAAAGAGATCGACAACAGCTAACGCTATAAAGTCGACAATATATTGCAGAAAAACAGAAAGCAGATTAAGCTCGCCCCATGAGCAATCATGGGCTTCCGCATGGCGTTGAGCGCAGGCGCCAGATCTGGCGCTTCGAACGGCCAGAAAGCGTCGAGAAAAATTTTCTAACGAGAATCCCGTGTAACCCATTGATAAGTCTCAGATTCGGACGAGAGAATCCAAGGAAATCCAAGGAAATCCAACACCTCTAAACGGGGGTTTTCGAACCGAAACGGCGCGCCTCCAAGAAAAACCAAATAGGGCTGATCGACGAGGTCTCGCGGCTCACCGCCGAGACGGAACTGGGCCTCCTCAGCTTCCGCGATAGGTCGAATAGCTCCACGGCGAAACGAGAAGGGGCACGTGGTAGTGCGCCTCAGGATCGGCGACGCCGAAGCGGATCGGGATGATGTCGAGGAACGGCGGGTCGGCCAGTTCCGCGCGCCGGCGACGGAAATAGTCCCCGGCGTGGAAGATGAGCTCGAACTGCCCGGCGCGCGCCTGCTCGGCGCTGATCAGCGGCTTGTCGGTGCGGCCGTCGGAATTGGTCACGACATCGGCGATGAGCTTGCGGCCTGACCCGTCCGCCAACTCGTAAAGCTCCACTCGGACGCCGTCCGCCGGCCGGCCGCGGGTCACGTCGAGGACATGGGTCGTAACGCCGGCCAAACTATGCTCCCTCAGCGCTTCAAACGCCCGCTAGCGGAGCGCGCCATCAGCCATCCTATCGCGACGGCCGAGGGTCGGCCAATGCGCTTCTCTGCATGCAGGATTGACATGGCAGCAGCGCCATCCGTCGCAATTGCCAATTGCACGGACGCATGAGAAGACTGCGCCAGCTCGCTTAGACTTTTGTATAAGTGATAGGGAGGTCGGCCCGATGGACGACAGGGTCAAGGACCAATCCGACGAAACGGACGAATGGCTCGACGCGCTCGATTCCGTCGAGGCCTTCGAGGGAATCGCCAAGGTCGACGACATCCTGGATGCGGTTGTCACCTCCGCCCGTCGTAAGGGCGCGAAGCTGCCGTTCGCCGCCAACACCGCTTATGTCAACACCATTGCGCCTGAAGCCGAGCCGCCCCATCCTGGCGACCGCGAGCTCGAGCAGCACATCCGCCGCTACGTCCGCTGGAACGCCGCGGCGATGGTGGTCAAGGCGAACAAGGAATCGTCCGAGCTTGGCGGACACATTGCGAGCTTCCAGTCGGCGGCGACCCTTTACGACACCGGCTTCATGCATTTTTGGCATGCCAGCAACGAAGCGCATGGCGGCGACCTGGTCTATTTCCAGGGCCATAGCTCGCCCGGCATTTACGCCCGCGCCTATCTCGAGGGCCGGCTCAGCGACGATCAGCTGGTGAACTTCCGCCAGGAGGTCGGCGGCAAGGGTCTGGCCTCCTATCCCCATCCCTGGCTGATGCCGGACTTCTGGCAGTTCCCGACCGTCTCGATGGGCCTCGGTCCCTTGATGGCGATCTATCAGGCCCGGTTTCTGCGCTATCTGCACGGGCGGGGGCTTGCCGACACGGCGCCGCGCAAGGTCTGGGTGTTCTGCGGCGATGGCGAGATGGACGAGCCGGAATCGCTCGGCGCGATCTCGCTTGCCGGCCGCGAGAAGCTCGACAACCTGATCTTCGTCATCAATTGCAATCTCCAGCGGCTCGACGGGCCGGTGCGCGGCAACGGCAAGATCGTGCAGGAGCTGGAAGCCGACTTCCGTGGCGCGGGCTGGAACGTCATCAAGTGCCTATGGGGCTCCGGCTGGGACGCGCTGCTCGCCAAGGATAACGAGGGCAAGCTCCGCCAGCTCATGGACGAATGCGTCGACGGCGAATACCAGGACTTCAAGTCGAAGGACGGCGCCTATATCCGCAAGAACTTCTTCGGCCGCTACCCCGAGACGGCGGCGATGGTCGAGGATTGGACCGACGCCGAGATCTGGGCGCTGACCCGAGGCGGCCACGATCCAGTCAAGGTCTACGCCGCCTACAAGGCGGCGGTGGACCATAAGGGCCAGCCGACCGTCATCCTCGCCAAAACCGTCAAAGGCTATGGCATGGGCGTCGGCCGGCGAAGGGCAGATGATCGCGCATCAGGCCAAGAAGCTCGGCCACGAGGCGCTCAAGGCCTTCCGCGACCGGTTCCAAATCCCCGTCTCAGACACCGATCTCGACACTGTTCCCTTCCTGCGCTTCGCCGAGGGCAGCAAGGAAATGATTTATCTGCGCGAGCGGCGCGCGGCGCTTGGCGGCTATCTGCCGTCGCGCCGGCGCAAGAGCGAATCGCTCGTCGTTCCTCCGCTTTCCGCTTTCGATGCGCTCCTGAAAGCAACCGCGGAGGGACGGGAAATCTCGACTACGATGGCCTTTGTCCGGATTCTGACCGCGCTCCTGCGCGACAAGAATCTCGGTTCGCGCGTGGTTCCGATCGTCCCCGACGAGAGCCGCACCTTCGGCATGGAGGGCCTGTTTCGGCAGGTGGGGATTTTCAGCCAGGTCGGCCAGCTCTATCGGCCCCAGGACGCCGATCAGCTCATGTATTACCGCGAGGATCCGAAAGGCCAGATCCTTCAGGAGGGCATCAACGAGCCGGGCGCGATGGCCTCGTTCATCGCCGCGGGCACCTCGTATTCGACCTCCAATGTGCCGATGATCCCCTTCTACATCTACTATTCGATGTTCGGCTTCCAGCGCGTCGGCGATCTCGCCTGGGCCGCGGGCGACATGCGGACGCGCGGGTTCCTGATCGGCGGCACCTCCGGCCGCACGACCCTCAACGGCGAAGGCCTGCAGCACGAGGATGGCCACAGCCATATTCTGGCGTCGACCATCCCGAATTGCGTAACCTACGATCCCACTTACGCCTACGAAGCTGGCGGTGATCGTCCACGCGGGCCTGAACCGCATGCTCGTCGACCAGGACGATGTCTTTTATTACATCACGACCCTGAACGAGAATTACCCCCATCCGGCCATGCCGGAAGGGGCGGAGGAGGGCATCCTCAAGGGCGCCTACAAGCTGCGCGAGGTCAAGGCCGATCAGCCGGCCTCCACGTGCGCCTCCTGGGCGCGGGCGCGATCCTGCGCGAGGTCGAAGCGGCGGCCGAGATGCTCGCCAATGAGCACGGCGTCAGCAGCGAGATCTGGAGCGTCACCAGCTTCACCGAGCTGCGCCGCGAAGGCCTCGACGTCGAGCGCTGGAATCTGCTCCATCCTGAAGCCGACGCGAAGGTCCCGTTCATCACCCACGCTCTCTCGAGCGGGAAGGGGCCGGTCATCGCCTCGACGGACTACATAAAGGCGCTCCCGGACGGAATTCGCCCTTATGTGCCGGCGCGCTACAAGACGCTGGGGACGGACGGCTTTGGACGTTCCGACTATCGCCGCCGCCTGCGCTCGTTCTTTGAAGTCGACCGCTATCACGTCGCGGTCGCCAGTCTGAAGGCGCTGGCGGAAGAGCAATTGCTGCCCAACCGGCGCGTGGCCGAGGCGATCGCCAAATACGGCATCGATCCGGACGGGCCGAATCCGGCGCGAAGCTGAAACTCGGCGATCCTAAACCAACTGTTCGCTGAGGAGAGAGCGCCGGTGGCGAAAGTCGACGTGAAGGTTCCCGATATCGGCGACTTCAAGGACGTGCCGGTCATCGAGGTGCTGGTGAAGCCGGGCGACGTCGTCAAGGCGGAGCAGTCGCTGATCTCGCTCGAATCCGATAAGGCGACCATGGACGTGCCCTCGCCGGTGGCGGGCACGGTCGCGGAGGTTGTGGCGAAAGTCGGCGACAAAGTGTCGATGGGGACGCTGATCGCGCGGGTCGAATCCGGGGAGGGCGAGAAAGGCCGAGGCCGCTCCCGCCAAGGCGCCGCGCCAGCGGCCGCCGCGACGAGAAGGCAGCCGCCAGCAGCCGCTAAAGCGGCCGCCGCGCCTCGCGCCAAGTCCGCCGCACGGCGCCCGCCAAGGCCACGACGATCGACATCACAATCCCCGACATCGGCGACTTCAACGACGTCCCGTCATCGAGATTCTGGTGAAGGCGGGCGACACGGTCGAGGCGGAGCAGCCGATCGTGACGCTCGAATCCGACAAGGCGAGCATGGACGTGCCGTCGCCGGCGGCCGGCAAGATCACCGAGATTGTCGTCAAGGTCGGCGACAAAGTGTCGATGGGCTCGCTGGTCGGGAAGCTCGACGCCGGACGGATCCGGCTGCGTCGGTCTCGCCGGATCAGGAGGACGAGGCGGATGCGAAGGAAGAGGAGGACGCCGCGGAAGCGCCCGACACCTCGCCCGTTGCGCCAAGCGATTTGCCGCCCCGGCCGCCGAAGGCAGGCGTCGGGCCCCGCCCTCCCTGATTTCGCTGGCGTGTTCGCGGGGCCAGCGGTTCGGCGGCTGGCGCGCGAGCTTGGCCTCGATCTCAATCAGTTGAAGGGGACGGGCGAGAAAGGCCGCATCACCCGCGAGGACGTGAAGGCGGCGCTCGCCAAGGGGACGGCCGCGCCTGCGGGAGGCGGCGGCGCGCTGCCCGCGGTGCCGCAGGTCGACTTCGCGAAATTCGGTCCAATCGAGACGGTCCCGCTCTCGCGCATCAAGAAGATCTCGGGCCCCCGGCTGCATGCCTCCTGGGTCAACATCCCGCATGTCACGCATACGGATGAAGCGGACATCACCGATCTCGACGCCTTCCGGAAGGCGCTCGATGAAGACGCAAAGAAAGACAAGTCAAAGCCTTACCGCGTATCGTTGCTGCCGCTTCTGATGCGGGCCGCAGTCGCGTCGCTGAAGGTCTTCCCGACTTTCAACGCCGCGCTCAGTCCGGCCGGCGACTCCTTGATTTTGCGCCGCTATTGGCACATCGGCGTCGCCGTGGACACGCCCGACGGCCTCGTGGTCGCGGTCGTCAAGGATGTCGACCAGAAGGGCGTTATCGACCTCGCCCGCGAACTCGGCGCGCTCTCGGAAAAAGCCCGCGCCGGCAAGCTTGCGCCAGCCGAAATGCAGGGCGCGACCTTCACCATCTCTTCGCTGGGCGGCATCGGGGGCACAGCCTTCACGCCCATCGTCAACGCGCCGGAGGTCGCCATTCTTGGCGTCGTGCGTTCGAAGATGGCGCCGGTTTGGGACGGATCGGCGTTTCAGCCTCGTCTCATGCTGCCGCTATGCCTATCTTACGATCACAGAGTGATCGACGGCGCTGCGGCCGCTCGCTTCATGCGCCATCTCGCGGGCCTCCTGGAGGATATGCGGCGCATAATTCTGTGACCGCGGTCCGATAGAAAGACAGGCATGGCGAACGAAATCCGGCTCCCCGACATCGGCGACTTCAAGGATGTGCCGATCATCGAAATCCTCGTCGCGCCGGGGCAGAGCGTGCGCAAGGACGAGCCGATCCTGACGCTCGAAAGCGACAAGGCGAGCATGGACGTGCCCGCCCCCGAGGACGGCGTGATCGGCGAGATCCGCGTCAAGGTCGGCGACAAGGTCACCCAGGGCGACCTGCTTGCGACCTATGCGGCCGGGGGAGAAACGAAGCCGGCGGGAGCGCCCGAGGCGGCGGCGCCGGCTGGCCCCCAAGGCGGCGGCGTCGAAATCCAGGAGCCGGCTCCGAAGGCCATTCAGCCGGCCGGCCCGCCTCCGAAGCCCGCGGCGGACCCGGGGGGCCAAGCTGATTTCGAGGCCGATATCCTGGTGCTGGGGGCCGGTCCCGGCGGCTACACCGCCGCCTTCCGCGCTGCCGATCTGGGGCAGAACGTCGTTCTGGTCGATGCGGGACCGACGCTCGGCGGCGTCTGCCTCAACGTCGGCTGCATCCCGTCCAAGGCGCTGCTGCATGTCGCCAAGGTCGTCGACGACGCGAAGGCCATGGGCTCGCACGGGGTGAGCTTTGGCGCTCCGACCTTCGACCCCGCCGCCATTCGCGGCTGGAAGGATGGCGTGGTCAAGCGCCTGACGGGTGGCCTCGTTGGCCTCGCCAAGCAGCGAAAAGTGAAGACGGTCGTGGGGGAGGGCAAGTTCACCTCGGCCAACACTTTGCGGGTTGAGACAACAGAAGGGGCCCGCGTGGTTCGCTTCAACAAGGCGATCATTGCCGCCGGCTCCGAACCCGCCGCGCCCGGATTCATTCCCCCAGACCTGCGCATCTGGGATTCGACCGCGGCGCTCGAGATCAGCTTCATCCCCAAGCGCATGCTGGTCCTCGGCGGCGGCATCATTGGGCTTGAGATGGCGACGGTCTACCATGCGCTGGGCGCCGGAATCACCGTGATCGAGATGATGGACCAGCTGATGCCGGGGGCCGATCCCGACATTGTCGCGCCGCTCGCCAAGCGCATCGGCCGGCTCTACGAGAAGATCTTGCTCAAGACGAAGGTGACCGCCGTCAAGGCGGAGCCGGATGGGCTCAAGGTCAGTTACGAAGGCCCTGACGGCGCGAAGACCGAGACATTCGACGCGGTCCTGGTTTCCGTCGGCCGACGCCCCAACGGCGCGCGCATCGGCGCGGCGGCGGCGGGCGTCGCCGTCGACGAGCGCGGCTATATCGCCGTCGACCGGCAGATGCGCACCAATGTGCCGCATATCTTCGCCATCGGCGACATCGTCGGCCAGCCGATGCTGGCGCATAAGGCGACGCATGAAGCCAAGGTCGCGGCGGAGGTCGCCAGCGGACACAAATCCTCGTTTGACGCCAAGGCGATCCCGTCGGTTGCTTACACCGACCCGGAAGTCGCCTGGGCGGGCGTCACCGAGACCGAAGCCAAGGCGAAGGGGATCAAATACGGCAAGGCCGTATTCCCTTGGGCAGCGAGCGGACGGTCGCTCTCGCTCGGCCGCGACGAGGGCCTGACCAAGACCCTATGGGACGAAGAGACCCAGCGTTTGATCGGCTGCGGCATCGTCGGGCCGAACGCCGGCGACCTCATCGCCGAGGCGGCGCTGGCGATCGAGATGGGCGCCGAAGCCGAAGACGTCGGCCTCACCATTCACCCGCATCCGACGCTCTCGGAGACCTTCGCCATGTCGGCCGAAGCCTTCGCCGGGACGCTGACCGACCTCTACATCCCGAAGAAGAAATAGCGTGGTTGCCCTTCTCCCTCCGGGAGAAGGTGGCCCGATAGGGCGTCGAAAGACGCCCGTCTTTCGACGGGCTATGGGGCTGGATGAGGGCGCAAGTGAAGCGACCCTTCGTGGGCACGGCGCCCGCCGGCTCCAAACAACAATCCCCGCCGGCTAACCCTCATCCGTCGGGCTTTGCCCGACACCTTCTCCCTGAGGGAGAAGGGGGGTGGGACACTCGCCAATAGGGAGTCTCGTGCGCGTGAAGCTTTTCTTCTTCGGCCTCGGCTATTGCGCCCGGCGGCTCATTCAGCGCGAGCCCTGGATCGAGGCGAGCGGAACGGCGCGAACGGCGGAGAGCGTCGCTGCCCTGCGTCGCGAGGGCGTCGAGGCCTATGGGTTTGACGGCGCCGAGGCAGAGCCGGGGCTCGAACAGGCGCTTGAGAGGGCCGAGGCGGTCGTCGTTTCGATCCCGCCGCGCGACGGGGCGGGGGCGGCCCTCGATCGCTTCGGGCCCACGATCGCCGCCGCGCCGGCGCTCCGGCGCATCGTCTATTATTCGACCATCGGGGTTTACGGCGACCATGGCGGCGCGTGGGTCGACGAGACCAGCGCGACGGGGACGCGCACCGCGCGCGGACTGGCGCGGCTCGAGGACGAGGCCCGCTGGACGGCGGCGGCCCGCGCGCGTGGCGCGGAAGCGGACATCTTGCGCCTTGCCGGCATCTATGGTCCCGGCCGCAACGCACTCGTCAATCTCCGCCGGGGCGAGGCGCGGCGGATCGTCAAGCCGGGCCAAGTGTTCAACCGCGCGCATGTCGATGACATCGCTGAGATTTCCCGCCTCGTCCTCACGCGGAACCTTAAAGGCCGGAGCTGGAACGTCGCCGACGAGGAGCCAGCGCCGCCGCAAGACGTCATCGCCTATGCGGCGGCCTTGCTCGGCGTGGAGCCGCCGCCCGAGGAGCCGTTCGACCAGGCGCGGCTATCGCCGATGGCGCAGGAATTCTACGCCGACAACAAGCGGGTTTCGATCGCCAAGGCCAAATCAGAACTGGGCTTTACGCCCGCCTATCCGACCTATCGCGAGGGGCTCAAGGCCCTGGCGGAAGCAGGCGAGGGGCAGGCGTGAGGGCGCCAGTCCACCAAATAAATCCAAGGAAAACCAAGGAAAACCAAGGAAAACCAAGGAAATCCAAGAAAAAAAGCTTGGATTTCCTTGGATTCCTTTGGTGGAATCGGGACTTTTCAATGGGTTACAGCAAATCCAAACAAAAAAAACTTCCCCGCCCTTGTCTCAGGCTTCGCCAAGTTGCGTTGAGGCGTCCCCACTCCCTTCACCGCCCTACAAAGGGCTCGAACCGCGACCGTCATTGCGACCCCGGGCTTTGGGACCCGGGGGGAACAATTCAGGGAAACCTCGAACACCCTACGGCCTCCGGATCGCGGCGTCGGCATAGCCCGTCGAAAGACGGGCGTCTTTTGACGCCCTATAGCCCGTCGAAAGACGGGCGTCTTTTGACGCCCTATAGCCCGTCGAAAGACGGGCGTCTTTTTGACGCCCTATAGCCCGTCGAAAGACGGGCGTCTTTTGACGCCCTATGGCCCGTCGAAAGACGGGCGTCTTCTGACGCCCTATGGCCCGTCGAAAGACGGGCGTCTCCCGACGCCCGATGGCTCCTCGCGATGACGATTCCATCCGAACGCAGCGCGCCTAAACGCCATCGTCAAATCCTGCCAGCGACAAAATATAGCGTAGACTTCAGATTTTCGCAAGATAATTCGCGACAGACAATTCGCGGCTCTTACAGCGTTAGGCGTTGGCGCTCCAGGCGTTGGCGCTCCTCGAGGCGTCATGGCCGCCCCCGGATCACGGTCCGGGGGTGTCCCGGCTATCCGCGAGAACACTGTCCTGTCAGGATAAGCATCTGATAAGAGACATTATCTTGGTAACCGGGATTATCGCGGCGGGGCGGCGTGGATGGCCGGCGCAAGGCCGCCATGACGATCCAAGGCTGAATTCCGAGACCAACAGCGAACGCCATAAGCGTCCAATGACGCCCAATCGGCCTCACCGCGAATAACAACATGGCTTGACCCAGCCATCCGCGCGTTGCGCCGCTACGCTCGCCGATTGACGGATTGGCGGCAATACAGCCGCATTAATTCCTGTTTTTATCCATAAATCGTCATAAATGGCCGCCATCTGGATTGTTCGGCCCGTATCACGCCAAGAGACGAGGTCACGGCTCAGTGCGCCGCTGGCGCCGGACCGCCGCCGAGCTTGACCTTGCGCAGGCTCATCGCCAGCGGAACGGCGGCGAGCGAGAGCAGGGTCAACACCCAGAAGACGTCCATGTAGGCGAGGTAGGACGACTGCGCCTGCACCTGCTGGCCGATCCAGGAGAGCGCCTGTTGCTGCGCCTCAGGAAGCAGATTGCCGTGCGCGAGGAAGTAATTCGTCATCTGGTGCAGGGTGTCCTGATATTGCTGGCTCGACGGAATCGCGTTCTCGATCAGCCGGCTTTGGTGGAACTGCGCGCGGTGGTTGAGCACGTTGGAGGCGAGCGAGACGCCGATCGAGCCGCCGGTGTTGCGCGCCGCATTGATAAGCGCCGACGCCATATCCACCCGGTTTGCCGGGATCCCATCGTAAGACGCCGTAATGATCGGGATGAAGATGAGCGGCAGTCCGACGCCGAGCACCATGCGCGTTTGGGCAAAAAACCAGAAACCGAGATCGCCGTACACGTTGGTCATCTGATACATCGAGATCGCCACGAAGATTGCGCCGGTCATGATGAGGTATTTCGGCTGGATCCGGCTCGACAGATTGCCGACCGCGAACATCATCACCATGGTGACGACGCCTCCGGGTGAAAGGACGAGACCGGCCCAGGTTGCGGTGTAGCCGAAGTCCGTCTGCAACATGAGCGGCAGGAACTGGGTGGTCGCATAGAGGATCGCCCCGGTCGCCGCCATGACCAGGAACGAGGCGCCGAACTGACGCGTCCCGACCATCCGCATGTCGATCATCGGATCCTTCCGGCTCAACTCCCACGGGATCATCAGCACGAAAGCGATGGCGCAAATAATGGTGAACGTGACGATGAAGTTTGAGCCGAACCAGTCGTCCTCGAGACCGCGATCGAGCACGATCTCGAGCGCGCCGAGGAAAGTCGCGACCAAAAGAAAGCCGATCAAATCGAACCTGGCGGCTTGCCCCGGATTGGGTTTGTCCGCGGGCAGAAGGACGGCGATCAGCGCGATCGTGGCGAGGCCGACCGGGCCGTTGATCAGAAAGCACCACCGCCAGGTCCAATTGTCCGCCAGCCACCCGCCGAGCGTCGGGCCGACCACCGGCGCGACGACCACCGCCACGCCGAACAGCGCGAACGCCTGCCCGCGCTTCTCCGGCGGAAACGAAGCGGCCAGAATGGACTGCGAGACCGGCACCATGCCGCCCCCGGCCAGGCCTTGCAGGAGGCGGAACAACAGGAGCGAGTCCAGATTCCAGGCCTGCGCGCACAGGATCGAGCTTATGCTGAAGAGCCCGAGGCAGATCAGGAAGAAGACCTTGCGGCCGAGGGCGCGAGCGAGGAACGGGCTGGCCGTCAGACTGACGGCGTTGGCGACCAGATAGGTCGTCACCACCCATGAGGCTTCGTCGTCGCTGACCCCCATGCCGCCGGCGATGTAAGGCAGGACCACGTTGGCGATCGTGGTGTCGAGCACCTCCATGAAGGTCGCGAGCGCGACCAGGACGGCGATCAGCCAGGGGCTGACCGACGCTGCGCCGCCAGCCGCCGGAGCGCCTGCCTGCGCAGTCGTGTCAGTCACACCCGCCCCCACCAGCGCTCTACGCTGGCCTTCAGTCGCTCATAGAGAGACGGCGACGGATCGACGCGCACGGTCGGGACGACCGACATGCCGGGACCGAGGGAAACGTCGGTTGGCGGATTCTCCAAGATGATCTTGACCGGCACGCGCTGGACGATCTTGACGTAGTTGCCGGTGGCGTTTTCGGGCGGCAGCAGCGAAAACGCAGGGCCAGAGCCGGGCTGGACGCTGGCGACATGGCCGTGGAAATCGCGTTCCGGATAGGCGTCGATCTCGATGTCGACGGGCTGTCCGGGCCGCATGCGGTCGAGCTGGGTCTCCTTGTAATTTGCGACGATCCAGATTTCGTCCGGCACGAACATAGAGAGATTCGTGCCCGCCTGCGCATATTGTCCCACGGCCCCGGTGAGGTTGACGACGCGGCCGGGCTGGTCGGCGATGACGGTCGTATAGCCGAGGTTGAGCTTGGCCTGGTCGAGTTGGGCCTGCGCTTGCGCGAGGCTCGCCTCCGCCGAGGCGCGCTGCGCCCTCAGCGTGTCGATTTGCCGCTGCGCCACCTTGAGCGACGCTTGCGCGCTGTCCACGGCCGACTGCTGGGCCTTGAGAGTTTGGACGTCAGTCGTGCCCTGCTGAGCCGTCGCCCACCCTTGTTTGACGAGCGGCTGGTCGCGTCCCCAGGTGACCCGCGCGAGCTCCACGTTCGCCTGCGCCTGGGCCACTTGCGCCTGGTTCGCGCCGATCTGCGCGTTTTGCGTCGCGATCTGCGCGTCGATGTTGTGGATACCGGCTTCAGCCCCCGCCACTTGAGCCTGGGCCTGCGCGAGCGCCGCGAGGTAATCGCGTTGGTCGATCTGGGCGACCACGCCGCCCTTGTTGACATGCTCGTTGTCGGTAACCGGAACCGCCGTGACGTAGCCCGCGACCTGGGGCGCGATCGCGAACTGGCGCGCCGCGATGAAGGCGTCGTCGGTCGATTTAAAATGCGAAGTCTGATCCCAATAGAGGTATCCGGCCGCCGCCGCCAGCAAGAGCGCGATCAGGCCGACCGGCGCCAGGACCGGATGCCGGCGGAGGAAGCTTTTGCGCGGCTTCTCGTCAGGTTTCTTCTCTTTTGAGGCCTGCTGGTCGCTTGGCTGAGCCTCCTTCTCGTCGGGCTTCGCCGGGCGGTCGGGCGTTTCGACCGGACGTTCGGCCGCAGGCTGCCCAGCCTCGGGGGCGCCTCCGATGGCGGGGCGCGCAAGGCGATAATGTCTCGCTTGGGGCTTGCTGAGCCACCTGAACGCGGCGGCGAGACCTTGTCCCAATCGGCTTCGGACGTGGGCGCATCCTGGTACATTTGCTGGCCTCGGTCCTGATTCCTGCGCGGCACGGCCGGAACTCCCCACGTGGCCCCCAGCCCTAAACGTCCTCGAAACGAAACTGTTCCGTTCTGTTTACTTTGGTGACGGTCCTCCCTAAATCAAGGGCGGAAAGTCCACGGATCGCGTTTAGTGAAAAGGCGCGATGGAAGGCAGGAGCGATGGAAGCGGACGCTGTCGAGGAAAAACGTGAGGCTGGGCAAGGCGCTGTGCGCTGTGGCCGCCCGCCACGCGAGCACGCCGGCCGGGTCGAGGAGAGAATTCTCGACGCCGCCGGCCGCGTTTTTCTCGAACGCGGCTTCCAGGGCGCGAGCGTCGACGAGATCGCCGAGGCCGCTTCGGCCGGGAAGCCGACGATCTACGCTCGGTTTCCCAATAAGCAGGCGTTGTTCACCGCCGTCGTCGAGCGGCTGGTGCGCCAGAACACAAGCCTCTACGCCCTGTCTTGCGCCGGAGACTTGATCGAGGAGCGGCTCGACGCCCTCGCCGCAATAATCTTGCCCCGGGTTCTGGCGCCGGAGACCATTGGATTGATCAGGGTCGCGGTCGCCGAAGCGCGGCGCTTTCCCGATCTCGCAACAAGCGTCAGCTGCATGGGGCGCCAACGCCAGATCGAAGCCGTGGCGCGGGTGTTCGCCGAATTGGCCGCCTCCGACGCCGTCGGGGCTTCGCCCGCATTCGCGCAAGGCCAGCTCATGGAGACGGCGCGCCGGTTTCTCGATCTTGTGGTGCTGCCGATGTTGATGAGAGCGCTGTTCGGCGAGGATCTGGCTGCGCTTCGGGCCGAGATCGAGCCGCACGCGGCCCGGGCGGTCGCCTTCTTTCTCGCCGCCTGCGGTCACAGTGGCGACGCCAAGGAAAGCACTCCCGAGTCTACGCCTTCGGATCATCCCCTTCCGACGGGATGACAACCCCTGAATTCGGCTCGATCCAGGCCATGTGGTCGTGGACGGCGACGCAGCCGGGCGTATTCTCGGCGATCACCTTGAGCGCGCTGCGCAGCCGTTCGTCGATGATCGAGCCGTCGAAGGTGACGACGCCCTTTTGAACCTCGACGCTCACGCTCGCCCGCGGCGCCCACTCGAGCTCGTCGAGCTTGGCCAGGATCGCGGCCTTGATCTCCGCGTCGGAATGTTCAGCGTTGGCCGAAGGCGTCGCGGCCAACAGGCCCTTGAGGAGATCCGAGCGCGAGACGATCCCGACCAGCGTTTCGCCCCGCAGCACCGGCAGCCGCTTGATCCGCCGATGGATCATCCGATCCACCGCCTCGCTGAGCTCCGCATCCTCCGTGATGGTCTCGACGTCGCGGGTCATCACTTCGCCGGCCTTGCGGCCATGCTCGTGGGCGTAAGCGTCCGCGAGCCGACCGCTGCCGATGAGAAGCTCGAGCCAGTACGGTCGCTTGCGCTCGGTTCCCAGCTCGCTCCGACGGAGGAGGTCGCCCTCGCTCAAAATCCCGCTGAGCGCGTGGTCGGCGTCGAACACGACCAGCGCGCTCACCCGCGAACGCAACATCGTCTCGATCGCTTCGGCGATGCTGGCGCTTTCAGGCACGCTGATCACGCCATAGGTCATTACGTCGCGAACCTTCATGTCTCTTCGTCCTTGTGTGGTTCTCTAATGTAGGTCGCCGCTTTCAGCTAGCGGCTTGACAGAAGTACCAACCAGTAGGTATGCTTCTGGGGGACAGCAGATAACCACAGGCAGCCTGTCTCGCGGGCCTTCATGTCTCTGTCCTTGCGTGGATGTGGTCCCTTGGTAAGGGAAAGGGCGGAAGGGAGAAAGGCTGACGGCTGAGGATTGACCGCTTCCATCGCGGCGAAGAGGAGTAGGGCGGTCGACTGACGCGAGGTTTGGCCGGTGAACTGCAGCAACAAGGAGGAAGCTGTGCCCCACGGAAATTTCGGTTGGCATGAACTCTACACGCGCGATGTTGGGGCCGCCAAAGCGTTCTACGCTGCGACCGTCGGCTGGACGTTCGAAGGCATGCCGATGCCGCATGAGGATCGCACGTACTGGGTCGCGAAGGCCGGGGACAAGCCAGTCGCCGGCGTCCTCGATATGCGCGGAATCGTTCCAGACGCCGATCCGCCGCACTGGCTAAGCTATCTCGAAGTCGACGACGTCGATCGATTGGTTGCCGAGGTTCAGGATCACGGCGGCAGGATCGTTCGGCCGCCGTTCGACGTGCCCGAGTTCGGGCGCATTGCCATCGGGGCGGACGGGACCGGCGCATTCATGGCCTGGGTGACATTAAAACGCTGACGGCGACGCGAGCGACCTCGGCAGCCGCCGCCCCGCTCCCACGACGCTGTAAGTCTATGCGGGTGCTTCGCCGGATTGCTAATTTTTGCTCCTCAGCAATGACGGTTAAAGGTCAAAACGGGTCCAACTGATCGGGTTTGGCCTAGAGTCTTCTCCTCACGTCTGGAGAGCAATCTGTGACCAACCCAGTGGTCGTCGAGGCCATGCGCGGCGACCTTGTCGAATCCGCCCATCGCGGGGCGGGCGCGGTCGTCGATGCGGACGGCCGGGTGGTGATGGCCTTTGGCGACGCCGATCGACCCGTTTATCCGCGCTCCGCCGTCAAGGCGCTGCAGGCCTTGCCGCTTGTCGCAAGCGGCGCCGCGGAGCGCTTCGCTCTGAGCGACAAGGAGATTGCGCTCGCCTGCGCGTCTCACTCGGGCAGCGAGGACCATGTCGCGACCGCGCGCGGCATGCTGGCGAAAGTGGGACATGATGAACGCGCGCTCGAATGCGGTGCGCATTGGCCGCTCGGCGAGGACGAAGCCCGCGCGCTCGCGCGGTCAGGCCGGACGCCGACTGCGCTGCATAACAATTGCTCGGGCAAGCATGCGGGCTTCGTCTGTCTCTCTTGCGCAATGGGCGTGGATCCGAAAGGTTATGTCGGGCCGGATCATCCCGTGCAGCGCGAGGTCGCGGCGTCGATCGAGGCGATGACCGGCGCGCGCTTGAGCGAGGCGATGCGCGGCGTCGACGGCTGCGCCATTCCGACCTACGCCGTGCCGCTGGTCGGGCTCGCGCGAGGTTTCGCGCGCCTCGGGACCGGGCATGGGCTATCGCCGGAACGCAGCGACGCAGCGGCGCGCATTCGCGCCGCCGTCGCTGCGCATCCTCTCACCGTGGCCGGAAGAGGCCGCTTCGACACGGAAATGATGAGCCTGCTTGGGCCACGCGTGTTCACCAAGTCGGGGGCGGAGGGCGTGTTCTGCGCCGCGCTGCCCGAAGCCGGGCTTGGCCTTGCCGTCAAGGCGGACGATGGGGCAGGGCGCGCGGCGCAAGTGATGATCGCCGCGCTCATCCGCCGCTTCGGCGGTTTCGACGAGGAGAGAAGCGCGCGCCTCATGCGCTTCGTCTCGCCGCGTCTCTCGAACTGGAACGGCGCGGAAGTCGGGCTTTTGCGTCCCGCGGGCCCGCTGGCGTGAAGCCTGCCTCAGTGGCAGAAGGACGCATGCATGTCGCTTCGACATCACGAGGGCTGCTCGCGGACGCGGCGACGCTCCTGCGGTTGACCGCGCTGGCGAGCCTCGCCTTCATCTCGGCCGCGGGCTTGTCGCTCGCCAAGGACCGCTGCGCCGACACGGCCCAGGCCGTGCAGGCGCTGCATGAGGACGATCTCTATCAGGCGACGACCTTGTTGTTCGCGGCCGCGCGGCTCGGCTGCGAGGCTGAAGCGCGCACGCTCCTCGATCGCGGCGTGGCGATCGACGCGAAGGATCGCGAGGGCAAGACCGCGCTCGCCAAGGCGGCCGAAGCGGACAAGCTGCCGTTGATCAGGCTGCTTCTCGAGCGCGGCGCCAATGTGAATGCGCGCAGCGTCGACGGCTCGACGCCGCTCCTCTACGCCGCCGAACAGGATCGAGGCGCGGTGATCGCGCTCTTGCTCGAACGCGGCGCCGATCCGAACCTTCCCGGCCGGAAGGGCGTACGCCCGCTGGCCGCCGCGGCCTTCAACGGTTCGACGGAAAGCGTCGCTGAGCTTATAAAGTTCGGCGCCGACCCCAATGCGCTCGATAGCGACGGCTCGGCTGCGATCGTTTACGCCGCCGGCCATGGCTACGCCCCGGTTGTCGCGGCTCTTCTTCAAGCCGGCGTCGACGTGAACCGCCGCTATGCGCACGGCCTGACCGCGTTGATGTGGGCGGGGGGCTATGATGCGTCCACTGGCGTCGACGATGTCGACGCCACGATCAAGACGCTCATCGAGCACGGCGCCGCGCTCGACCTCAAGGACGACCGCGGCAAGACCGCGGCCGACATCGCGCGAGGGCTCGGACACGAGCGGGCGGCGAAGCTTCTGGAGCGCTGAGACCCCTGCGGCGAAACCAGAAATCACCCGATCTCTACGTTCACCGCCGGCGCGCTTCTGGGACGCGAAGACGTTGTACACCCTCAGGGTTGGGCCGGCGGCGGATTGGTACGTTTCCTATGTTGTTGTTTAGACCGCCTACTTTAAATAACCAACATAGTATATACCGATGACACCTTTCGATTGATCTCGTATTGGTTCATATCCCGTAATGTACGGGTTGCCGAGAATATCAACCTCTCCATAGAATGCTTCGTTCTTCTGGATGGACGCGATCGCTTTTCCTTTTGGATCAAGAATCGTTCCGATTGCCCGTGAACCGTCGTCCTTCTTCACGTTCGTAGCAACTCGGACAAATTCGTCACCATTCTTTACGAAAATTGTGGCTGTCCCGCCTGCTTGTTTCACAACGTCATCAACAAGTGAAAAATTGTTGTTCATCTTGGTTGAGCCGAAGTAAATTGCGGGCAGCTGTTTCCCGGCAACAGTATCCATCCCTTCGATCTTTGGCGGACCTAGTTTATCCGCCATTGACCTCAAGAGTTCCATCGCCGTCTTCACTTTGCCGTCCTGGGCGACGCCAATGCTCGGCGCAAATAGGCCCGCAACGACGAGCGCTGCGGCCGCAAGGATCCCGACAACCGATTGTTTCAAGCGCATGAGGTTCCTCCCGAGGAAGTGTCGGCAGAAACGTCAGATCACCCGTTTGCCGACATTCTCCCGGATGACCAGGAATCGGCAGGGTACCGGCGAAGCGCGCCGGCCAATCCTGCGCCACCAATCAGCGCAAATTCTAGTTAGTTTACAATGCTACGGCGATTTCGCATCGTTGTCGAATTCCGTTGGTGCGCCGTTTTGTCGCGGGTGAGGACATCCGCGTTCCTGCCCGAGCGCCGACCCATCCGTCTCGATCCGGAATTGCCGCATTGCGTCCTCTTCCCGCGGCGGCAATCCCCACCGGCGCAAGCACACGATTTGGTTTTGACGCTAAAGCCCGGCCAGATAGGCGGCTATCGGGGTGAGCTGCTCGGGCGTGACGGTGTTCATGAGATCCGACATGCCGGGATTGTTGGCGCGCGCGCGAGTGCGGAAATCCGTCATCGTCTTGGCGAGATAATCGCGTTCCTGGCCCGCAAGTCGTGGAACGGAGGAATCGCCCTGAAACTGCTCCAAGTGACAGCTCGTGCACACCACTGAGTTAATCGCTGTCATCGCCGCCGCCGCGTCTGCCTTGGAGGCGCTGAGGCGCCCCGGTCTTCGGCCAAGGCTTGCCGGCGAAATAGGCGGCGAGCGCCAGCGCGTCGTCCTTGGAGAGGCTCTGGGCGATCGGAGTCATTTGATCGTCCTTGCGCGCGCCCTTCTGGAAGTCGCGGAGCTCCAGATAAAGATAGCCTTCGTTTTGGCCCCAGATGATCGGGATCGCGGGCTCCGAGGGCAAGCCCTTTTCGCCGTGGCAGGCGGCGCAAACCGACGCCTTGTCCGCAATCGCATCCGCCCAAGCGGCGGTCGCCGCAAAAAGGAGCGCGGCCACAACAACGCTACGCAACATGCAAGGGAATCCTTCGCGCGGCCAAAGATCGCGCGCATTAGCGCGCGCCGGCGCCTCAAGGTCAAACAAAAGGGCCGCCATCCGGTTGTAGCCGCGGTCGCTGACCGCGGCCGACGCGATCACCGATCGCGTCTACAAGGGGAAGCGGCTCACGAAAGCGCGGCCGAGGTTTTTACTCGACCGTGAAGGCGATGATGTTGTTGCCGCGCTTGGAGTTGATCTGAGCGTTGCCGCCCGAACCGACGACGACATATTGCTTGCCGTCAACCATGTAGGACGACGGGGGCGCGTTGACGCCGGCGCCGGTCTGGAACTGCCACAGCACTTTGCCGTTGGCGTCGTCGTACGCCTTGAACCAGCCGTCGGCTTCGCCGGTGAAGACGAGGCCGCCGGCGGTCGCGAGAATGCCGCCGATCATCGGCTGCGGCGTCTTCACCTGCCAGGCGATCTTGCCGGTGTTGTAGTTGACCGCGGTGACGTTGCCGAAGCTCGCTTCGCCCGGGATGATCGTGAACGCGCCGCCAAGCCACAGTTTGCCGTCCGGATAGGGGGCGTTGGCGACCGTATAGGTCATCGGCTGATGCAGGTTGATCGCATAGGCCATGCCGTGGTTCGGATCGGTCGCCATCGGCGACCACTCGACGCCACCATTCGCGCCAGGAAACATCTTGGCGGAATTGGGATCAAGCGGTTTGGTCGGCGTCGGCAGCGTCCACCGGCCCTCCTGCGACACCATCGGGTCGGAATAGCGAATGAGGCTGCAATCCTTGCGATCGTTGACGTAGACATAGCCGGTCTTGCCGGCGTGCAGGACCGCCGGAACCATCTTGCCGGACTTGTCCGCCGCATTGACCAGAACGGTCGGGCTCACGGCGTCGAGGTCCCACACGTCATGGGGGATAAACTGGAAGTGGCAAACGTACTTGCCGGTGTCCAGATCGAGCGAGACCAGCGAGTCGGTGTAGAGATTGTCGCCGGGCCGCACGGAGCCGTCGAGATCGGGCGAGGGGTTGCCGACGACGAAGTAGATGCGCTTCGCCGCCAGATCAATCGACGGATTCTGCCACACGCCGCCGCCGAGCGTCTTGTAGGGGTCGCCGTTCTTCGCCAGCGCCGCCTTCTCGGCTTCGATGTCGCGATGCTCGTCGCGTCCGGTGGGGTCCTTGGTCGCCCAGACGCCGACCGAGTTCTCAGGGATCGTGTCGAAGCTCCAGATGAGCTTGCCGTCTTTGGCGTCGTAGGCCTTGACGAAGCCGCGGATGCCGTATTCGCCGCCGTTGGTGCCGATCAGGATTTTGCCGTCGACCGCGGTCGGCGCCATCGTCTCGCTGTAGCCCTTCTCCGGGTCGCCGACCTGCTGCGACCAGACCTCGCTGCCGGTCTTGGCGTCGAGCGCGACCAGCTTCGCGTCGAGCGTGCCGACATAGACCTTGTCCTCATAGACGGCGACGCCGCGGTTGTTCGGGCCGCAGCAGAAGGTCGTCACCGGGCCGAGCTTGGGCTTGTAGTGCCAGATCTCCTGGCCGGTCTTGGCGTCGAGCGCGTAGACGTGGCTGTAGGACGTGGTGACATACATGACGCCGTTGACGATGATCGGCGAGGTCTCGAGCGATTCCTTGACCTCGGTGGAGAAGATCCAGGCCGGATGCAGATGCCGCACGTTGCCCCGGTTGATCTGCGCGTTCGGATAGAAACGCGTCTGCTCGTAATTGGCGTTGGTGTGGAGGAAGTTCTCCCCGTCTTTGTGGGCGTTGCTGAGTTGCTGTTGTGAGACCGGCGTGATCGCCGCGGTCGCCGCAATTGCGGTTGACGCGTTTTTGACTTCCTGCGCTTGTGCTATTCCGGCTACGAATGCTCCGACGCAGACCGAACCGAGCAACAGTGTACCATTGATGTTTTTGAACATCGGCGTTCCCTCCTTGACCCGGGCATACTGCCTTGAAATGACGGGATTGTCACCCACTCGGGTGGGGATATCTTCCCTTGTTCTGGCCAATTAAATAATAGGCCAGATCAATCAAAGTCTGAACGTTTGATTTTCACGAAAGACAAAAGTTTGGGCGCCCGACCAGCCCCGTTGCGGATCGCGGAACGCAAGAAGGTAGGGAAGCAAGGCCCGGCGGGAAATTGCTTCGGGTTCGCTGTGATCCGCGCCGCGGTGGTCCGCAAGCGATGCTCGAAACTGCGGGACCATAGGCGCCGCATGCATACCAACCGACCGCCTCGGCGAGGCCGGCGCGGGCGGCATTAGGTCAAGGAAGATGCGCGGCATTCATCGCGTCTGCCTGACAAGCTTACCCTCCCGCGGCATTTGCTGAATTACAGCGGCGAAAGCTTCTCAATTTGCCGCATCTACCTCGGCGTCTCGGTCAGCTTGCGCGCGGTCACCGCGTCGGTCACCAGCGTGGTCGGCTTGAGCAGCTTCACCGCTCCTCGGATCGCCGCGAGCTTGTGGGCGCCGCCCGCCGCCAGCACGCGGACCGGGGCGGCGCGCACGGCCTCGAGCGGCACCGACATCACGCACTGGTTGAGAGGATGATCCACGACCCGGCCTTGGTCGTCGTAGACATTGCACAGCATCTCGCCGACAGCGCCGTATTCGCCCAGCGTCTTTCTGTCGGCTTCGCCGATGACCGCGTAGCGCGCGATCGAGGCTTCGGGCCCAAGAGAACCGACGCTGACCACAACCGCATCGAGCGCTTTCGCAAAATCATAGACGGACTTGAGCCCGCACCGCTCGATCAGGGCCGCCTTGGTGACTGGGCTGTCGACGAGGCAAGGAGAAGGAATGAGGTAGCAATCCGCGTTGAAGGCCCGCGCGAAGCCGGAGGGAAATTCGGCCGGATTGTCGGCTACGAAATGCGTGACGCCGCCGACCAGGGAAACGACGTTCAGACCTTTCAGCGAGCGCTCGCTCAAATATTCGAGCGAGGAGTTCAGCGTCCGTCCCCATCCGAGCCCGATCTTCATATCGTTGCGCAATAAAGCCGAAACGTGATCGCCGAGCGCGGCCGCGATCGGCGCCGTCGGGTCGGCGGAATCGGAGGACAGCGGCGCGACGATCGCCTCGGACAATTCGAAGAGTTTGCACAAACCCGCTTCGAGACCGCCGAGCTCCGCGTCGCCGCGCGAGAGCGCGATGCGCACTTCGCCCAGCGCCTTCGCTTCCGCCAGCATTCGCACCACCGTGACCCGCCCGACGCCAAGCGCGTCGGCGATGGCGCTCTGGGTCATTTCCTCGACGAAATACATCCAGGCGGCGCGCTGCCTCAGGCGCTCGCTGCGCTTCGGCGTGCGCAAGACCTCGTGGCTTGTAAGGTCGTCCGTCATTGGCTTCGGGTCGGTGCGCTGACTCTTATCTCTCGTCGGATATGGCCGCGAAGATTGCCGCGCAATTCACTTCTCCGACACGCAGCCACCGATCAGTCCTGTCCGACCGCCAAACTTTCTTCGAGCATCAGCCGTGCGCGGGCGCGAAGTTTCTCGCTCTCGCTCTTGAGCTGGCCACAGGCGGCGAGAATATCGCGGCCACGCGGCGTGCGCACCGGGCTTGCGTAGCCCGCGTTGAACACGACTTCCGAGAAACGCTCGATCGTCTCCCAGTCGGAGCATTCGAAGGTGCTGCCCGGCCAGGGATTGAACGGAATGAGGTTGATCTTGGCGGGCAGGCCTTTGAGCAGCCGCACGAGCGCCTTGGCGTCGGCAACCGAATCATTGACCCCCTTGAGCATCACATATTCGAAGGTGATGCGCCGCGCGTTGGAGGCGCCGGGGTAGTCGCGGCAAGCCTTGATGAGCGCTTGAATCGGGTATTTGCGGTTCAAGGGCACGAGCGTGTCGCGAAGCGCATCGTTGGTCGCGTGCAGCGAGATGGCGAGCATGGTCCCGCACTCGGCCCCGAGACGGGGCATTTCCGGAACGACGCCCGAGGTCGAGACGGTGATGCGCCGCTTCGAGAGCGACAGGCCGTCGCCGTCGGTCAGAATCGCAATCGCGTCGCGCACGGCCTCGAAATTGTAGAGCGGCTCGCCCATGCCCATGAAGACGATGTTCGACACCGCGCGCACGCCCTCGCCCTTGGGCGTGAGCCCATCGGCCGGAGCAATCCCGCCGGGAAAATCGCCCAGCCGGTCGCGCGCCACCATGACCTGGCCGACGATCTCGGCCGCCGTCAGGTTGCGCACCAGCGGCATCGTGCCGGTGTGACAGAACGAGCAATTGAGGGTGCAGCCGACCTGGCTCGACACGCAGAGCGTGCCCCGGTCAGATTCCGGGATGTAGACGCATTCGATCTCCGCGCCCTTGTCGAAGCGATGCGCCGGGGCCAAGCGGAGGAGCCATTTGCGGGTGCCGTCGGCGGAAAGCTGTTCGGTCACGATTTCCGGCCGCGCGAGCGTGCAAGGCTCGGCCAGCCGGTCGAGCACCGGCCGGGCGATGTTGCGCATCGCCGAGAACTCGCGCGCGCCGCGATGGTAGATCCAGTGCCAGAGCTGCGCGGCGCGCATCTTGAGCTCGCGCTCGGGCGTCCCGATCTCGGCGAGCGCAAGGCTGATCTCGGCGCGCGTCGCGCCGGCGAGTCGCACAGGCGCGCGCGCCTCAGCTTTCAAGGCGGCGGCGGTCATGAACAGGCTTCTAGCATGAGGAGGCGCCGCCGACCAATGTTTGGCTGTCGCCGAAGGGTAGCCCCGGAGCGTAGTGGAGGTCCTTTCGTGCGGTCGAAATGCAAGGTCTCATCGATAGTTGATACCTAAGTCCACACCGGGTAATATCGTTGCCGTTGGTATTAATAGCTGGACAGGTCACCTTGGCGCAAGCAGTCAAAATCATCGAGGGCGGCAAGCTCGTGATCCCCGCGGCCATGCGCAGAGCCATGGGAATTGCCCGCGGCGACACCGTCGTCGTCGAATTGCTTTCGGACGGCGAGCTGCGCGTGCGCCCGCTCGCGTCCGCAATTCGGGAGGCGCAGGAAATCGTTCGCAAGTCCGTCAGACCGGATCGGAGCTTGGCGGATGAGTTGATGCGCGAGCGCAAACGAGACGCCGTTCGTGAGTGAGACTTATGTGCTCGACGCGTCCGCCGTTCTTTGCCTGCTGCAGGAGGAAAAAGGGGCCGAGCGTGTCGCTGAGGCGTTGCCAGCGGCGATAATCGGCGCCGTCAACTATTCCGAGGTTGTGGGTAAACTCGTCGAGGCGGGAATCGACGAGGCGACGGTCGACGGCCTGATCGACAAGCTGCAACTGAAGGTGGTTCCGTTTGACAGGAATCAGGCTCGGTTCGCCGGCTCCCTCCGTGCAAGCGCCCGGAAGCTCGGTCTTTCGCTCGGCGATCGCGCCTGCCTGGCGCTCGCGGCGGCAGAGGGCGCGACTGCGCTGACCTGCGAGCGAATCTGGACGAAATTCGAGGCGCCTTGCAAGGTCGAGACCTTGCGGTGAGCGGCGCGACCTAGCGCCCCCCTTTCATCCCCCGAACACGTCGTTGGTCTGCGCGCTGACGCGCACGAAGGTGGTGCGCTTGGGGACCTCCTTGAGGTGGGCGGCGCCGATATAGGTCATCATCGAGCGTACGCCGCCCATGATCTCGCCCATCGTCCCGTCGACCGGGCCACGATAGGGGGTCTCGACCGACTTGCCCTCGGCCGCCCGGTAGTGCGCGACCCCGCCTGAATGCTTCTTCATCGCGGTCTCCGACGACATGCCGTAGAAAGCCATGCCGACCGGCACCTTTTCGCCGTCGCGCTCTTCGTAGTGGATTTCGCCGTCGCATTCGTCATGTCCGGCGAGCATGCCGCCGAGCATGACGAAATCGCCGCCCGCCCCGTAAGCCTTGGCGACGTCGCCAGGCACGGTGCAGCCGCCGTCGGCGCAGACCTGGCCTTTGAGCCCATGCGCCGCGTCGGCGCATTCGATGATCGCCGAGAGCTGCGGGTAGCCGACGCCGGTCACGCGCCGCGTGGTGCAGACCGAGCCTGGACCGATGCCGATCTTGACGATGTCGGCGCCGGCGAGGATCAGCGCCTCCGTCATGTCGCCGGTGACGACATTGCCGGCCATGATCACCGCGTGCGGATAATCGTCGCGCACCCGCTTGACCGTCTCGAGGAATTTCTCCGCATAGCCGTTGGCGACGTCGAGGCAGATGAACCGGATCGGCGCCGTCTTCGCCACCGCCGCGAGCTTCTTGACGTCGGCCGCATTGGTGCCGAGCGAATAGAAGGCGTGCGCGCCATCGGGCCCGGCAAAAAATTCGGCGAGCTTCGGCTCCGGGTAATGCTTGTGCAGCGCGGTCAGCGCCCCGTGCTGGCCCAGCGCATGCGCCATCGCCATGGTGCCCGTTACGTCCATATTGGCGGCGATCAGCGGAAAACCCTTCCATTCCGAGCCGGTGTGCAGGAAGCGGAAGGCGCGGTCGACGTCGACGGCGCTGCGGGTGTTGAGCGTCGAACGTTTGGGCCGAATGAGGACGTCCTTGAAATCGAGCTTGACGTCGGTTTCGATGCGCATGACTGATCCAGCGGATGGCGGGCAAGGCGGGTTTCTTCAGGAATTTAGTTATTGCGGGCGCAAAGCTCAACGACCGGCTTTTCGGGCGTGAACGCGACGGGAGATCGAGCCATGGCGGACGAACTGGTTCTGTACACCAACCCGATGTCGCGCGGCCGCGTCGCGCGATGGATGCTCGAGGAAGTGGGCCAGCCTTACAGAGCCGAAATTCTCGAATATGCCAGATCGATGAAAGCGCCCGAGTATCTGGCGATCAACCCGATGGGCAAGGTGCCGGCGCTGCGCCACGGCGAGACCATTGTTACCGAAGGCGCGGCGATCTGCGCCTATCTTGCGGATGTCTTTCCAGAGGCGGGCCTGGCGCCGCCGCCTGGATCGCGCCTCCGCGGCCCCTACTACCGCTGGATGTTCTTCGCCGCGGGCCCGATCGAGGCGGCGAGCACCGATAAGGCGCTCGGCGTTGCTGTTCGCCCTGAGCAGGCGAGGATGGTCGGCTACGGCACCCGCGAGCAGACGCTCGCGGCGCTCGAAGATCAACTCAACCGCTCCGAGTACATCGCGGGCGACCGCTTCACCGCCGCGGACGTTTATGTCGGATCGCATATCGGCTGGGGCATGATGTTCGGCACGATCGACAAGCGGCCCGCGTTCGAGCGCTATTGGAATCTTCTGAGCGCGCGTCCGGCTGCTCAACGCGCGCGCGCGATCGACGACAAGCTGGTCGCGGAAATGCAGAAAGCGGGCTGAAGTTCACCAAGCCGCCCTGGCGAACACGGCCGCGAAACGGCCCAGGCGGCCCCGACTGAGCCCTCGGAGCGAATCATGCCTATCCACGATGGCCTCGACAACCCACGGTCGGACCCCAGGGACGACATTTTCGACCGGTGGCCGTTCAGCAAGCGGCTCGCGGATACGATTGCTCGCTTCGACACGACGAACGGCGCCGCGGTGTTCGGGATTTTCGGGCGGTGGGGCTACGGCAAGAGCACCGTCCTCAACTACCTCAAGCACGCCCTCGCCGAGACCTACGCCAAGGACGTTGTCCTGTTCGAGTTCAACCCCTGGTTCTTCAATGGCCAGGAGGAATTGCTGACGGCGTTTCTGAGCGGACTCGCCGCGCGGCTGGAGCAGACCCTCGACAAGCCGACAGCCGACGCAGGGAAGCTCCTGTCCAGGTTCAGCGGCATCTTCGGTATGATCCCGGTGGTCGGCGGCCGGGGCGTCCAAATTCGCCGAGCAGATCGGCAAGGAGATGTCCGACGAGTCCCTGGACAACCGGCGCAAGCGGGCTTTCGACATCATGCGCTCGGCCGGCCGAACGGTCGTCGTTGTCATCGACGACCTCGACCGTCTGGACCGCGACGAGATTCTGGTCATGCTGAAGCTTATCCGCCTCAACGCCAACGTGCCGCGCGTCGTCTATGTGCTCGCTTTCGACGACGCGATGGTCGCGACCGCCGTCGGCGCGAGATATGGCTCGGGGCCCGAGCTCGGCCGTCAGTTTCTCGAAAAGATCGTGCAATATCCATTCGCCTTGCCGGCGGTCGGGCGGGAGCGGCTTGCGTCCTTCGTTGTGTCGCAGGCCGAGCGCGCCTGCATTGATTTAGGGGTCGAGCTGGACGCGCAGGACTGGGCGGCGATGCGGCGTGTCGTCGAGGACTGCCTCCTGCGCCGGCTGACGACGCCAAGACAGGCGATCCGCTATGTCAATGCGCTCGAATTCGCGCTGCCGATGCTGAAGGGCATGGTCAATCCGTTCGAGCAGATGATCGTCGAGGGCTTGCGCGTCCTGTTTCCCGAACTCTACGCGATGCTGCGCGACGACATCCACCTGTACTCGACGCCGAGCGCGAGCCAGGCGCTCCTCAACCTGCATCAGGAGAAGCTCGGGGAATATTGCCGGCGCGTGATGGTGGGCAGTTCGGCGGACGACGTCGCCGCCGGAAAGGAAGCGATCCTCACGCTGTTCAGCGACAAGGCGCGTTTCAAGTCGATCGCGAACAGGTTCCTGTTCAATCGATATTTCATGTATGCGATCTCGGAAGACGAGCTCGTCGATGACGACATCGAGAGCGCCCTGGAACGGACCGAGGGCGACGACGATCTCGCTGCGGCCTTGCGAGAGAAATTCGAGGCGCGGCCGTCGCGTCTGATCGACGCCATCTACATGCTGCCCTTTGAACTCAGCTCGGACGGGACCGAAGTTGGCAGATTCACGGTTCCGCGCCAATGTATCGACAGGCTTGCCGTTGCGGCGGCCAGATGCTCGGATTTGTGGCTTGCGGGCGAACAGATCCTGGACAGCGTCAGCGGACCCTTTGCCGGCGCCAAAGCGAGCGGCGCCGTCAAGCGAGTTGAGAAGCTGTTCGAAATCCTGTTCGCGTCGCTCGGCAGCTCTTATCAGGCTGACCGGACCGAAGTCTATGCGAGGCTGATCGAGCAAGCGCAGCCGCCGCAATGGGGGATCAGGCTGTTCGTCAAGTCGTCTCTGATCCTCAAGGAAGATCAGGATGAGCGCATAAGCGAGGCGGTGGCGAAACGGTTGAAAGAGATGGCGGCGCAGAACGCTCGCGCGATCCTGCGGGACTACGAGCGCGTATCGCCGCGAGACGTCGATCTGACCCTTTTGGCGATGTGGCGGGCACACAATCCTTCAGAGCAGCGCTCGTGGCTTGAGGCGCATTTGCAACAGTCGCCGGAAGACGCGCCGCTGGTCGTCCGATTTGTCGAGCGGCTGAAGCGGGATAAGAAGCCGGCGGATCTCGTTTCTGACGCGATCTTGAGGAAAGCCTTGAAACGGACCGGATGAGCGAAGGCCTCGCCGTGCCGCCGACTTCAGAAACGGGAAAGCCATCATGCGATTGAAGGGCAAGGCGGCGCTGGTGACGGGCGCGGGGCAGGGGTTCGGCTACGGCATCGCCGAGGCGTTCGTTCGCGAAGGCGCGCGGGTGGCGTGCCTGGACGTGAAGGGTGAAGTCGCCGAGGCGGCCGCGAAGCGCCTCGGTCCCGCGGCGATCGCGCTCAAGGCCGACGTCTCAAACCGAAGCGACGTGGAGCGCGCGGCGCACGCCGCGATCGACGCGCTCGGGCGGATCGACATTGTCGTCAACAATGCCGGCACCACGCATCGCAACAAGCCGATCATGGAGGTGACGGACGCGGAGTTCGACCGGATTTTCGCCGTCAACGTCAAATCGATCCTGCTCGCCGCGCAGGCGTTCGTTCCGCATATGCGCTCGCATGGCGGCGGCGTCTTCATCAATGTCGGTTCGACCGCGGCTCTGCGCCCGCGCCCGGGCTTGACCGTCTACAACGCCTCGAAGGGCGCGGTGCATGTGATGACGAAATCGCTTGCCGTCGAGCTTGCGCCGGACAAGATTTGCGTCTGCGCGCTCGCTCCCGTCGCGGGCGAGACGCCGCTGCTCGCCATGTTCATGGGCGAGGACACGCCCGAGAAGCGCGCCGCCTTCAAGGCGACCGTGCCGCTCGGCCGGTTTTCGAAGCCAGAGGACATTGGCCTCGCCGCGCTTTATCTGGCCAGCGACGACGCGAACTTCCTGACCGGCGTGGTGCTCGAGGTCGACGGCGGACGGTGCATCTGAAAGCGGCGTGGCGACTTCGAAGCGCGTTTGACATCAGATCGGTCGGCTCGACGCTAACTGGCCGCCCCAAACATCGGGGGCGACGTTCGCGATGGTCTCGGAGAACGTCCATGAATGACCTGCCGGATCGAGGCAGGTGTATTGGCGCTCGCCGTAGGGAAAATCCTCGACGTCCCGAATGATCCGCGCGCCGTGCTGACGGGCGCGGTGGACGTGCGCGTCGATCGCCTCGACCCTGACCATCACTGAACCGCTCCCGGGCGCAGCGTCAGGTAGACTGCTCTGCGAAATCACGATCGCGCCATCTCCAAATTGAAGCTGCGCGCGGTGGGCGCCGATGCTCAACCGGACCTCGAAGGCGAAGGCCTCCTCGAGCCATTTCACCGCGGCGGGAACATCGGGATATTCGAGGACCGGGATGATCGTGCAATTCGGCATGGAAAGGTTGGTCCGCATCCAGAACTCCTTCGGTCCGTAGTTGGTGTTCTACCTTGTTCGGCGGCGCGGGCTCCCTCTTCCTTGACAAGCGGGGCGTCCGTATGCGGTTTGGAACGATAAACACAGTTGGCTGGCGTCGGGAGGCTCGTGTGAAGCAGAATGCGCGCTGACATGATTTCGGCGTGGGCCCTCCCGCCGTGGCGACGGGGCCGTTGAACGGTCGTCGCCGGTCTACGGCCGCAGTCGAAGCGGCGCGGGGGCTCGATCGCAGCCCCGATGTACGCGGGGAAGCGGCTCGCTCGGGGCCGCCAAAGCCCCCAATGGCGGGCGCCGCCTTGCGCCGGCCTGTTCGCGTCAGTGGTCGCTATTGGGCCGATCTTAGCACCCGGATCTCGGCTCTGCTGCGCGTTTCTTCGGTCCGTTACTCCCTTCTCGGGTTGGCGGCCGTCGCGGTGCTCATCGCCGCGATGACCCAAATGGCCTCGGTTATTGTCGACGAATGGTCGCAGCGCGACGTCGAGCTGCGCGCCCGCCTGGTGTTCCGGTCCATCCACGAGCGCGTTGTGGCGGGCCTTGCGGTGAAGGCCGCAGGAGCCGATCTGAAGCCGTTTTTCGAACAACTTGTGGAGGACGAGCGGCTCCAGGCGCTGGCCTTCTGCGATCCCGATGGGGGCATGCTTTACGCGACGAAGGATATGCCGAGCTCGGTCCATTGTCCGAAGCCGCCGCTGCCCAAAGTCGACACGTTCAATGTCCTGCACGACCAGGAGCCGCCGATCGCGGTCGCGCTCTTTCCGCTCGCCGCGAAAGAGGGCGAGGGATCGCTGCTCGTTGTGCACGATCTCTCGTTCATCGACCGGCGGGCGCATGAGGCCGAATTCTATATGGCCCTCGCGCTCATCGGCGTCGCCACGGGCCTGGCGCTATTGGCGACCGCGATCGTGCTCGCGTTGCTGAGAGGGTGGAACAAGTCGCTGCGCCACGCGATCACCAATTTCAATCTCGGTCGCGCCGACTATGGGCCGCGGCAGACGGAAATGCCGATCGGGAGGGATATCGAGGCGATGCTGTCCGAGCTCCGGCTCGAGCGAAAGTACGCCGACAGCATTCATGTGGAATGGTCGCCGAACACGCTGCACCAGCTTCTCGACCAGGAGCTGCCCGGAGCGCAGGTGATTGTGGTCTCGAATCGCGAGCCCTACATCCACAATCGGGTCGACGGCCGCGTCGTGGTGCAAACCCCTGCAAGCGGCCTAGTCTCAGCGCTCGAGCCGGTCATGCGCGCCTGCGGCGGCGTCTGGGTCGCGCACGGCTCAGGATCCGCGGATCGAGACACAGTCGATGGGCGGGACCGGGTCGCCGTGCCTCCCGATGCTCCAGCCTATGCGCTCAGACGGGTTTGGATCAGCGACGAGGAGCAGGACGGCTATTATTACGGGCTTGCCAACGAGGGCTTATGGCCGCTTTGCCATATCGCCTTCGTACGGCCGACGTTCCGCGAGCGCGACTGGGCGCATTACTTGGCCGTCAATCAGCGCTTCGCCGATGTAATCGTCGAAGAGGCGGACCGTGACGACCCGATCGTCCTGGTGCAGGACTATCACTTCGCCCTGTTGCCGCGCATGCTCCGCCGGCGCCTACCCCGCGCGACCATCATCGCCTTCTGGCACATTCCGTGGCCAAACCCGGAAACCTTCAGCATTTGCCCGTGGCGGGAACAGATCATCGACGGACTGCTCGGAAGCTCCATCCTCGGCTTCCACACCCAATTCCATTGCAACAATTTCATCGAGGCGGTCGACCGCTTCATGGAGAGCCGCATCGACCGGGAACGAAGCTCGGTGACGCTCGGCGGTCACGGAACTCTCGTTCGCCCCTATCCGATCTCCATCGAATGGCCGCCCGCGGCGCTGGCGCGGCAGGCGCCGGTCGAGGAGTGCCGCGAGGTCGTCAGGCGCCGTTTCGGGCTGAATCCGAATACGCGGGTCGCGGTTGGGATCGAACGCTTCGACTACACAAAAGGCATTGTCGACCGCATGCGGGCGGTCGACGTTCTGCTGGAATCCCACCCGGAGTGGCGCGGCAAGCTCGTGTTCATCCAGGCGGCGGCGCCGACGCGCAGCAAGCTCAGCACGTACAGAGACCTCCAGGCGGAAGCCGCTGAGGAGGCGGAGGCGATCAACGCCCGATGGGGGGATGACTCGTACACACCGATCATTCTGTCCATTCGCCACCATGAACCCGCTGAGGTGTTCGAGCTCTTCAGGGCGGCGGATCTGTGCATCGTCTCCAGCCTGCACGACGGCATGAATCTCGTCGCCAAGGAGTTCGTCGCCGCCCGTGACGACGAGCAGGGGGTGCTCATCCTGTCGAGCTTCGCTGGCGCCTCGCGGGAACTCTCCGAAGCGTTGATCGTCAATCCCTACGACACGCACGGAATGGCTGAAACGTTTGACTTGGCGCTGCGGATGGATCCGGCCGTCCAGCGCGAGCGGATGCGGGAGATGCGGGAGCTTGTTCGCCAGCGCAACGTCTACCGCTGGGCGGGGCAGATGCTGCTCGACGCGGCCCGCCTGAGGCGACGCGAGAGCATCAGCGGCGCAGAGGCGGCCTAGCGGACTTGATCGGACGACCCAACGGACGGCGGATGACCGGATCGACGCCCCACCACCAAGATCACGAAGATCACCAAGAATGGCTTCTCCTTCGTGCTCTTCGTGTCCTTGGCGGTGAATTGATCCCGGGTTGCGGGTTACGGTGACAGTGTATTAAGTCCCCGATTTGCACGGCCATCAGAAAAGCTTTTCACCCGATGTGCCTTTGGGGGTTGAGTAAAGTGTCACTGTAATCCCTGTAATCCACTGTAATCCCCGGGGTGGTGCTCGAGGTCGACGGAGGCCGGTGCATTTGACGGTCGCTGCGGCCGGGAGGGCGGATTATCCGGCCGGCGCGCGAGGCGTCACACGGCGATTGGAACTATGGAGCGTCAACCTTCGCTGGCCCCGCCGCCGGTCGAACGACCCTTATCTTCCTCCGGCGCCTCAAGGCGCGTGATCGTCTGGCGGAGAAGCCATCTCTCGATCTGTTCGCAGACGATGTCATCGAGCTTCACATCGCTTCGCGAGCAAATCGACGCGAGGTGATCGTGAAGGCGCGCCGGCATCTTGATCGTGACCTCGACGTGGTCCTTTACGCTATCCGCCAATTCAACCTCCGTCGCCGCGAATTTGGGCTGTGGAATTGTATAGCGCATCGGCAATCGTGGCGCCGAATCCCGCGACAGACGGGAAGCGGTTCCAGCCGAAAATCTGGTTCGTTCGCTTTTGAGAAACCGCGCATTGCCGCGACGCAATGCGCGATCGCGGCCTCTTCACGGCTTGTCGAGTTCAAGACCGACGTGGTCGATGCCGTCCGAAGAGACGCGAATGGCGCTGGAGTAAGGTTGCGACAGCTCCAGGATCAAGAACATCGCGCTGGCCACGCAAAAGGATCCGAGCGCCGCGACCGCGATGGTCGCGGTGCTGGATTTCGAGTTCAGCCCGGTCAGAAAGAACGCGATGCACGTCCACAGGGAAACGAAATACAGGGTCGGCCAAGACACGGCGTCGATGCCTTGCAGCGACATCAAAATGCGATTTTGCCAGATGGCGGCATAATTGTGCTTGGCGTCGGCGAGCAACGATTTCTGCGCTTCGGTCGTCGGCTCCAGATGATCGAGGGCGACGCTCAAGCTATCCATGTTGCGAATGGAAGCCGCCATAGCCGCCGCTTTCGCCTGATCGTCGCCCCAGAGTTGTTTGTGCGCCCAATCCAGGTCCGCGCGCATCAAGGCCCGAGCATGGGCGGCTTCGGGCCCATATTCCCTGGTCTCCTGATTGAATTCGAGCGCATTGGCCGCCATCACCTGCAGCTCGGTCTTCTGCGTGGAAAAGACCCCGAACGCCGTCCAGATCAAGAGGCCGAAGACGAGCGCCACCAGCGTGCCAACGAGGCCCGCCACGCCGCCGACCATGTCGCGCGCATGATCGAGCCCCAGCCGATCCGCCCAATACGCGCGAAACGCCAGACCGACGAGGGTCGAGACAAAGGCTGCGACGAAGAAGGCGAGAGCGAAACCGAGAGATGTCGTGGGCATGGCCTCGGCCTTGTTGGAAACGAGCGCTAAATGCCCGCCCCCCGCTGGCTTGGCAAGCAGGGGAACCTAAACCAGGGACGGTCAGCGTGACTCGCTTCGTGGCGCTGGGCGCCGCGGGCTGGCGTCGCCGATAGAAGGCGGCTGACCTTCTGGCGGATGAGCCGCGGGCTGCGGGACCTGCGCTCACTCCGTTGCGAAAAAGGCCGCCACCTCAGCCTCAAAGCCGGGCGGGTCGGAGGATCACTTTGCCTTCGCGGAGGACGCGAGTCTCGATCGGGTCCGCTCGAACTGGCTTGTCGGGCGGGTCGACGCTAACGGCGCCGGAAGATTTAACGTCTGCGTCCGCGCAATGTAACACCGTCCCGGCCGCGAGCGAAGACGGTGCTTGCTGCGCGTCGATGCACGGCGGCATCCCTGTCCCGGCGCATCCTGGCGCCAGGACTTACCGGGCGATCGAGCCCTAGTCGAAGGCGGCGACTGAATGACCAAAGTTTCCCTCTACGTCCATCTCGAAGCTAAGCCAGGCAAGGAGCAGGAGGTCGCCGACTTCCTCGTGAGCGCCCTTTCGCTCGTGAACCAAGAGCCCGAGACCACGGCGTGGTTTGCGCTCCGGATGAGTCCGAACACGTTCGGCATCTTCGACGCCTTTCCGAACGAACAGGGCCGGGACGCGCATCTGAACGGCGAGGTCGCCAAACAACTCATGGCGAAATCGGCAGAACTGCTGGCCAAGGCGCCGGAAATTCATAAGGTCGACGTCCTGGCCGACAAGCTGCCGGGCTGACCGCGGCCGCGCTCCTTACTCGGTTGCGAAAGAGGCCGCGACCTGAGCCTCAAAGCCGGGTGGGTCAAGGACCTTCGCGCAGGACGCGGGTCTCGATCGCTCCCGCCTGGCCGCGCCTGTGATGGATCATGACGCGGCGATCAGGGTCAGGAGTTGACGAGTAGACCGCGGAGTAGCGCACATCCTGAGTGCGATAGGCATATGGATCGCCGAGCACGAAGTTCCCGTTCAGCACCGTGCCGAACGGGGCCTGCGCAGACGCTGTTCCCTGGCCCTTCGCGCGATAGAGGTACATGAGGCCCGGCCCGATCCCCGAACCCCGGACGCGAATCCCCCAGTCGCCGTTGGCGCCGCGCGTCATGGGCACGATGTTCGCCGGCGTGCGATCGTTCGGCGCGCCGTAGAGCAGGAGATCGATCGTTTCTGCCGCAGGGGCGTGGAGTCCGAAGTCGACCCAGCCATCGGAGCGCGGATGCGCTCCATAGTCGATTGCGGAAGGCTCGGCAGTTTCGATCTCGAAGGCGGCGGCGGGACTGGCGCCGAGCAGGGCGGCCCCAAGCACGCCAGCCAGCCACGTCGATCGCCAGCTACCCATATTGCTCTCCTCCGTGAAGGCTGGACCCGATCGCCCTCGGCGTCCTGATCCTGGCTCGTCAAACCACACGCGGGGACGTCGCCGGCGTATCCGTCAGCCGGTCGAGCGCGGCGATCGCTTCGCAACGGAATTGTCCGGCTCGACATGCGCACTTCTACCATCGCGGACGCGATGCCGAGAAACTGGGGCCATGCGAAACTTGGGAGACCCGGCGCAGGCAGGCGACGATCGGCCTGCCGAATGCAGCCGGGATGAATTCAACGCAAAGGCGCTTCCCGCGACACAAGCAAAGCCATTTATACTTAGGATATAATTGGGTCGTGAATAGCCAGGCCATCCGAAAGCCACGGTATTGACTCCGACATGGCGCCGATGTGTCGGTTTATTTTGTATTTTATCTTCCACTCAACGATCGTGCTGACCAGGACGATCATTCGAAATCTGGCCGCGCGTCATCGAATAGGCAAATTTTTCCTCCATTGCTGGACGCGCGGGCAAACCAGAGGAGAGCGAAAATGACTTAGCATGCGCTATACGTTCAGCTTGAGGCCAAGCCCGGCAAAGAGCAGGAGGTCGCGAACTTCCTGTCGAGCGCAAGGAGCATGGTCAACGACGAGCCCGAGACGACGGCTTGGTTCGCAATCCGGACCGGGCCGAGGACGTTCGGGATCTTCGACGCCTTCGCCAACGAGCACGGGCGCGAAGCCCATCTCCAAGGCAAACTTGCCAAGCAAATCACCTCGAAGGCGCCGGACCTGTTCGCCAAGGCGCCAGAAATGCAGCGAGTTGAAGTCCTCGCGGACAAGCTGCCTCACTAGCGGCGAACCGCGGCGCGCCGCCCAGCCGCGGCGCCGCCGAAAAGAGCGCGGCGGGCGTTTCCGCCGCGCTTTCGATTCTGAAGGTCGGCGCGCGCCGTCATTCGATTGCGAAAAAGCCCGCCACCTCAGCCTCGAATCCCGGCGGGTCGAGAACCACCACGCCTTCGCGCAGGACGCGGGTCTCGATCGCTCCCGCATGGCCGCGCCGGTGATGGATCATGACGCGGCGATCAGGGTCGAGGATCAGGTGGTGATTGACGCTGCCAAGTGAAAAATAGCCGTCGAGCTTGACCCCATGATCGTCCGCAGCCGTGCTCGGCGACAGGACCTCGAGGACGATGATCGGGTTTGGGATCTCCATCGTGTTGAGATCGGTGGGAGGCGGGCAGACGACGAGCGCATCGGGCTCGAATGCGGTCCGAGCGCCGATCCGGACCGTCATCCCGTCCGGAAACATCCGGCAAGGGAGCCCAGCCTTTCGAATCGCGGCCTTCAAGGTCTCTTGCGCCGCGTACTTCATAAGGGCGTGAAGCGCCCGCTCGGGCGCCATCATGACAGGTTGGCCGTCCCGCAGCTCCCAGCGACCCTGCCGTCCCTCCGCCCAGGGGAGGAACGCATCGACGTCCATTTCGTTTCTTGCCGGGCTCGACATGCGCGATCTTACCATAGCCGGAACCGGCTAGGAACTTCGCCGCGCTCATGTTAGGCAGCCGCGCCATGCAGCGGATGCGAGTCTTGCGCCATCCGCCCCTTCGATCCACATGAGGACGCATGGCGATGGCGGTGGTTGAACCCAATTCTATTCCCGAAGGCCTTGCGTTCGACGACGTCTTGCTGCGCCCGGGATTAAGCGCGGTCATGCCGAGCGCAACCAATATCGCCACTCAGCTCACGCGCACGATCCGCCTCAATCTGCCGATCATCTCGGCCGCGATGGACACCGTGACCGAAGCGAAGCTCGCAATCGCCATGGCGGAAGCGGGCGGGATCGGCGTCGTCCACCGCAATCTGGCGCCCGCGGATCAGGCCGAGGAGGTGCGCAAGGTCAAGCGGTTCGAGAGCGGGATGGTGGTCGACCCGATCACCATCTTTCCCGACGCCACGCTCGCCGACGCGCTCGGCCTCATGCGCCGCGCTTCGATCTCGGGCATCCCGGTGGTCGAGCGCGGGGCGGATGGCAAGCCCGCGAAGCTTCTCGGCATTCTCACCAATCGCGACGTGCGCTTCGCCGACGATCCGCGCCAGCCGGTGACGGAGCTCATGACCCGCAAGGTGGTGACGGTCGGCGAAGGGGTGAAGCACGAGGAGGCCCGCCGGCTCCTGCATCTCCACCGCATCGAGAAACTGGTGGTCGTCGATGATGCGCAACGCTGCGTCGGGCTCATCACGGTGAAAGACATCGAGAAGGCGACCACGCATCCCAATGCGGCGAAGGATGTCGACGGGCGCCTGCGCGTCGCCGCCGCGACCACGGTCGGCGATAAGGGCTTCGAGCGGGCGGAGCTCCTGATGGCGGCTGGAGTTGACTGCCTCGTCGTCGACACCGCGCACGGCCATTCCGAGCAGGTCCTCGCCCAAGTCCGGCGCATCCAGCGCGCGACCAACAAGGTCTCGGTCATCGCCGGCAATGTGGCGACGCGCGAGGGCGCGATGGCGCTGATCGACGCCGGCGCCGACGCGATCAAGGTCGGCATCGGACCCGGCTCGATCTGCACCACCCGCATCGTCGCCGGCGTCGGTGTGCCGCAACTGACGGCGATCCTCGAGGCGGCCGAGGCGGCGCGCGCGTCGGGCGTGCCGGTGATCGGCGACGGGGGCGTGAAATATTCGGGCGACCTCGCCAAGGCGATCGCGGGCGGGGCGGACAGCGTGATGATCGGCTCGTTGCTCGCCGGAACCGACGAGAGCCCGGGCGAAGTGTTCCTCTACCAGGGGCGCTCCTACAAGAGCTACCGCGGCATGGGCTCGCTCGCCGCGATGGCGCAAGGGTCGGCCGACCGCTACTTCCAGCAGGACGTGAAGGATCAGGTGAAGCTGGTGCCGGAAGGGGTCGAGGGCCAAGTGCCTTATCGCGGCCCGACGGCTGCGATCGTGCACCAGCTCGCCGGGGGCCTGCGCGCGGCCATGGGCTATGTCGGGGCGGAAACGATCCCCGAGTTCCAGGAGAAGGCGCGCTTCATGCGCATCACCAGCGCCGGGCTTCGCGAGAGCCACGTGCACGACGTCGCCATCACCCGCGAGAGCCCGAACTATCATCCGACAGGAACGTGAGCACTCAGGCGCTACGGACGGCGAGAATCGAGAACAGAGCAGTTGCAATGCGGCTGCGGGGGCGATTCTTCTGGCTGAGGACATGAAACTCGCGGTCAGGCAGCTTGAACCGGGCCTGCCGAAGCAGGCCGGCCTCCAGACTTGAAGCAGCGACTGAGGCGGAGGTCGCGGTCGCGCCCAGGCCCGCCTCAACCGCGGCGCGCACCGCCTCGTTTGAGGGCAGCTCCATCGCGATCCTGAGCTTCTCGGGCCGGATTCCGAGCCGCCTTAGCGCCTGTTCGAACGCCGACCGCGTGCCCGATCCGACCTCGCGCAGCACCCAGTCTCCCTGCAGCAGGTCGGCTGGCTTGAGCGTTTCAGCGTCGCCCCAGGCATGATCCGGACCGACGACCAGGACCAGTTGGTCCCTCGCAACGACGAGGCTCTCGAGGCTTTCGCTTTTGATCGCGCCTTCGACAAAGCCGAGTTCCGCCGCGCCGCTCTCGACCGCTTCGGCGACCTCGGCGGTGTTGCCGATTGTCAGCCTGATCTCGATGCGCGGGTAGGCGCGCCGGAAGGCGACCAGGCGTCGCGGCAGCCAGTAGCCGGCGATGGTCTGGCTCGCATGCAGGCTCAAGGCGCCGCGCTCGAGCGCGCCGAACTCGGCCAGCGTCCGCTCCGCGTGCTCGACCTCGGCGAGGATGCGGCGCGCCTGGGCAAGCAGCGCCGCGCCCGCCTCGGTGAGTACGATGCGCCGGCCGACGCGGTCGAACAGCAATACGTCGTGGCGGTCTTCGAGCGCAGCGATCGCGTGGCTCGCGGCCGATTGCGCGAGGTTGAGCGCCCGCGCCCCTTCCGTCACGTGTCCGCGCTCCGCGACACTGATGAAAACGCGCAGCTGCTCGAGCGTCACTGACTTCCTCTTTCAATCTACAAAGTAGATCATACTGAATGAAATCATCTATTGGAATGATTGATTGGCCCAAACTATCTTGTCTCCGTGCAGGAGAAAAAGCCGATGAGCGTCCTCGACATCCCGTTTCAGACCGTCGCGCGCGGGGACGGCAAACCGCTCCTGGAGATCGTCCGCAACTTCACCCCGAACTGGTTCACCGTGACCATGGGGACCGGGGCGCTGGCGCTGACCCTGAACCAGTTTCCGCTTCCCCTTCCGGGCCTGCACGCAGTCGCGGTCGCCTTGTGGCTCGTCAATATTGCGCTTTTCGTGCTGTTCAGCCTTCTCTATTCCGCGCGCTGGCTTCTCTTCCCGCGCGAGGCGGCGCTGATTTTCAGACACCCGGTGATGTCGATGTTTTTTGGCGCGATCCCGATGGGGCTCGCGACCATCGTCAATGGCTTTCTCGCCTTTGGCCCTGATTTCCTCGGAAGCGGCTTAGCCGTCAGCGTCGCGCGCGCTCTTTGGCAGGCGGACGCTGTGATGTCGGTCGTTTGCGGCCTCGCCATCCCTTATTTCATGTTTACCCGTCAGGAGCACTCGATGGAGAAGCTGACGGCGGTGTGGCTGCTCCCGATCGTGGCCTCGGAGGTCGCCGCGGCGAGCGGCGGACTGCTGGCGCCGCATCTCGCGGCCCCCGAGGCCTTCCTGGTCCTCATCCTCAGCTACGTCCTCTGGGCGTGCTCGGTGCCGCTCGCCATGAGCGTCCTCGTGCTCCTGTTTCTGAGGCTTGCGCTGCACAAGCTGCCCGAGCGCGACATGGGCGTCTCCGCCTGGCTCGCGCTCGGGCCGATCGGGACGGGGGCGCTGGGCCTGATCGTGCTCGGCGCCGCGGCGCCGGCGATTTTCGCCGCCAATGGGCTCGCGTCGGTGGGCGAGGTCGCCTTTGGCCTTGGCGTGATCGGAGGCCTGATCCTGTGGGGCTACGGCGTCTGGTGGCTGAGCCTCGCGATCCTCAAGACTGTGCGCTATCTCCGCCAAGGCCTGCCGTTCAATCTCGGCTGGTGGGGCTTCACCTTCCCGCTCGCGGTCTACACGCTCGCCACGCTTGCGCTCGCGCGCGTCACGGGGCTCAGCCTGTTCAGCTTCGTCGGCGGCGGGCTCGCATTGTGTCTGGCGATCTTCTGGGTCGTCGTGGCGAGCCGCACGTTGCGAGGGGCGTGGAGCACGACGCTCTTCGTCGCCCCTTGTCTCATGGGCGCCAACGCGCCGGCGCGGTTCGAAGTGGACGTCGCGTGAGCGCGGCGGCTCGCGCTCACGCGTGGCTCTCGACCTGAACCTCCCGGAAATCCGCAGGCCGATGCGGCTTGGCGGCGAGCGAGAGCGAAGTCTGCAGCGCTTCGAGATCGGCCGCGCCGCGCGGCTCCCAGCCGCAAGGGCATGCGCAGTCGCCGCAATGCGCGGCGGCCACTTCGGTATAGAGCAGACCGACCGCGGTCGCCGCGAGACTGAGCGCCGCCATCGGCGGGAGGCGCGTCGATTGCATGATCCCGCAAAAGGCCATCCGAACAGATCTTTTCATCTGGTCCAGCGCTGCGATCGTGTCGTAGTCCGGGGTCGCGGCAATCTGCATGAGGAATGTCTCTCGCCTGGCGCCGGCATGGCGCCGACTGTTGAACCAGAGGTAGAGAAGCGCCGATCGGGCCGCAAGCGTTTGCGATCATTTCGTAATTAGAACAAATTCCATTCAATGATAGATTGTATCCCGGCCTGTCGCGCGTGGCCTCACGCACTTTGGATCGCCTCGCTTGCTCGCGATGACCGTGTGCGGTCACGCGGGGAAGGGGTAAGTGTATGGGGGCCGACCAGCGACTGAGGCTTGACCGGCCTGCGCGTCTGTTCCACATTTGTTCTCATCCGAAGTCGAGACGCTACGCGTGGCGCGGAGCCTTGGCTGGAAGGTGCATATGCGCTGCGCCAACGGCTATCGGCAGGAGACGCAGGTCTATGAGGCGCTGCGTCTACCGCAAGCAGCTGGATCTCGAGACGCAGGTCGCCACACGCGGAGGAACTTCCCCCCTTTCACGGCTCGAGACGCGCCTCATTTGTCCAACCTGCGGAAATCGGCGGGTGGTGGTGGTTTTTGAGCGGGCGGCCAATGCGCAGGTTGGGAGGTGAAGTCAAAGAAGAAAGATAATAAGCCTAACAATGACATAAATGACGCTAATAACACCAAAACAAAACAGCGCGATAATACTTCCCTCCACCCAATTACGCAATTTCCGCCGCGGCACTATTGCTACTTCCTTGGCGACGCCCCCTCTCCAAACGAACTGCGTTTACGACAGGAAGCGCCACGTTGCCTTGTCCACTCTGGAACATTGATATGATAAAATACTCATTTTTATTCAGCATCTTCGCTCTGAAAGCGAAGAAACCTGTCCTGGGTGTTTGGGTTTTGTTGTAGAATTGGGAGGAAAGACATGCCAGTGTTGAGGAGGAAAATTGATAGTAATCTCCACCTCTTCAGCTACGTTGCGTCCAATATTCTGAACGAATACTTGCCGAGTAAGGATATTTAGGTGTGAAGGAGGTGGTAGTGGAAGTGGAAGGGGCAAGTGTTGCTTGTTGCTGTGGTGCTTGTTGTGGTGCCGGTGGAAGAATAAAATGCTCATCATGGGAGATTCCCCACACAACACGCCCTCTTGGCACTATAAGGCGGCGCACAATGTCCAAAAGTGCTGTCAGAACGATGGTGACGACCGCTGCTTTGATGCTCGGAATTTGCCAAAGGTCGTAGAGCCAGCCCAAGTCCGTGTACGTCGCCATAGGAATTGATTTTTAATTAGGAATCGCACACCTTTGTTCCGCGTCAGGTCAAAGGACAGGCAGTCACCGGTTGTTGATTGTTGTGGATATACGGTTGCGCCCTTAGCATGATGTTTTGGTTTAGAGTTGGCGGAAAAATCGCGGGCCTCACCACCATGATGGCGTGGCAAACCAGCGCCCTCTTCACTCGCGAACAGCGAAACCGATGTAAGCGACAGACCCCCATTCAATGATAGATTGACCGTCTGGGGCGGGAACGGAGGG
>CAVPPX010000013.1:0-209960 GCA_963707355.1 uncultured Alphaproteobacteria bacterium | reverse complement strand
CCCGGTACGATCCGTCCAGCGTTGGTATTGACGGCCGAAGTAGCCGCCGGGTTCGCCGTAGTCCAAGAGGCCCGCCGCGGCGACGTCGATCGAGTGCAGCCGCGCCAGGGCCTCGTTCATGGAGTCCTAGATTCGGCCCCGATTTTCCCGGTTGAACTCGGCCAGCGCCGGATCCCACAGGACGTGGCCTCGACAAGAAGCCATGAGATAGAAGGCGGTTCCGATCACGCCCTCGTCCTCGCAGAGCGCGAGCACGCGGGAGCTGGATAGCTCACGCCTTCGAGCGCCTTCAGCACGGGAACTCGCGCTCGATCATGTGGGCCATTTTCAGAGCTTGCCCGGCGGCTTGCGGCGCAGCACGTAGCGGCCGCTTGCAGCCTCGATCAGATAGGTCGGGTTCGATTGGCCGGTGGGAAATTTCTTCGCCACGCTCGGGCCGCGCCAGCCCTCGACATGGGCTTTCGCCCAGGCGTCGAGCGTGCTCGTATCCTCCGGGAATGCGCGGGTCACTGCGCGCCAGTCTCATTGCTGTAGCGCTTCATCTCGGCTTTCGCGATCACGCGCCGATGCACGGCGTCGGGTCCGTCGGCGAGGCGCAACGTGCGCACATGGGTCCACATGCGGGCGAGCGGGAAATCCTGGCTGACGCCCGCCCCGCCATGCATCTGCACCGCCTGATCGATCACGTCGAGCGCGATCCGCGGCGCGATGACCTTGATCTGCGAGATGAGCGGCGCAGCGGCGCGCGCGCCTTGCGTGTCCATAGCCCAGGCCGCTTTCAAGCAAAGCAGGCGAGCCATTTCGATGCTCATTCGCGCTTCGGCGATGATGTCGGGATTGGCGCCGAGGCGCGACAGCTTTTGCCCGAACGCGGTACGGGACGCCGAGCGGCCGACACATCGCTTCGAGCGCCCGCTCGGCCTGGCCGATCGCGCGCATGCAATGGTGGATGCGTCCCGGTCCGAGCCGACCCTGGGCGATCTCAAAGCCGCGCCCGCGGCCAAGGATCATGGCGTCTTTGGGCAGGCGGACGTCGCGAAAGCGAATATGCATGTGGCCGTGCGGCGCGTCGTCATCGCCGTAGACTTTCATCGCTCTCAGGACCTCGATGCCCTTCGTCGCGGCGGGCACGAACAGCATCGAATGGCGCGCGTGCGGCGTGGCGTCGGGATCGGTCAGCGTCATGGTGATATAGAGCGAGCAGCGCGGATCGCCGGCCCCGGACGACCACCATTTCTCGCCGTTGAGCACCCATTCGTCGCCTTCGAGTCGCGCGTCCATGGCGATATTGGTCGCGTCGGATGAGGCGACCCCAGGCTCGGTCATGAGATAGGCGGAACGCGCGCGCCCCTCGAGGAGATCAGGCAGCCAGCGCGCCTTCTGCTCGGGCGAGCCAAAGCGCTCGATCACTTCCATGTTGCCGGTGTCGGGGGCCGAGCAATTGAAGACCTCGGACGCAAGGGGCGACCAGCCCATTTCTTCGGCGAGATAGGCGTATTCGACGGTGGAGAGGCCGAAGCCCTTGTCGGAGCCGGTGAGCCAGAAGTTCCAGAGGCCCTTGGCCCGCGCCTTGGCTTTCAAGGATTCCCGGATCTCGATAAAGCGCTTGGTCGGCTTGAAGCGATCGCCGTCGCGTCCGACCTCGGCGTGGTATTCCTCCTCGAGCGGCATGATCTCGTCGCGCACCATCGCCCGGACGGCGGCGATGAGCGGACGGACTTTGTCGGTTGCGCCGAGATCCACGTGTTCCTCCCTCGAATTGGCCGACGCGATATGACGCCCAAACGGCGCATGCGGCAAGCCGGCCCGGTCGGCTCCCGTCTAGGCTTCTCGGAACCGCGCTATCGCGCGCCAGCGGCCCAAATAAACGAGCCTAAGCGTCAATAAACGCAAATAAACGTTAGTAAAAGTGCTAGCGTTTACTAGCGTTTATTTTTTCGAATTCGAGACTTTTCAATGAGCTACGGCCAATTCAAATAAAAAAATTCGTCTGGTATCTGTTGCCGCGCCGCCCGCCTGGCGGGGTGTGCGATCATCCCCGCGACCTGGCGCTCCCCAACGCCCGTGAATTCGAACGGATCGGATCTTGGTCGTCGCCGCGCTCGGCGCTTGCGAGGGGAAGCCAACTGGCTCATGGCGAGGTGGATGGCTGTCTCGTCGCGTTCGGCTTCGGGATCGAATAGCCGTGCGACCTGCTCGAGCGCAGCCAAGTCCATTCGTGCGGCGTCGATCCTTGCTTCATAGGCGGCGATCGTCGCCGCGATCTGATCCCGTCGCGCCGCAGGGCGGAGGCGATGGGCATTTGATGAAGATAGAACATAACAGGAATTCTGACATTGCCAATTCAGATTTGCCGAAGCTGTATCTTCTACCTAAGCCTCGGAAAAGGCTAAGTGAATATCTTTTCCGCGAGCCCTCAGGGTCGCTTTAATTACGGGGGTGGAGATTCCGTGCGCTCGCGAAGCCCGGTGCGTTGTTGAGCCTTCGGCGCCGATGTTTTTGACGTCCAGGCTTGGGCGCGGTCGCGATCCGGCGGGGCAGAACGGAGAGCGAGGAATCAGGTGCCCGGTGTGGCGCTTGACAATTAATACGTACGTACGTATTAATTGTCATGCCTAAGCCTTCCAATCGCGACCGTATCCTCGACGCCGGCCTCAAGGTCATGTTCCGCAAAGGCTATGGCGGGGCAGGGGTGCGCGATATCGTCGCCGAGGCGCCGGCACCGCAGGGCTCGTTCACCAACCACTTCCGCTCAAGGAAGAATTCGCGCGCGAGGTGCTCGACCGCTATTTCGCCGATCTCAAGCGGCTCGTCGCCGAAGTGCTGGACGACGCAAACCGTCGCCCGCGCGAGCGTCTAAGGCGCTATCTCGACCTCATCACCGATCGTATCGTTGAGGCCGAGTTCAGCCGCGGCTGCCTGATCGGCGATTTCAGTCTCGAGGCCGCGCCACAAAGCGAGATGCTGCGGACCCGGCTCCGCGAGATCTTCGCCGAATGGCGCGCGCCCTTCGCCGCATGCATCGCCGAAGGGCAGGCGGCTGGCGAAATTTCTGGGGCCTTCGCTCCGCATGACCTTGCCGAGTTCCTGCTCTCCTCCTGGGAGGGCGCCATCCTGCGCATGAAAGTCGAGCGCAACGCCGAACCGCTCGAGCGCTTCAAGCGCATCGTTTTCATGACCGTGTTCAAGGAGCCATGACCATGAATGACGTCAACCTGCCCAAGCTTTCCGTGCTCGATTCCGAGATGGCCTATCGCGAGACCGGCTCGCGCGATGCGCCCGTCGCGCTCTTTCTGCACGGCAATCCCACCTCATCCTACATATGGCGAAACATTATCCCGCTCGTCGCGCCGGTCACCCATTGCATCGCGCCTGACCTCATTGGCTTCGGTCAGTCGGGTAAGCCGGACCTCGCCTATCGCTTCGAGGACCACGTCCGTTACCTCGACGCCTTCATCGCGAAGATGGAAATCGGCTCGGCCTTTCTCGTCGCGCAGGACTGGGGAAGCGGCCTCGCGCTTCACCTCGCTGAGCGACGCCCGGACTTCGTGCGGGGCCTCGCGTTCATGGAGTTCATCCGGCCGATCCCGACCTGGGAGGAGTTTCTGCGAGGCTCCAAAGCGCGCGAGATCTTCCGCAAGTTTCGCACGCCTGGCGAAGGTGAGACATTGATTCTCGAGAACAACGCTTTCGTCGAGCTGATGCCGGGAGCAATACGGCGCAAGCTCACCGACGAGGAGATGACGGTCTATCGCGCGCCTTTCCCGACCCCGCAGTCGGGGAAGCCGACTTGGCGCTTCCCCAACGAATTGCCAATCGCAAGGGAGCCCGCCGACGTCTATGCGACGATGGAGCGCGCACATGAAGCGCTCGCCGCCTCGATCTATCCGAAGCTCCTGTTCGCCGCCGAGCCGGGCGCTCTGGTCGCGCCAGCCTTCGCGGAGGAGCTTGCCGGCAAGCTCAAGGATTGCCGGTTCGTCAAGCTTGGAGACGGCATTCATTTTCTGCAGGAAGATCATCCCGAGACGATCGGACGATCCGTCGCCGCCTTCATCGCCGAGGTCGAAGGCCGCAAAGGCGAGAATGCGGCGTAACGCTGGGTGCTTGGATGAACGCGCAATCCCTCCCCTACGGGAGAGGGGTAGGGGTGAGGGTTTGCGCGCGAAGCGCGCTTCCGCTTTCGGGTGAGGGAGAAGGGAGGAGCGGCAGGACGATCAAAATTCGCTTTAAAGCCTCACCACCTGCCCCGTCCGCATGCTCTCGTCGGCGGCGAAGACGATACGCAGCGAGTTGATCGCATCCTCGAGATGCTCGCTGAGATCGACCTCGCCGCGGATCGCCTTGAGGAACAGACGCTGCTCGCGCTCGCATAAGTCCTGGTGGCCGGGCTCGTCCTTGGTCGATTCGATCTCGTCGGGATCCGCGAAGGAGCCATCCGCTTTGAGACCGGCATGATGGATGCGCAGCGCGTTGGTCCGGGTGTGATTGTCATGGTCAGAGGATTTGACCACCGCGTCCGTCTGCTCCTTGGCGACGATCGAGACGCAGCCTTTGGGTCCGATCATGTCCTTCACGAAGAAGGCGGTCTCGCTGATCATCGGCCCCCAGCCGCACTCGTACCAACCGACGGAGCCATCATCGAAGGCGAGGTGCAGATGGCCGTAGTTGACCATCGTTGGCGCGATTTCATCCGTGAGCCGCGCGCCGACCGCGTGCACGGCGACCGGCTTCGCCCGCGTCACTTGACACATGATGTCGACATAATGCACGCCGCAGTCGACGATCGGCGAGGTCGAGCGCATCAGGTTCTTGTGCACCTGCCAGAACGAGCCTGACGATTGCTGATTAAGGTTCATGCGCATGACGAGGGGCTTGCCGAGCGTGCGGCCGATCTCGACGAAGCGCGTCCATGAGGGGTGAACGCGCAGGATATAGCCGACCAGCAGCGCCTTGTTGGCCTTGCGCGCCGCGGCGACAAGGTTTTCCGCCGCTTCGAGCGATTCGGCGAGTGGCTTTTCGCAGAACACATGCGCGCCCGCGGCGAGCGCTTCGAGCGCCATCGGCGCATGATGTTCGGTGTAGGTGTTGATGGAGACCGCGTCGGGCTTGAGCGCCTGAAGCGCTTCGGTGAGGCCGGCAAAGCGCGGAACGCCGGGAAACGCCTTGTCGAGATCGGATCTCGCCGCGGCGTTGCGGGTGCATAAGCCGACGAGCTCGAAGCCGTCGATCGCCTGATAGGCGCGCGCGTGGTTCATGCCCATGGTGCCGAGGCCGACGACGAGCACGCGGTGGGGCCTGCTGGGCTGGCTGTTGGTCTCGCTCAATGCGTCCTCCGTTTGGTCGGCGAGGAAAGGTTACCTCGCTAACCGTCTGAGCGGTCGACGTCGAGTGGGCGTTCTGTATCACGAGCCCACAGGCCTTGCATGGTGCGCGGGATGGTGCGTTTCTAAAGATTGACCAACGTCTTTATTGTTGTTACAATAATTCGTAAAGATTGAGTTTGATCATGCGAAAAGCGCGAGGAACGCTAAAGAGCGCGGGCTGCCGTTCGAACTGACTGCAGAGTTGGATTGGAGCGCTGCACGCGTTCAGCACGATGGGCGGCGCGATTACGGCGAGGAGCGGTATCTCGCGCTGGTTCCGATGTCCGGAAGGCTCTACGCGGTTTGTTACTGCGTTCGCGGTGACGCGCGCCGAATCATCAGTTTTCGGAAGGCGAACGGACGAGAGGAGCAGGCCTATGCGAAGACCTTTGACTGACAACGATGGTGAGATTCGCGAACTGACGGCTAAGGATATGCGTCTCTTCAAGCCGATTGCCGAAGTTGACGTTGGCATAGTCGAAGCCATGGCGGAGTTTCGCCGCAAGCTAGGTCGCCCGAAGGCCAAAGCGCCCAAGGTCCATATCGGCTTCCGGCTGGCGTCAGACGTCGTCGCGAGCATCAAGGCAAGCGGGCGCGGCTATAACGCCCGTGTCGAGCGAGCTTTGCGCGCGGCTGGGTTTGGCGAGAAGATCAGGCGCGAATCGCCTTTGAAGATCACGAAGCCGACCTCGGCGGCGAAAAAGCGCCGCTCTGTGAGGCAAGGGACAAAGGCCGCCGTTAGCAAACGACGGGCATAAGCTTCGGCTCTCAAGCGCGGAGGAACTGCGCCTGACGCGACCACCGGTCGCGCCTACAGAGCGGCGGGCTGCTTCATCAGCCACTCATGCGCGGGATCGTTGTGAAAGCGCCAGATGCGCTTCGGTCCCGCCATGACGTTGAGATAGTAGAGATCATAGCCGTGTGGCGCGCCGACGGGATGATAGCCTTTCGGCACCAGCACGACGTCGCCATCGCCCACCGCCAGCGTCTCGTCGAGCGAGCGGTCGTCGGTGTAGATGCGCTGGAGAGCGAAGCCCTGGGCGGGCTTCAAGCGGTGATAATAGGTTTCCTCGAGATAGGATTCGTCCGGCAACGCGTCGCGGTCGTGCTTGTGCGGCGGATAGCTGGACCAGTTGCCGCCGGGCGTGATGACTTCGACCACCAGCACGCTCTCGGCCTCGGCGTCTTCGGGCAGAACGTTGCGGACATGGCGCGCGTTCGAGCCGGTTCCGCGGGTCAGCGTGCCGACATCGTCCGGCTTGATGACCCGAACCTTGTATTTCCCGCTCGCCGGCGCCGAGCATAACGCCAACTCGCAATCCGACGCCGCCTCGATCGTCGCCGCGCTATTCGGCGGCAGATAGACCGACCACGGCAGCCCGTCGAACACGTTTTCCCGCTCGCCAATCGTTCCAGAATCGAAGCCGTCCGCGCTCACGCGCGCTTTGCCTGAGAGAATGACGACGCAAACCTCTTCGCCGCCGGTGTCGAGCTTGGGCTTCGCGCCTTGCCTTAGCGCCCGCGTCTCGAAGCCGACATAGCGCCATCCGGCGCTGGCCGGGGTGATGCGATGGCCGACCCCGTCGGCGCCTTTTTGCGGATGAACGAGCAGTTTCGATTGCGCCACGATGCTAACCTCTCAATAACTTAGCCGCTTCCTTCTCCCGTTGGGAGAAGGTGTCGCCGAAGGCGACGGATGAGGGGTGCGGTGCGCCGCTGGCCAACGCGATTTACGGCGCTATCCCTCACCCGCGACCCCTCTCCCGGAGGGAGAGGGGGACTACGCCCAACCCGCTTCCTTCAGCGCGGCGCGGATTTGCGCCACGCCCTTTTTCGCGTAGGGCAGGGCGGGGGCCTTTTTCGGGTCCTGCTCGGCTTCAAGGACGACCCAGCCTGAATAGCCCTTGAGCTCGTCGAACACCACGACATAGTCGATCGCGCCATCGCCCGGCACGGTATAGACGCCGAGCTCCTTGCCTTGCCCCAAGATCGAATCGAGGAAGCTCCAGTCGCCGGCATTCGCTTCGCGCATTTTCGCTTCGCGCACGTCCTTGCAATGGACATGACCGATGCGCGAACGATAAGCGCGCGCGAGCCCAGCCGGATCGGCGCCGCCCCAGCGCGCATGGCCGGTGTCGAGCAGCAAATGCACGGGAGGCTTGGTGTGGGCCATGAGCGCGTCGATGTCGCGTTCCGACTGGATGATCGTGCCCATGTGATGATGATAGCAAAGCTTGAGCCCCTCGTCGGCCAGACGCTCGGCAAACTCGGTCATTTTCGCGCCATATCCGGCCCAGTCATCTTTGTGCAGACGCGGGCGCTCGGACAAAGGCTTTGATCGGTCGCCATGGATGGCGTTCGAGGTTTCGGCCACGATGACGATGTCGGTCCCGGCGCCTTTGGTCATGGCGATATGCGATTTTGCCGCTGCGAATTCGTCGCGCACTGAGCGCCTGAGCAATTCGGCCGAATACCAGCCGCCGACGAAACTCAGCCCAAACTCGGCGAGCTTGTCCTTGAGCGCCGCCCCATCGCGTGGGCAGCTTGTGCCCCTTCTCCATGCCAACGACGCCGGCCTCTTTCGCCTCAGCGAGGCATGTCTCAAGCGGCGTGTCGCCGCCGATGTCCTGCAAGTCGTCGTTGGTCCAGCCGATCGGATTGGCGCCGATGCGAATGCTCATGCTTAATCTCCGACCCGCTGCAACTTCTTGGCCTCCTCGTAGTCGCGGCGCGCGGCGTCGACCTCCTTGCGCTCGGAGACCGCGGGGACGGCGACATCCCACCAGAACCCGCCCGCGTCTGTCGATCCCATGGGATCGGTTTCGATCACGATCACCTGGGTCGCCTTTGCTGCGCGCGCATTTCTGAACGCCGTCTCAAGGTCCGCGATCGACTGGACTTTCACCGCTTCCGCCCCAAGAGCGCGCGCGTGGGCGACGAAGTCGACCTCCGGCATTGCTTCATGCCGCGCATCGCGCAGAAGGTTGTTGAACGGCGCGCCCCCGGTCGCCTGTTGCAGGCGGTTGATGCAGCCAAAGCCTCGGTTGTCGTTGACGACGATGATGAGTTTCTTTCCCAGCATCACCGAAGTGGCGATCTCTGAATTCATCATGAGATAGGAACCGTCGCCGAGCACCACCAAAACTTCTCGGTCCGGCAGAGCCATCTTGACGCCGATCCCGCCGGCGATCTCGTAGCCCATGCATGAATAACCGTATTCGAGATGGTAGCCGAGCGGAGCGCCCGCCCGCCACAGCTTGTGCAATTCGCCCGGCAGTCCGCCAGAGGCGCAGACGACCACGTCCGACTTCTCGCCCGCGCGCATGAGCGCGCCGAGCACTTCGGCGTCGGTCGGCGCCGGCGCGTTGGTTGGCGCGGTGTAGCGGGCGGCGGTCGTCTCCCACTCGGCCTTGGCCCTCGCGGCTTCGTCGCTCCACGCGCGTGGCGCCTTCCAGGCGTCGAGCTTGGAATTGAGCGCGGCAAGCGCCGTCCGCGCGTCGCCGACGACAGACAAAGCCTGATGTTTGGCCGCATCGAAGGACTGGACGTTGACGCTGATCAATTGCCGATCAGGGTTCTTGAACAAAGCCCAGGAGCCGGTGGTGAAGTCTGCGAACCGCGTGCCGACGCCAACGATCACATCCGCCTGCGAGGCGAGGGCGTTGGCCGCGCCGGTCCCGGTGACGCCGACTGCGCCCATGGCCAAAGGATGATCGACTGGCGTCGCCGACTTGCCGGCCTGCGTCTCGCCAACCGGAATTCCATGGCTGGCGCAGAAGTCGATCAGCTCCCGCTCGGCGTCGGAGTAAAGGACGCCGCCGCCGCACACGACGAACGGCTTCTTGGCGCTCTTCAGGATCTCCGCCGCTTCCTCGATCTCCCGCAGATCGGGCGCGATGCGGCGCAGACGATGCACGCGTTCGTCGAAGAAGCTCGCCGGATAATCATAGGCCTCGGTCTGCACGTCCTGGCAGAAGGCGAGCGTAACCGGCCCGCACTCGGCCGGATCGGTCAGGACGGTCATCGCCCGACTGAGCGCAGGCACGATCTGTTCGGGGCGCGTGATGCGATCGAAATAGCGCGACACCGGACGGAAGCAGTCATTGGCGCTCACCGTTCCGTCGCCGAAGTTTTCCACCTGTTGCAGAACGGGGTCGGGCCTGCGGTTGGCGAAGACGTCGCCGGGGATCAGCAGCACGGGCAGCCGATTGACATGCGCGACTGCAGCAGCGGTGACCATGTTGGTCGCACCCGGGCCGATCGAGGTGGTGCAGGCCATCATCCGCTTACGCCGGGAAGACTTGGCGAAGGCGATCGCAGCGTGCGCCATCGCCTGCTCGTTATGGGCGCGATAGGTTGGGAGAGAATTGCGCGAAGCGAACAGCGCCTCGCCCATGCCAGCCACATTGCCGTGGCCGAAGATTGCGAACACGCCTTCGAACAGGCGCTGCCTACGCCCGTCGATCTCGACCTGCTGGGCGCTCAGGAAGCGAACCATCGCCTGGGCGGCGGTCAATCGAATCGTTGTCATGGCGCTTCCCCGCTTCAATCAATGCTTGACGTTTGGCGGCGTTCCGATCTCCGCCTCGCGCGTCGTCCGCATATTCTTGCGCCAGAGATCGCCCAAACGTGCAAACGCGGCGGCCATGCGATTGGTCGCCTCGCGATCGTCGATACGGCCGGCGAACCAGTCGACCGCAGGCTCGGCGAAAATCGTCCGGCCGACCGCGAAGCCCTTAACGACGCGACAATTGTGCGCCAGGGCGAAGGCTTGCGCCAGATCCTTTTCCGGCGCCTCAAGCCCGAGCACCAACACGCCACGGCATAGGGGATCGCCCGTCTCGATGGCGCGCGCGATGTTGTCCCACGCCGCTACGCTGGTCTGGCCCTCCAGCTTCCACCAGTCTGGCTGAATTCCAATCTCATAAAGCCGCTCGATAACGCGCGCGACCGTACGGTCGTCGACGGGCCCGTTCTTGCTGGCGATGATCTCAACCAACAATTCGCGCTCGAGCCGGCGCGTGGCGTCGTGCAGGCGCAGCAGCTCGCGCTCCTGCCGCGCTTTCATCTCCGGCGGATCGTCAGGGTGATAGAAGCACAGGCACTTGATCGTATGCGCGACCGGCCACTCCACGAGCTTTGCTCCGAGCGAGCCGCCGTACTCGAACTCGAGCGGACGCGAGCCGGGCTCCTCGACCGGCCGGCCGATCCAGAAATTGTGATCCACCGCGCGAAACAGCGCCTCGCGCCCATATTTGCCGTCGAGGAGCATGCCGTAGCCGGGGCGTCCTGCCGCGACTTGGGCTGCGGCTTCGACTGCGAGCAGCTTGAAGTCGCTGATGCGCTCGCGAGGGCTCCCCGCGGCGTCGGCGATCTTCTCGAGTTGCGCGCGATGGTCGATGGCGAGCGCCATGAGCGTGGAGGGCTGGGCGCGACGCGTCGTCGCCCAGTGAATGTGATTGAGCGCCTCATCGCGGCGCAGCGCCCGATGGGGCGATCCGTGCTCGAGGAAGCGGCTGAGTTCGGCCCACGTCGGATATTCGGCCGAGCACAGGAGCCGCGAGACTGCGAAAGCGCCGTTGGCGTTGGCATAGGCGCAGCAGGTTTCGAGCGGCTCGTCGCGGAGCCAGCCACGCAGGAAGCCGGACATGAAGGCGTCGCCGGCGCCGAGCACGTTATAGACTTCGACCGGAAAGCCTGGTCCCTTGACGCCTTGCTCAAGCGAATCGGGAATTGCGTCGGGGAAGACGACGCAGCCCATCGGACCGCGTTTGAGCACCAGCGTCGCGCCGCTCGTCGCGCGCACGGCCTTCAGCGCCGCGAGCGGGTCGTCCGCTCCGCCAGCGATCATCATCTCCTCCTCGGTGCCGACGATGAGATCGCATTGCGTCAGGATGTCGCTGAGGCTTTTCGTGACGTCACCTGACTTGATGTAGCGCTCCTCGCCCGCGCCGTGGCCAGCGAGGCCCCATAGGTTCGGCCGGTAATCGATGTCGAACAGGACTTTGCGTTCCGAGGCGCGCGCGATTCGCATCGCCTTTCGTTGCGCGGCGGCCGTGTTGGCCCGCGCGAAATGGGTGCCGCTCACGAGGACCGCCTTGGCGCTTTCGATATAGTGAGGATCGATGTCGCCTTCGTCGAGCGCGCTGTCGGCGCAATTGTCGCGATAGAAGATGAGCGGGAAGGTCTTTTCGTCGCGGATGCCGAGCAGCACAAGCGCGGTGAGGCGTACAGGGTCCGTCTGGACGCCTGTAACATCGACGCCCTCGCGCGCGCATTGCTCGCGGATGAATTGGCCCATGTGCTCGTCGCCGACACGGGTGATGAGGCCGCTTTTGAGACCGAGACGCGCGGTGCCGATGGCGATGTTCGTCGGGCAGCCGCCGACCGCCTTGGAGAAGCTCGCCATGTCCTCGAGGCGCCCGCCCACCTGCGCGCCGTAGAGGTCGACCGACGAGCGGCCGATGGCGATGACGTCGAGGCGGGGATCGGAGGCCAAGCGCGGCGCCGGCTCAAGGCTCGATCGGCGGATCGGCTGTCCCGACCACATTCTGATCGAAGTCGATGTTCGAGCCGGTCATCAGCCCCGACTCGTCCGAGCAGAGATAAGCGCAGGCGCGCGCCACTTCCTTGGGATCGATGAGTTGGCCAAACGGCTTTGTCTTGACGGCCTCGTCGAGCCATCCGTCCTTGGCGCCGTGGTAGGTCTTCATGATGCGGTCTTCACCCGGCGTCGACATCCAGCCGATATTGAGGCCGTTGATGCGGATGCGGAATTTAAGCAGCGAATGGGCGACGTTGCGGGTCAATGTGGCGAGCGCGCCCTTGGAGGCGCAATAGGCGGTGATGAAAGGCTGACCGCCGTGGGCCGACATCGACTGGATGTTGACGATCGAGCCCGCGATCTTTTCCCGCCGCATGATGCGCACCGTCTCCTGGATGAGGAAGAATGGCGCGCGCACGTTCACATCGAAGATCTCATTATAGCGCTCTTCGGTGGTGTCGAAAATATTGCCGCGATCGGTCAGCGCGGCGGCGTTGACCAGCGCATCGACGCGACCGAAGCGCTCGTCCGCCTTCCCGACAACCTTGCGGCAATCGGCGACCTTCGCGAGATCCGCTTGCACGAAGACGGTCGGGCAGCCCGCCGCCGAAATTTCGCTCGCGACCCGCTCGCCGCTGTTCGCGTTCCGGCCGCAGATCACGAGCCCCGCCGCTCCGCGTTCGGCGAACAGCCGCGCGATGGCCTCACCCAGACCTTGCGTGCCGCCGGTGACGATCGCGACCTTGCCGCTTAGATGAGCCGGGCCCCGATAGGCCGGGCGCGCAGACGCGCCGGCCGCGGTCGCGGAGGTATTGGCCATGGGCGCTTCTCCTTGGGCGTCTCGCCGCGGCGCGCAGCGGAATGATCAGCTTGTTACCGTTCCGGGATCGCCAGAATGAAACAAAAATTCTATTCCTAAGTCAATATGGAACGTATATTCTTTTTGTGGGCGTGCGCCGATGTGTCGGCGCCCCGGAGGAGGAGCGCATGAAATTTGGAATTATCGGCGCGGGCCGGATCGGCAAGATCCATGGCGGCAATGTCGCGGCGCGCTCCGACAGCAAGGTGGCTTTCGTCGCCGACGCGGATCCTGCCGCGGGCGCCGCTTTGGCGAAGGCGACTGGGGCCAAGGTCGCCGAAATCGACGCGATCCTGGCCTCCAGGGACGTTGACGCGGTCGCCATCTGCTCGCCGACCGATACGCACGCCGATCTCATCGAGCGCGCCGCGCGCGCCAAGAAGGCGATCTTCTGCGAGAAGCCGATCCACCTCGACGTCGAGCGCGTTCGCGCCTGCCTCGAAGTGGTCAGGCAAACCGGCGCGACGCTCATGGTCGGCTTCAATCGCCGCTTCGATCCCAATTTCTCCGCGCTCCGCAAGCGTGTCGCGGAGGGTGCGATCGGCGCTCTTGAAATCCTCTCCATCACCTCGCGCGATCCCGGGCCGCCCCCGATCTCCTATATCGAGCGCTCGGGGGGCCTCTTTCGCGACATGATGATCCATGATTTCGATCTGGCGCGCTTCATTCTCGGCGAGGAGCCGGTGGCCGTGAGCGCGATGGGGTCGGCGCTGGTCGACAAGGCGATCGGGGATGTCGGCGATATCGACACCGCCGTCGTCATCATGGAGACCGCGTCCGGCAAGGTGGCGCAGATCTCCAACTCGCGGCGCGCCGCTTATGGCTATGATCAGCGGGTCGAGGCGCATGGCGTGGACGGCATGGTTCATGCCGCGAATGTGCGCGAGACGACGGTCGAGTTCGCCGGCGCGCACGGTTTCACCAGCGACAAGGCGCTCAACTTCTTCCTCGAGCGCTATGAGGCGGCCTATCGCAACGAACTCGATGCGTTCATCAGCGCTGTTAAGGCCGGCAAGAAGCCTCATCCCGATGGCGAAGACGGCCTCAGGGCGCTCCTGCTCGCCGACGCGGCCTACCGGTCCTGGAAAACCAAGCAACGGGTCGCGGTTGGTTGACAGCGTGCGCGGCCATTCCGCTTGCGCCTCAATCCGCATGGCCCTATAGGCGGCGGCTCCAACGGGAAGGCAGCATGGCGCAGGCCCAGAAACGACGCCCGGCTTCGAACTGGGCGCCGGTCGAAGCGCCGCCCGCAAAGCCGCTGACATTCATCGATCGTCTGATCGACGCCATTGCGCGTCACCGTTCCGCGCTTCGACGGCTGGGCGTCGCGGCGAGCGTCATCATTGTCGCCGGCGCGCTCACCATCTTTCTGCACATGCTCGTCCGCATCGACCCGAACAAGGTCAAGGCGGCGATCGCCTCGACGAGCGGCGATCAGTTCATGCTCTCCTTCGCCTTCACCGCGTTGAGCTACCTCGCGCTGACCGGCTATGACGGACTGGCGCTTCGCCATTTGGGCATCAAGATTCCCTACCGGCTGGCGGCGCTGGCGTCCTTCACCAGCTATGCCTTTTCGTTCACGCTCGGGTTTCCGTTGGTGACGGGGGCCGCAGTCCGCTATTGGATTTATGCGCCGGCGGGTCTCTCCGCCGGCAAGATCGCGAGCCTCACGGTCGTGGCGGGGATCACATTCTGGCTTGGCTTGGGACTGGTGGTTGGATCCGGGTTCCTGGCGGCGTCCGATCCGATCGCCGACATCGATCATTTCCATCCGCTCGCCAATCGTCTGATCGGCTTGGCCGTCATCGGCGCGCTGATCGCCTATCTTGTCTGGATCACCCGCATGCGCTGGCGGGGCGCGGCGGTTGTCGGCAATTTCAAGCTTCCAGGCCCAAAGCTGACCCTGGGGCAAATGGCGCTCGGCGTCATCGACATCTGCTCGGCGTCGGCGGCGCTGTATGTGCTGCTGCCGCAGGATCACCGGTTGGGTTTCCCCGCTTTCGCGACGCTTTACTCGTTCGCCGCCGTACTCGGCATCGCCAGCCACGCCCCTGGCGGCATTGGCGTGTTCGAGGCGACGATCCTCCAAGGCGTCGGCGGCTCTTCCCAGGACGCCGTGCTGGCCTCGCTCCTGCTCTTCCGTGGGATCTATTACGCCGTGCCATTCATCGCCGCGATGGCGATGCTGGGCGGGGTCGAGACGGTGCGCCGCTGGCGTTCGTTGCGCGAAGCGATATCGTCCGCATCGGACGACTAGCGGCGATGAGCCGTCTCGACGCACAAAAACTCGCCGACCTCGTCGGATCGCCGTTCGCGGCGCAACTGGTCGCCGCGATGCCGGAGCCCGCCGTCATCGTGAGTTCGGACGAGCGGGCGGCTGCGGCCAACAGGCCGGCGCTCAACCTGTTGCCTGGGCTCAGAGTGGGCGATCCGTTCGTGCTCGGCTTGCGCGCGCCCGACGTCATCGATGCGCGCCGCCGGGTGATGGCGAGCGGCGAAGCGGAAACGGTGCAGTGGAGCGAGCGCGTGCCGGTCGAACGGCTGTTCGACGTCACCGTCGCTCCGCTCGCGACGGCCGAGGGCGAGGTCGTGGCGACGCTCATCACCTTGCGCGATCAGACCGAAGCGCGGCGGGTCGAGCGTCTGCGCGTCGACTTCATCGCCAACGCCAGCCACGAGCTGCGCACGCCGCTCGCCTCGCTGGTCGGCTTCATCGAGACTCTCCAAGGATCGGCGCACGATGACGCGAAGGCGCGCGACCGGTTCCTCGTCATCATGCGCGAGCAGGGGCGACGCATGGCGCGGCTGATCGAAGACCTGCTGTCGCTTTCGCGCATCGAACAGAAGCAGCACTTGAGGCCCGAACATATCGTCGATCTGGCGCAGACGACCCGCGGCGTGGTCGATGCGCTGACGCCGATGGCCAACGACCTCGGCGTCGAGATCCGTCTCAGCGCCGAGCAGCCGGTGCTGGTGGCCGGCGACCGTGACGAGCTCTTGCGCGTGGCCGAGAACCTGATCGAGAACGCGATCAAATACGGCGTACGCAGCGATTTGGAGGCCGCCGGCGTGGTCGACGTCGCCGTCTCGGCGACCGAAAAGGAGGGCGCCTTGACCGTGCGCGACTACGGACACGGCATCGCGCCCGAGCACCTGCCGCGGCTGACCGAGCGATTCTACCGCGTCGACCCGACCCAGAGCCGGGCCAAGAACGGCACCGGTCTCGGCCTCGCCATCGTCAAGCATATCCTCACCCGCCACCGGGGCAGGCTGACGATCACCAGCCGCGTCGGCCAGGGGTCCTCGTTCGTCGCCACCGTGCCCTTGCATCCGACGACGAAGACCTGAGGCGCGACCACAAGGTCGTTTGAGAACAAATAAACGCTCTTAAACGACAATAAATACCGGTAAAATTACTTTCATTTGCTAACGTTTATTTTTCCGAATCGGGACTTTTCAATGGGTTACCGTGAATCCAATTATTTTCCCGTGTAACAATGGCGGCTCAAATATCACAATCGCATTCTCTCCCTATGTCCGCCGCGGGCGTTTGCGAAAAAGCGCGCTTTGGACCGGTAGGCAGAAATAGGTATAGCACGGATTGTGCTTTTACCAAAGCGTTTGTCGAGTGTCGTCGCGTGAGCCGCCGGTGGAGCCGCATGGCGCCAATGCGCGAAGGGTGGTTATTCTTCAGTGTGGCGAGGCCAACCGCCCAGAATTCGAATCGGGAAGGACCGCTAAACCTCGACTCCGCTCACCGTCCTAGTTCGGTTGTTGAATTGCGGCCAGCGGGACGTCAATTTCGCACACCACGCCGCTCGGCTTGAATTGCATTCGCGTCGAGCCCGAGAATTGCTCGGCGAAGCCTTTTTCGATGAGAAACATCCCGAAGCTTCGGCGCGACGGCTGTCCGACGAGAGGCCCTCCCTTTTCGCTCCATTTGAAATGAAATGTACCGGCACGCTCATTGACTTTCGTCGCAATATTCACCCGTCCGTTGGGGGCTGTCAGCGCCCCATGCTTGCTCGCGTTCGTACACAATTCATTGATCGTCATAACGAGGGGAAGCGCTGCAGCGGGATTAATTCGTATGGGCGTGGGTTGGATTCGGAACTGCTCGCGACCCAGGGTCTCAAAAGGTTCAATCGCCGTTTTCAACAATTCAGGCAGCATCGCGCCCGCCCAGCTCGTCCGCAGCAGCAGGTCATGGACCCGACCTAATGCCCCCAACCGCGCCGAGATCGCCTCGCCGGCATGCGGCAAATCAACGGCGGTGCGCACACTTTGGTTGGTTATCGACTGGACGATGGCCAGGGTGTTTTTCACCCTGTGGTGCAATTCCTCCAGTATGAGGCGCTGTAGTTTTTCGGCGCTATCGCGTCTCGCGGCGTCAGTCGCGGCGTGTTCAAGAAGCCTGCGCAGAGTAGCGTTCTCGAGTTCAAGTTTGAAATCGCCTTCGCTCATGTCCGCAAAACCAAGTGTTCGGGCACCAATAACGCCAAGTCGGCTTGGGGTCGATACTCCCGCAGGCCCGTCATTGGCATATCCTTACCCGCCATCTCCTCACCCGCCACCGGTGCAGGCTGACGATCACCAGCCGCGTCGGCCAGGGATCCTCGTTCGTCGCCACCGCGCCGCTGCATCCGACGACGAAGACCTGAGCGCGGGCCTGCGAATACGGTTTCGGCGCCAAATAAAACCAAGGAAAACCAAGGAAAAACCAAGGAAAACCAAGCAAAAAAGCTTGGATTTCCTTGGATTCCTTTGGCCGAATCGGGGCTTTTCAATGGGTTACAGCGAATCCAAGCAAAAAAAATCTTTTCCCCTGTCACACTGTGGCTAGAATATCACAAATCGCGTCCTCCCTCGTGCGCCGGGCCGGCGCGAGGCGCGGAACTCGATCCGATCTGCAGGAACACACGTAGCATAGATTCCGATTTTACGCAAACAAATGTAGGCTCTTACAGCGTTAGGCATTGGCGCTCCTGAAGGCGTCATGGCCGGGCTTGACCCGGCCATCCAGAACACTGTTCTATCAGGATAAGCATATGATAAGAGACATTATTTCTTGGTAACAGAGATTATCGCGGCGGGGCGGCGTGGATGGCCGGCACGAGGCCGGCCATGACGATCCAAGGCTAAATCCGAGACCAACAGCGAACGCTATAAGAGCGCAACGGTGCACAAATTTTGCGCTGCGCCCCTCGTCCTTAGGAGGCCGCGACGCCGCGCTTCGCGCGGCCCTCGGACCAGGCCGACAACGGCGCCCCTTAGGCCCAATACAATTGCATTTCTGGGGCAAATCGGCGGAACGCCTGCGCGACGGCCACTTTTCACACGCCTTTCTTAGAGACGCCCACTTCTCTTAGATGAACGCCCACTTGGCGACCTCCTGAGAACGTGAGTTGCGCTCGTCGCCGCCCAGCGATTGAAGGTTAGGCCGCCCGAGGTCCATGTTGTGGCGCGGCGAATGGCCGTATAATTCGCCAGCTTCGCTGTGTGAGACATGAACGGATGCACCGTGTTGTTTGGGCGGCGGCGGCGCTATTTCTCGTGGCTCTCGCTTTCGCCGCGGGAAGAATGACGCTGGGCGTTCGGATCATGCCGGAGATCGTCGCGACACTGCCTGGCGACGAATCCCAATTCTCGCGCGAACTCGACGCCCGGCTTCGCGAGCGCTTCCCCGTAGGAACCAGCCAAGACAAGCTGATCGGCTACCTCGTCGGGGCGAACTTTGTTCCCGATTGGCCTCGACACGACGGCAACGCGAGCCTGTTCGTTTTCAACGGGTTGCTATGCGACAGGATCGTTCATGTGCTGTGGCGAGCCGACGCGGCGGGGTCCCTCACCCATGTTAGCGGCGCTTACGAAAGCCATTGTTTGTGAGCGGAAGGCCCGGAGCGGACGTGTCCGAATCAGGGGCCACCGCAACGAAAGGGGAGGGCCCTTCTTCGAGACGCCCGCTTCGCGGGCTCATCAGGAGGAAGGCGGTCCACGCCCTTTTTCTGCAATCGAAACGCCGCTTCGCGATGTCGGCCGATTGCACGTCCCCCGAATGGGGAGACCAGCTTGGCCGCGGGCGGTCCGCTCAGCGAGGGAGAGCCCGCCGGGAGCGATCGCGATCGCGGCGCCGTTCCTGGGCCGGCTGGTAGGCGAGGCCGCCATGGTAAGTGCAGTACGGGCCGGACGCGGCAGGCGAGCCGCAATAGCGGAATTCGGACGTCGCCGGGTCGCCCAGCGGCCAGCGGCACATCGATTCCTTCAGTTCGACGATCGTCACCCGAAGCGACATCGGCAGGACGACGCTCTCGAATTCCTCCTGGCTCTCAAGCTCCGACAACGTCTCGGGGGCGAGCGCGAACGCCGTCGCCCCGCGCATCATTCGAGGGGCGGGAGCGCTGAGGCGCGGGGCGGCGACCCGATGCGCTGGCGGGGGCGCCAGGCGCCGAGGACGCGGAACGCTCGCGCTCGGCGTTCTGGCCCGGCCCGCCAGGCCCAGCCGATGCACCTTTCCGATCACGGCGTTTCGGGTCACGCCATTGCCGAGCAGGCTCGCGATCTGACTCGCGCTCTTGCCGTCGATCCAATGCTGCTTGAGCTGTTCGACTATCTCGTCCGTCCAGGCCATTTGTCGCCTCGTTCGTCGTGTCCTCGCCAAAGGCGGCGCAATACGCAAAATCCCACCCCGTCGCCCGGCGAGGAGCCCGCCGGGCCTAACGCTGACCAGCACTCGATTTGGAACCCTCCCCACGACATCTCGTGGGCCTCGAGGGGAAAACTACACTACTCGTTGAATCACGCGCAAGAGTCCCTGGCGCCTGTTGAACAGGCTTTTCCCCAACTCTTCGCGTTTGGGTTGAGGAGCGCGGGGCGCGCGTTCGAATGCCTGAGTCGGATCAGCGCGTTAGCGTCTTACCGAGCCGAGCCGACGGCGAACGCCCCTTCTCGACGGGAAATCGCGCAAAGCCGGCTGGCGCTTGATTTCGGCGGGTTGTGGCGCCGCGCCCGCTCCGCGCGTGCGAGACAATGTTCGCCGCCTGTCACAGAGGCGACAAAGAGCCTCACTACTCTTTGTGGGCTTTTGACCCGAGGCGGTCTATTGAATCTATGTGAGAAATTGGCCTTTCGGTCGCGATCCTGGCGCCGAACTTGCCTGAAGCGGGCCTGCCTGATGCGGGCTTGCGCGATGCGCGCGATCGTGGTGTGATCTATATCACAAAATAATTTCGTCGCGTAATGTTTAGTTGTAGTCGCCGGGTGGTTAATGGTGTAGGCGGAAAGAGGAATAAGCGGACCTCCGAGAGGGCTTCATCGGGGGACGTATGAAGAGGTCTGGTTCCTCGGCTGGTGGGCGAGCGTTGTTCTCTTGGTTGACAAGCAGATTAGCGCCGGCGGCCTTCTTGGCGGCGCTGGCCGTGATCGCGGCCCCGGGCGCGAAGGCGGACGTCGTCGAGACGTTCAATCTGTCCGGCAGTCTTGGCGGCCCCCCATTTGGCCCTTCGGTCCCGTTCCAGGGGACGTTCGATGTGGACTTCAGCGACGACTTCACCAGCTTCATCCCGGAATCCGTCGACATCACCGTCAATGGACGCTCCGTCTTCAACCTGGGCTTATCCGTGTCGGTCGGGTTTATTGGCGCGTCGAACAGCGTTGGTGATAGTCTCGCGTTGTGGTTTGCGACGCCCCAGTCGGGCACGTGGGTGGGCTTCGACGCGGGCGAAATTTCTTTCAGTTACCTGGTTTTTGGTGATGTGACGGGAAGCCTGTTCGGCGGTAGCGGCCTGGTTACGCGCGACCCCTCCGACGCGCCCATAACCGACCCGCCGCCGCCAATCACCGACCCGCCCGACCCGCCCACCCTTGCCGTTCCGGAGCTCTCGACCTGGGCGATGCTGCTGCTCGGCCTCGCGGGCCTCGGTCTCGCGGCGAAGCGCCGGCGGAAGCTGGGCTTGCTGGGCGGAAAAGGCTAAGCGCGGCCCGCTTCGGGCTCTGCGGGTCCTGGGCGCGCTCCACTTCGCGATTTGACCATGTCGAGCGCCTTCCGCTATAGTTGGGCGCGCATTCGGCGGCCGCCCCAGCGGGGCGGCGTTTTTATTTGAGCCGCCGCAAGGCCATTCTCGAGAGCCAATTTCTCGAGCCATCACAAGGAGTTGACGGTGACCCTCGCCGACGCGACTTCCGCCATGGTTCCAACTTACGCCCGGGCCAAGGTCGCTTTCGAGCGAGGCGAGGGCTGCTGGCTCGTTTCGACGACCGGCGAGCGTTATCTCGATTTCGGCGCCGGCATCGCCGTGACCTCGGTCGGCCACGCCCATCCCCACCTTGTCGAGGCGCTCACGACTCAGGGCTCGAAGCTCTGGCACGTTTCGAACCTCTATCAAAACCCCGAAGGCGAGCTTTACGCCAAGCGCCTTGTCGACGCCACCTTCGCCGACCTCGTTTTCTTCGCCAATTCAGGCGCCGAGGCCAACGAAGCGGCGATCAAGATGGCTCGCCGCCGTCATTCGGTCGACGGCCACCCCGAGCGCTTTCGTACCCTTACCTTCGAGGGCGCGTTCCATGGCCGGACGCTCGCCACCATCGCCGCCGGCGGCCAAGCGAAATATCTCGACGGCTTCGGCCCCAAGGTCGATGGCTTCGACCAGATTCCGCTGACCGACCTCAAGGCGGTCGAGGCGGCGATCGGGCCGGAGACGGGCATGATCATGATCGAGCCGATCCAGGGCGAGGGCGGGGTGCGGGTCATTCCGCCGGCGTTCCTGCGGGGTTTGCGCGAGATCTGCGACCGGCGCGACCTCATTTTGATTTTCGACGAAGTGCAGACCGGCGTCGGCCGCACCGGGCGGTTCTACGCCTACGAGCATTGTGGCATTCATCCCGATATTCTGACCTCCGCCAAGGGCATCGGCGCGGGCTTTCCGATGTCGGCCTGCCTGGCGACCGCGGACGCCGCCCGGGGCCTGACCACCGGCGTCCACGGCACCACGTTCGGCGGCAATCCGCTGGCGATGGCGGTCGGCAACGCCACCCTCGACGTCATACTCGCCCCTGGCTTCCTCGAGCGGGTTGCGCGGCTTGGTCTGGACATGCGCCAGCGGCTGGCGGAGCTCAAGGATCGGCATGACGATGTGATCGATGAGATTCGCGGCGAAGGGCTGATGATCGGCCTTAAGCTGAAGGTCCCCCCGGCCACGTTCGCCGACGCCGCTCTGGAGCATAAGCTCCTCCTCATTCCCGCCGGCGACAATGTCGTGCGCGTCCTGCCGCCGCTCGTGGTCACCGACGAGGAGTTGGCCGAAGGCGTGCGGCGGCTCGACGCCGCTTGCGAAGCGGTCAAAGAGCGCCTCGCGGTGGCGATCAACTGAAAGAGCCATGAACGCGACGGTTCAGACCCAGCCCAGTCAGACCCAGCCGAGGCATTTCCTCGATCTGCTCGAGCTTTCCACCGGGCAACTCCGCGGCATCCTCGACAGCGCCGCGGCGATCAAGGCGGCGCGGGTCAAGGGCGCAGAGGCGGAATCGCGTCCGCTCGCCGGCAAGACGCTGGCGATGATCTTCGACCGCCCGTCGACCCGCACCCGCGTCTCGTTCGACGTCGGCATGCGCGAGCTCGGCGGCGAGTTGATCATGCTGACCGGGGCCGAGATGCAACTCGGCCGCGGCGAGACCATCGCCGACACCGCGCGCGTCTTGTCGCGCTATGTGGATGCGATCGTCATTCGCATCCTTAGCCACAACGACATGCAGGAGATGGCGGACCACGCGACCGTCCCGGTGATCAACGCCCTGACCAAGCAGTCGCACCCCTGTCAGGTGCTGGCGGACGTTATGACCTTCGAGGAAAAGCGCGGCTCCATACGCGGGCGCAAGATCGCCTGGTCCGGCGACTACAACAACGTGCTGTCGTCCTGGATCGACGCTTCCGCGCAATTCGACTTTCGGCTCGAAATCGCCTGTCCGCCGGAACTGCAGCCGGGCAAACAGCGGCTCGAGGCCGCGCGGAAGGCGGGAGCGAACATCGCGATCGGCGTCGATCCGGTCGCCGCGGCGCAAGACGCCGCCGCAATCATCTCGGATTGCTGGGTGTCGATGGGCGACGAAGACGAGGGCCGGCGCCACAACCTGCTCGCGCCCTACCAGGTCAACGCCAAGCTCATGAGCCACGCCGCGGCGGACGCCATCTTCATGCATTGCCTGCCCGCCCATCGCGGCGAGGAGGTGACGGACGAAGTGATCGACGGGCCGCAATCGGTCGTGTTCGACGAAGCGGAGAACCGCTTGCACGCGCAGAAGGGCGTGCTCGCGTGGTGTCTCGGAGCTGCGTCATGACGCTGGTCGAGCGCGCCGCGTCGGCTGAGGTCGTCGACGACATCGTGCTGCCGTTCGCCGTGGAGTCCCTGAGCACGCGCGGCCGTCTGGTGCGCTTAGGCGCGGCGATCGACCTTTTGCTGAAGCGTCACGACTATCCTGAAGCCGTGTCGAAGCTGGTGGCGGAGGCGACGACGCTGGCCGCGCTCTTGGGCTCGACGCTGAAGACCAGCGGCCGCTTTCAATTGCAGACCAAAAGCGACGGCCCCGTCACCATGCTCTTGGTCGATTTCGACGCGCCGTCGCATTTGCGCGCGCTGGCCCGGTTCGACAAGGCGCGCCTTGAGGGTCCCCAGGCCGGCGGCGACCTGCTTGGCCACGGGCATCTCGCCTTCACCATCGATCCGGGCGGCGACATGAACCGCTATCAGGGCGTGATCGCGCTCGAGGGCCAGGGGCTGGAGGCTGCGGCGCATCATTACTTCGAGCGATCGGAGCAAATCCCGACGCTAGTCAAGCTCGCGGTCGGCGAAATCGTCACGCCTAAGGGCGCCGCGTGGCGGGCCGGCGGCCTTGTCGTCCAATATCTGCCCGATGAGGGCGGCCGGCGGCTGCAGGCGGACTTCCCGCCGGGCGACGCGCCCGAGGGCGTCGAGCCGCACACAATCACGGAAGACGACGCGTGGACGGAAGCCAAAACGCGCGCGGCGACGACCGAAGCGCACGAACTGATCGACCCGACGCTGTCAAGCGAGCGGCTCCTGTTTCGCCTGTTCAACGAGCGCGGCGTGCGCGTCTATGCGCCGACGCCGCTGGCCGCCGTCTGCCGCTGTTCGGCCGAGGGGGTCGACGCGATGCTGCGCTCTTTTCCGCCGGAAGAGGTGAGGGAGATGGTGGGCGACGATGGCCTGATCGGCGTCACCTGCGAATTCTGCTCGACCAAGCGAACCTTCAACCCAGCCGATTACGGCGCGTAAGGATAGTAAGCCGCGCCAATGGACGATAGCGCCTTTGCGGCCAGCCTCGCCGAATCTCAAGGCTCAATCGAGCGCGAGCTCGAAATCCTGCTGAGCCTCGAGCCGAAGCCCGGTGAGCCGGCGCGGCCCAAGCGCCTCATCGCGGCGATGCGCTATGCGACGCTTGGCGGCGGCAAACGCCTCAGGCCTTTCCTCACCGTCGAGACCGCGCGGGCGCTCGGGCGAACGGACAATGGGCCAAAGCGCGCGGGCGCGGCGATCGAATGCATCCACGCCTATTCGTTGATCCACGACGATCTGCCCTCGATGGACGATGACGACTTGAGACGCGGGCGCCCGACGACCCACCGCGCCTTCGACGAGGCGACGGCGATTCTCGCCGGCGACGGACTGCAGGCGCTGGCGTTCGAGATCCTCGCCGATCCCGCGACCGACGCAAGCGCGGAGGTGCGCGTCGCGCTCTGTCTCGGCCTCGCGCGCGCCGCGGGTCTCACCGGAATGGTGGGCGGGCAAATGCTTGATATTGACGCCGAGCAATCGACGGCGCCGCTCACTTTTGACGAGATCAGGCTCCTGCAGGCGATGAAGACCGGCGCGCTGCTCAAGTTCAGCGTCGAGGCGGGAGCGATCCTGGCGGGCGCGGACGCAAAAGCGCGTGCGGCGCTTGGAGCTTACGGGCGCGCAATCGGCGCCGCGTTTCAGATCGCCGACGACATTCTCGACGTCGAAAGCGACGCGGCGACGCTTGGCAAACGCGCCGGCAAGGACGCCGAGCGGAACAAGGGCACGCTGGTCAGCGCGCTCGGGCTCGAAGAGGCGCGCCGGGAGCTCGACCGCCTGGTCGACGAGGCGATCGCCGCGGTCGACGCGGCCGGAGTGGGCGCCAAGGGCGACATCTTGCGCGCGACCGCGCGCTTCGTCGCCATGCGGAAAAAGTGAGGGCGAGGGGGCGCCGGCACACCGCCGCTTTCAAATCAGGAACCGTTTGCGCCGCGAAGCTTGCGGACCCTACGAGCATTTGCATCGACGTGCGGTCCATCAGCCCTCTGGTATTTCACGTGCTCGATAAACGCACGCAGTTTGGGCAGGACCTGGCGCCGCTCTGGATAGTACAGAAAGACCCCTGGCGCGGTGACGGCGAAGGGTGTCAGGAGCGCCTGCAATCGGCCTTCGGCAATTGGCGCTCTGGCAAGCGGACCGGGTATCTGCGCAAGTCCCACGCCTTGGATCGCCGCTCCGAGGAGTGTGGAGTAGTCGTGGGCGATCAGCGGCCCCGAAACGATCGCCTCCACAGTCCTGTTGCCGTCGACAAAGGACCAGGGCGCAATCGATCCGTTTGAACGGCGCATGCGCAGGCAGGCGTGTTGAGCAAGATGCTCGATGCGCTCCGGTCGCAAACGCAAGCGTAGGTAATCGGGGCTGCCAACCACCATGAATGGAAACGGCGGCGTCAGCCGCACCGCGACCATGTCGGCGGCGATGAACTGACCCAGTCGGATGCCGGCGTCAAACCCCCCGGCAGCGACGTCGACCAGTTCCTCGCTGGCTACGACCTCCACTTCGACCTCGGGATAGGCTTGGCAAAACGATGCGATCCGCGGCTCCAGCAGGATCGGCACAACCGCGGGCGGCGCCGAGAGGCGCAATAGTCCGGCGGGCCGTTGTCCGAGTTCACGCGCGGCCTCGCTGGCGGCGACGAGTTCCTCGAAGGCGGGCTTCGCGCGCGAAAGGAATCGCTCACCGGCTTGGGTCAGGCCGACGCTTCGTGTTGTGCGGAGAAAGAGGGGCGCGCCGACACGAGTTTCGAGTGCCCGCACAGCCTGGCTGATTGCTGATGGAGTGACCCCGAGTTCTGCGGCCGCCTTGCGAAAATTGCGATGCTCCGCAACGCGCAGGAACGCCTCCACGCCGTCGAGCGCGCCTTGTCTCACTGTGAAGTACTGCTTCATAGCTCATCGACATTATCGCGGATAGGCGCTTGCCGAAAGGACTCGTATGTCTGCGGCGAGAACCCGAAGCATTGGCAGAGCCTTGGAAGACCGCTGATGACTGCCGCCGCCTTTCCCGCTGGTATCGTTCCGCCGCGCCCCGCTTGGCGCAGCCTGCTTTGGATCGCGCCACCCACGCTGACGTGGACGATGCTGATCTACTGGCAGCCGGCAATTTCGGGCAGCGGCGTTCCGACCGCCGCTGCCCGGCTGATGACTTATGGGCTCATAGGGGTCGGCTTGTGGCTCGGCCTCGAAGGCGCCGACCTGACCTCGGGCCAACGCCGCGCGACCTGGCTGTCGGTCATGGTCCCTTTCACGCTTTGGTTCGCTGTTGCTTGGAGCGCGGCCGTCAATGGCGTCTTCCACGCGGACGCCTCACCCTTGCCCGCGTTGCCCTTGGCGATCTTCCTGCCGGTGATCATCGGCGCGCCGCTGTTGCTCCGGTCGAAGCGGGTGGGGCAGGTGCTCGATGCGATGCCGGCGTCCTGGCTCATCGCTGTTCAGACATACCGTGTATTCGGCAGCGTCTTTCTTGCTGCCGGGCTGCGTGGCGCGCTGCCCGGCGTGTTCGCCTTGCCGGCGGGAATTGGCGATGTGCTGACCGGCCTGTTCGCCGTGCCGGCGGCAATCGCCCTGAGGACCGGCGCGGCTCAGGGGCGAAGGGCCGCGACCGCCTGGAACCTTTTCGGCCTCGCCGATTTCGCCGTCGCGATCACGCTCGGCCTAATCACCTCGCCAGGCCCGTTCCAGTTGATCGTCCCGAATGTGCCGAGCATCGGCGCCGGCGCTTATCCGAACGTGCTGACCCCTGCTTTCGTTGTCCCTAGCTCGATCCTGCTGCACGCGCTGTCGCTACGCCAATTGGGCCGACGCCGATGGGTTAAGGCGGCGCGGCCCTAGACGCGCCAAAACCGTGCTGATTGGAGGCCAAAATGTCGCCGGCAAGCATTTTCCAACTGCATCTCGTCCTCGGTTACGTTCCGTGGCTGCTCTGCTTCGGCGCGTATGTCTGGCCCAGGCTCAAATCGATGGACCGGGTCGAGGCGCAGCGCGCGATCGCCACGTTGCACAGCTTCCGCTTCTTCGGGCTCGTCTTCCTGGTTCCAGGTGTGGTCGGCCCCAATCTGCCCGCCGGGTTCGCCCCATTTGCAGCCTACGGCGACTTCGCAACCGGGTTGCTGGCGATGCTGGCGCTTCTCACAGTGAAAACACGTCCGCTGTTTTGGCTGTTCGTTGTTGCCTTCAATCTCGTCGGGGCGGCCGACATTCTCATCGACTATTACCATGGCAGCCAACTCGGCCTTCCCGCGCTGGCGGGCGAGTTGGGCGCGACCTACGCGATCCCGATCATCTATGTGCCCCTGTTGATGATCACGCACATCGTCGCATTCTATCTGCTGGTCCGGCAGATAGCGACGAGTGAGACGATGGCTCAGACACGGCTGAAAAAGGCGACCTGATAGACTCGCGGTTCCCCGTGCGATCGTCTGCCCGCGGATAAGGACTCGCCGCGTTTCACTTCGCCGCCGGGCTCTCCTCCTCGACGCCGACCGCATAGCCTAAGCCCCGCGCGGTCTTGATGATGTCGACGCCGAGCTTCTTGCGCAATCGCCCGATGAACACTTCGATCGTATTCAAGTCGCGGTCGAAATCCTGCTCGTAAAGATGTTCGACGATCTCGCTGCGCGAGATGATGCGCCCGGTATGGTGCATGAGATAGGACAGAAGCCGATATTCGTGGCTCGTGAGCTTGATCGCCACATTATTGACCGTGACGCGCCCGGCGCGGGCGTCGAGCCTGACCGGGCCGACGGTCAGATCGCTTGAAGCGTGGCCGGCGGCGCGGCGCAACAAAGCCCGCAGGCGCGCCAGCACTTCCTCCATGTGGAAGGGTTTGGCGACATAATCGTCGGCGCCGGCGTCAATGCCCTGCACCTTGTCGCTCCATCGGTCGCGGGCGGTCAGGATCAAGACCGGCATCGTGCGTCCGGCCTTGCGCCAGGCTTCGAGGATCGAGATCCCGTCGCGTTTGGGCAGGCCGATGTCGAGCACGACCGCGTCGTAAGGCTCGGTGTCGCCGCGAAACCAGCCTTCCTCGCCGTCGAACGCCCGGTCGACCGCATAGCCTGCCGCCTCAAGCGCCGTGCTGACCTGACGGTTCAGATCCCGATCGTCCTCGACAACCAAAAGCCGCATGGGGCGCCTGCTAACCCTGATTCCCGCCGAAATCAATTCTTGGCGGGCGGCTCGTGGGCCTCGTGAGTTTCGTGCGGCTCATGAGCTTCGTGGGGTTCGTGGGGTTCATGAGCTTCGCGCGGCGGGCGCGAAGTGATTTTCCCGCTCCCAGCCTCCATCTCGACATGGACGAGGCGTCCGTCCCGATGCAGGAGGGTGATCTCGTAAATGAAATCCTCTCCGGTGCGGCAGAGCTTCGCCGACAGCGCCTCGGCCTTGCGTTGCGCGCCCGCGAACTTGAGCGCCGCGAAGGGCTCGAGCAGGTGACGGGACTTGACCGTCTCGCGCGTCTCGGCGGCGTTCAGACAGGCCGGCTTCGCCGCCACAACGTGCAGCTCGGCCTCGGCGGCCTTCGCCGGACATCCGATAGAGGCGCAGCCGACCCCAGCGGCGTAAGCCGCCGAGCGCATAAGGGCCCATAAACCCCCGGCGCGGCAAAGCATGGCGAGCGCGGCCATGACGGCAAAGCCTCTGTTGCGAATATTTGATGCTCCATGTTCGCTCTGGCGGCTGAATGCAATGTGAATGGTCAAGGCGCACGATTGAAGCCTCGACGGAGGACGCCGCGCGAAAGCGGGCGGAAAGGCGGCGATTTGCGGGCCGAGCGATTGATGCGCGACGCCTTCTGGCGCATGAAGCGAGCGCAATGACGTCGCCGTTTCTCCGCTTCCTTCAATTGCTGACGCTTGCCGCGGCGCTGGCCGCGCCGCTCGCTCCGGCGCGCGCGCTCGTCGGCGCCGAGCCCGACAGCCGCTTCGCCGACCGGGTGGCGATGGTGCTGATCCGCGGCGGCGACAAGGCCGGCTTCTGCTCGGCCCTGGTGTTGAGCCCGCGCGTTCTTCTGACCGCCGCCCATTGCCTGAGGCCCTTGCGCGACATGGCGGTCCATTATCGCGACGCCGCGGACGGCGCGGTCATCATTCCGGTCGATGCGGCGATCGCCCACCCGCTTTATCGCGCCGACGCGATTCAAGCCCGCGCCCTCTCGATCGACGTTGCTCTTATCCGGACGGCGCGGCCGCTGTCCGCTCGCTTCGCCGGCGCCGCGATCGGCGATGGCGGGCCGCCGGCGATCGGCGCGTCAGCGATCGTCTCCGGCTATGGCGCGGCGCGCGAGGGCGACTGGTCGTCGGGCGGGGAGCTGCGCAGCGTCACGCTTGCCGTGCGCGAGCCGGCTTCGACCGTTCTCATTTGGGCCGCCGATCCGACCGGAAAGGCGGCCGGCGCCTGCAACGGCAATTCCGGCGCTCCCGTCTGGTCGGCGGACGGATCGGTTGCGATTGCGATCGTCGCCTGGGCGCAGGCCGCGCATGGGCGCGGTTGCGGCGGCCTGACTCAAGGGCCGCTGCTCGCGCCGCTGAAAGGCTGGATCGAGGAGACCGAGCGCAAGCTTGCGGGGGGCGGCTAGGCGGCCTTCAAGAGCCCAAGCTCCGACAGGCTTCGCGCCGTGGCCAAAACCGAATCCCTCGGGCTTCTCGGCGCCCAGCCGAGCAGGCGCCGCGCTTTTTCATTGGAGGCGTTCTTGCGTTTGCCAAGCTCGGGCAGAATCGCCCGGACCTGAGGGTCAAACGGTCCGATTGCGCGCATCAGCCAATTGGGCAACGCGCGGGTCGGAACCTTGCGCGCGCGCTCGCCCATGCCGTCCTTCAGCATCTGGGCGATTTGGCGAACGTTCACGAAATCTCCGCTGGTGGCGAGAAACCGCTGGCCGCGAGCGGCCGGATCGGTCATCGCCCTGATGTGCACGTCGGCGACGTCTCGCACATCGACCACGCCGAACCAGAGATCCGGACAACCGGGCAAGGAGCCGTCGAGCAGCCGCTTCACGAGCACGATCGAGGCCGACGTGTCCGATCCAAGCACGGGTCCAAAAATGAGGGTCGGATTGACCACGGCGAGTTCAAGCTGGCCTCCCTCACGCGCGATGAAATCCCAGGCTGCGCGCTCGGCGATCGTCTTTGATTTCCCATACGGTTGCACGCTCGGATCGTTGAGGTTCGTCCAGTCGTCTTCCGTGAACACCGCGGTCCGGTCTTTCGGGGCGCCATATCCGATGGCCACGAAGGACGAGGTCATCACCACGCGCCGGACGCCCGCGTCGCGCGCGGCCTTCACCACACGCAGCGCCCCATCGCGCGCCGGGACGATCAGCTCATTCTCGTCCTTGGGCACGGTGACCGGAAAGGGCGAGGCGACATGCAGCACAGTGTCGCAACCGCGTACGGCTTCGGCCCAGCCTGCATCGGCGCTCAGATCGGCGCGGACGAAGGTCAGGCGCTCGCCGACGTCGCCCGCGCCGCCCTGACGCAGCATGGCGCGCGCCTCGCCCTCGCGCTTGAGATCCCGGACAGTCGTCCGCGTCTCGTGTCCCGCGGCCAGGAGCTGGATCAAGCAATGGGCGCCGACGAATCCCGTGCCCCCGGTGACCAAAACGCGCGCCATATGACTGTTCTCCAACCGATCAAACAATGCTAAACCTTAAACCTAGGTTTAAGGTCAAGGGAATTTCCATGCGGATCGGGGAGCTCTCTCGAAGGACAGGGGTCGCGACGTCGCGGATTCGCTTTTATGAGAAGCACGCGGTGCTTCCCAAGCCCGTCCGAGATGGGAACGGTTATCGGGAATATCCGGATGCGGCGGCGAAAATTCTCGAGTTGGTCGATGCCGCGCAACAATTGGGTTTCTCGCTCAGCGAGATTCGCGCTGGCCTCAGCGAAGCGGCGCCAAATCTTCCGTCAAATGCCGCGATGGTCAAAGCGTTGCGGAGCAAACTCGATCACATCGACCAGCACATAAAGGACGTGCGAGCCCGGCGGCGGCAGATTGTGAAGCTGCTGAAGGAAAAGGGCGATTGAGCGCTCGATCGAGGGCCGGAGGGACTGAGCGCCGTTATTGCGAGGAGCGAGGCCGAACCAGGCGTAACGCTCTTCGGGGGCCACATTACGCCGTCGCGCTGGCTGGGCGGCGCGCGAGACTGCGCGCTTCCGCGCTCGCAAGCGCGATCTTGTTCTGGCGCCGGCGCTGCAATTCGCGATCGGCGATCACGCCAAGAAGGATCACCGCGCCCATCACGGCGAAGTTCAGCGAGGACGGGATGCCGAGGATGTTGACCAGGTTTTGCAGGACCTGAAGCAGGACCATGCCGAGCACGATCCCGAGGATCGAGCCCTCGCCGCCGCGAAGCGAGCACCCGCCGAGCACGGCCGCCGCGATCGCGTAGAGCTCGTAGAAATTGCCATGCGCCGAGGGAGCGACGGACTGGGTGTAGAAGACGAAGAACACCGACGACAATCCCGTGAGGACGCCCGCCAGCAAATAGGCGGCGACGATCACCCTCGAGGTCGGAATGCCCGAGAAGCGCGCAGCTTCCTCATTCTTTCCGACCGCGAACAGGTAGCGGCCGAACATCGACTTGTGCAGGACGACCGCGAGGATCGCGGCGACGACGAGGAGGAAGATGAAAGTGTGCGGGATGTCGAAGGTCCGCCCCGACATCAGCCATTCGAGTTTGTCGTAATCGGTCGCGTAGCCAAATCCTTGCGTCGAGTCCTGGGTGTACCAGCGGGCGATGCCGCGATAGAGCAGGAGGCCGCACAGGGTGACGACGAACGGTTGCAGCTTCAGTCGCGTGATCAGCATGCCATGGATGAAACCCAATAGCGCGCCGCCGCCAACGGTGACCGCGAGGGCGAGCGGCCAGCCAAAGCCGTGGTTGACCAACAGGTCGAGGAAGATCACGCCGAGCAGAGCCAGCATCGAGCCGATCGACAGGTCGATGCCTCCGGTGATGATGACGAAACCTTCTCCGAGCGCAAACAGCCCGAACAGGCCGATCTGATTGGAGAGGTTGAGAAGATTGACCTGAGAAATGAACTGGGGGTTGATGAAAGCCGAAACGCCGCCGATGACCAGGATGAGCAGGGCAAGCCCGAGTTCCTTTTTAAGCATGAGCGGCGGCCTCGTGTATCTTTTGTCCGACAGCGAGCATCAGAATATTGTGCTCGGAAAAATCCTCGCGCTCGAGGAAGCCGCTGATCCGGCCTTCATGCATGACGGCGATGCGGTCGCTGACGCCGATAACCTCTTCCATGTCGCTCGAGATCATCAGGATCGCGACGCCGGAATCGGCGAGAGCGCGCATGATTTCGTAGATCTCGGCCTTCGCGCCGACGTCGATGCCGCGAGTCGGCTCGTCGAGGATGATCACTTTCGGGCGCATGGACAGCCATTTCCCCAGCACCACCTTCTGCTGGTTGCCGCCTGACAGGGTTATGGCCTCGGTCTCGATCGAGGGCGCCTTGATCTTGAGCGCGCGGCGCTGCTCTTCTGCGACCTGCTGCTCGCCCCCGCCGACGATCAGCATGGCGCGCGTGTAGCGCTTGAGATCGGCGAGCGAGATGTTCTCGACGATGGGCATGTCGAGAACGAGCCCCGTCCGCTTGCGGTCCTCCGGAATGAGATAGACGCCCTTCGCGATCGCGTCGCGCGGGGACTTCACCGACATGGGAGCTCCGTCGAGCGCAATCGAGCCGCCGAGCGGCGGCTGCACCCCGAACACCGTTTGCGCCAAGGTGCTGCGGCCGGAGCCGATCAGACCGGCAAGTCCGAGAATTTCGCCAAACCGCGCGGAGAGCGTGACCGCGCGATCGGGGAAAGCGTCCGTCACCAGGTCGGTGACCATGAGTCCTGTCGCCTTCGGCGGCGCTTTCGGGGGAATATAGAGCGACTTGAGGTCACGCCCGATCATCATCCGGGCCATCGCGGCGTGGGTCAGCTCGTTCTTGGCCAGCTCCCCGACGGCGCGCCCGTCGCGCAGGACGACGACCCGGTCGCAGCAGGTCTTCACTTCGCCCAGCCGATGGGAGATGTAAATCGTCGACACGCCATGGCGCTGAAGGTCGTCGATCACCTCGAGCAGGCGGTCCGTCTCGGTCAGCGTGAGACTTGAGGTCGGCTCGTCCATGATGATGACGCGCGCGTCCAGCGACAGCGCTTTGGCGATCTCCACCATCTGCCGCTGCGCGATCGACAGGTTCTCGACCATGTCAGTCGGTTCGAAATCGACGCCGAGCCGCGCCAGGAGCGGCTTGACGCGCGCGTGCATCGTCTTCTCGTCGACGAGCTTGAGCATGCCGCCGAAGCCGGGCTCCCGTCCGATGAACACATTCGCCGCTACGTCCAGGTTCTCGAACAGATTGAGCTCCTGGTGCACGAAGGCGATGCCAGCCGCCGTCGCCTGGGTCACGGTGAGGCGCGCGTGTTCGACGCCGTCGATGACGACCGTGCCCGAGGTCGGCGCGATGACGCCGCCGAGCACCTTCATCATCGTCGACTTGCCGGCCCCGTTCTCGCCGATCAGCCCCAGCACCTCGCCGCGCGCAAGCGACAGCGTCACCCCGTCGAGCGCGATGACGCCGGGATAGGTTTTAGCGATGGAGCGAAGTTCGAGGAACGTCTCAGACATGGAGAGGCGCGGGCGCGCGGTCGGGGTTCAGCGCTCCAGCCGCAGCGCGCGCGGCGATCCGGCTGGAGCGCCGACGCATCACTTCTTGAGCATTGTGCGGATCGACTCCGCGAACTCCTTCACGTTCGACTTGTCGATCACCTTGGTCGGGATGATCTGGAGTTTGTTCGGCGGCACCATCGAACGGTCGCCCTCGAGATAGGCCGCGAGTTCCTTCACCGACTGGTAGCCAAACTCGTAGGGCTGCTGGACGACAGTCGCTTCGATGGCGCCTTCGGCGACGCCCTTGAGCGTCTGCTGCTCCTCGTCGAAGCCGACGATCTTGACCTTGCCTTCCTTCCCGGCCGCCTTGACGGCGTTGTAGATCTGCGGCGTGCTGTAGGACCACAGCCCGCACAGGAGATCGATGTTCGGATATTTGGTCAGCGTGTCCTCCGCATTGGCTTTCGCCTTGGCCTGATCGCCGCCGTCTGTGCGGATGTCGATAATCTCGACCTTGGAGCCCGCGATCGCTTCCTTGATGCCCTTGGCGCGCTCCTGCGCATTGGCGGCGTCCATCGTGCCGACGAAGAGCATGATCTTGCCGCCGTTCGGCAGCGCTTTCTTGATCTGTTCGCCGCACATGCGGCCGGCCGCGACGTTGTCGGTGCCGATGTACATGATGCGGTTCGATTTTGGCGCGTCGCCGTCGACGGTGAACAGGACGGCCTTGGCGGCGACCTGATTGAGGATTTCGGTCGAGTTCTCGGGATCGACCGGGCTGATCGTCATGGCGGCGACACCCTTCGCGAGCAGATCCTCCATGATGCGCTTCTGCGCCGCCGCCGACATTTCGCCCGGAATGAACATCTGGACGTCATATTTGGGAAGTTCCGCCGCGGCCTTATCGAGGCCGGCCCGGGCGATGACCCAGAAGTCGGCCGGGACGTTCACGACGAAGGCGATCAGCTTCTTGTCCGCCGCGACGGCCGGGCCGATCGGGGTCAGCGCGGCGGCCGCGATAGCCGCCCCGCCGGCGCGCAAGACGTCACGCTTTGTCACACTCCTCAACATTCGCTTCCTCCCAAGTTTCGATGGTTTTCGTCGCACGGAGAGTTCTCGCCGCTGCGACATCAATATGCAAGAGGCATCGGAAACGCAACGGATGTCAAGCGGCTGCGGTCACGCGAGGGTCCGGATCGGAACTTTGGGGAAGCTGGACTTCCAGAGGGCTGGAGATCTCGGAAATGGGGCCGCGTTCCTACTCCGGCAGCTTCGCGACGTTGCGCAGGATCTTGAGCAGCGTCGCGGTGAAGGCGCGGTATTCTTCCTCCTCGACGCCGTCGAAAAGCGTCTGGAACCGCGCGTGCATCATCGGCCACACGCGCTCGAACGCCGCTCGCCCCTCCTCGGTGATCGAGACGTCGCGGATGCGCATGTCCTCCGGCCGCCGCTGGCGCCGCACGAGCCCCTGCGCCTCGAGAATGTCGAGCGTGCGGCTCATCGTCGATTGCTCGGTCACCGCATAGGCGGAAAGCTCGTTGATCGTCACCGGCGAGGAAATGCTGAGCACGGCGAGCGCCCTCATCATGGTCGTCGACATGGCGTGGAGCTTCAGGGCTTCGGCGAGATTGCCGTTCCAGCGCTCCATGATGCGGTTCATGAGGTAGGGCGCGAACTGGTTGATGCCGATCTCGCCAAGCGTCGCCTGGCGCGCCGCCGGATCGACGGCGCGCTGCATGATCTGGCCGGAAAACCGCTCATCCATGTTCATCCCATGCGGCCTGACATCAGCTAAAGCGACGACGCGAGCAGGAAGCCGGAGACGCCGCCCAGGCCGGGGCCCGGATGGGTCGAAGCGCCGATATGATAGACGTTCGGAACGTAGGTGCGATGATTGACGCTCGACTTGAACGGGCGCCAGAGGAAGAACTGGTCGAGCGCGCAGGCGCCGCCATAAGGATCGCCGCCGACGAGGTTGATGTTCATCGCCTCGAGGTCAGCGGGCGAATAGGCGCGGCGCGCGAGCTTGATCTCGGAAAAATTCTCGATGTGCGCGGCGAGCCGCCGCTCGACGCGGTCGGCGTAAAACTCGCGCATGGCCTCTGTCCACCGGCCATCGGCGGGCGCCGCAATCTCGGCCGCCGCGTCGCCCTTCACGAAGCGCGGCGCCTCGGGCATCTGCAGCCAAAGGATCGCCGCGCCCGGCGGCGCGCGGCTCGGATCGAGCGCCGCCGGCTGGCCGACGCAGATCGTCGGCTCCGCCGGCAGGAGGCCGCGCTCCGCCTCGTTCGCGGCGCGCGACACGCCGTCCAGTCCGCTTGTGAGATGGATGAGCGCGACCCTGGCGAGATCCGGATCGCCGCGCCAGCGTGGCGGCCCTTTCAGCGCATAATGGATCTGCATGTCGCCCTTGCCATGCCGAAGGGCTTTCAGGCCTCGCCGAACCTCCGCAGGCGCCTTTATGGGCCAGTCCTTGAGCAAGCCATCGTAAAGCTGCTCGGGCCCAGTCGATGAGATCACGCCCTTGGCCGCCGTGATTGTCTCGCCGCTCGCAAGCGCGACGCCGCTCGCGCGTGCGCCCGGGCCGGAGATAATGCGCACAACATCCGCGTTCGCTCGCACCGCGCCGCCTCGATCGACGATCAGCCGCTCGAACGCCGCGACGAGCGTCTTGGCGCCGCCGACCGCGATCGGACAGCCGGCCGCCTCAATCGCAAAAGCGATGACCCGCACCATCGCCGCCGAATAGGCGCTCTCCGGTCCAAGGCCGGTGTGCAAAACCCACGGCGCCCAGAGGTCGCGGACCGCGTCCGAACTGTAGGTCGCCTCGAGATAGCCACGCGCGGGCGCAAGCGCCTCGCCGAACCATTCCGCCAAGCGACGCGGGCCTCGGCGCCAAAGCTCGCGCGCGAGCGTCCTGGCGATTCCGGACGACCAAAGCGAGCCGCCCAGAAGCGCGAAGAGAAACGGCGCATCCGCCCCCAGTGCGTCCATCTCGGCGGCGAAGGCGCCCCCGTCGCCTTCTGCGAGCGCGTCGAACGTTTTCACGTTGCGCGCGCGATCCATCGACACGATGACGCTCGACCCGTCCGGCCGAAGGACCGCCGTCGGCAGGTTCGTGTCGGCGAAAGCGAAGCCGCGCGCTTCGAGGTCCGGCCCAAGCGCCTGATAGGCGGGCGAGGTCCGGAAGAGGACCAGCGTCGTCGCCATGACGTCATGCAAAAAGCCCGGCGCGGTCGCTTCCTCGGTGCGCAGGCAGCCGCCGATCGTGGAATTGCGCTCGAGCACGAGCGTCGTGCGCCCTTTCTTGCCGAGCATGGCGGCGGCGACGAGAGCGTTGATGCCGCCGCCGACGAACACATAGTCGTATTCGCTCATGCCCCGTTCTCGCGAGCGAGTTTCACGGCCTTGTCGTCCGCCCGATTCTGACGGTCAGGGGACGATGGCGAGCGCGCGCACCGGCGAGCCAGTGCCGCCCACGAATTTGAGCGGCGCGGCGATCAGGATCGCGCCCTTGGGCGGCAACTGGTCGAGATTGCAGAGGCTCGCTAGCCCATAGCGATTGGCCTTGTGGACGAGATTGTGCGCCGGGAACGGCGGGTTCATGCCCCCGGCCGAGCCCGCATCCGTGCCGACAGTCTCCGATCCCCAGCCGACGATGTTTTTCGTCAGCAGATATTCGATCGCTTCCGCGGTCGGTCCTGGCGAATGGGGACCCTTGTCGTCGGCGTTGAGGAAGGTTTCAGCCGACCCGTTGCGCTTGTACCAGTCGGTGCGCAGCACCACCCAGCTCCCGGCCTCGATGCCGCCATGCTCACGCTCCCATTCCTTCACGCTGTCGGGGGTGAGCACATAGTCGGGATCTATCGCTGCTTCCTTCGAGCGATCGATGACGCAGACGGGGGCGACAAAATTCTTGACCGGAATCCGATCGGTCGTGCCGTCCTTATAGTCCTTGCCGGTGATCCAGTGCACCGGCGCGTCGAAATGTGTCCCGGTGTGCTCGCCAAGCTCGAGCCAGCTCCACGCCCAGAACGGCCCGTTCTGATCGTAATGCGAGATCTCGTGCACCTTCACCGCCGGCGTGTTCTTGCCGATCTGCGGCGGCAGATAGAGCACCGGCGTGTTGGGCCCGAGAGGAGCGGTCAGGTCGACGACCTTGATCGATCCCGACAATAGCGCCGCGGCGAAGTCCGCAAGGACCGTGTTCGTGCTCATCTCCATCGCTCCTCGAAAGTTCCCTCGCGCATTCGCGTTCCGTCGGACTCAGCGCGCGCGAATGCGGGTCCACCATAGACCAGGAATATGCGGATGCAAGCAATCGGCGTGAGCGCGTTGGGACGGTTCGCCATCCTATCCACGGCTCATTACAAGCGTTGCGCGAGCCAGGCATTGGACGTAACTTCGCGCCGCCACGCTTAGGATATATGCAACTGGTGGCTAATCGCGGAGACCAAGACGCGGCATGGACGCTTTCGACGCCGTCGTCGTCGGCGCGGGACATAACGGCCTCGCCGCCGCGATTCACCTCTTGAGCCGCGGCTGGTCGGTCGCGGTGGTCGAGCAGGCGGGCGAGCCCGGCGGCGCGGTCAAGACCCGCGAAGTCACCTTGCCCGGCTTCCGCCACGACCTCGGCGCGATGAACCTTTCGTTGTTTGCGGGATCGCCATTCTTCGCCGCCCATAAGGACGAGCTTATGGCTCAGGGGCTTGCTTTCGCGCCTGCCGCCGACTGTTTCGCCAGCGTGTTCCGCGACCATACCTATCTTGGCGTCAGCAAGGATCTCGAGACGACCGCGGCTGCGATTGCGGCGCTGTCGGCGAAGGATTCCGCGGCCTGGCGGGCGATGCTGGCGCGCTTCGGCGAAGAAGCGCCACACATCTTCGGCCTGCTCGGATCGCCGATGCCGTCCCTCGCAACCGCGCGCACGCTCTGGTCCGCATGGCGCGCCAGAGGCACGCAATCGCTTCTCGATCTCGGCCGCCTCCTGCTTGCGAGCCCACGCGATTTCCTGGACGCGCATTTCGAATCGCCGAAGGTCAAGGCGATGATGGCCGCCTGGGGCATGCATCTCGATTTTCCGCCCGAGGCCGCGGGCGGCGCGCTTTTTCCCTATCTGGAATCCATGGCGAACCAGGCTTTCGGCATGGTCATCGGCGCAGGCGGCGCGGATGTCATCATTCGCGCGATGACTGGCCTCATCAAGGCGAAGGGCGGCGAGATCAGGCTGAATTCGCCGGTCACGGGAATCGAGAGCGACGCAAGCGGCGCAACCGGCGTGACGATTGGCGAGGGAACGCGCATCACCGCGAAGAAGGCGGTCATCGCCAACCTTCATCCGCAGATCGTGTTCGGCCGGCTCATGAGCCCGGATCCGAAGCGCAAGGCCTTCGACGAGAAGGTCGCGCGCATCCGTGCTGGCCCCGGCACGATGATGATCCACCTTGCGCTCGAGTCGCTGCCCGACTGGCGGGCCGGCCCTGAATTGAAACGCTTCGCCTATGTTCACGTCGCGCCCGATCTCGCGATGATGAGCCGCGCCTTCGCCGAGGCCGCGGCGGGGCTCCTCCCAGCCGAGCCGGCGCTGGTGGTCGGTCAGCCGACCGCGATTGATCCGACCCGCGCGCCGCCGGGCAAGCACGTGTTGTGGGTCCAGGTGCGGGTCTTGCCCGCGACGATCGCCGGCGATGCGCTCGGCCGCATTCCGGCGACCGCGTGGGACGAGGCCAAGGAAGCCTATGCCGAGCGCGTGCTCGATATTCTCGAGACTTATGCGCCGGGCCTGCGCGCCAAGATACTGGGCCGCTCAATTTGGTCGCCGCTCGACCTCGAGCGCGAGAACCCTTGCCTGATCGGCGGCGACAATCTGACCGGAAGCCATCATCTCGACCAGAATTTTATCTTCAGGCCGGTTGCAGGCTACTCGCGTTATGCGACGCCGACGCGGCGGCTCTATCTTTGCGGCGCTGGGACCTGGCCCGGCGCGGGGACAGGCGCCGCGTCGGGCACTATGCTGGCGAAAATGCTGGCGCGATAAATCGCAGAGACGAGGAAGAGCCATGCGCATCGTCTGTATCGGCGGCGGCCCGGCCGGACTTTATTTCGGCCTCCTGATGAAGAAGAGCCGGCCAGAGCATGCAGTCACCGTGATCGAGCGCAACAAGCCCTATGACACGTTTGGTTGGGGCGTCGTCTTTTCCGACGCGATGATGAGCGCGATGCGCGCCGCGGACCCCGAAAGCGCGGCGGAGATCGCCGATGCATTCAATCATTGGGATGACATCGAGCTTGTCTTCAAGGGTTCGCGGCAGCGCACGAGCGGTCACGGCTTCATCGGCATCGGCCGCAAGCAGCTCCTGAACATCCTGCAGCGGCGTTGCGAGGCGCTGGGCGTGGAGCTCGCATTCGAGCACGACGTCGATTCCGACCTCGAGTTCCCGGACGCCGACCTCATCGTGGCTGCTGACGGCTTCAATTCGAAGATCCGTCACCGATATTCCGATCAGTTCCGGCCCGATCTTCTCGTCCGCCCCAATCGCTACATCTGGCTCGGCACGGCCAAGGCGTTCGACGCGTTCACCTTCGACTTCCGCAAGACGGAGCACGGCTGGTTCCAGGCTCACATCTACAAGTTCGACCGAAGCACATCGACCTTCATTGTCGAAACCACCCAGGCTGCCTTTGAGGCGCATGGGCTCGGCGAACTCGACCAGGACGGCTCGATCGCCTTCTGCGAGACAATTTTCGCCGAGACGCTCGATGGCGCGAAGCTCATGACCAACGCGCGCCATTTGCGAGGCTCGGCCTGGCTCAATTTCAACCGGCTGATCTGCGGCCAGTGGAGCTGCTTCAACGGCCATTCGCATGTCGTGCTGGTGGGGGACGCCGCCCATACGGCTCATTTCGCCATCGGCTCGGGCACCAAGCTTGCCTTGGACGACGCGATCGAGCTTGCGCGACAATTCGATGCGCGAGGGCATGGGGTCGAGCATATCCCGGAGACGCTCGCGGCTTATGAGGAGATTCGCCGCGTCGATGTCGCGCGCATCCAGAACGCGGCGCGCAACGCGATGGAATGGTTCGAGGTGGTCGGCCGGCGCTACGCGGACTCGCTCGAGCCGCCGCAATTCTTCTATTCGATGCTGACGCGCTCGCAACGCATCAGCCATGAGAACTTAAGGCTGCGCGACAAGGTCTGGCTGGAAGGCTACGAGCGCTGGTTCGCCCGCAAGACCGGCGTTCCAGTCAATGACAACGAACGCGCGCCGCCGCCCATGCTGACGCCCTATCGTGTGCGGGGCCTGACGCTCAAGAACCGGGTTGTCGTCTCGCCGATGGCGATGTACTCGGCGACCGATGGCCTCATCGATGATTTCCACCTCGCGCATCTCGGCGCGCGCGCTTTGGGCGGGGCGGGGCTCGTGTTCGCCGAGATGACCTGCGTCTCGCCGGACGCGCGCATCACGCCGGGCTGTCTTGGTCTGTGGAGCAATGAGCAAGAGGCTGGGTGGAAACGCCTCGTCGATCTTATTCACGGCGCCGGATCAAAAGCCGGCATTCAGTTGGGCCACGCTGGCCGCAAGGGCTCGACCAAAGTCGCCTGGGAAGGCATCGACGATCCGCTCGAAACGGGCGGTTGGGAGCTGATCTCGGCGTCGGCTGTCTCCTATCTGCCGACTGGCTTGATCCCGAAGGCCATGAAGCGAGACGATATGGACCGGGTGCGCGATGACTTTATCGCGGCGACCCGACGCGCGGCGGCGGCGGGATGTGACTGGCTCGAGCTCCATTGCGCGCATGGCTACCTGCTCTCGAGCTTTCTTTCGCCTCTCACGAACTGGCGTAATGACGAGTACGGAGGAGAACGCCTCAACCGGGCGCGCTATCCGCTCGAGGTGTTCCGCGCGATGCGCGCCGCTTGGCCTCAAGACCGACCGATGTCGGTGCGCCTCTCGTGCCATGATTGGACGCCGGGGGGAAACACGCCGGAGGACGCGACATTCTTCGCCGAGCTCTTCAAGGAAGCCGGCGCAGATCTTGTCGATTGTTCCTCGGGTCAGGTCTCGAAGGCCGAGCGGCCGGTCTATGGCCGCATGTTCCAGACGCCGTTCTCCGACAAGATCCGCAACGAGGCGCATGTCGACACCATCGCCGTCGGCGCCATTTCCGAGGCCGATCACGTCAATTCGATCGTCGCGGCAGGTCGAGCCGATCTTTGCGCGATCGCTAGGCCACATCTCGCCGATCCGGCCTGGACGCTGCATGAGGCGGCCAAGATCGGCGTGGCCGACATTGCCTGGCCCAAGCAATATTTTTCCGCCAAGGCGCAATACGAGGCCAACCTCGCAAGGGCCGCCGCAGCGCAGGCCGCGGCGACATGACAGACAAACCGCTCGACGGCCATCATGCGCTGGTGACCGGCGCGGGGAGCGGGATCGGCGCCGCGACCGCGCTTGCTCTCGCTCGGGCCGGCGCGCGCGTGAGCCTCGCGGGACGCCGCCGAGCGCCGCTCGAGGACATCGCGCGCTTGATGCCGCAAGGGTCGGCCGTGGTTGTCGATTCGTTCGATGTGACCTCCGAAGCCGCGGTCTCAGGCGGGCTTGAAAGAGCGCGCGGGGCGTTGGGTCCGGTGACAATCCTCGTCAACAATGCGGGCGAAGCGCCGAGCGCGCCGTTCGAGAGGACAGATCCTGGCCTGTGGTCGCGCGTGCTCGCCGTGAACCTGAACGGCGCCTATCTCGTCTCTCGCGCCGTTCTCTCCGACTTGAAGGCGCGCGGCGTGGGCGCGCGGCTCATCAACATCGCGTCGACCGCGGGCCTCGTCGGCTATTCCTATGTCGCCGCCTATTGCGCCGCCAAGCACGGCCTCATTGGCCTCACGCGCGCTATGGCGCTCGAATTCGCCAAGACCGGAATCACGGTCAACGCGATCTGCCCCGGCTTCACCGAGACGCCGCTCGTTGCGCGCGCTGTCGAAACCATTGTCGCGAAGACCGGCCGATCGGAAGCGCTGGCCAGGGCAGAGCTCACCAAGTCCAATCCGCAAGGGCGCCTGGTGCGGCCGGAGGAAGTCGCCGACGCGGTGCTCTGGCTGGCGTCGCCCGGCGCGGCGTCGATCAATGGCCAGGCGATCGTGGTCGCCGGCGGGGAGGTCATGGTCGGATGAATACGCCGAATGCGATGCAGGCCTTGCGCCATCCGTTGCGCGATTATGCCGCGCGGCACTTTCGCTTCACGGCGAGCGACGACGGGCGGGTCGCGACCATCGCGCTCAACCGCCCCGAGCGCAAAAATCCACTGACCTTCGACAGTTATGCCGAGCTTCGCGATCTGTTTCGGGATCTTGCCCAAGCGTCGGACGTCCGCGCGATCGTGCTCACCGGCGCGGGCGGCAACTTTTCCTCGGGCGGCGACGTGTTCGAGATCATCGAGCCGCTGACGCGCATGACCACGCCCGATCTCCTCGCCTTCACCCGCATGACCGGCGATGTCGTCAAGGCGATGCGCAAATGCCCGCAGCCGATCATCGCCGCGGTCGACGGAATTTGCGCTGGCGCTGGCGCCATTCTCGCCATGGCTTCGGACTTGCGCCTTGCGACGCCGGAGGCGAAGACCGCGTTTCTCTTCACCCGCGTCGGCCTCGCCGGCGCGGACATGGGCGCGTGTGGAATCCTGCCGCGAATTATCGGGCAGGGCCGCGCCGCGGAGCTTCTCTTTACCGGCCGGACGATGAGCGCCGCTGAAGGATCGGCCTGGGGTTTCTACAACGCGTTGCATCCGAGCGCCGACCTCGAGGGGCACGCGCTCGCGCTCGCCCGTTCGCTTGCCGACGGTCCCTGGTTTGCGCACGGCATGACCAAGACGATGCTCAACCAGGAATGGGCGATGGGCCTCGACGAGCTCATTGAAGCGGAAGCGCAGGCGCAGGCCATCTGCATGACCACGCAGGACTTCCGGCGCGCCTTCGAGGCCTTCGCGGCCAAGCGCAAGCCTGTCTTCGAGGGCGATTGATGAACGTCGCGTCTCGCGCGCCTCAGATGAAGCGCGATTGGCTCGACTGGCCGTTCTTCGGCGAGTCCCATCGCGCCTTTGCGAACGCGCTCGATCGCTTTGTCGGCGCGGGCGCGATTTCCGCGGTCGATCATGAGGACGTCGACGCATCGTGCCGTAACCTCGTGCGGGCGCTTGGCGAAGCGGGCCTGCTCGACGCAGCGGTCGCGCCTCCAGAGGGCGACGCGCTCCGCCATCGACTCGCGAAGCGTCTGTCTTGCGCGCGAGACGCTCGCTTACCACGACGGGCTCGCCGACTTCGCCTTCGCCATGCAGGGCCTGGGCTCGGGCGCCGTCGCAATCGCCGGTTCCGACGAGCAGCGCAGGCTCGTCTTGCCAAAGGTCCGGCGCGGCGAGTGGCTCGCCGCCTTCGCGCTCTCGGAGAAGGACGCTGGCTCCGATGTCGCGGCGATGGCCTGCTCGGCGCGCGAGGACGGAAACGGATATCGCCTGGACGGCGAGAAGACCTGGATCTCGAACGGCGGGATCGCCGACGTCTACACGGTCTTCGCCCGCAGTGGCGAAGCGCCGGGCGCACGTGGGATCTCCGCCTTCCTGGTCTTCCCCGATGATCCGGGTTTCTCGATCGCCGAACGGATCGACGTGATGGCCCCGCACCCGCTGGCCACGCTGCATTTTGAAGGCTGCCGTCTTCCCGCGGACCGACGGCTCGGCGGCCCCGGAGAAGGCTTCAAGATCGCCATGCGCACGCTCGACATCTTCCGCGCCTCCGTGGCCGCCGCAGCGCTTGGCTTCGCGCGGCGCGCGTTCGATGAGGCGCTCGCGCACGCAAAGAGCCGAAAAATGTTCGGCGCGACGCTCGCTGACCTCCAGCTTACTCAGGCTGCGCTTGGCGACATGGCGACGGACATCGACGCGGCGGCGCTCTTGACCTATCGCGCCGCATGGCGCCGCGACGTGCAGAAGCTGCCGACGACCGTCGAGGCCGCGATGGCGAAAATGACCGCGACCGAGACCGCGCAGCGTGTCATCGACCGGGCTCTGCAGATGTTCGGCGGCCGCGGGGTTCGACGCGGCGAGATCGTCGAGAGCCTCTATCGCGAGATCCGCGCCTTGCGCATCTACGAAGGGGCGACCGAGGTGCAGAAGCTCATCGTCGCGCGCGAGCTGATCAAGGTGCGGCCGGCGTGAACTCGGAGGGCGTCATGCTGAAAACGCTGCAACCGGATGGATGGGCGAAGCCGGCCGGCTACGCCAATGGCGTCTCCGCGCGCGGACGTGTCATTCACATTGCGGGCCAGATCGGTTGGAACAAGGACTCGAAGTTCGAGACCGACGATTTTGTCGGACAGGTCAAGCAGAGCTTGCAGAACGTCGTCGCCGTGCTCGCCTGCGACGGCGCGCGCCCCGAGCACATCGTCTCGATGACCTGGTACTTCACGAACAAGCGCGAGTACCTCGACAACCTGAACGGCGTTGGCCAAGCCTATCGCGAGACAATCGGCCGTCATTTCCCGGCGATGACCGCGATCGAGGTCTCGGCCCTCATGGAGGACCGCGCCAAGGTCGAGATCCAGGCCGTCGCCATCGTGCCCGACGCCTGAGGCTCGCTACCCGCCGGCCCCTGCCACGAACCCGCCGCCGTCGATCACAACGGCCTGTCCGGTGATGAAAGAAGCCGCGTCCGAGGACAGGAACAGCACGAGCTGCGCGATCTCCGATGGGTCGCTGATCCGCCCCATCGGGATCATCGGCAGGACCGTGTCCTTGGCGCTCTGCTCGCTGCCGAACATGCCGGTCAACAGCGGCGTCATCACGGAGCCGGGAGCGATCGCGTTGACGCGGATGTTCTTGCGCGCGACTTCGAGGGCGACGGAGTTGGTGAGGCCGATGACGCCCCATTTGCTGGCGCAATAGACCGCTGTCGTGGCGAAACCCATGACGCCGAACAGCGACGACGTGTTGACGATCGCGCCGCCGCCGTGAGCGATCATATGCGGCACCTGATGTTTGAGACCCAGGAAGATGCCCTTCAGGTTCACGTCCATGAGGAAACTATAGTCGTCTTCATCCAGGTCCTGGACCGGCGCTGTCTTGCCCGGCACGCCGGCATTGTTGAAGGCGACGTCGATCCGGCCAAACCGATCGAAGGCTCGTTTGTGGAGATCGGCCATTGCTTTCGCGTCGCGGACGTCGACTTCCGCGAATTCGATTTCCACCGTCTTCATCGCCTTGATTTCGTCCTTGAGGCTCGCGCCCTGAGCGGCGCCGAGGCCGGCGACGAACAGGTTCGCTCCCGCCTTGGCGAAAGCCTTGGCGGTGGCGCGCCCGATCCCGGTTGTTCCCCCAATCAGGAGGACGCTTTTGCCGGAAAAGTCATAGGTCACCTGCATCGCCGGATTCCTCCTTTAGCGCGTTGTTCGGCCGGCTTAGCAGCGTAAGCGCCGAAGCCATTCATCGTGGCCCGCTTATTTTGCCCAGAGCTCTGAAAGAATGGAAACAATCTGCCCGGGTGGAATTCGCCATAACTGTTATAATCGCGGCCTCACTCATCGCGCGCGAGGCTCCTCTGGTACCTCTCAATATCTATCTGGGCGGGTCGAAGCGCTCGCGGAGGCTCTCCTCGCGGGCGCAACAACAAAACATCAAATAAGGGAGGATCAACATGACACGCGTTTTGGCAATTGCACTATCCTTGTTCCTCGCCGCTTCAGCGGCGCTGATCTCCACGGTCGCGGGCGTCGAAGCCAAGACCCTCGGCATTGTCGCCCTGATCGCCAACGATGCTCTGAACGTCGCCGTGATCGCTGGCGCGACCGACGCCGCGAAGGCCGCCGGCTGGGACGTCAAGGTGGTCGACACCCAGGCGAGCGCCGACCAGGCAAATGCGGGCATGAGCTCGTTCGCGGTGCAGAAGGTCGATGCGATCATGGTCCTCGCCTTCGCCAGCAGCTCGATCGGCTCCGGTCTGGCCGCCGCCAACGCCGCCGGCATTCCCGTTGCAAGCTGGGGCGGCGAGATCGTGCCGGGCATCGTCGTCACCACCAGCGGCCGGACGGTCGGCGAGGATTCGGCGAAATATCTGCTCGGCAAGGTCGGCGACAACGCCGACATTCTGGCGATGACCTTCCATCCCGGCAAGCTCTGCATCGACCGAGGCGACGCCTTCGACGACGCCGTCAAAGGCAAGGCCGGCCTCTCCATCACCTATAACGAAGTGACGGTGCCGGGGCAGGTTCAGAACGGCAACGCCATCGCGCAGCCCTGGCTCACCGCACATCCGGCCGGCGGCAAGAAGCCGCTTGCGATCTGGGCGTGCTGGGACGAGCCCATGCAGGGCGCGGTCGCGGCGCTTCGGCAAGCGGCGCGCGACGACGTCACGACCGTCGCCATCAATGGCAGCCCGCAGGCGATCCAGCTCGTCAAGGACGGCGACATGACCGCGACCGTCTGGCAGCCGGCTTACGCGGAGGGCAAGGCGATGTTCCAGGCGATCCTCGACTCGATCAAGGCCGGAAAATCCTGGCAGCCCAAGACCATTGCGATCCCGGGAATTGTCGTGACCAAGGATAACGTCGACAAGTTCCTCGCCGACCATCCGAATGGTCTCTGAGGCGGCCGGCGTAAGCGCCGTTCGCGGGGACCCTGGCGCAGACGGGATCCCCGAAGCCTGGATCGATATTCGGGCCCTAAGCAAACACTTTGCCGGGGAAGTCGCCTTGCGCGACGTCGACATGGATATCGTGCGCGGCGAGGTGCACGGGCTTGTCGGCGCGAACGGCGCCGGCAAGTCGACCCTCATCCGGTGTCTCGCGGGAGTCACCATCCCGGACGAAGGCAAGATCCTGGTTGGCGGCGAGGCGCTTCGCTCAGGCTCGCCGCAGGCGTCGGAAAAGGCCGGGCTCGCCTTCATCCATCAGGAACTCAATCTGGTTCCCCACTTCAGCGCCCTTGAGAACATGCTGCTTGGCGCGCCCAAGGCGACGCGTCTCGGATTGATCGACTGGAAGCGCTCGAGCCGGCCCGCGAGGGCCGCCGCGGAACGAGTGGGAATCAAGTTTCCCCTCGAGGCGAAAGTCTCGGACCTGTCGGTCGGCGAGCGCTGGCTCGTCATGATCAGCAAAGCGCTCGTTCGCGAAGCCTCGCTGATCGCGATGGACGAGCCGACGGCGGCGTTGTCGGGTCCTGAAAGCGAGCAATTGTTTTCGATCATACGCGACCTCGCCGCAAGCGGCGTCGCGATCCTCTACGTCTCGCATCGGCTCGACGAAGTGCTCGATCTCTGCGATCGCATTACCGTCTTCCGCGATGGCCAGGTCGCGGAGCGGGCGACGCGTGGCGGGCTGGACAAGAAGGGGCTGATCCGCGCGATCGTCGGTCATGATGTCAAGGGCGCGGACGGCCGCCGCAGGATCGAGGCGGACAGAACCGGCGCGCCCCTGTTCTCGGCCCGCGACGTGGCGCGCGGCGTCGCGGTCAAAGGGGTCAGCTTCGATCTCTACCGGGGCGAGGTTCTTGGCCTCGGCGGTCTTGTCGGCTCGGGTCGCACCGAAGTCGCGCGCCTGGCTTTTGGCGTCGACCGCCTTCAGCGCGGCCATTTCGAGATGAGTGGAAAGCGCCTGACGATCGGCAGCGAAACCCGGGCGATCGAGCTTGGGATCGCGCTTGTGCCGGAGGAGCGCCGCTCTCAGGGGCTGATGCTCGCTCAGTCGGTCGCCTTCAACATCAACATCGCGTCGCTTGAGTTGCTGCGCGTCGTGGATTTCCTGCCTTTCGTCTCGTCCCGGAAGATGCGAAACCAGGCTGGCCGCCTGATCAAGGACCTTGGCGTCAAAACGCCGAGCCCTTCGACCAGGGTCGCGAGCCTTTCGGGAGGCAATCAGCAGAAGGCGCTGATCGCCCGATGGCTGCGCCCGGACACCAAAATCCTGATCCTCGACGAACCCTCCCGCGGCGTCGATATCGGTGCGCGCGAAGAGATCCATGAGGCCATTCGCAAACTGGCGCGGAGCGGCGTCGGCGTCATCGTCATTTCGTCCGATGTCGAGGAATTGGCGGTCCTCGCCGACCGGATCGTGGTGATGCGCGAAGGGCGTATCGTCGGCGAGCTCGCCGGAGGCGACATAACCGAGGCGCGGATCGTCGAAATGAGCTACCACGACGCGGTCGGCCCTCAAGGAGCGAGGATGTGACGACCGCGATGCAAGCGGCCAAGGCGCGGACGCCGGATCTGGACTCAGGCCGGCGCCGGCGGGCGGCGCTCACCTTCATTTCGCGCTACGGCACGATCATCGGCCTTCTGGCGATGATCGTGTTCTTCGCCATCAACGCGCCCGGCACGTTTCTGTCGCGGGCGAATTTTCTCAACATCCTCAGTCAGGCGTCGTTGACCGCCATCATCTCCGCGGGGCTCACATTCACGCTGGTGGTGGGCGAGTTCGATCTCAGCATCGGCAATGTCGCAAGCTTCATCGGCCTCGTCGTCGCCGGCCTCATGGCCAAGGAGCATCTGCCGATCCCAGTGGCCGTTGCGCTCGCGCTTCTGGTCGGCGTCTGCATCGGTCTTGTGAACGGCTTTCTGGTGACGAAGGTCAGGATCAACGCCGTCATCGCGACGATCGGCGTGGGCACGATGCTGACCGGCATCGGATTTTCTTATGCCGCCTTCCCGATCGCGATCGGCATCCCGCGCGCGTTCACGGAGATCTCGCTGGGACGCGCGTTGTTCGGGGTGCCGAATCCGGTGTTCGTCATGGCGGCGCTGCTTGTCGTCATGTGGACCATCCTCAACAAGACCGATCTCGGCCAGAGGATGCAGGCGGTCGGCAGCAACATCGAAGCCGCTCGTCTCTCAGGAATCCGCGTCGATCGGACGAAGATGTTCGCCTTCGCGACTGCGGGCTTCTGCGCGGCGCTGACCGGCGTGCTCTTGACCTCGCTCCTTGGCAGCGGAACGCTCGCCGCGGCCGACGGCTATCTTCTCGACGCTTTCGCCGCGGTGTTTCTCGGGTCGGCCACTTTGCGCGAAGGTCAGTTTCACATCGCCGGCACTCTGATCGGCGTGCTGATCCTCGCCGTCGGATTCAACGGGCTCAGCATTTTCGGCGCCCGACCTACTTCCAGCCGATTTTCAAGGGCGGGGTGCTGGTGCTTGCTGTCGGATTGTCATCGCTGGCTCGCCGATACGCCTCTGCGAGCTGAGGCGCCGGATCAGGATCTAGTGCCGACCGAGGAATAGGCCGCCGCTCGAGCCCAGCCAAAATCCCGGCGGCCGCCCGCCCATGCCGGGGTCTGTTGGCAACTCAGGGAGTCCCGCTCTATGCCTCCAGGCGGGACTGCCGCCGAGAAAGACGGGAGGCGGAGGCGGGGGTGCGGCCTGCTCCACGATCTCGGGCCGATTTGGGTTCCTTCGCTTGACGACGCGCCGAGCTGGCGCCGAAGGTTTCGCCGCCCGCATCACCGGGGCCTTCGACGAAGGCCTGGTCAAAGCGCGGCGCGGCGCCTCATCAGCGGCCGGGCGGGTCGCAGGCTGGGCCGCGAGAAACTTCTGATATTCGGTCTCGCTGTCGGCCTTCAGCGCCGCAAGCTCAGCGGAATCCAGGAACGATGTCGGCGCGAAGCCGCTCTTCTTCTGCCATTCCGCGAGCGCGGACCGGGTCCCGGCATCCAGCGCTCCCGTCTTTGGTCCCGTGTAGAGATCGAGCGCGCTGAGACGCTGCTGAATTTCCTTCTCGCCCGCCGCGCCCAGGTTCAGCGCTCTTTCGGTGTCGGCGGTGCTGATATTGTCCTTTATCGCGTCGTCCTTGGGACCAGACGGCTCGACCATGGCGAGGGCTTGCGGCGCGGGCGTCGGCGTGGGGGTCCTGGCGCTCTCCATGCTGGCGATTTTGTTCTTCGCCATTTGCGCGAACACGCCGCTGGGAAAAGCGCTGAGATAAGCCTGGTAATCGGCCGACAGGTTCGAATGCTGCGCGGATTCCCACAGGAGGTTCTCCTGCGCCTGCCTCGGGTCGGCGGCGAATTCACTCGGCGTCGCGACCGGCTGCGCGCTGTCCGCGGCCGCTTCCGACGTCGGCTGCGGGTTGAGCTCATATTCGCCGATCAGCGACGTGTTGACCCACGGCAATTGATGGTGGCCGGTCTTCTCCCAAACGTCGTTTCGAACCCGGCTCATGACGGTGTCGATGGGCACCCCGGGGTCGTCCAGATGAGCGAGAAACGCCGCCGTAAAGGGACTGTGCTGGCCAGGCGACCCGTCCAGGGCGCTGCTCTTCGGGTCGCTGGCGAACGCGATCAGCGTTCCGCGCGCAAGGTCGCCGTCGATCGGGCTCAATCCACGCTCGACCACGAGCGCTCGCGTCTTCTGCTTCGCGAGCGCCGCAGCGAAGGGATTGTCGCGACAGGCATCGAGAATGACGATGTTGACGCGCTCGTCCCGCTTCATTTGCTTGAGCAGCAGGGAGACGCTGATCGCGTTCAAATCGAGGTCGGTCGGACTCTTGAGGACGATATCGGTCGGAATGAGATAGTTCTCATCATCCACGGCGACGCCGTGACCGGCATAGTAGATCACCGCCGATTTGGAGTCGGACAAAGCGGCGGAGAATTCGGAGACTTTTGACCGCATCTGGTCGATGTCGAGGTCGTAGCCATCCACGACCTGAAACCCGAGCTTGCGGAAAGACGCAGCCACGGCTTTCGCGTCGAAGACCGCATTGTCGAGCCGAACGGCGCTCTGGTAGGCGCCATTCCCGATCACGAGCGCGACCCGCTTGTCGGCGGGCTGCACGGCGGCGGCCGAAGGGACGGCGGCGAGCATGATCGCCGTCGCAGCCCAAGCCGCAACGAGCGCTGCCTGGATAAGCCGCGTGAGGCTGCTCGAGAATTTGGTCATTTTTCGTCTCCCGCTCAACCATCGACGACCGGGGAAAAGAAGCGCTTTTCTGGGCGCTTTTTTCCATACGCCTCAGCCGCCGAAGGAGCGAACACGTCCACGGATCAAGACATCCACAGCAGACATCCTGCCATGCCTTGAAAAATTCCACTGTGTTCCAGATCACATCTCGGAGTTTGGCAGGCTGTTACAATGCGTGGTGTTACCTAGCCGCGGGCTAGGGTCTTTGAGGCTGCGCGGTGCGAACGTTGGTGTTGGCGTCCAGTTTCTTGAAGTCGACGTCGCCATTGACGCAGGAATTGATCGCTTTGGCTGTGGTGAGGACGGCGACCTTGTGCTTCCGGCTCGCCGGGAAATCGGAGGGGGCGCAATATACGATTTCTTTGGTGAATCCCTTGGCCGTCACCTGGAACGTGTTGGCGACCTCTTGGAAGAGCAACGGGTCCGAGGCGCCGTGGCAAAGGTAGAGCCAGATTGTCGCGTCGGAAGCGAACTTCTTGCGCACGTCATCGAGGGTGAAGGACGTTCCGTTGACGGTCAGGGAGACCGACCCGCTGCTCTGCCCGATGTCGCCCCACGTCCGGGCGAACGGATCGAGAATTGCCTTCGTCGTTGCTATCACCTGCGTCCAGCCCGCATCTGGAATCGTCGCCAGCTTCACGTTGCTGCCGTCGTCGGCGATTTCCCCCTGGAGCGCGATCACGCTTCCCGTTCCGTGCGAGAAAAAGTTGAGCCGGCTGATCTTTTTGGGCGCCTTCACGATCTGGAGACAGAAATCCCAGGTATCGGCGACCGCCACGCCGCCCTTTCCGGCGACCGCAAGAAAATCGAGCGTGCTCGGAAACCATTTGTCGGCGTGGATTTGGTCCAGCTCCTTTTTCGCCGTCCAACTCGCCGGCTTGGGAAAGCTTCCGACGAGGTTGAGTTCCTGCGTCGTCGCCGCGGTCGGGTTGGCCGGCGACGGCTGGGGCGGCGCGTTCCCGCCGATTGGCCCTGGCTTTTCCCTCGGTCCCTGAACGCCGATTGGCGCGCCCGCATCGTTTCGCGAGTCATTGCGGCCAAGCGGTTCGCCCGTGGTGGATTCGTCCATGCGCGCCGTGCTCCGCCTAGCCCCCGCAGGGCAAAGATGTAACACTCGAGGCCAGTGTAGAGGATGACGAAGGATAGAGCAAGTTCGCGCGCAAGCCGTGAAGGTCGGGTCGTCCGCGCAAGCGGCCGCCAGGCCTTTGCGTTTTTTCGTGGCGGGCCGCCAGAATGGGGCAGTGAGGGGCGTTCCTTATGGCTGACAATCCAACCCAGGATGGGCGGATCGGCAAGCTGGCGACGCCGCTCGGCAAGGACAACCTGTGCCTCACGCGGTTCGAAGGCAGCGAGGCGATCGGGGAGCTCTTCGAATATAGGATCGAAGCCATCAGTCTCGATCCAGACCTTGATTTCCACCCAGCGCTTGGGAAAAATTGCAGCGTCCACCTCGAAACGACGGATCACGTGGGGCGCGACTTCAGCGGGATTTTGACCGAGGCCAAATGGGCCGGGATGCGCTCCGACCTCCCGCTGTATCGATTGGTGCTGCGGCCTTGGCCATGGATCATGTCGCTGCGGTCGCACTGTCGAATCTTTGCCAACATGAACGTCAAGGACATCATCAAAGACGCTCTCGGCAATGATACCTATGGCCCGATCGTGGACCTCATGGTCGAGGATTATCCGACGCTCGAATACACGGTTCAGTACCGCGAGACGTCGCTCAACTTCGCCCTGCGGATGATGGAGAAATTCGGGATCTACTATTATTTCAAGTTCGAGAAGGGGCAGGGCGACTCGCCCAGCCAGCACTTCCTGGTCCTCGCCAACTCGACCACGCACGAAACCCTGCCGGCGCCAAAATCGATCCTCTATGTGCCGCCCTCCGCCGCCGGCCCGGACGATACGCAATTGTTCAACGACTGGAGCCGGCAGCAGGCCGTCATCGCTTCAATCTTCGAGCTCAACGACTACGACTACAACAAGCCGAACGCCAATCTCCTAAGTCACGAAGCTTTTTTTACTCCATCCTCGAATAGCTTCGTTTACGACTATCCCGGCGGCTACGACGACAAAGCGCTCGGCGACCGCCTGACAAAAGTGAGGCTGGACGCTGAACGCGTATTTGCGGACCGCGCCACGGCCGCAGGATACGCTCCATCGCTCACTCCGGGGTTTTCCATCCCGCGAACATCGCAAGACGGCGATTCCCAGGATGGCGAGTATCTCATCCTGCGCTGCAACCACTGGTACGGCGACCAGTCCTATTCCTCCACGGGGGAGGGGTCGGCTGATGGATCCTATTCCGGGACCTACGAACTCTCACGAATTGCGATTCCCTACCGAATGCCACTGCGCACGCGCCGTCCCGTCATCATCGGTTCGCAGCCGGCGAAGGTCATCAGCAAGCAGAATCAGGAGATCGACGTCGACGAATATGGGCGCGTCCTGCTCGAGTTCTACTGGGACGACACGACCGGCTCCAGCGCGCCCAAGAAGACGCCTTCGCGACGTGTCCGCGTTGGCCAGGTCTGGGCGGGTCTCAACCGCGGCGCGCTGTTCACCCCCCGCGTCGGCGATGAAGTGATGGTGGAATATGAGAACGGCGATCCCGATCGGCCGATCATTGTCGGCTCGGTCTACAATGGCACTGACGAGAACCCCGGAAACTTCGACGCGGTGAATCTGCCGGCGAGGAAGACCGTCAGCGGAGTGCTTGGAATGTCATCCACGGCTGGGGGCTCGACGGTCGAGAATGCGAATTCCTGGTGGTTCGACGATGCGAAGGGAAGCGAAACGTTCTATGTTCGCGCCCGCAAGGACCTCTTTTTTCGCGCTTACAACAACCAGAACATTCGCATTAGCGCGAATGTAACCGAGACCGTCGGCGGCGACGAGACGATCAACGTCGGGCCGGTCGACGAAGAGGGGGCGAAAGTCGGCGGGTCGAACGCGGGGGGAAACTTCACCCTCAACGCCTTTCAGTCGATCACGCTGAACGTCGGGCCGTCGGACTTGCCTCTAACCCAGATCAAGATGGATCAGGAGAGCATCACGCTGAGCGTCGGGCCCGAAGGCTTACTCGCCCAAATCAGGATGGATGCAAGCGGCGTCACCATCAGCGGCACTCCGATCTCGCAACTGATGGTGCAACCGAGCGGCATCACGACATTGACGCCCACGGTGACGGTCGGGTTCGGACCGGTGACTTTCGCGTCGCCATCAGTGACGATTCCCATTGCCGAAATCGGCGTCGCGACGATCGGCGCCGGGACGGTCGGCGGCGTCGTGCCTCTCGTGTGAGGATCGCCAATGCCATCCCGCATTCGATTTACTTCCGCCCGAAGCGTCTTCGAGGCGTTCCCCGATCTGAGCTATGTCGCAACTCGCCCCGCGAGCGACATCGATCCGCTCAACCATGCGCGTGCCTTGTTGGGGTCTCCCCGCCCAAGCGATGCGGTTCTTTTCATCAGCCACCTGCTTCCGCGCCGTGAGGCGGTGTGGTGGGCTGCTCAGTGCGTTCGCGCGCTCATCGGCGTGGGCGCCACGGATGAGGCTCTTGGCGCCGCCGAGGTTTGGGTGCGGACGCCCGAAGACGACAACCGCCGCGCGGCGCTCGGAATCGCAAACAACTCCGATCGGCGGAAGCCGACGACGTGGCTCGCCTTCGCCGCCGGCTGGTCGGGCGGCAGCATCTTGCCCGCCGATCAAAAGCCCCTCCCGCCGCCCTCCGGGGCCTGCGCGATGGCGGCGAACACGGCGATCATGCTGGCGGTCGCCGCCGGCGATCCGCGCGCCGTCGTGGACAGGATAGGAGCCTGCGCGGAGGCTGGCGTTCGCTTCGCGAGCGGCGGAGAGCCGACGGTCCTTGTCCGCGAGGCGGCTCCGCAATGACGCCCTTCTGCTTCATGATTGGTCGCCGATCGAGCGCCAGGCCGCATAAACCCTTGCGACTCCACGCGAATGACGAAATAATGTTGCTTATCAGGCGCGTTCGGCAGAGATGACCCTTCGATTATCGATCGAAAACGTTGATCGGCTGCCAGACGGCGGCCCGATTCGGATCGAGGTCAAGGGACGTGGCCTCGATCTTGGCCGCGATTCGCACCTCGATTGGACCTTGCCTGATCCGAGCCGGAGCATCTCGGGCAAGCACTGCGAGATTCGGTATCGCGACGGCGGATACTGGCTGCATGACGTCTCGACCAACGGCACCTTCGTCAACGGCGCCGAGTACCGGCCCGACGCTCCGCATCTCCTGCGGAATGGGGATCGGCTGGGCATCGGGCCCTACATCATCGCCGTTGCGGTCGAAGAGGGGCGAAAGCTGAGGAATCCAGCCGCGGCGGCCGAGGCATCTCTGGACGCTGGTCTCGCCAACGTGTGGGGACCCGTGGGCGAAGCTGCAGCGCCAGAAACTGGCGCCAAAAGGCAGACGGCGCAGCCGCGCAATGCGGCGCCGGACTTTCTCGACTTTGCTTCGTTCCTCGAGGCCCCGAAACTCGCGCCGGAGGCGCCCGCGGTTCCTGGACGATCCGAGGACGATTGGCTGACCGCGGCCAAGCCCGCCGCCCCGCCGCCTCCGCTGGATCAGGACAGTCTCGAGCCGCGCATACCGACGCCGGCGCGGCCGGCGATCGTGGAGCCGGCGCCCCGACGGCCATTGCCGAGGGAGCCGCAGCCGCAGCCTGACAGCGCGGCGGCGCTCGAAGTGCTCGATCGCATCGCTCGGGCGGCGGGCGTTCCTCCAGGCGTTTTCACGTCCCGCAATCCGGACCAACTGGCGGATGAAATCGGCGCCGTTCTTCGGTTGGTGACCGAGAACCTCGGGCAGATGCTGGCCTCGCGGGCGGAGTCGAAGACGCTGATGCGCTCATCGAGCCGCACGATGATCCGAGCGGTTGAGAACAACCCGCTCAAATTCGCAAGTTCGCCCGCCGAGGCGCTCGGAATCATGTTCGGGCCGCCGACGCGAAATTATCTCGACGCGCGGACAACCATCGAGCGCAGCTTCGGCGATCTCAAAACCCATCAGATCCTCACCTACAGCGCGACGCAGAATGCTCTCGACGCGCTGTTCGAGGATTTGGCCCCGGAACGGATCGATCGTTCGGTGGAGGCGGAGCACGGCATTGGCGCGCTCATATCGTCCCGGAAGGCGAAGCTGTGGGATATCTACGTCGAGCGATGGCGGGCCAAGACGAAGCGGTCCGACGGGCGCCTTCTCGAGGCGTTCATTGCTTTATTCGCGCAGGCGTATGACAGGTTGCAGGGCAAGGATAGCTGAGCGGATCATCGCTGTCGTGTTTCCAGCCGCCAACGCTGGCTTTGAAGGAGCGATGCGATCGGGAACGAATGGGGAATTGGGGCCGATGTCGTGGAACGCAAAAGTTCACTGGACGGAGGGCCTCTTTCTTCGGCCGCACCATTTTCAGCAAAGCGATCGTTATCTCGAAAACGCGCTCGAAAGCCGTACGCGTCACGTAACCCCGTATCCTTGGGGCTTCGCGGCGCTCGAGATCGATCGGGATCTTGCCCAGCAGAGCAAGTTCGCGCTCCGCCGGGCGTCGGGCGTGATGCCGGACGGGGGCCTGTTTGATTTTCCCGCCGAGTGCCCGCCGCCCGCGCCGATCACGACGCCTGAGACCGCCGCGGGCCAGCTCATCTGGCTCACCATGCCGGCGCGCGCGGACAATTTTCGCGAGGTCAGCGCCGAGCAGACGGAGAACGCCGCCCGCTACGTCGTCGGCGCGGAGACGGTGATCAATTCGACCGCGAACCTGCGCATCGAGGAGGAGATCGAGGTCGCTTATCCGCGCCTGGCTTATGAGATCCGCAAGACGTCGAAGCCTGGCTATGTCGCTCTCCCGATCGCGCGCATCGTCGAGGTGCACGACCGCACCCTGGTGTTCGACGAGAAATTTGCGCCGCCCGTGCTCGTCTGCGCGGCGCATCCGACCGTCGAAGGCTGGCTCGACCGCGTCATCGGCTGGATCGGCAACAAGCTCGACGAGCTTTCGCGATACGCGAGCGATCCCACCGCGGGCGGCGGTCTGCAGAGCGCCGACTATCTGATCCTCCAGTGCCTGAACCGCGAAATCCCGGCGCTGAAACACTTTCGTTCGTCGAAATACGTCCATCCGGAGCGCTTGTATGAAACGCTGCTGCGGGTTGCGGGGGAATTGGCGACGTTCACCACGCAGGAGCGGCGCGCACGCGAATATGGCGTCTACGACCATGACGACCTCGAAAGCGTGTTCACGCCGCTGCTGCGCGACATTCAGGATTTCCTCAGCGCGCGTCTCGACCGGCGGGCGATACGGCTGGAGCTGATCGAGCGCGCGCCGAGCGCCTTTGTGTCGACCATCCGGGACCGCACGCTGTTCGCCAACGCGACCTTCGTGCTCGAAGTCTCGGCGCGTCGCCCCCTGACCGAAATCCAGCGCAACCTGCCCGCTTTCTTAAAGGTTGGGCCGAACACCAAGATGAACGAAATCGTGCACGCTCACCTTCCCGGGATTTCGTTGGTGCACCTGCCGACGCCTCCGCCTCAGATCCGCGCCATCACCGACCACGTCTATTTCTACTTCGACCGCACCTCGCCTTTGTGGCCTGAGTTCAGTCAGGCTACAGCTATCGGGATGCACTTCGCAGGCGACTGGCCAGAGCTTGCGATGGAGCTTTGGGCCGTGAGGGAAGAGCGGCGATGACCCCCGAAGACGATCCGTTCGGGCGGAGCGACAGGACGATCATCCGTCCCAATCCGGCTGGACGGCGCACCCCGACGCCCTCGCCCGGCGATCCAGCCGCCGCCCCGCCCGCCGGGGGCGCCGCGCCAGCCTCGACGCCGACCCCGCCCGTCGCCTATCCGACGCCCCCGCCTGCCGCGCCGTTCAACGCGCCTCCACCCAGCCCGGGGCAACGCGGCTGGGACGACTGGATGAGCCCGCGAGCGCCGAACAACCTTTATGTCGCGCCCGAGGCGTCGGCGCCGATGACGCCCGCGCCCCTGTCGCCGCATGTGTCCGTTGACCTCGTCACGGTGGCTGCGAGCCCGCTCATGCGGGCGGCCGCGTCGCTTCTCGTCATGCTCGGGCGCCTGCGCGCATCGCTGGTGCGCGCGGGGGCGAGCCAGCTCATGGATCAGGTCGCGCAGGCGATCGAGCAATTCGAAATCGACGCGCGCGCCGCCGGCGCTCCCAACGATCAGATCGAGACGACGAAATACGCGCTCGCCGCCACCGCCGACGACATCGTGCAAAATTTGCCGACCGCCGACAGCCGGGTCTGGACGCAGTACAGCATGCTGGTTCGCTTCTTCAACGAACGGATGGGCGGTGTCCGTTTCTTCAAGGAGCTTGAGCGCGCGAAACAGAATCCCGCGGTGAACCTGGGCGTGCTCGAGGTCATGCACGCTTGCCTCAGCCTCGGCTTCGAAGGCGTCTACCGCGCCTCGGGCGGCCCCGGCGCGGCGCAGGGCATAAGGCGGGATCTGTACGAAACCATTCGCCGCGCTCAGCCGAAGACGATCGAGGACTTGTCCCCGCATTGGCGAGGGCAGGCGGTCCCTCTGTCGAGCAGCCGCCTCCAGGTTCCCGTCTGGGCGGTCGCGGCGCTCGCGGCGGTCGTTCTGCTCGGTTCGTATCTCTATCTGCGCAACGCCCTCTCGGCGCGAGCGGAGACGCTCGCCTTGAAGATGGCGGAGATCCATCCGGCGGGGGAACTGACGATCGCGCGCGAAACCCTCGTCAAGCCGCCGCCGGATCCGAAGCCGCGAACGTCGACGCAGCTCGAGCGCATCCGCGCGGCGCTGGCCAAGGAAATCATCGCCGGCAAGGTGGGCGCCGACCAATCCGCGACGACGATCTTCATTCGCATCGGCAATGTCGTCCTGTTTCCTTCGGGCGGCGCGAAGGTCAGCGATGCCTTCGCGCCGATCGCGGCCAAGATCGCCGCCGCTCTCGACCGGGAGCCGGGCGTCATTCACGTTGACGGCTACACCGACGCCGATCCGATTCACACCGTCGCCTTCCCGTCGAATTTCGAGCTCTCCCAAGCGCGGGCCAAGTCGGTCGCGGTCATGCTGAAGCCGGGCCTCGCGCATCCGGAACGGCTCGTGGTGACGGGGAAGGGCCCCGGCAATCCGGTGGCGGCGAACGATACAGAATTTAACAAATCGAAGAACCGACGGGTCGAAGTGTCCATCCCAAGAGCCGATTAACGGAGAGAGTTCGGTGCGGGAAAGAGGGCGCTCTCGATGACCTTGATGGCCTGGCTCTGGATCGGGCTCAGCATTCTCGGGGCCATCATCCTCGCAGCCGTCGTCTGGCTGGCGGGGCCGCTCGTCTCGATCGGCGACGTGCAGCCGTTCGATAGCGTCCTCGTTCGGTCGATCATCGTCGCTTTGATCCTGCTCGGTGTCGGCGGCGCCATCGCCTGGCGCATCATCTCGCGGCGCCGCGCCGCCGCCAAGATCGCCCGGGCTATGACCGAGACGGTCGCCGACGACAGCGACGCGCCGGTCCTGAAGCAGAAGATGGAGGACGCTCTCGCGGTCCTCAAGCGCACCGGCAAGTCGAACGCGCGCGCGCTTTACGACCTTCCCTGGTACCTCATCATAGGCCCGCCCGGCGCCGGCAAGACGACCGCGCTGGTGAACTCGGGTCTCAAGTTTCCGCTCGCCGGCGACAACGCGGCCATGGCCGTGCAGGGCGTCGGCGGGACCCGATATTGCGACTGGTGGTTCACCGACGAAGCGGTGCTGATCGATACGGCGGGCCGCTACACGACGCAGGATTCGGACGCCAAGGCCGATCGCCGCAGCTGGCTCGCCTTCCTCGACATGCTGGGCCGGAATCGTCCTCGCCAGCCAATCAACGGGGTCATCGTCGCGATCAGCATCGCCGATGTTCTCAACCTGCCGGCGAAGGAGGTGGCGGCGCATGCGGACGCGATCCGCAAGCGGCTGGATGAATTGCACGAGGAACTGAAGGTCGACTTTCCCGTCTACGCAATCTTCACCAAGATGGATCTCGTGGAGGGCTTCACCCAATATTTCGCCGATCTGGATGAGATGAAGCGACAGGCGGTCTGGGGCGCCACGTTCCAGACTGCGGACAAGAAGGCCAACAACGTCGGCAAGGTTCCCGAGGAGATCGACCTCCTCATTCAGCGCATCTCGGAGCGGATGCCCGAACGGCTGCAGGAGGAGCCTGACCTCAGATCGAGGGCGATCCTGTTCGGATTTCCGGCGCAGCTCGGCGCCATCCGAAAGCCGATCGCCGACTTTCTCAATCGCGTCTTCGAGCCCACGCGCTACCAGACGACCGCGATCTTGCGCGGCTTCTATTTCACGTCGGGGACCCAGGAGGGCACGCCTTTCGACGCCGTCATCGGCGCCTTGCAAAAGAGCTACGGCGTGCAGAGCCTCGGCAGCGTCGGGTTTTCGGGGACGGGCAAAAGCTTTTTCCTGGCAGACCTCTTGACGAAGGTGATCTTCGGCGAGGCCGGGTGGGTTTCGACCAACATCGCCGCCGTGCGCAGATCGCTTGCGCTGAGAGCCGCGGCGTTCACGCTGATCGGCCTCGCCACCGCGGGAATCTTAAGCTTGTGGTGGATGAGCTATACGCGCAACGCCGCGCTCATCACCGCGACCGAGCAGGGCGTCAATGATTACGCGACGATCGCCGGACCGTTCATCAAGCAGAATTCGGTCACGGATCCGAACCTGTTGCCCATTTACGAGCTGATCGGGTCTCTGCCGAATCTGCCGGCCGGCTATGCCAAGCGCAACGATTCGACGCCGGTCGAACAGACCTTTGGCCTGAGCCAGCGTCCGCGCCTCCAGGACGCGTCGAACGATCTCTACCGCCAGGCCCTCGAACGGCTGTTGCGGCCGCGGCTCATCCTGTCGCTCGAGCAGCAGATCCAGAAGAACATCGACGACCCGAGCTTCGTCTATGAGGCGCTCAAGGTTTATCTCATGCTGGGCGGCAAGGCGCCGCAGGTCGACAATGATCTGATCCTCGCCTGGTTCACGCGGGACTGGGAGGAGCGCACGTTCCCCGGCGCGCCGAACGCGCAAGGGCGGGCGCTGCTGCGCCAGCATCTCGAGGCGATGCTCGACATGGACGACGGGCAAGCGAGGAAGGTTTCGCTCAACGGCCCGCTGGTCGATCAGGCGCAAGCGACGCTTGCGCGCATGCGCGTGGCCGAGCGCGCCTATACGCTTCTGAAGTCCGAGGCGCATAGCGCGGAGGTCGAGGACTGGATCGCGTCCCAGCGCGGCGGACCGGACATGAACCTCGTGTTCGAGGCGGCCAACGGCGCAAACCTCGACACCATCCGGGTCCCCGGCTTCTTCACCTACGACGGCTTCTACGCTGGACTGCTCGCCCACATGCAGACGATCCGCGACAGGTTGGAAAAGGACAATTGGGTGCTCGGCGCCTCCGGCGACCAGAACGCGGTGCAGCAGCAGTTCGCCAGTCTCTATCCTGGCATTCTCGAGCTCTACGGCCGCGATTTCATCGCCGCCTGGACCGCCGCGATCAACAATCTTCAGCTTAAACCCCTGCTCAACGACAAGCCGAAATATTTGAAGCTGAGCGCAGCCTCGGCGCCGACCTCGCCCATTCGTCTGATCTTCGAATCCGTTCGCGACGAGACGGCGTTGACCCGCGAGCGGCCCAAGCCGCCGGCGGAGAAAAACTCCGCGCTGGATAAGGCGAAGGAGGAGGCCCTGACCAAAGCGGGCAGCCGACTGGGCAGCGTGGGAAGGGAAGCCCTCGATCTTGCGATGAAGAGCCAGCGCAAGGCGGGCGATCCGCCGCCCGAGACGCCGGGCGCCTCGATCGAGGCCTATTTCAAGCCGATCGCGATCATGGTCGATGGGCAGCCCGGATCGCGGCCGATCGACCAATTGCTCGCCAATCTGAACGAGCTTTATCGACAGCTTGTCCTTGCGGCGGGAAACCCGGCGCAGGCCAAGCAGGCGCTGGAGCAGGTCGATGTGCAAGTCGCGAGCCTGAGAGCCAATGCGACGCGCCTGCCGCAGCCGCTTGCGGGCATGATCGACAAGGTCGCCAAGGACGCCGCTGGCGACGCCAACGCCAGCTCAATCGCCCAGATCGCCGACGCGATGGCTCAGAACGTGACCGGAATCTGCCAGCAGATCATCGCCAACCGCTACCCATTCGCCAAGAGCGATCGCGACACCCCGCTCGCTGATTTTGCGAAACTGTTCGCGCCCAATGGCATCATCGACAAGTTCTACTCCGCCAATCTCGATCCGCTGGTGAACAGAAGCGGCAGAAGATGGGTCTGGCGCACCAATCCGAATCTCGCCCGCAAACTGTCCGACACGACGTTAAGGCAATTCCAGCAGGCGGCGGACATTCGCGACGCTTTCTTCCCGACCGGCGGGGCGACGCCGAATGTCAATTTCGAAGTGAAGCCGCTGACGCTGAGCAGCGACGCCCAGACCGCGACGCTCACGATCAACGGCGCAAGCGTCGCCGCGCAGCAGGGCGCCGCCAATTCGCCCGTCACCGTGCCATGGCCGGGCGCGGGGGCTGGCGAAGCCTCGATCGTGATGGCGCCCGACATGCCGGACCGCCAGTCCAAACTCGAGCGCACTGGGGCGTGGGCTTTGTTCCGCCTCGTCGACGCCGGCTCATCGATCGAGAGCGGCAACGCGCTGAAAGTGAGCTTCGTCGTTTTCGGGCGCGAGGTCTCCTATCAGTTCACGTCGTCTTCCCTCGCCAATCCCCTGAGCATGCCGGCGCTCAGGCAGTTCAAGTGCCCGAACGGGCTCTGACGAACATGTCCGCCGGACTTTTCGGAAAGCTCCCCGCCAAGCGCGATTTCATCGGCATGAACGCCTCGCGCCGGTTCCTCGAAGCCTGGGAGCCGTGGCTGCAGGCGGGCGTTGCGATGTCGAAGCAGATGCTGGGCGGCGCCTGGATCGAGACCTACAATCGCGCGCCGATCTGGCGCTATTGGCTGGGCGCGGACTTTTGCGGCGAGGCGATGATTGGCGCGTTCATGCCCTCGGTCGATGGGGTGGGGCGGTCCTTTCCGCTCGCCATTTTTGTCGGCGAAGGCGACGCGTCGTTAGCCCCGCCCGAACTCGAGCCGAACGACGCCTGGTTCGCGGCGGCGGAGGCGGTGCTTCTTGACGCGCTCGAACCCGGAGCGACGCTGGAGCGGATCGCCGAGAAGGTCGGAGCCTTGCCCGCTCCCTCGCTCGAGCCCCGAATAACCAAGGAAGGCGGTTTCGAAGAGCTGGCCGAGGGCGGCGTCCTCGCCCGCGACATCGGCAGCGAGGTTTCCGCCGCCTTTCTCGCCGCGCGCCGCTTCGGGCGGCGACGCGCTTTTGCGTCGCAGACTTTCTGGTGGACGATCGGCGGGGAAGGCTTTCCTTCGCTGGCCTTACTCGAGGTCGGCCTTCCCCCCGCGACCCGCTTCGCCGACATGCTGACCGGAGCGTTCTCCGACGGCGCCGCGGTCGCTTTGGGCGACGCCACGTGACCGCCGCCTGCTCGCTTTTGGTCGCAACGCAAGGATCGCGTATCATTGGGCCTGACGCGCCTCGCTTACAGGACAAGCGGCGATGAATGATCTCTCATCTACCGACGCCTCGGGAGCGCCCACGCCGATCGTTTCGCACCCGCCCACCGAGCCCCTCGCGCCGGCCGAGACGGCGGCCGAGCCTTCTGCCGAAGTTCTCGCTCCGTCGGAGCCGGTGCTGACGGCCGAAGCCTCTCCGCAGCCCGAATCCTCGGCCCCGTTGGAGCCTCTGCCCGACGCGGTCGTCGCTGCGCAGCCCCAGCCTGCGTCCGCCGCAGGCCCGGCGCCGGATCTCTTCGCGCTGCCGCTCGTCTCGGGGGACGACCCTTGCGGGCCCGATCTCGATCTCGCAGGCGACACGGAGTTCATGAATTTCATCGCGGCCACGGAGGGGCAGCTCCCCGCGAGCTATTATGCCTTCAATCGCGCTTCGATCGATTTTGCCGCCGCGTCGCAGGCGGCGGAGAAGCTCCTCAAGCGCACGCTCGACCTGCGCCTGCTGGCGCTCATGGCGAAGCTCGCGATCCTCAACCGTGATCTTGCTGGCTTCGCGCTGCGGCTCGGAAATGTCGCCTGGCTTGTGAGTGAGCATTGGGAGGGCGCCAATCCCAAGGCCGACGGCGACGACTATTCCGCGCGCATCGCGCAATTGGCGACGCTCGAAGACAACGCGGTTGTCCTGATGCCGCTGCAATATGCGCCGCTCATCGAAACGAACCGCGAGGGCGCGCTCGCCTATCGCGACCAGATGTTGGCGAGCGGCGCCGCTCAGCCGCGCTCCGTTACGCTTTATGACTTGAGAGGCCAGAAGCAGACGACCGAGCCTGAGAAGTTCATGGCCCCGGCTTCGATCGAGCGCGCCTTGAATGACGTCGAGATCGCAAGGCTCGCCGGCGCCGTCGGGATGCTCACAAGTCTCGGCGCTTCGATCCAGTCGATCAACGCGACGACGACCGAACATGTCGGCTACGAGAATGCGGTCGCGCTGCCGAAGCTGGCGAAGCTTGTCAGCGACATGACGTGAGTTCCTTCGCGTCGCCCTCGTGAGACGCGATCCGTCCCTCGCGCCGCCGCCCCCTAAGTCCGCGCCGACCGACGAGGCAGGGGGCCCGAGCGCGGCGCCCGCCGCGCCGCCGCGTTCGCGTCGCGCGCCGAGGTCGACGCTGCGCTCGCTTCCGCATTCGGCTATTTCGCCGCCTCCGAGCCGACCAGTCCGGCGCTGCTCCTCATACGGCAGGCGCGCGAAATGCTGGGCAAGAACCTGTACGAGGTGATGAAGCTGCTCGCGCCGCCGCACGCGGACGCCGCGCGGGTGTTTGTGGGTCCGGACGGCGCCTTCACCGTGCCGGTGAAGAGCCTGTCGAACGCGCCGAGCGCAGCCATCCAAAGCGCACCGGCGGAACCGGCGGCGACCCGCGCGGCGGCGATTGCGCTGATCGACGCGGTCGCGGCGCATATGCAAAAAGCGGAGCCGTCGAGCCCCGTGCCTTATCTGCTCGAACGCGCGCGCAATCTCGCGACGCGCGATTTCCTGAGCCTGCTGCAGGACCTCCTGTCGGACGAGGCGATCGCGGCCCTGAAGAAGGGGAAGTGATCCTCACTTCCGGGGGTCGGTGAGGAACGTCGTCCAGTCGCTGGAATTGAGCGTGTCGATCTCGGCAAAAGTGACCGCCTGCAGGCCGCGCCGCCAGCAATTCTCTGCGCCGAAGGCTACGAACTTGCCGCGATCGATGCACATGGTCGCCGTGCCGGTCACAAGGTCCACGCCGTCGATGTCGGTGGCGTAGAGATAGACGAAGCGGCTCTTCAACGGGCCGCGAATGGGCGTCGCGCAGGAGCCGGGGGTCGCGACCCACCAGCCCTCCGTTTTGAAGGCCTCGCCGGCGTCCGTCCCGACCGCGATATTGATCAGCGCATGCGTCTTGTTGCAGACGCGGAAGTCGGCGCGGGCGGGCGTGGAAAAGGTGACAAGTAGGGCGAAGGCGAATGGAAGACGCTTCCGCCGCAAACCCTCATCCGGCCGGCTAGCGCCGGCCACCTTCTCCCCGGGGGAGAAGGAAGGTTTGGCGCCGTCTCGCCCCCTCTCCCCAGAGCCCGTCGAGAGACGGGCGTTCTTCCGAACGCCCTGTGGGGAGAGGGTTGGGGTGAGGGCCGGCTGGGCCGACGGGAAATTATTGCGCTCTAATGGTGAGTGCGCCGGAACAAACGGTCGCGAATCTCCCGATAACGCGGCGATGCGTGCGGCCATCACTCGCTGTCATCTCGGTAGAGTTCGCCCCATTCCTTTTTCCAGACGCCGTCCGGATCCTGGACAACGATCGCGATCTTGAGCTGATTTGCAAGCTTGACGGCGCCGGAAAGAGCGTCCTTGGGCGCCATTGGCTCGGTTATTCGATCCGCGGTCAGCGATTCGTGCGCGCTCTTGGGGCAGACGACGGTCGCCCATTGTCCGTCGGCGCGTTGAGAAAGAACGAGGGTCACCGCATCGCCGACGACCTCGTCCACCTGCTCGAATCGATTGGCCATGCCGCCGCTCCGTTCAGTTCACTTCGTAGACGAACGCGCCGTCCGTCGCCGACACTTTGGCTTCGTGTATCTGCTCGCGCGCCAGCGAACGCTTGAGGATCTCGCGCGACAAAGCCGGCAGGATCGTATTGGTGATGACATTGTCGATGACGCGTCCGCCCGAATCCGGGTCGTGGCAGAGCGACACGATATGATCGATGGCGCTTTGCTCGGTGATGAATTTCGCCCGATGGTTTTCCTCGATCCGCTTGCCGATGCGGCCGAGCTGCAGCCGCACGATGCCGGCCAGCATCTCGCCCGACAGCGGAAAATAGGGGATCGTGACGATGCGTCCGAGCAGCGCGGGCGGGAACACTTCGAGAAGCGCTGGGCGCAATTCGGCGGCGAGCGCTTCGGGATCGCGCCGCGCGTCGGCGCTCGCCGCGCGCATGATGATGTCGGTCCCGACATTCGTGGTGAGCAGGATCAGCGTGTTCTTGAAGTCGATGCGGCGGCCCGTGCCGTCCTCCATCACGCCCTTGTCGAACACCTGGAAGAAGACCTCATGCACGTCAGGATGGGCTTTCTCGATCTCGTCGAGCAGAACGACGCTGTAGGGGCGCCGCCGCACCGCCTCCGTCAGGCGTCCGCCCTCGCCATAGCCGACATAGCCGGGCGGCGCGCCTTTGAGCGTCGAGACCGTGTGCGCCTCCTGGAACTCGGACATGTTGATCGTGATGATGTTCTGTTCGCCGCCGTAGAGCGTCTCGGCGAGCGCGAGCGCCGTCTCCGTCTTGCCGACGCCGGAGGGGCCGCACAGCATGAAGACGCCGATCGGCTTCATCGGATTGTCGAGCCGCGCCCGATTGGTCTCGATGCGCTTGGCGATCATCTCAAGACCGTGGCTCTGTCCGACGATGCGCTTGTTGAGAATGCCGGCGAGGTTGAGCACGGTCTCGACCTCGTTGGCGACCATCTTGCCGACCGGAATTCCCGTCCAGTCGGATACGACCGAGGCGACCGCCTGCTCGTCGACATGGGCGTAGATCATCCGCTTTTCCGGATCGATCTTGCCGAGCTCGTCCACCTTGCCGCGCAGAGTCTCGCCGTCCGGCCGTGAAGTTGCTTCGGGCTTTGCGCTCAGCGCAGGCGCCGGCTCGGCGGCGAGCGGCGGTCGGCGCTTCTGCCGACGCCTTCGCGATTGTCTCGCGTAAGCCAAGCACTTCCTCGACCAGCGCGCGCTCCTTGGTCCAATCGGCTTCCAGCGCGGCGAGTTTTTCGCGCGCGTTCGCGAGTTTCGTTTCGATCTCGGCGATGCGGTCCTCTTTGGCGGCGCCGAGATCCCGCTCGCGTATGAGCGATTCCTTCTCAGCTTCGAGCGAGTCGATCTCAACTTCGGCGTCCTCGACCGCCGCGGGCTTGGCGTTCTGACTGATGGCGACGCGCGCGCAGGCCGTGTCGAGGAGACTCACCGCCTTGTCGGGCAATTGCCGCGCCGGAATGTAGCGGTTCGATAAGTTTACGGCGGCGACAATGGCTTCGTCGGTCACGCGCACCTTGTGGTGTTTCTCCATCGGGCCGACGAGCCCGCGCAACATGATTGCCGCCGTCGCGACGTCTGGCTCATTGACCATGATCGGCTGGAAGCGCCGGGTCAGCGCCGGGTCCTTCTCGATATATTGCCGGTACTCCGACCAGGTCGTGGCGGCGATGGTGCGCAAAGTTCCGCGCGCGAGCGCGGGCTTCAAGAGATTTGCGGCGTCGCCCGTGCCGGCCTGGCCGCCGGCGCCGATCAGCGTGTGCGCCTCGTCGATGAACAGGATGATCGGCGTCGGCGAGGACTGAACCTCGTCGATGACCGAGCGCAGCCGCTGCTCGAATTCGCCCTTCATCGACGCGCCCGCCTGCATCAGGCCGACGTCGAGAACGCAGAGCTTGACACCTTTAAGCGGCGGAGGGACGTCGCCCGATGCGATGCGCTGGGCGAAGCCTTCGACGACGGCGGTTTTGCCGACGCCCGCTTCGCCGGTCAGGATCGGATTGTTCTGCCGCCGGCGCATCAGAACGTCGATGACCTGACGGACCTCGTCCTCGCGGCCAAGCACGGGGTCCATCTCTCCGGCCTTGGCTTTAGCAGTCAGATCCTGGCTGAACCGGTCGAGCGCCGTCGTGCCTTTGGCGCCGGGCGCGGCGGTCGCGCTTTCCGTGCCCGCCGCCGCCACGCCCGAGCCATCCATCGGGCGAAGGTTGCCTTCGTCGGACCCCGCCCAGATCGCGCCCTGGCCGGCGGCGACCTCATCGACGGGAAGCTTGGCGAATTCCTGTGAGACGCCGATCAGCGCGCGTCTCAGTTCGACAGACTTCAGGATCCCGACGAGGAGATGCCCGGTGCGAATCTGCGTCTCGCCGAACAGAAGAGTTGCATAGTGCCAGCCGCGATCGAGAGCGTCGGCGACAGGGTTCGAGATGCCCGGCATCTCGGTTTCGTTCTTGCGGAAGCCGCTGACGACGGCGGTCGCATCGGCGAGCAGTCTGGCGCGGTCGAGCTTGAAATGATCGGCGGTGAGCGCGAGATCGGTGCGGTCCTTCTGCAGGATATGCATGAGCCAATGGGCGAGCTCGAGGTTGCGGTTTCCGGCGCTCTTGGCCTGCCGCAACCCCTGCAGGAACGACTCGTAGCCGACGCGGTTCAGCTTGCCGGCGACCGCTTCGATGCTGATGTCCGCGCCCATGGGCAAAAATCCCCTACATCGCGCTTTGAAGGCGGCTGACCACGTGGAACCGCGCGTCCCGGCGGAACGTCTCGTCGGTCTTCGCCCAGTTCGGCGACATCCAGCTTGTCCACCCGACCTGCGCGTCGCGGCCGAGCCTGACCGGCGTGATCTGGCCCGCAGGAATGGCGAGCTCCATGTCCCAGTCGTATTCGAGGCCGAGATAAAGATAGACCGCATCGGCGATCTGCCGCGCGACCGGCGAGCCGGGCAGAAACTCACGGAAATGCTTGATGTCGCGCACGAAGACGCGAATGCGAAACTTGTCGCTGACGGTGTACATGCTCGCGCCCGCGACGCAGTCCTGGCCGAGGCTGCTGTTGGCTGCGCCGAAGCGCGTGCGCTCGCTTGGATCAAGCTCGAGCCAACTGCCGACGAATTCCTCGATCTCGACGCGCGTCTCGAGGTAACTGGCGAGAAACGCGCGCAGCCGCGAGACGCTCTTGACCCGCGCGGCGAGCAGCCCGGCATAGGGCAGCTTGGCGAAATCGGAGATCGAATCGGCGTCGCGGAAACGCGGGCGTTCCGATGCCGATCATCGCGCCGATATAGGCGCGGAACCTGTCTTCGTCGGGCCGGTCGTGCTGGGTGATCGGACGCGCGTCCGCCCAGGCGCGAAAGAACAGCGCCAGGAAGCGGCGCTGGAAATGTCGACGAAACGAGGAAACGCGTCGTCGCGTTCAAGCAGCCAGCTGTACGCTTCTTCGGTCGTCGTCAGCGGCAGGGCGCCCTGCGGGCCGAACATCCCCAGGAAGCGAGCCATGAGGCGCATGCGCCCGTTCGGTTCGAGCTGACTGCGGCTTCGAGATTCGAGTCGGGGAATTCGAGATAGGGGTTCTGCGAGATCTCGACGAATTCGTCCTCGAGCCGGCGCGCTTCGCCGATGCGCGGTTTGGCCGGGTTTTCCCGCTCGAGGCGCCGCAGCACCGCGAGCAGATCGAAGCGCCACGGCTCGGCTTGCAAGCTCCGCGCGGAACATCAGAGAACGCCCCTTAAGCCCAGGCGCGGCGGCCAGCGCATCATCTCGCCGCGCTCGACGGTGCGGATGATCGTCTGGGTGAAGTGGTTGATCGCAATGTATTCGGCGAAGAAGCGGTCGAGGACGGCGCCGAGCAGAAACGCGCCCGAGCCTTCGAACGCCCTGCCCTCCAGCGTGAGTGTGATCTCGAGCCCGCGCGCCGCCGCCGCGCCCGACGCCTGACGCAGCCGCCGCACGGTCGGGCGCGTCGTCAGGCTGCGCACGCCCCGGATCTTGGCGTCGGCCGCGGCGTCGGAAAGATCGGCGAACAGAACGAGCGTCTCGCGAAGCGCCTCGGCGCCGTCGTCGGCCCGGTCGGCGAGGCCCCAGATGATTGAGGCTCAGCATGCTGATGAGGCGCCAGGCGACCTCGCCGGTCGACGCGTCCAGCCCTCTTCCCTCGATCGAGGTGAGCGCGGGCTCGAGCGGTTTGGTCGGGCCGCCGACGCAGCTGAGCTCAAGCTCCGAATCGTCGAGGAAGCGGAAGTCGGCGCCGCTCTCGCCGACCGGAAGATGCGCGGCGAGATGGCGGTTGGTGCAGAGCGCGTCAACGCTCAGCTCGGCGACGCGCAGCGTTTCGTCCGGGTCCGCGCGTTCGCCGAGCGACAGAAAGACGTCCGTGCCAACGTAATCGGAAACCGGCCCGTATTTCCTTTCGTCGGCGGTGCGCCGCCGGGGCAGGCGGCGAACTGTGTAGGTGAGGCCAGTCGGACTGCGGGCGGCCCTCGCGGAATAGAGCGGCTCGACTGGAAGCTTTTGCGGCGAGCCCGGCACATGAGCGAACACCCGAGACGACGCGATTGGTCTCGAAATCGAGCGTGCGGCTCCGATCCGGAATGACCGGAAATTCGAACTGGTTGGACTTGACGGGAATCCGGTCCAGCCGCTTCTCGAAGAGATTGGCGCCGGGCGCCGTATAGAGCGCGAACATCTCCTTGCGCACCGCCGCGGCCAATTGCGGGTTCACGTCGTCGAAGGCGAAGACGATGTCGATCGACTTGGCGTCGAGGCGCGCGGCCACGGCGTCGAGATCGGCGAGGTCGAAGCCAAGAAAGCGGCGGGGAAAGGCGAAATAGTCGCGGAGGAAATCAAATCCGCGGAAGAGCTGGTTGTCGTTCGGGATCAGGGCCTCGCCTTCGCCGAAGCCGATCTGGCGGATCATGTCGGCGCGCCCGGCGTGTGATGACCGGATCGCCGAAAGCGTCGAGCATACGAAAATAGACGCCGGTGCAATGCGCGAACAGCTGCTCGTAGAGCGCGACCGCATCGGTTTCCTGGCCGAGCAGATGGAAGCGGAGCGACTTTACCCGGTAGGACGAGAATCGGAGCTCCGGACGGGTCTGCGCTTCCTTGTCGGCGGCCTCATCCTCCGCCGCGACGGCGCTGCGCACGGTCAGCTGGAGCCTGAGGCTCGCGGCGCAGCTGGCGCGGGCGTTCGGGACCAGAGCCTGGAAGGCGCCGGAGCTGGTGAGATACTCGGCCCTGACGATATCGAAGGGCCAGAGCGTGATCGGCTCGGCGAGCGTGAACCGGCACGCGACGTTGCGATGCGCCTCGCGATAGGTTGCATCGAACACCGAGCCCTGGGGGATGGTGCGGCCATCGCGCAGCGTCGGATCGCCGAATTTGGGCTTTGCGCGCACGAGAACGAAGGAGGGCGTCGGCGCGAGATAGTGCGGCGCGAGCTGGTCGATGAGATTCGTGGTGAAATCTGCGAACTCGTGCTTGAGCTTGAGCTGCACTCTCGCGGCCAGGAACGCGGCGCCTTCGAGAAGGCCGGAGATCATCGGGTCGGCGGCGTCGCCGACAAGCCCGCCGAGCCGCTCGGCGATGCCCGGATAGTCTTCGAGCGAATTCGGCCGCCTGCTCGCGCAGGATCGAGAGCTCCTGATTATAGAACCTCAGGAATTCGCGGTCCATCGCTCAGAGCCGGTCGAGCTTGATCTTGCCGGAATCGAGCTCGACCTCAGCGACGAATTGCACCGGAACTTCGACCGGCAGCGTCTTCAGCACGGCGCTGACGAGAAACCTTACCCTGAGCTCGTCCGGCGACACCGTGTCGTCACGGCGGGCCTTGATCGAACCGGGCACAAGCCGCGGCTCAAAGTCACGAAGCGCCGTTTCGATCTCTCGCGCGACTCCGCCGACTTCGCTCTCGTCGATCGTTCTGCGCGTGAGAGAGGGAAACCCGAAGTTGATGATCGATTTTCGGACCTCGGGCGCGGTCGACAAGTCTTCGATCGAATCGAGGTTGGTCGTGTTGAAGAGCGCGACGAGCTCGGTGTTGACCGCCTTCCTGAGCTCGGTCTCGGGAATCGGGGCTCGCGCCATCATCCGCCGGGAGGCGATGACGCGCTCGCCCTGATGGCGGATATCGACCTTGACTTTCGCGTCGCGATCCTTGTGGGCGGCGCGAAAAGCGTACATCAGCGGGGGCGCCAAACGATCGTTTTTCTGAGTTGGCGTCGCCACGTCTCAGCCCCGCTGACAACCATCGCCTGAGCCAGGCGTTTAGGGGTCTTTCAGACCGCGTCTGCCTGCCGGCGGACGCGGTCGTGCGAACCGCGGCGCGACTACGTTACCTTGCCCGACTTAATGTCGACCTCGAAGAACGGCGTCGCCTGATCTCCGCCCGTTTCGCTTTGTTGCTTATAGGTGTACTTGATCTTAGCGAAAGTGAGCGTGAACGATTCACTCGGCGTTTCGTTTCCTGCCGCATCGCCCATGCTGACGTTCGTAATATAGATCTCGGTCATCTCGAATAACTGGTATTCGAGTTTGTCCTCGCCAGCAGACTTGCGAACATGCAGCTTTCCAGTCCCGATATGCTTTCCCTGATAGCAGAGTTTGAACAGCGTCGGCGATGCATTGTCGACGGTCTTGGTGAACGACATATCATGGATGTTCCCCTTGCCGCCGCCCGAAGCGCCACCGCCCGTGTGCGCGCTGCCGCTGTTCGAGGCGCCCCAGGAAAACGAGGAGATGTCGATCTTTTTTTCGTAGTTCTCAACCTTCGACTCGCCTTCGATGTCTTCGAGTTCGAGAATCATATCAACGGCCATATCAAGTTGCTCCTTGTAATTTCGATGAAATGCTATTGACGACAACACTCAACAAAGCCGCGACTTTCCGGGCGGCTTACCGCGAGGCGGACCGGCCGACGCGTCAGCCCTTGCGCTCCGCCAGCGACGCCACCAGGCTCATGCCGATGTCCATGCCTTCGAGCTGGAAATGCGGCCGCAGCCAGACATTGGCGGAGTAATAGCCAGGGTTCTCCTCGTTCGGGATCACGGTGACTTTGGCGCCGGCGAGCGGCTTCAACGCCTTGACCTGCTCGCTCGAGTTTTTCGGATCGGCGTCCACGTAGCGGACGATCCAGTTGTTGAGCCAGCGCTCGAGCTGGTCTTTTTCCTTGGTCGAGCCGATCTTGTCGCGCACCATGCACTTCAGGTAATGCGCGAAGCGCGAGACCGCGAACATGTAAGGAATGCGCGCCGACAAATTCTCGGACGCCGTCGCCTCGGGCTTGTCCATGAGCTTCGGCTTGTAGACCGATTGCGCGCCGATGAAGGCGGCCTTGTCGGTGTTCTTCCGATGCACGATCGAGATGATGCCGACCTTCGACAATTCGGCCTCGCGCCGGTCGGTGATCGAGATTTCGGTCGGGCATTTCATGTCGACGCCGCCGTCGTCGGTCGGGAAGGTGTGCACCGGCAGATTGAGCACCTCGCCGCCCGATTCGACGCCGCGAATTCGCACCGTCCAGCCGTATTCCTTGAAGGCGCGATTGATGTTCGTCCCCATCACGTAGGCTGCGTTCATCCAGCCATATTTCTCGCCCTTGTCGCCGTCGGTGTCTTCCTCGAAGGCGAATTCCTCGACCGGCTCGGTCTTCGCGCCATAGGGCATGCGCGACAGGACGCGCGGCATGCAGAGGGCGACATAGCGGCTGTCGACGGAATCGCGTAAGCCCTTCCAGGCCGCGTAATCCGGCGTGTCCATGAGCTTTCCGATGTCGCGAGGATTCATCAGATCCCGCCAGGAATCCATGCCGAGCAAATTCGGATCGGCGCCGGTGACGAGCGGCGCGAGCGAAGCGGAGGCGATCTTCGAGAGATCGCGCAGCAGCTGCACGTCGACCGCATTGTGGCTGAAGGCATAGTCGCGCGACCAGCGCGCCATAGGGCTCGCCGCCGAGCGTCCCGAACTCGCTCTCGTAGACGGCCTTGAACAGCGGGCTCTGGTCCCAGCGCGCGCCGGGGTAATTGTTCTTGAGGTTGCGGTAGAGCTCCATCTTGCCGACGTTCATCACGCGGATCTTGAGCGTCGCGTCGGTCTCGGAGTTGAAGACCAGATAGTTCAGCCCGCGCCAGGCGCTTTCCAATTGCTGAAACTCGGGCGCGTGCAGCACTTCGTTCATCTGCGCCGAAAGCTTCTCGTCGAGGCGCGCGATCATCTCCTCGATCGTGTCGAGCACCTCGCTCTTGACGAGGCTCGAGTCGGCGAGCGCCTGCGTCGACCAGGGTCTGGATTGCGTTCTCGACCTCGGTCGCCGCGCGTTCGGTGCGCGGCTTGAAATTGCCCTTCAGCACCTGCGCGAATTCTTCCGCTTCGACTGGCGCTGGGGCGACCGCCGTCGCGGCGGACTTCTGTTCCTGTTGCGTGGCCATGACGGAGGTTCCTTATTTCGCCTCTTGGCTCGAGGGGTCGCCCGGCGACTTCTGCTCGAGATTCGATTTCAACGCCGCCATCAACTGGGGATCGGCGAGCAGCTTCTTGAGGCCGTCTTCGGCCGCCGCCTTGCCGTCCATGTATTTCAGGAGATTGGACAGTTGCTCGCGCGCCTGGAGGAGCTTCGCCATCGCCGGCGCCTGGCGGGCGATCGCGGCGGGCGAGAAATCATCCATCTTTGTGAATTTCAGATTGACCGACAGCTTTTCGCCGCCCTCGCCGCCGCCGAGCTTATTGGCCACCTTCATCGACACCGCGGGCTCGATCGCCGCCATGCGCTTGTCGAAATTGTCCATATCGATGTCGAGGAATTTTCGGTCGTTCATGTCCGGCTTCGCGACCTGGGAGGCGTTGCCGGAGAGATCGGCAAGGACGCCCATGACGAAGGGCAGCTCGATCAGTTTTTCCGAATCGTATGGATCTTCGTAAGTGATATGAACCCGCGGCTTGCGATTCCGCGAAATGAACTTCTGTCCCGAATTGCTGTTCGAGGCCATCACGTTCTCCTCGGTGTAACTCCCGATCACAGAATATGTGATCGGCGCTAAAGCGCAATACCGAAGTGTTCGACAGGGGCCGGACTTCGGTGCGGGAAACCTTTAGGCCCGCGCTGGACGCGGGGCAGTGATGCAGATCACACTGTCGCGCTCAGGCGCCCTCAACGCCAAGCTACCGCGCGGGCGGGTTCGGAATTTGCAGGCCCGTGAGATCCATTGGCTGGATCTGAATGCCCAGGCCGGGCCTCCCCGCCTGGGCGGCTTCTTGCGCGGCCTGGGCGGCGACGGCTGGATCGTATCCAAATCGCTGAAGCGCGGTCACAATTCGTTGGACTCTCGCGGCATCGCGGGCATTGGAGCCGGCGTACACGTCCAAATCCGGCGTCCGGTGCATCAGCTAACTCACTTTTGTGGGCTTTGGACCCTTAGGATCGGGGCCATCGTAGCTATACATGATCTCGGACACGGGTGGGCCTCCTCGAGCGGGTAGGCCGGACGCCATAAGGTTAAGGACGGTATCGATGTTTGCGGCCTTCGATAGATCTGTCAGACGCGTCCGCATTCCCGCGGCCGGGTTATTCTGGATCGGGCGAAGCCGCGACCCGGAAAGACAATGAACGCCACAGGATGTTCTTCCTGGTCATTTCGCGGAAAAAGGGTCGTGAACAAAGCGCGGGACATCTCACCAACCTTGTTCCCATTTCCCGCGTCCGCATACATGAAAGCGCTGGCGGTCCCCGTATCCTTCCGGATTGCGATGCCGAAGTCGCCATAATCAACTCCCAGCCTCTCCACCGGGGGAGTTTTAGCCGCATAGTTGACTGTTGAAGCGTCCCAATAACGCTGCGGATTTGTCACCGCAGCGGCAGCGTTCTTGACCAGACCTGACGTCGACACGTAAAACCTGTCATTGTCGTCACGAAGCACGGGAAACATCGGGGGCGAGGCCGCACTTCCGTTGTCGTTGAGCGCCGCCAGTTCATCCCTCACATCGAGCAGATCGGGCTTGATTCCCCGACCTGGCGCATCAGCCACCGTACTGCGCAGCAAACCGACCCACTGCCAGTCATGGTGCTTCTGGCCTTTCGCGAGGGCGCTGAACATTCCCAGGCGCGGGGACCCGGTCGCGTTCCTGAGGTCATCCAGGCCGCCGTTCCTGCCATCCGGGCTCGCCGGATTGAATCGCCCGTAACAGGTGGGAGCCCCGTCAATATCCTGGTTCAAGATTGCCGAGAAGACGATCGCCGTCGGGGAGCCGCCGGGTGGATTGTCGGGCTGATCCACGCGCACGATATAGCTGCCGCCTTTGGTCCCCTTGCTGTCCACTTCCTCTACGTCAGCGATGTTGAGCGTGGTATACGCCATGACGGACCTCCCATAGGTGAACAAATTGCCCAAAGTCGGGAACGCGTCGGGTGACTCCTGCACGCGGCTGCCTGGAGGCATCGGTTTCCCCGTGGCCAAGTGCAAGTGCAAGCCATGCAGACTATGGGAGAGAGGGGAGAACGCAATGGCGGCGTGCGCCGCGCGTCAGAGCGCCCCACGCCGCGCGGCTTGCGCAGGAGTCCGGGAGGCCGCATAACAGAGGCTCCGAGCAGAAGAATGGGAGCGCGCGCGGCTTCCCGCTCGGAAGCTTTTTTTGGTTTTATTTGGATTTGCTTGGATTTATTTTGCCCGCGGCCTGCCCGGGCTCGCGGCGTCGTAGCCGCGCGACCGCTGGCCCGACTAGTTGATCAGGGTCGCGATCTCGCCGTCGAGATAGGCCTTGATCGCCGGAAAGGCGGCGATCTCGCCCGCGCGTGACGCCCGGCGCCGGCGCGGCCGTTGCCGCAGCGGTCGCGATCACCGGACCCTTGAGCGACGCCGCCGCGGTCTGAATCTCGGAGCCCAGATGGGGCAGGGGATCGACGGCTTCGCGGTTCAGGTAGAACTCGAAATGGAGGTGCGGGCCGGTCGAAAGGCCGGTGTTGCCGGAGAGCGCGATGATGTCGCCCTGCTTGACCTCGACGCCGGGATGGATCGCCTCCGGGATCTCGGAGAGATGCGAATAGGAGGTCTCGAAGCCGGCGTGCTGGATGCGCACGTGGTTGCCGAAGCCGGAGACCGGCGCCGGCGATCTCGATCTTCCCATCCGCCGCCGCGCGAACGGGCGATCCGACCGCTGCGCCGAAGTCGATGCCGGCGTGCAATCGAAGAATGTGAAGAATGGGATGAAAGCGGAGCCCGTACAGCGACGTGATCGGAGCGCCCTTGATGGGCGCCAGGATCCCGCCGACGCTGGTCGCGCCGCTGTTGCCCAACGATGGCGGCATGGGCGTCGCGTCTCCGCCCCCGCCCTCGCTGCCCGCCCTCGGATCGAAGCAACGAAAGGCGCCGTCGCTGCCTTCGAACGCATAGCAATCGATGGCGATCGAGTTCCCGTGCAGGCTGACATAGACGACCTTGCCGCTCGCTCTGCCCTTGTCTCGGAAGTCCGGCTCGAACAGAACGCGCAAGGTCTGGTCGGCCTGCAGCGGCAAGCGCAAGTCTGCGAGGCGGCTGATGAGCTGGATCGTTTCGCGGATGACGGGATCCGGCATCCCGTTGCGGATGCCGGCGCTGTAGACGCCGTCGGCGATCGAGAAATGCGTGCCGATGCTCTGGTTTCTGAGCGAATCGTCGAGCAAAGGCGCCGGGATGATCGGCTCGGCGGCCTGCTCATACCCGCCGTCGTCCTTGGCCGCGATGGTGATGACGTATTCGCCGTTCTCGAAGATTGCGATCTGCTTGATCCGGTACGCGCCGGCGAGGTCGAGCGCGCCTACGGCCACGGCCACGCTTTGCGGCGGCAGCGTTTGGATGTGGGCTGGCGAATCCTTTGCGGCGCCTTCGATCATGCGGGCGCTGTCCGCATCGAAGCCGTTGGCGATCAGGAGATTGCTGATCGTGTCCGCCACCAGGGGCTTCAGGATGGTTTCCTTGAGCTGCGGCTGTCCGCGCGATCCGCCGAGGTTGATCTCGAGCTCGTTGCTGTTCGCCGTGGTCAGAAACTGGCTCTGAGCGTCAGCCGGCGTATCGGCGCCGCCGTCATCGTCGGAACCGGTGTCCGGCTCGTTTTGGGCGGCGGCGATTTGCGCCGAGTTCATCGCCAATTGCGCGGCGAGCGCCTCCGCCTCTTGCCCGGCTTCCTGAAATTTCCCCATATAGCCGCCGGTGGACGAGACGAGAGTCGAATTGACGAAGAACGCCTTGGCCGGCGTTTGCGGGGCCGCCTGCCCCAATCTTGCGGGTACGGAGATGAGGGCGTCTTTCGGCGCCAGAACCGCGCCCCTCCGCACCAGCACCGGGTCGCCCGGCAGATCGATGATCGTCGAAAGCCTGACGGCGGGCTCCGGAGTTGCGACCGGGCTTGGGGCGACAGGCGCAGGGGGCGCGGGAGCGCGAGGCCGTGGCGGCGTCAAGCGCCACGCGATGAGCCCTGCGCAGACGCACGCGATCAGGATCGACGCAACGAGCCCGACGACGCCGCCCCGACGGCTCATGGGAAGCTCAAGGCCTTGCCGGCGGCGGCCGACCTTGTTCGCGCCTCAAACCCGGGTGGTCGGGGCCGCGCGCCCCGATCATTCGCTGAGGTGCGTTTCGACGCGCCGATTTTCCGGACTGTATGGATTGGCGACGCGCGGCTTGGTCTTGCCGAAGCCTTTCGCGACCAACAGCGACTTATCAATTCCGTCCGAAGCGAGGTAGGAGACCACCGCGTCGGCGCGGCGTTCGGACAGGCCCAGATTATAGTCTTCGGGTCCGACGGCGTCTGTATGGCCGTCAATCTCGAATTTCGAGCCGGCGAGGCGCGGGTCTTTGATCGCCTTCGCGAACTGGTCCAGGTTTTCCCGCGCCGCCTGCGTCAGCTGGTCGGAGTTGAACTCGAAATTCGCCAAGAGGTCGAACTGAACCGGGGGCGGCGCTTCGGCCGCCTCCTGCTTCTTGCAGTCGGCCGCCGTGCCAACGCATAGCGCGCGGGTTTTGCCGCCCGTCAGCGCGCTTTTCTGTTTGAGGAAGATCTGGACCACATTTTCCGAGGAATAGGCAGGATCGGCGCGAGCGGGCGCAAGATTGGCCAGGACGCAAACGGCAATAGCCGCCGCCGCGCCGAACGTGAATGTCGATGACGCGCGCATGACAGTTTCCCTACATTGAGGTCTGCAAATGCGAACCTTGAGAAATTATCATCAAGCGCCTAGCGTGCGTCAAATATTGAATTGACGATCGGACCGGGGAGGGGTCCACAAAACATAGGATAGCGCCCTGGCGGCTCATTGATTTTGGAGCGGATACCCGTGGAGGAGGATAAAACCGTCTTTCATCACTCCCCCGCGCGGAGCATGAGGCCCGGGACGCGCCTCAACAATGTCTATGAAATCGAAAGATTGGTCGCCCAAGGCGGCATGGGCGAGGTCTATCGCGGGTTCAACATCCAGACCGGAGACCCGGTCGCGATCAAGATGATTCGCCCGGAATTTGCCAGCGATCCCGAGATCTTGGATCTTTTTCGCCGGGAAGCCTCGATCCTTCACAGTTTCACTAACGATGCGATCGTTCGCTATTTCGTCTTCTCGGTCGATCCGCAGCTCGAGCGCGCCTATCTCGCGATGGAGTTCGTAGAGGGGCCGTCGCTCAGGAAACGATTGGGTTCGGGACCGCTTGCTCTCGCGGAGGTCAGAATCCTGCAAAAGCGCGTCGCATCCGCGCTGGAGGCCGCGCACGAGCACGGCGTCGTGCATCGGGACATTTCCCCCGACAATCTGATCATGCCCGACGGCGACGTTCGCAGCGCCAAGGTTATCGATTTCGGTATCGCTCGGGCCCGGCGCGCGGGGGAAGGGACGATCCTCGGCGGCGGGTTCGCCGGCAAGTTGAATTACGCGTCCCCGGAACAGCTGGGGCTTGCCGGCGCTGACGTCACCGCCAAGTCGGACATCTATAGTTTCGGTCTTGTCCTCGCCGAGGCGCTACTCGGCAAGCCCATCGACATGGCGGGGTCGCAAGCGGAGATGGTCGACAAGCGGCGCGTGGTTCCGGCCGAACTTGCCTGGATCGACCCGACCATGCGGCCGCTCCTCCAGGCGATGCTGCAACCTCTGCCCGAGAATCGCCCTTCGAGCATGGCCGAGATCGCCGCCTGGGAGCCGCCGGCGCCGACAGCGTCGCGGGCGCTCAAAGCGCCTCCCGTCGCCAGCGAGCGCAGCGGCCGGACTCCGGCTTTGATCGGAGCCTTGATCGCAGTCTTGAGCCTCGGCGGGGCTGCTTATGTCTTTCGCGACGACCTCGGCCGGTGGGCCGGGACATTCTCGGGCCCGTCGGCGGGTCCCGGTGAAGTGGCGACGACCTCTCCGACCACCAAGTTACCGCCGCTGGCGCCGCAACAATTGCCCCCGCTCGCGCCTTCGTCAGGATCGCAGGAGGGGACAGGCGCGCCATCGTCGCCCGCGGAATCGAATCCTCCCGGGCAACCGGAGACCGCGCGAATTGAGCCTCCGGCGCCGGAACCCGCCGGACCGGCGCCACGCCCGGTGACAGCCGAAACCCTGGCTGACGCGTTGCCTCCAAAAGCCGCGCAGGCGAATGTCGACCTGCCGACCGCCACGGTCGGGTCCGCTTATCGAGCGGAGCTGCCGACCTTCGCTGATCCTGGCGGCAAGGGGCTTCGGCTGGCGGCGAGCGGATTGCCGGACGGCCTAACCTTCAGCGATGCCGGCGGCGGAAAAGGCGCGATCGAAGGCGTCCCCGAGCAAGCGAGCAGCGCCTCCATCCGTATCGTCGCCACCAACCTGCATGACCGGACAGCACAAATGACGGCGACGCTTGTCGTCGGCGACAAGCCGGCGCCGCCGCCGGCGCCTGTCGCGAAGGTCGAACCGCCCATCCCGCCGCCCCCGAAGAAACCATCTCCCGTCCAGGTCTCGCCCCGACCCGTAGCGCCACCGCCGCCGCCGGCTGCCCAAGTCTCCGCGCCACCGCCGTCTCCACCAGCGGTTCAGGCCGCGGCGCCGGCTTCGGTCGGCCAAAGCGCGGCGCCTGCTGCGCCGCCCCCGGCCGCCATGCCGGAGACGGCCGCGCGCGAGGAGACACACCCGGCCCAACCGACCTCGCTCGCCCCGAGCGACGGTCTTGCTCCGCCTGCCGCGCCCGCGTCGGCGGAGGACAAGGCGAAGGCGTTCATCGCGCGCTTTGACGGCGGGGAGTGCTTCCTCATCGAGCCGCTCCCCGGGTCGACAAAGCCGCATGAGTACCAGGCGGTCGGCCAAGCGATCGAGCCATTTCGCCGCTTTGATTCCGCTTACAAGCGCGAGGTCGGCGTCGAGGCAAACCTGAGGGTGGCGCCGATCAGCGCCGAGCAGTGTCCCGCCCTCGATCTCGTCCGCCTCGCCGCACCGGATGGGCGACCGCCGCCCCGATTGACGTTGCAACATTACGAGGTGGGACCGGGAACGCCGTTGTCAGGGACGATCTCCAATCTCGAAGGGCGTCGCCTCTATTTGGTGCTCGTCGACAACGACGGCCTCGCGCACAGGCTGGAAGCGAAGGCCGACGCCAGCGGCGATTCCGCAACCTTCAGCGTGCCGCTGACAGCCGACGCGAGCTCCATCGGACCGATGCAGATGCTGCTCGCGATCGTCTCCGACAAACCCATTGCCGCTTTCGACACGCTTCACTCGGCGAACCTCAAACTCATCGGATCGCGATTGATCGACGACGCACGGGGCGCGTCTGCATCGGTCGGGGCGGACTATTTCAAGTTCGTCAACTGACAAGCGCTGCGATCGTCGACCCGAGGCCCGCGCGATCCTCGGAGGCGCGCAGTCATCGTCACGAACAAATGAGAGTTTCGATCTGGACGCGCTGTCGCCCAATACCGACATAGTCGAAGCGCTTGGGCGCAATGAGGCTGCGGCGGCTTACGTGAAGCGCACAGGAGGCGCCCGATGAGACGAATAAACTGTCTGCGGATTGCGGTTGTCATCGCGCTGGCTGGCTTCGTCGCCGGATGCCAGTCGGAGAGCCGAAACATTCCCCTCATGACGATCCAGCAAGCAAATCGGCTCCCAGCAAGCCAGGTGCCGAGGATATTCAGAGACCCGAGCAATCCGTACGGCTACCCATACGACGTTCACGAGACGGACGGACTGAGCCGCAATCCGGACGATTGCAACCGTTGGGGCTGCATCGACACCGGCGGCAACAAGTGATGGGGCGCTGAAGCTGTCCAGGATGCACTGGCGTCGTGACGCTGTCGCTTGGACCTCCCTTCGATCGCCACGACCAGCCTCTATCCGGTTCCATTGAGAGGGAGCGGCCTAGAAGCTCACCCGGACTCCAATCGTCGGCGCGAAGTTGACGCGGTAGAGATAGCCGCTCGCCAAGCCGCCGGTGACTTGCGACCATAGGAAGCCGCCATAGGCCTCGACGCGCTTTGCCGGACGATAAGAGATCATCCCGGAGAAGGCGTTGAGCGCGCCGCGGCAGCTTGACGCCGAAAGGCCGCCATCCGTGCAAGGAGCGGTGTTATAGTCGTTCTGATAGTAATGATAATACGCGCCGGCGACGTCGAGATTGTCCCGAAGCGCATATTTGACGCCGGTCCAGAACACCCTCAGGATCTTGTGCTCGGTATAGGCGGTCGAGTTCACAAAGCCGGCGGGAACGGGATAGTCGCCGATCGCGGTAAAGCCATCGGCATAAGCGTCGCTCGGATTGGCGAACAGAATGTATTCCCATCCGGAGTAAAGGGCGGCGTTTCCGAACGTATATCTCACGCCCGCAATTCCGCTCGTGTTATTGGACAACGTTGCTGCCAGCGCGTTTGCGCTCACACCAGGGGGAAGCGGAGATTGAGCGAAATTGGAGAGCGAGACTGCGTCCTTGTTCCGCTCCCCCTCCACGCCGAAAGTGAAAGGGCCGAAGTCTCCGGTCATCCCGAGCGAGAACGCGCCGTTCGAGCCGTTGCCCTGGTCGAAGCCGCCGAACTGATAAAGCCCCGCGAAATGAAATGGCCCGACGCCAATGCGATATTTGAGCGACGTGTTGTAACGCGCGGTCTCGGTGTCCCCGCCGCCGGCGGCGGTGTTGGAGACGCCGATCACGGAGAAGCTGGACGCCGCGCCCATGGGGTCAAAGCGGCTCGCGCCGTCGGCGATGAGGGAGTTCTGCCGCCCCGCAAGCAGTTCACCGTAAGTCGGATTGCTGAATCCGATATAGGCCTCGGTGTTGAAGAGCTGGCCGGCCCGGCTCGAGTCGCCGTTTGCAGTCTGCGCGTCGAGCGGAATCGTATTGTTTTCAACCAGCGATTTCGGCCCGTTGGCGCGCTGCAAGGTGTAGGGGTCAAAACCGTTCTCGAACTTGAAGACCAGCGACCAGTCCGAAACGATGTGCTCCTCGCCCTTGATGCCGACATGGGTCTGTCCAAGCCCGTTTGGCGCGAGCGTGAAGCGGGCTCCATTGCTGTTTTTTGAAATGAGGGTTTCGACGCCGTTGGGGTAATCGCCATTGAACGGAACGCCGTGCGAATCGTAGCCCGCGCCGTAGTCGAACCTTCCGTAAAGCCTAATGCCGTTCCAGGCGAGTGGGCAGTCGTCAGGATCCGCGATCAGAAAGTCGTAGAGGGCCGCGAAGCACGGGTTCGTCGCAAGCGGCGCGGGCGCGCTTGATTTTGCCTGCTGTTGGCTCGGCAAATCGGCCGCACTCGCGCGACACGCCACGAGAGCGGAGGCGAAAAACATCACGGCGTGAGAGGATGGCTTGGTCAATCGCGCCCAAAACGGAGATTCGTGACGGCGCGCATTGTAGTCGCGGATTGGAATGCCGCCAGCCCTAAGTCAAAGTCACAAAGGGCGCTTCGGCCATCCTCCGAACACGGAAGCGGCGCGCCGCTCGGGGCGCATAGTTCGTTACGCATGAGAAGACTTCGCGGGCTATTCCGCGAGATAAGGCGCCAAAGTGGGTTTCGCGGGCGGCTCGGGTGGCGCGGTCCAGCCGCCGCCAAGCGCAAGCATCAGGCCAATATCGGCCACCAATTGGCGGGTGTGCAGCGCGATCGCCAGTCGCTCCGCCTCGAGGGCTGTGCTCTGAGCGGTCACGACGTCCAGATAGGAAGACGCCCCGTCGCGGTAGAGGGTTAGCGACAGATCGGCGGCCTTGCGCGCCGCCGCCGCCGCTGTGGTCGTCTGATCGTATTCTTTCGCCAGCCACCGCAAGGCCGACAGCTCGTCCTGGACCTCCTTGAGCGCTTGCAAAACCGTGGCCCGATACTTCTCCGCGGCCTCGGTGAATTGCGCCTTGGCGATTTCGAGTTGGGCCTGGCGCAGGCCAGCGTCGAACAACGGGAAGTCAATCGAGGGCCCGACGCTCCCGAACAGGTTGATCGCATTGAACAGCCTGAACTTGGTGTCCTGCGTCCCGCCGAGCGCGAGCAAGGTGACTTTGGGAAAGAAATTTGCACGCGAAGCGCCAATCACTTCGCTCGCAGCGGCGGTCACGCGTTCGGCTTCGGCTACATCCGGACGCCGGCGCAGCACGTCGGCAGGCACCGCCTGCGGCGGTCTCGGCAACGGAAGCCGCCGCGAAGATTGCGAAACTGAAAACGACGCGGCGGCTTTGCCGATCAGCGCCGCGATGGAGTTTTCCAAGGTCGTTCGGTTGAGCGCGAGTTCGGACGCTTGCGCTTCCGCCGAGCTCAGCTGAGCTTGCGCTCGGTCGACGTCGACGGGCGAGACGATATTCGCCGCGAGCCGATCCTGAGTGAGTTTCAGGGCTGAGCGATAGATGGCGATCGTATCGGAAAGAAGTTTGGCCTGATCGTCGAAACCGCGCAGATTGATGTAATCGCGCGCGAGTTCCGCGTGCAACTCGAGCCTTGCGTCAGCGAGCGCGTCGGCGCTCGCTTCCGCGTTCGCATTCGCCGAGGCGACGAGATCGCGCACCCGTCCCCAGATGTCGACTTCGTACGCGGTCTGCGCGCCGATGAGGTTATCCCCGTAGTAGATCGGCTGCGTGGACGAGCGAAGGGGCCGATTGAAGGATTGCTTGTTGGCCAGAAAGTGAGGATTTGCGTCGACCTGGGGGTAGGCGGAGCTCAGCGCCGCGTTGGCGCGCGCGACCGCTGCGTCATTGGCTGCGACGGCGGCGGCAAGGTCGGGGTTGGCCGCATCCACCTGCGCTTGAAGATCGTTGAGCGTGCGATCGTTGAAGCTGAGCCACCATGCTCCCGTAGCTGGAAGCAATGTTCCGCCCGCCGTCTCATCCTTGAATTTCGATGGCACGGATACCGAGGGCGGCGCGTAGCGTGGCGCGAAATCGCAGCCGCCGAGCGCAAGGGCGATCGGCGCTGCGAGCCACGTCCGCCACTTCATTCGTTGTGGTCCCGCCCCGTTTGCGCGATCTCCAAAGCACTCTTTGGGCGATGACCCGGGCCTTGTCGAGCTTGCTGTCCTGGCGCCGTTCGGATCTTCTCAACGGCGGCTTGCATCACCCGGACCTCCTCGCCCTCGTCGATCGAGTTCGGGTGGATTGGCGACGATGCGCGCGTCGTGGCTGAGTCCGCCGGCAATCTCGACCTCGGATCCGAGGTCGCGCGCAATGCGGATCTTCTTGAAGACGATCCGGTTGTCGGGCCCGAGGATCGCGACCTGGGGCGCATTGTCGCGAAACAGCAGCGCATTAGCCGGAAGGGTGACCGTGTTGGGATCCGGCGGAAGCTGAAAATGCACGCGCGCGAATGCGCCCGGGGAGAGGGCGCCATCCTTATTATCCGCCAGGAGCTCGACCAGCAGCGAGCGCGATTTCTTGTCAATTGCATGCGAGGTCGTGTCGATTGTCGCGTTGAAGGCGCGGTCGGGATATTCGGGCAATTCGAGGGTCGCCTTCATGCCGTTCTTCATCGCAGCCGCGTAGGATTGCGGCACCGGAACGTAGATCCTCATCTGATGAATGTCGGAGACCGTGAACAGGGCGCCGCCATCGTTCGAGTCCGCCTTGACCAGCGTTCCGACATCGACATTGCGCGCGGTGACGACTCCGTCAAACGGCGCGACGATGTTGGCGAACGCCTTCAGCGCCTTCATCCGATCGACGTTCGACTGGGCGGCCTCCACTTCGGCAGCCTTTGCATGCGCATCGCTGTCTTTTTCGTCAGCGGCCTGTTGAGACACGGCGGCTGACGCGCGGAGCGAATTCCAACGATCGGCCGTCACTTTCGCCAAGGCCATATTCGCCTTGGCCTTCGCGAGTTCGCTTTGCGCCACGGCGAGGCGCTGGTCGAGCTCGGGCGTGTCGACGACGGCCAGCACATCGCCCCGGTGGACCTGAGCGCCGATATCCTTGCGCCATTCGCTGACGTAGCCGCTCACCTGGCCATGAATGGAAGCGGTGTCAAAAGCTTCGACATTGCCAGGCAAAACGATCTCCCGGGCTTTGCCTCCCTCTTGTGTTGCGACCAGAGCGACCGAGGGGACCGCCTGCTCGTCGGTCCATTTAGCGATTTGCTCATCGTCATGCCGCCGTCCGACGATTCCGGTGGCCGCGATCGCGACAGCCGCCACGCTGAACAACATGATTGCGCGCCCCGTCTTTACCGGGGCGCGATCCTTCGCATCCGGACTGGCGGCCTCGCTGCTTTCCTGGTTCATATTGCTGTCCCCTCCAGCTGCAGGTTCGGCGTGGACTCCGTCGCCCGTCTCGCTTTGCGCTCATGAACGAGGCGGAAGACCGCAGGCACGAACAAAAGCGTCGCCACGGTCGAGCAGGCGAGCCCGCCAATCACCGCGCGGCCAAGCGGAGCGTTCAGTTCGCCGCTAAGCGCCATCGGCGACATGCCGATGATCATCGCGAGCGCAGTCATGAGAACCGGCCGGAAACGCGTGAAGCCTGCGTCGATGGCGGCCGTCACAGCGTCGGCGCCCTCGGCAAGTCGCTCGCGTGCGAAGCTGACGACGAGAATGCTGTTGGCGGTCGCCACGCCCATGCACATGATTGCGCCAGTCAAGGCGGGAACCGAGAGCGTCGTCCTGGTGATGAACAATGTCCAGACGATCCCGGCCAACGCGGTCGGCAACGCGCTGACGATCACGAAGGGATCGAGCCAGGACTGGAAATTCACGACGATGAGCAGATAGATGAGCACGACGGCGAGCGCGATGCCGACGAACAGTTGCTGGTAGGCATAGGCCATCGTCCGGGTCTGCCCGCGCAACACGACGCTGGAGCCGGCGGGGAGCTCATTTGCGGTCTCGTCCACGACTTTCTGGATGTCGGCGGATACGGCGCCGAGGTCGCGCCCATTGTTGGTCGCGTAAATGTCGAGGACCGGCTGGACCGCGTAATGCGAAACGACCGCTGGACTCACGCCGCGTTTCAATGTGGCCAGACCGCCGACAATTTGCGAGCCGTCCTCGCGGGAGGCTGGAATATTCTCCAGCGACGACATCGAATCCAGCCAATATTGCGGGGTCTGCGCGACGATTGGATAAGCCACGCCGTTCTTCGGATTGATCCAAAACGTCGGCGCGACCTTGAAACTGCCTGACAGGCTTTCCTGCAGGCTTCGGGCGACGTCGGCTTCGTTCAGACCAACTTGCGCCGCGCGCATGCGGTCGAATTCGACGCCAAGCGTCGGATTGTTGGACGCCTGCTGGATCCGCGCGTCGGCAACGCCCGGGACGCGGGCGATCTTTCGCAGCAATTTGTTCGCATAGACGTGGTTGGCGGCGAAGTTGGACCCGATAATCTGCACGTCGATCGGCGCGGGAAGGCCAAAATTGAGGATCTGGGAGACGATGTCGGCGGGCAGGAACGCGAAGGTCGTGCCTGGAAACATTCTAGGCAGGGTCTCACGCATCTTTTTGACGTAGCCGGCGACTTCGCTTGCGTATTCGGGTTTGACCGTGATCAGGATATCGGCGTCGGCGGGGCCCACCGTCCCCGAATTGTTGTAGGTGGAATTGATTCCGCTGACCGGCAATCCGATGTTGTCGACGATTGGATCCAACGCCGCGGCGGGAACGATTCGGCGTATCGCCGCCTCGACCCCGTCGGAGATCTGCGCGGTGTCCTCGATCCGCGTTCCGGTCGGCGCGCGGACGTGAAGCTTGAGCTGTGTGTTGGCGACCGGCGGAAAGAAATTTTGCCCAAGGTACGGGACGAGCGCGAACGAGCACGCGACCGCGACCAGGAAGCCGACGATGAACGTCCGCCTCGCCGCCAACGCCGTCACCAATAGACGAAGATAGAAGTGCCGCGTGGCTTCAAACCGGCGCTCGAATCCGCGCTGGAAAAGGATGAAAGGATTGCGCGTCGGCGCCTGGACCTCGCCATGGCCGTGGACCACCTGATGCGCGAGCAGGAAGCGCGCCATCGTGTTGACGAGCGTGCGCGAGAGCACATAGGAGCCGATGAGCGCGAAGACGACCGCCTCGGCCATCGGGCGGAACAGGTAGCCCGCGACGCCGCCAAGGTTGAACATCGGCACGAAGACGATGCAGATGCATAAGAGCGATACGGTCGCGGGAATGACGATCTGTCGCGCGCCGTCCATGATCGCGCTTTCGATGTCCTTGCCCTGCTCCAGGTGGTAATTGATGTTCTCGATCGTCACGGTCGCGTCGTCCACCAGAATGCCGACCGCGAGCGCGAGGCCGCCGAGCGTCATCACGTTGATGGTTTCGCCGATCGCGGCCAGGAGCGTGACCGAGGTCAGAATCGCCAGGGGAATCGAGATCGTGATGATCAGCGTCGAACGCCAGCTGCTGAGAAAGATCAGGATCATCAGTCCGGTCAGCGCGGCGGCGACCACGCCCTCGAAGATGACGGAATTGACGGCCGCGTTGACGAACGACGACTGATCGTTGATCGCGTCGAGCTTCATGCCCGCCGGCATGGTCTCGCGGATTTTAGGAAGCAGCGCCTTCACGCCGTTGATGACGTCGAGCGTGGACGCCCGCCCCGTTTTCAGGATCGTCATCAAGGCGGCGTTCGAGCCGTCAACGCGAACCATGTTGATTTGCGGTGGGGCGCCGGAATGCGCGTAGGCGACATCGCGAAGGAAAATCGTCGTCCCATCGACCACGCGGATGGGCAGATCGTTGAGTTCGTCGATCCGGGTTGGCGAACCATTGAGCGAGACCACGTATTCGAAGTCGCCCACCTTTTCCGTGCCGACAGGAGTTACGATGTTCTGTTGGCCGATCGCGTTGACGACGTCCTGCGCGGAAAGGCCGTAAGCCTGCAGCTTTTGCTGATCGATATCGACTTGGACCTGGAGAATCTTGCCCCCGTACGGCGACGGAATCGCGGTGCCCGCGACCGAGGAGAGTTTGGGCCGGATGAAATTCTGCCCCAGGTCGAAGAGCTGCGCCTGCGACAGCGATTTGCTCGACAGCGCCAGCTGGACGACGGGCACGCTCGAAGCGTTAAAGCTGAGAACGAAGGGCGGCGTGATGCCCGGGGGCAAGTATTTGAGCACCGTCTGCGAAGCTGCAGTGGTCTGAGCGAGAGCGCCGTTGATGTTGACGCCCGGTTGGAAAAAGACCTTCACGATTTCGTAGCGCGGCAGAGACTGCGATTCGATGTGCTCGATGTCGTTGACTTGGCTGCTCAGCGTGCGCTCGTAATAGTAGATCACACGCTTTGACATGTCGTCGGCCGGCAGTCCGTCATAAGTCCAGACGACCGCGACAACCGGAATGCCGATATTGGGGAAAATGTCGGTCGGAGTCTTCACCGCAGCCGCCACGCCGAAGATGACGATCAGCATCGCCATGACGACGAACGTGAAGGGTTTACTCAGCGCGATGCGGACGATAGCGAGCATTGGTCACTTCTGAAGGCGCAGCGACGTTCGCCAACGCACGCGACGCCATCGCGACAAAAACTTGCCGCGACGGCGTCAGGCGTAAAATATCCGTGAGACGGTCTAAATCACATTAAAATATAATTTCGTCATGTAATGCCGCAGACGCCTCGAAGGACATGCGAACCTCATCACGCCGTTTCTCGCGCCAGTCTTGCCGCTAGTTTAGGCGACATGGCGCGTAACTCGAAGCGCGCTCCGGGGTTATTGTCCTCAACCGTCAATTTGAAGCCATGCAGATTGGCGATTGTCTCGGCGATGCTGAGGCCGAGTCCGTGTCCCGACGTCTGGCCGCTCCGCTCGCCGCGATAGAAACGGTCAAATATCTTTGCCCGCTCCTGCGTAGGGACGCCGACGCCCGTGTCGCTCACGAGCGCAAACGGCCGCCCTTCGGCCATCTGGGCCTTGATCCAGACCGTGCCGCCGGCAGGTGTGAACTTGATGGCGTTGTCGATCAGGTTCGAGAGGGCTTCGCGCATGAGGTCCTGGTCGCCGCGAACCGGGACTGGCTTTGCGGCGTCGACAATCATTGTCACGCCTTTCGATTCGGCAAGGGGCTCATAGAAATCGAGGAGTTGCGCGCAAACCGCGGCGAGATCGAAATCCTTGAACTGCTTCTCGCGTGCGCCCTGTTCCACCGCCGATATCCGCAAGATCGCGGAGATGGTCATGGACACCTTCTCGATCTGGACGAGCGCGGCCTCCAGCGCTTCCCGCAATTGCTCGGTCCCGCTCTCGTTGTCGAGCGCCCGCTCGAGCTTGGCGCGGGCGACAGCGAGCGGCGTGCGCAGATCGTGGGCGATGTTGTCGCCCGCGCTCTTGAGATGGTGGAGGAGGCGGGCGATCTCGTCGAGCATCAGGTTCACGGCGCGCGCGATCTTGCCGATGTCATCCTCCCCAGCGAGCGGCAGGCGCAAGTCGAGATCGCCGTTCATGATCCTGACAATGGCGTCGTGAACGCGCTTGAATTGTTGCGAGGCGCGATGAGCGAACCAAACGCCGATCGCCAGGATCAGGAGAATCGTGGGAAGGAGCGCGATCGCGAGCGCCCGCAGCAAAGTCTCCTCCAGGTCATAGTCTTCTCGCAGGCTGCGCCCCAGCAAAAGAACGCCTCCGTCCAACCGTCGCCGTGCGACAAAGATGGCTGGGTCCTTATCGCCGTGCGGATCGGGGAAGACATCTTCATCGACGAAGTGCGCTTTAGCGTCGACCGGGACTCGCGGCATGATCGGCAGGTTTCCGAAAATCAACTCGCCTTTCGGATCGATCAGTGCAACAAAATCGAGGCGGCGGATGTCCCGTGTCAGGCGCAGCTCAAGGGCCCTGCGCAGGTCGGCCTCGCTCTCGTCGACACTCTTGGACGCTTCGTCGACAAGAATTGCGCCGACCCGATCCATATTGGCGCGCGACACTTGCAAATAGATGAACGCGAAAGCCGCCGCGGTCGCGACCGAGATCGTCAGGGCGAAGCCCAGCGCGAGGCGAAACGCCCGCGCCTTGAAGACCTCAAGCGTCCACATTCAGTTTGAAGCCGACGGCGCGGATATTGACAATGAAGCGCCGCGCGCCCGTGGGGTCGAGCTTGCGCCGCAGATTGCCGATCTGGACATCGACGACATTCGTTTGCGCCATGAAGTTGAAATTCCAGACATCCTCGAGCAGCATCGCCCGGGTCACGACCTGCCCGGGCCGGCGCATGAAATATTCGAGCAGGGTGAATTCCCGCGGCAACAGATCAACCGCCTTGCCGTCGCAGCGCACGCTCCGTTCAACGAGATCCATCTCCAGGGGGCCGACCTGCAGTCGCGTGAGCCGCGCGTCGCCCCGACGCAGGAGGGCTTCGACTCGCGCGGAGAGCTCGCGGATGTCGAACGGCTTCACCAGATAATCGTCGCCGCCCGCTTTCAGTCCAGTGATGCGATCGTCGACCGACGACAGCGCGCTGATCACGAGAGCCGGCGTTACGTTGCCTTCGGCGCGCAAAGCTTCGATGATCGAAAGCCCATCCTGGCCTTTCAGCATGCGATCGACGACCAGAACCGCGGGGCCTGAGCGCGCCGCGCGCAGCCCATCGGCAACTGTTTCCAGGAGCTGCACCGGATGGCCGCCCGCCTGCAATTCGAGGCGAATCTCCTCGGCGAGGTCGCGCTCGTCTTCGACGACCAGAATCGGAGCGCCCGCCAGCGTGTCCATCGGCGGATTGCTCACACTCTCGAAAGGCGGATTGGTCACGGCTTGATTCCCAAACGCCATCAGGCGGGGCTGATCTATCTACCCGTAAAGATGGCGCCATAATGAAGGACTGGCCAGCACCCTCAAGCTGTCAAAGCGCAAAACGCGCCTGGATTGGAGTCAACGCCTCAAGATCAGGCTTCGGGGCTGACCGGATTGGCGAAATGGGCGTCGGAGGACAGCGATGGCCGTCGAGCCGAGCGCGATATTGGGTTTGACTAAATTTTTTTTGCCTTGTCTCGCCCCTTTGTCGCCAAGTTGTAACATTGGCGGGCTAGGACCGATTCCGTCGAAATTGTGTCACGCGGGGCGTTTTGGCGCCGCCGCGTAACTCGTGTGGGCGCGAGGCTATAGCCGCGCCCGACAAGCTATTGTTTCGCCGCCCCAAAAGCATCGGCTGTGATCAATCTGCAACAACCTGCAAAAAGTCGATAAGGTGGCGAATTTATTGTTTGTCTGTGACGTCCCACCGGGCTAGTTTTCATAACGTAATTTAGATTCGAGTTGAGACGAGTGCCGAGCGCATAGGAAGAATACCAAATTCTTTCGCCATGTATTCGTAAACAACTTGCGATCAGCGGCCCGGATCAGCGGATCGCACTGGGGAGGGGACGCAACTCGCGCTTAGGTGCGGGAAGCGGCGGGAAGCGATTGGAAATTTGTTAGGCGCGGGCCGATGGCGTCTTCGGTCCGACGAGGAGGGGTTCTTAATGAGAAAGCTCGGAATTGGCTTGGCGATCGCGATCGCCTCCGTCGGCGCGGCTCGCGCCGCCGATTTGCCGACCAAAAAGGCGGTCGCGGCGCCGCCCGTCAATTGCTTTGCGAGCGTCTGGACCTGGCTCGATTCGACGGCCGCCGATTGTCCCCTGAGCTGGGGCCCGTTCACTCTCTACGGGACATATGACGTTGGCGTCGGTTATGAAAGCAATGGCGCGGCTTACACGCCGGCGTGGAATAACGGCGTCAACAGCTTCATCACCAAACAGAACTACGGCGCCAAATGGCTGTGGACGCCGAATGGCATGAGTTAGTCGGTGATCGGCCTCAAGATGAGCCAGAGCCTGGCGCCGCTCGGGCTGCCCGGCTGGTCGCTGATCGGCACGATCGAAACCGGGTTCAACCCCTATTACGGCTATCTGGCCGACGCTCAGCGTTCGCAGGTCCAGAACAATGGCAAAGCGCTGCCGCTGCAGGGAGCCAACGCCGATTCGAGCCGCACCGGGCAGTGGGACAATTCGCAGGCCTTCATCGGCCTTAGCAACAAGACGTACGGCACCCTCACCGTCGGCCGCGTCAACACCCTGTCGCTGGACACGATCAATTCCTACGATCCAATGGGCGGCTCCTACGCCTTCTCGCCGCTGGGTTTCTCAGGCTCCTACGCCGGGTTCGGCGATACGGAGGCCGCGCGCGCCAACACCGCCGTCAAATATCGGGTGGAAGTCCCCTATCCCTCGTTCTACGGCGCGAATTTCCGCCTCGGCGGCTTGATACAATGGGGCGGTTACGACCAGGGCAATGGCACCAACGGCCTCTACCAAGGCCAAGCCGGCGCCGACTTCAACCTGTTCCAGGGGTCCCCGTACGGCGGCGTGCTCTCGATGGACTTCGTCGGCAGCTGGGCCAAGGACGCGGCCAACCTGGGCACTTTCACCGGAACATGCACGACCCAGACGAAGGGAGCGCTTGCCGGCGTCACCACCTGCGCGTCCGGCATTCCAACGTTCTACAACAACACCGACTTGACAGCGACGTTGTCGAATAACACCGGTTTCCTGTTTGCCGCCAAGTACAAGGTGCACTCCCTGACGATGTTTGGCGGTTACGGATGGTATAAGCAAGCCAACCCGAGCGACGACTTCCTTAATGGCTTCGAGACGATCGGCGGATGGAACGTACCAGGGACCGTTCCGAAGAACTCACTGGGGATTCCGGTCGTCGCATGGACGAACTTCACCAACTACACCGTTAACAGGATCGCCCCCTACTTCTGGGTCGGGGCCAAATACGCGATCACGCCCCAGCTCGACGTGACCGGCGCCTATTACTACCAACAGCAGACTGATTATAACACTGCGGCCTGCACCTACGGGAACAGTACAATCGTGCAGCCAGATGGAAACAAGCTGGTCATAAACCGCATCAGCAGCAACAAATGCGCGGGCGTGCAGGATGCATTCTCCGCCCTCATCGACTGGCGGCCGGTCAAGCGCGTCGACCTTTACGCCGGCCTAATGGTGTCGAATGTCTACGGCGGGTTCGCGAACGGGTTCCAGGCGACCCAGAACATCGCCCCAACCGCAGGCCTGCGCATCAAGTTCTGAGGGTGTCCGCGTAGGCCAGTCGCCGTTAGGCCGCCCTGCGCCGAGCGTTTCCTCGCGGCGCCGCCATAGCCTAGCAAAAAAGCGCCGCCGACCGTTCGTCTCGGCGGCGCTTTTTGCTCAAAGTGACAATTATTGCGGGCCGCAAACCGTCGTATATTCCGGCTGATATTCATTGTCTTCGAAATTGACCAGCCGGCAGTTGGAGACAGGGGCCACGCTCGCCGTGGCCTCCGAGGGCGCAATGGTCACCATCTCGGGCGCTGTTCCCGGTCCAGGGGCCCTCACCGGAACGAGGCGGTAATACTGACCATCCGGCGTCGCCACAATCTCAGCAAATGCAGGCGCCGCAAAGGCCGTCAATCCGGCAGCCGCGGTTACGATGAGCGCTAAGCGTACAGGTGTCATGTTTCTTCTCCCTATTGTCTTAAAGTGAAGCGGACTGGATAGTCGCTCGCTTCTGGCTATTAACTGCGATAATTGAGGCGTTACTTAGTCAATAGAGGCACGATCGCGAAGACGTGAAGCCTGTAGTCTGTAAAAAATGAATTATAAAGGACGTTTTATTTATGATATGGTCTGTAAGTCGATTTCTTTTATAGTCCTATACGCCGCTGCCGATCAGCTGAAGCGGCGGGCGGCGGGATGGAGTCGCGGGGGTCACCTGAATTGGCGAAAGCGCGAAAGCCGCTTCACTCAGACGGCGGCCCGGCGATTTCGCCCTGTCCTCAAACATTCGAACCCAAGCCAACGGGAAGCGGAGCTCGCGACGCGAGCCTGGGACCACTGCCGCGACGCCCGGCAACCTTGTGGATGGAAAGTCCGACCAGGCTTATCCCCGCCGTGACGCCGCTGGGCAGGGGTGGAGAAGGAAGCCTGGCGTAGCCCGGAACTTCAAGCTGCGACATGCGCAATAGACCTGACGCCATGACGCTGAGGGCTCGTCCGTTGCTTGTCGGGACGCGCCAGCCGCTTCCCCGCCGTTGAGGAGAACGAAATGGATTAGCGCGCGGTCAGTCGCCTCTTGAGGCGTCTGGCGACGCGGCGGACCCCCTCTTGAACCTTCGTTACAAGGGATCGCTTGATTTTATTATACTAAGTCTATAGACGTTGATTTACCAAGCGCGGAACGCCACTGGGACGCAAACTGCGCCGGCTCGACCGGGGGACTTCATGACGGCTCGGATCGGCATTTTCGCCATCGGAATTGCGCTGGCCGGCGCAGCGAACGCGGCAGATTTGCCAACCACGAAATCAGCCCCGACGGCTCCAAAGGCGAACTGCTTTTCGAGCCTATGGGCCTATTTGAATTCAAGCGCCGCGGATTGCCCCCTGAGCTACGCTGGCATCACCGTCTATGCGACGATTGACGTCGGCCTCGGCTACAGCGCCAACGGCGCGCCTGCCAGCGGCACGTACTCGAACAGCGTTTACAGTTTCGTCGGCAAGCAGAGCCACGGAGCCAAGTGGCTATGGACGCCGAATGGCATCAGCCAGTCGGTGGTCGGGATCAATATGAAGGAGGCGATCCCGTGGCTTCCTGGCTGGTCGCTCGTCGGTGCCGTGGAAAGCGGATTTAACCCGTATTCCGGCAATCTCGTCAACGGACCGCGCTCGCTCGTGCAGAACAACGGCCTGCCGCTCGTGGTCCAGAGCGCAAACAGCGACTCGAGCCGCGCCGGGCAATTTGACAACTCGGTCGGATACATCGGCCTCAGCAATCGGACTTTCGGAACGCTCACCGTCGGCCGGGTGACCTCGCTGACGCTCGACGGCGTCATCGCCTACGATCCGATGGGCGGCTCCTATGCGTTTTCGGCGCTCGGCTATTCCGGCTCCTATGCGGGCTTCGGCGACACGGAAACCAACCGCGCCAACACCGGCGTGAAGTACCGGGCGGCTTATGAGAATTTCCACGGTGGGGCGCTCGTGCAATGGGGCGGCTATGCCCAGGGCAACGGCACGACCGGGCTCTATCAGGGCGATATCGGCGCCGACGTTGAAGGCTTTGGCGGCCTCTTCTCGGTGGACGTCGTCGGCAGTTACGCTCAAAACGCGGTCAGCCTCTCCAACTTCACCGGCTCCTGCTCCACGCTCACCACGGGCCCCCTCAAGGGCCAGACCGGCTGCACCAGCGGGATCCCGAACTTCTACGGCCCCGACGACCTGAAAGCGACGCTGTCCAACAACAGCGGTCTTTTGCTGCTCGCCAAGTACAGATGGGGCCCGGTCACGCTCTCAGGCGGCTGGATGTGGTGGCAGCAAGCCAATCCCAGCGACGACTTTTTGAACGGCTTCGAGACGCTTGGCGGCTATAGCGTCCCCGCGACCATCGTCACCACCGACAAAGCCATCGCTAAACTCTTTCCGACGGCATGGACCAACACCACCGCCTATAACAAAATGCGGGTCGTCAACGTCCCCTTCATTGGCGCCAAATACGCGATCAACTCCCAACTCGACGTGAGCGGCGCCTTTTATTACGAAGCCCAGAACAATTATAATTCCTCGACCACGCCCTGCGCCTACGCCAAGACCAGTTTTGTCCAGCCAAGCGGGAACGTTCTCAACCTTATCCGCGAAAACAGCAGCGCTTGCGCCGGCACCCAATACGCCATTTCGGCAATGATCGATTATCGGCCGCTCAAGCGTGTCGATCTCTACGCCGGTGTGATGGTCTCGAACGTCTATGGCGGCCTCGCGAACGGCTTTCTGGCGACCCAGAATATCGCCCCGACCGCCGGCTTGCGCGTCAAGTTCTGACCGGAGCTTCCCAAGGGGGAGGGCCGACTTCGGCCCCTTTACGTCTTCGGCTCCCTCACCTGCGGTCGATGCAGCCCCACCTCATGCAATCGTCGGGATTGCGGCTCAGGCCATCGGTCCGATGGATGTTGTAAGGCTCGTGCTGATAGGGGTTCGGGCTTCTGAACATTGTCGGCAGCTGGTCGGGGGGAAGCCGCAATGCGGCCCGCAGCGTCATGACCGGAATGCTTTGGTCCTGCGCGCGCACCGCGATGGGGGCCGCCAGCGAACCCGCCAGGGCAGCCGCAACCGCCAGCCGGCTCAGGGACGATACCCGCATTCTTGCCTCCTCTTCGCTTCGGCAGGAGGTCACTCACCCGCGCCGCCGCAAGCCATCGCATCATCTCGCTTTAGGTATTGGGCGGGGCGGCCCCCGAAGACAAATAAATTCCAGTTCACAGAGTCAAATATTCGTGCCAATAGCGCTGGGCTCGTCAAGCGGATAACCTCTAGGCGGCGTGTCGATCTCGGCATGCCTCGTGAGGCGGAAGTTCCGGACGTTGAGCGTGACGGACATCGGCGAGACACCGGTTCGCCCGAACGTAAGCCCCATTCAAGAACGATTTCCTTGCTCGAGCTTCGCGCCGGAAATGAACGGATGGGGCTGCCCTCGGAGAGTCGGTGCAATTGCCTGGAGACGTCATGTCACACGAGCCTATGCGGGACTCCGTCGATCCTCGCGACCCTCATCGCTCTTGCGCTCGGCGTTTGTGCGCCAGCCGCCGCCGCCGATCTGACGCTCGACTCCGCGGTCGGCAATCCGGCGCGGAGCACGAAATTCGTTACGCGGGACAAAGCGCGTCATCCGCTCGAGGAGCTGACCTTCTTCGGAGTCACGCCGCGATCGACCGTGGTCGAGATCTGGCCCGGCGGCGGCTACTGGACGGAGATCCTCGCGCCCCTCCTGCACGATCATGGCGGGTACTATGTCGCTTTGCAGGGGAAAGGAAGAAGCGAGGCTGCGGACGCTGAGGCGGATAAGCTCAACGCCCTCTTCCGCGGCAAGATCGAGGCCGATAAGGCGACTTACGGCAAGCTTACGCCGACTGTCTTTGGTGTTGGTCAGGACGAAATTGCCCCGCCTGGCTCGGCCGATTTCGTCCTCTCCTTTCGCAACCTTCACAATTGGCTGAAGGACGGCTTCGCTCCTGAAGCCTTCGCAGACTTCTATCGAGCGCTGAAGCCAGGCGGGGTGCTGGGTCTCGAGGACCATCGCGGCCAGCGGGACACGGCGCAAGATCCGAAGGCCGAGGACGGCTACGTCCGTCAGGACTACGCCATCGCGCTTGCCGAAAAGGCCGGTTTCGAGTTCGCCGGCTCCTCCGAGATCAACGCCAACCTCAAGGACACGGCGAACTGGCCGAAGGGAGTGTGGATTCTTCCTCCAACCTTCAGGCTCGGCGACCAAGACAGAGCCAAATATGAAGCGATCGGCGAAGCCGACAATTTTGTGCTCAAATTTCGCAAACCTGTCCAGCAAGCCCCTTCGCAGAAATGAGCGCCCGAGACCGAGCACGTGACGAGGGCGCACAGAGTCTTCGGCTGTTTTGAGATCCGCTTCCGCGCGCCGAGGTCTGCCTCTAATCCGCCGCGACTCCGCGCAGGATGATCTCGATCGCCTCTGTCTTCGCGCGTTCGAAGGCCTTGTCGTCGAGCGGGCGGCCCTTGTTGAGGGTGGCCATCTCATGTGCGGCGTTGGCGTATTGCTGCGTCGTCGCCCAGATCATGTAGAACAGGAACTTCGGCTCGATCGGCTTCAGCTTGCCGGCGGCGATCCAGCGCCGCACCACCTGTTCGCGCGACACGACCCATTGGGTCAGCGTCGTGTCGAGGAAATCCTGGATCATCGGCGCGCCGCGCATGATCTCCGCCGACCAGATGCGGGTCGCGAGAGGCATCTCGCGCGCGAGGTCCATTTTCGCCCCGATATAGGCTGAGAGGGCGACCGTCGGGTCCTCGCTCGCGTCGAAGGACGAGGCCGCGGCGAGCCAGGCGGTCAGCACCCGCTCGATCACCGCCCGGTAGAGCGTCTCCTTGGTCGGGAAATAATAGTGCAGGTTCGCCTTGGGAAGGCCGGCGCGCTGTGCGATCGCAGCGGTGGTCGCGCCCGCGAATCCCTGCTCGGCGAACACCCATTCGGCCGCCTCGAGGAGCGCGCGTTCACTTTCCTCCCGGACGGTCGGTCTCGGTCTGCGACGCGCCATAAGCTCCTCGGACGGCGCCCTCCCGTCATCCCGGCGTCGCGCGGCATGGAAGCCACGGGCCGCTTTGGCATTGGGCGGCCGCGCCGAATTGATGAGCGCTGCAGCGCAACATTACGCCATTTGACCATTTGGTCAAAGCTATAATAGCGTTTGCAAATGTGTCGTGGAGCTGTTGATGGCTGACTTGTCGAATGTGCGCGTCGACGGGAAAAGGCTCTGGGATTCGCTCATGGAAATGGCGAAAATCGGCGCCACGCCGAAGGGCGGCGTCAAGCGCCTGACGCTGACCGATCTCGACCGTCAGTCCCGCCAGCTGTTCCAGAAATGGTGCGAGGCCGCCGGCTGTACGGTCACGGTCGACGAGATGGGCAACATGTTCGCGCGCCGCCCGGGCGAGGACAATACGCTCGCCCCCGTCATGGTGGGCAGCCACCTCGACACCCAACCGACCGGCGGCAAGTTCGACGGCGCGCTCGGCGTGATCGGCGCGCTCGAGGTCGTGCGTTCGCTCAACGACCTCAACATCCGGACCCGGCGGCCGATCGAAGTCGCCAACTGGACCAACGAGGAAGGCTCGCGCTACGCGCCGGCGATGATTTCGTCGGGCGTGTTCGCCGGCGTCTATGACAAGGAATTCGCCTATTCGCGGCTGGACGGCGAAGGCAAGGGATTGGGAGACGAACTGAAGCGCATTGGCTTCAAGGGCGAAGAGCCGGTCGGCGCCCATCCCGTGCATGCCTTCTTCGAGCTGCATATCGAGCAGGGCCCGATCCTGGAAGATGAGTCGATCGACGTCGGCGTCGTCACCCATGGCCAAGGCCAGCGCTGGTACGAAATTCGCTTGACCGGGTTCGAGAGCCACGCCGGCTCGACGCCGATGCCGCGCAGGAAGGACGCGCTGCTCGGCGCCGCGCGGATCGTGGAGCTCGTGAATGCGATCGGCCTGTCGAAGGCGCCGCTCGCGCGTTTCGACGGTCGGCATGCTCAATCCCTATCCGAACTCCCGCAATGTCATCCCAGGCGAAGTGTTCATGACCTGCGAATTCCGGCATCCGGACGACGCCACGTTGAGCGAGATGGATGCGGCCTTCGCGAGGGCGTCGAGTCGATCGCCAAAAAGATCGGCCTGACATGCGACTTGAAGCAGATCTTCTATTACCCCCCCGTCCCCTTCGATCCCGGCTGCGTCGAGGCGGTGCGCCGCGCGGCCAAGCATTTCGGCTATTCGCATCGCGACATCGTGTCGGGCGCGGGCCATGACGCCTGCTATCTGGCGCGTGTCGCGCCGACGTCGATGGTGTTCACGCCCTGCGTCGACGGGATCAGCCACAATGAAAGCGAGGACATCAAGCCGGATTGGGCGACCGCCGGCGCCAATGTGCTGATGCATGCGGTGCTGGAGAAGGCCGAAATCGTGTCGTAACGGCTTGCGGCGGCCGAGCGGCGGATGTCCGCGCGCGAGAAGCTAAGGTTTGGGAGAATAAAATGTCGCTCGTCATCGAAGGCGGAACGATCGTCGCCGCGGACCGCACCTACAAGGCCGACGTGCTGGTCGAAGGCGAGACGATCAAGGCGATCGGCGAGGGCCTGAAGGGCGACAGCACGCTCGACGCCAAGGACTGCTTTGTCATGCCGGGCGGCATCGACCCGCATACCCATCTCGACATGCCCTTCATGGGCGCGAATTCCGCCGACAATTACGAGAGCGGCACCAAGGCGGCGTTGTCGGGCGGCACGACGATGGTCGTCGACTTCTGCATCCCCAATCGCAACCAGCCGCTGATGGAGGCGTTCGCCGATTGGCAGAAACGCTCGAAGGATGCTGTCTCCGACTATGCCTACCACATGTGCATCACCTACTGGGACGATGCCGTGCGCGAGGACATGGCCAAGGTCGTCGCCGCGGGCGTCACCACCTTCAAGCATTTCATGGCCTACAAGGGCGCGCTGATGGTGAACGACGAGGAGATGTTCGCCTCCTTCACGCGCTGCGCCGAACTTGGCGCGATGCCGCTCGTCCACGCCGAGAACGGCGAGATCGTCGCCGCGCTGCAGAAGCATTACATGGCCAAGGGCGTAACCGGGCCCGAGGGCCACGCGCTGTCGCGTCCGCCGGATGTCGAGGGCGAAGCGGCCAATCGCGCGATCATGCTTGCCGATCAGGCGGGCGCGCCGCTCTACATCGTTCACGTCTCCTGCACGCAGGCGCACGAGGCGATCCGTCGCGCCCGCGCTCTTGGCAAGCGTGTCTATGGCGAGCCTTTGATCCAGCATCTCGTGCTCGACGAGAGCGAATACTATAACCACGATTGGAAGCACGCGGCGCGGCGCGTCATGTCGCCGCCGTTCCGCGACAAGATCCATCAGGACGATCTTTGGAATGGCTTGCGCGCCGGCTCGCTGCAAGTGGTGGCGACCGACCATTGCGCCTTCACCACCAAGCAGAAAGAACTGGGCCTGACCGACTTCACCAAGATCCCGAACGGCACCGGCGGACTTGAAGACCGCATGCCGGTCTTATGGACCTATGGCGTCGACACCGGACGCCTGACGATGAACGAGTTCGTCGCCGCGACCTCGACGAACATTGCGCGCATCTTGAACCTCTATCCGCGCAAAGGCGCGATCCTGCCGGGCGCGGACGCTGACGTCACGGTCTGGGATCCGAAGGCCAACAAGACGATCTCGGCGAGGTCCCAGGTTTCGGTCATCGACTACAACGTGTTCGAAGGAACGAAGGTGACGGGCCTGCCGCGCTATACGCTGTCGCGCGGCGAGGTCGTCTATCGCGACGGCTCGGTGCAGGCCGAGCTTGGGCGCGGCCGCTTCATCAAGCGCGAGCCGTTTCCTGCGGACGCGCGCGCGCTCAAGCGCCATAAGGAGTTCACTGCGGTGGCGGGCGTTGCGCGCTGAGGGAACGGATCGGCGATGGACGTAGCGGCGGCTGCCAAACTCGAGCCGGACGAGCGCAGCAGCGCCGCGGCCGCGGAGCCGCGATTGAGATCAGCGGGCTTTCGTTGCGCTTCGACACCGCCGACGGGCCGGTGCAGGCGCTCAGCGATGTCAGCCTGAAGATCGCGCGGGGCGAATTCGTCTCCTTCATCGGACCGTCGGGCTGCGGCAAGACGACGCTTCTGCGCGCGGTCGCGGATCTCGAGAACCCGACCAGCGGCTCAATCCGCGTCAACGCCATGAGCCCGCATGAAGCGCGCGCCAATCGCGCCTATGGCTACGTGTTCCAGGCGCCGGCGCTCTATCCATGGCGGAGCGTCGCGCGCAATATCGCGCTGCCGCTCGAGATCATGGGCTTCAGCAAGGCGGAGCGTGACGCCCGCATCGCCAAGGGGCTCGAGCTCGTCAACCTTTCCGGCTTCGGGGCGAAATTTCCCTGGCAATTGTCGGGCGGCATGCAGCAGCGCGCCTCGATCGCTCGCGCGCTATCGTTCGACCCCGATCTTCTCTTGATGGACGAGCCGTTCGGCGCGCTCGACGAAATCGTGCGCGACATGCTGAACCAGCAATTGCTGCGCCTGTGGGACGTGACCGGCAAGACGGTGCTGTTCGTCACCCACTCGATTCCCGAGGCCGTGTTCCTGTCGACGCATATCGTCGTCATGTCGCCGCGCCCGGGCCGCATCTACGATGTCATCGAATGCAATTTTCCCCGCGACCGCACGCTGGACATCCGCGAGACGCCTGAATTCCTGGGCGTCGCCAACCGGGTCAGGCAGGGCCTGCGCGAGGGTCATTCCTATGACGGGTAGCGTCGGGCGGATACCCTCATCCGGCCGCGCTGCGCGCGTCCACCTTCTCCCAGAGGGAGAAGGGAAGGCGCACACCTTCTCCCTCGGGGAGAAGGTGGCCGACGATAGTCGGCCGGATGAGGGTCGGCCGGATGAGGGCCGGGGACGCCGATGAAATCCGTCCTCCCCCTCGCGACCGTCGTCCTCGCCATCCTCGGCGTCTGGTATCTCGCAGCGGCGCTCATGAACGGGTCGCTCCAGCGCGACCAGTTCGCGAACGCGGGCCGGACGGATTACTCCACCCAGGACCTCGTCGGCGCGTCGCTCAACATGGAGCGGCCGAAGCTGCCAGCGCCGCATCAGGTCGCAAGCGAACTCTACAAGCTTGTCTTCGCGACCCCGCCGACGTCGAAGCGCAGCCTCGTTTATCATGGGTTCATTACGCTTGAAGAGACGCTGATCGGCTTCGCTGTCGGCTCGGCGCTCGGCATCGGCCTTGCCGTTCTCATCGTCTCCATGCGCTGGCTCGAGCGTTCGATGATGCCGTGGATCGTGGCGTCGCAGACCGTGCCGATCATTGCGCTGGCGCCGATGATCGTCGTGATCCTCAACCAGTTCAACATTACCGGCATTGCGCCGAAGGCGGCGATCGCGGCCTATCTGTGTTTCTTCCCGGTGACGGTCGGCATGGTCAAGGGCTTCCGCTCGCCCGATCCGTTGCAGCTCGACCTCATGCGCACCTATTCGGCGACCCGTGCGCAGACCTTCGTGAAACTCAGAGCGCCGGCCAGCGCGCCGTTCTTCTTCGCCAGCATGAAGATCGGCGCCGCCGCGGCGCTCGTCGGCGCCGTGGTCGCGGAAGTCACCAAGAGCGAGGACGGGGGCCTCGGCGCGCGACTCTTGCCGGCTCCTATTATGGACAGACGGTGCAGATCTGGGCGGCTTTGTTCGCGGCCGCGGCGCTCTCCGCAGCGCTCGTCGGGGCGATCGGCGGCGCGGAGCGCATCGCGCAACGGCGAATGGCGTTCGGCCCATGAGCCTGCGCCGCCTCAAGGACCTTTTGCCGCCGCTCGCCTTTGGCCTTGCCGTGCTCGCATCTGGGAGGCGGGGGTCAGGCTCCTCCATGTGCCGGCGATCATCCTGCCTCCGCCCTCGGCGATCGCGGCGCGCTTCGTCACGTCCATACCCACGCTTGCGGCCGATTTCCGGCAGACGATTCAGGGCGTGCTGGCGGGCTACGTCATCGGCTCGCTTGCCGGTTTCATGGTCGCGATCCTGATCGACCGCTCGCAATTTCTGCAACGCGGCCTCCTACCGATCGGCAACCTCGTTTCCGCGTTGCCGATCGTCGGCGTCGCGCCGATCATGGTGATGTGGTTCGGCTTCGACTGGCAATCGAAAGCGGCGGTCGTGGTCGTGATGACCTTCTTCCCGATGCTGGTCAACACGATCGCCGGGCTTTCGAGCGCCGGGGCGATCGAGCGGGATCTGATGAAGACCTACGGCGCGAATTACTGGCAGACCCTGCTGGCCCTGCGCCTGCCGGTTGCGGCGCCGTTCATCTTCAATGCGCTCAAGATCAACACGACGCTCGCCATGATCGGCGCCATCGTCGCCGAGTTCTTCGGCACGCCGATCGTGGGCATGGGCTTTCGCATCTCGACCGAAGTCGGCCGGCTGCAAATCGATATGGTGTGGGCGACGATTGTCGTGGCTGCGCTGACGGGATCGCTGTTCTACGCGCTGGTCGCCGGGATCGAGCGCCGGGTGACGTTCTGGCACGCCTCCTATCGTGCGAAAGAGGCTTGAGCTTTTCACCACATGCGATAGTCCTTAAGTGCGGCGACGGGAGTCCGGGTTCAACTGGAGGGAGTTCAAAAATGAAATCGATCATGTTCGCGGTCGCCGGCGTGGCGGCGATGCTGGCGGGCGCGGCGCATGCCGACGACAAGGTCACGCTGCAGCTCAAATGGGTCACCCAGGCGCAATTCGCCGGCTATTACGTCGCCAAGGACAAGGGCTTCTACAAGGCCGAGGGGCTCGACGTGACCATCAAACCCGGCGGGCCGGATGTTGCGCCGGAGCAGGTGCTGGCTGGAGGCGGGGCCGACGTCGTGGTCGACTGGATGCCCGCCGCGCTCGCGGCGCGCGAGAAGGGCGCGGCGATGGTCAATATCGCTCAGCCGTTCAAGCATTCGGGGCTCGAGCTCACCTGCCGCGCCGACACGGGCATCAAGACGCCCGAGGATCTCAAGGGCCGCACGCTCGGGGTCTGGTTCTACGGCAACGAATATCCGTTCCTCAACTGGATGGGCAAACTGCACTTCAAGACCGACGGCTCGCCAGGCGGCGTCAAGGTGGTGAAGCAGGGCTTCAACGTCGACCCGCTGTTGCAGAAGCAGGCCGATTGCATCTCGACCATGACCTACAACGAATATTGGCAAGTGATCGACGCCGGCTACAAGCCGGACCAGCTTGTCGTGTTCAAATACGAGGATCAGGGCGTCGCGACCCTCGAGGACGGCCTCTATGTGATGGAGGACAAGCTCAAGGACCCGGCCTTCGTCGACAAGATGGCCCGCTTCGTCAAGGCGTCGATGAAGGGCTGGGACTATGCCCGCGCCCATCCCGAGGAAGCAGTCAAGATCGTTCTCGACAATGACTCGACCGGCGCCCAGACCGAGCATCACCAGACGCAGATGTTGGGCGAGATCAACAAGCTGACCGAGGGCTCCGACGGCAAACTCGACAAGGCCGACTACGAGCGCACCGTGAAGACGCTGCTGACCGGCGGCTCCGACCCGGTGATCTCCAAGGAGCCGACCGGCGCCTATACGACCGTGATCACCGACAAGGCGCTCGGCAAGTAAGCGCTTACTCAGCCCTCTCCCGTACACGGGGAAGGCGCGCGCTGAAAGGCGATCCTGGGCGAGGGTGTCGGTTCGCGAGCGACGATTGTCTGCGCTTGCCTGCCAAGCCGATTGACGCCAATTTCCCATTCGGCGTCCGTCAACCGGGTCCAGACCGGCGGCTAGCCGACCTTCGCGGCGCCGGGGGTGGAAATCCATCATCACCTGCTGCAACACCGGGTTTTACGACGGCGTCGACCCGCCGATTTTCACCGGTGGGACCACGATCCTGACCTGGGCGCCCGGCATCTATACCGGGAGCTATGGAACATTCACCGTCGCGCTCGCCGCTCTCGGCGCCGGAGATCTCCACCTGGGCGATGACGCTCTTGGGCTTCGGCGGGCTCAGCTTCGCTGTCCGGAGGCGCCGAGCAACCGAACTGCGCAGTTTGGACTCAACGCAGCCTCAGGCCGCTCGTTAGTCAGATCTCCACGGCCTCGCCGAGGGCCAGCGCGGCAGCGCGCTTGTCTGCTGCGCCGACGGCGCCCTCTCCCTTCGCCGCGCCGCGGACGAGGTCGTGAATGAAGCGCAGCTTCTCCACGACCGCTGGCGCGATGACGAACGGGTAGAGATCGGCCCTGCCCATGGCGCGATTGACGCTGTTCATGGCGACCACGAAAGGCGCCCAGGCGTCGACGATCCGCTCGATCGACCCCTCTGCATAGGGGTCGAAATTGAGCTTGGCGAAATGCGCGCCCTCCTTATCAACAGCCGGCGCGATCCGGAGCCCGAACGCGTTCGCCGTCTCGAGCGTGTCGACGATATGCAGGTAATGCGCCCAGGTTTCGGCGAAATCCTCCCACGGATGGGAGGTCGCATAAGCCGAGACGAAGCGCTCCGGCCAATCCGCAGGCGGGCCACGCTCGTAGTGGCGCTTGAGAGCCGCTTCATAGTCCTGCATATCGTCTCCAAATATCGCGCGGCATTGATCCAGCTTGCCGCCGTCGCGAACGAGGATGTCCCAATAATGGTGCCCGACTTCGTGCCGGAAATGACCGAGCAGGCTGCGATAGGGCTCGGCCAATTCCGCCCTGCGCTTCTCGATCTCGGCGCTGTCGGCCTCCGCGAGCGCGATCGTCACCACGCCGTCGTCGTGCCCCGTCATCACTTTGGGACCGGAAGGGTGGGGAGGATCGGCCAGGAATTCGAACGCCAAACCGTGGCTCGGGTCCTCGGCGCGGGTCTTGAGCGGCAGCTTCCAGCGCAGCAGGCTGTAGAACAGCCGGTGCTTGGCAAGTTCGATCTCCCGCCAAGCCGTGAGATGCGAGGCTTGAGAAATGTCGGGAATCGTGTCGTTGTGGCGGCACGCTACACAAAGCCGGTCTTGTCCGTCTGCGGTCGTGAGCCAGTTGCAGACGTCGTAGTCCGCATTGGCGCAGAAACGGCGCGGTCCGGTCTCTCCCACCAACGGCGTCCAGGATTCGCCGCCCACCGGCTCGAGGGCGGCCATGATTTCGAGTTGCGGGACATAGCCGAGCCGATGGCCGCAACGGCCGCAGGTTCGGTTCTCGAAGTAAATGATGTTGTCGCAAACCTGGCAGCGAAACAATTTCATGGAAAGCAATCCTTGGCAGTATGAAGCGCCCGGAACGCGCGAGGCGTCAAATCGTTCCCGTGTTTCGACCCCGAGATCAGGCTTGGAGGTCGCGTCTTCTGCTGCGAAATGGGGAGCCTCTGATCGGCGCCAGGCCCACTCGGAGGTAGGCAATGAGGGTAAAGCTGTTTTCCTTGGCCGCGACCACGCCAATCCAGTCGCTGGAGAACGACATCAATGAGTTCCTGGAATCGGAGCGGCCGCATGTCACCTATGTCAGCGTAAGCTCGAGCGACATCGAGAGGGTCGCTTCCGTCTGGTACGAAGAGCCGCATCATCGAACGGTCGAACAGACGATGGCGGAATTGGAGGAGCTGGTGGAAGAGCCAGGCAGCGAGGGCAATCTGGCCTGACCGCCTGCCGGAGCGCAATGGGCGGTCAACCTCATTGTGATTCCCGCGCAAGGGGAATTCAGAGCTTTGATCAGGACCTCACCGGATGCTCGCTTTCATGGCCGTGAAAGGAGTTGGAACGACATTTTCTTGTCAAACGGCGAACTTTGTTCTATATTTGTTCTTATGCGAGCCCCGAAATCCAATCCCGAAGTTTCGTCACCCGCCCCCGCTCGCCGGGGCGGGTCATCGGGGATACAACGAGCCACGCGGCGCGAAAAGGTCCGGCGTGAAGAGCGGATCGTCGCTCTCCTCAATCGCGGCGCTTCGGTGCCGGAGATCGCGGCCAGCGAGGGTCTTACGCTCAAGCGGATGCGCAACGTCGTTCGCGAGATCCTCTCTGAGCGTATGCCGCAGCCGCCAGCCGAATTCCTCGCCCTTCAGGTCAGCCGCCTCAACGAAGCGTTGCTCGTGTCTTTCACCGCGATGCACGACCCCGCGGAGGGAACGAACTTCGAGGCCGTCGATCGCGTCGTCAAAATCGTCCGTGAACTTGACCGCTATCACGGATTTGCCGCTGTCCCGCGGTCGCGCGAGGAAACTGAGGCGCACCGGCTCCCACCGCCTGTCGAGCGTCCGCTCGCGCTCGAAGGCCCGAGCCCGAGTAACTCGCTAATCGCGCCGCAAGTCATTGGAAAGGCTCATTTCGGACTCGCTAACGCCGCTCTCCTTCCGGAAGAAAGGTGACCCGATAGGGCCGGATGTAGAGCCCGTCACCCTAGCCCCAACACCTCTCCCCGGATGAGAGGGCTTACTCGGAAATGGCGCCTCAAGGCTTGAAAACGCTCGATTCAAACTCGACGATTTCGAGCGAGAGCACCCCTTCTCCCTCCGGGAGAAGGTGGCCCGACAGGGCCGGATGAGGGCCTGTCACCCTCACCCCAATCTCTCTCCTAAGGGCGTCGGCGCAAATCGTTTTGCCGCGCATGCCTCGCGGAGAAGACCCTCATCCGGCGCCATAGCCCGTCGAAAGACGGGCGTCCTTCCACACCCTATGGCGCCGCCTTCTCCCAAAGGGAGAAGGGTTAACGCGGCGCGGCGCGCTTGACGATCGCCTTCGCGTCAACACCAGTCAGCGCGCCATAATTGTGCGCGCCCTTCGTCTCGATGCGCGAGCGGCAAAAGGCCTCCGCGACCGGAGACGCCGCGCGGAACAAAGCCGCCGCCTGAAGCCCGACGGCGAGCCGATCACAGAGATCCGCGCGCGCGGCTCTCGAAGTCGCCGAGGTCGCGCAGATCGTCCTTGAGCGCCGAGACATGAGCGTCGAGCGCGACGCTTTCGCCCTTCACCGCGGAGATTTCGGCGAAATAGGCTTGAAGCGTCTGCGGCGCGCGCTGGAGCGCGCGGGCTATGTCCAGGCATTGGACGTTGCCGCTCCCCTCCCAGATCGCGTTGACCGGCGCCTCGCGATAGAGCCGCGGCATCGGGCTATCCTCCATCACCCCCGAGCCGCCGAGACATTCGAGCGCTTCATAGGCGTGGCCAGGCGTCCGCTTGCAGATCCAGTATTTGCCGATCGCGGAGCCCAAGCGCACCAGCGCATCCTCATGGGCATCATCGCGATGATCGAGCGCGCGCGCGATGCGCATGGTGAGCGTCAGCGCGGCCTCGGCCTCGATCGCGAGGTCGGCGAGCACGGCGGTCATGAGCGGCTGGTCGATCAGGAACGCGCCGAAGGCCTTGCGCTGGCGGCAATGATCGATCGCCTGCGAAACCGCCATGCGCATGCCGGCTGAGGATCCGATCATGCAGTCGAAGCGGGTCATGGCGACCATCTCGATGATCGTCGGCACGCCCCGACCCTCCGGGCCGACCATCCAGCCAAGCGCGCCGCGCAGCTCCGTCTCGCTCGACGCGTTGGAGACATTGCCCATCTTGCGCTTGAGCCGGATGATCTGCAGCGGGTTCTTCGTCCCGTCCGGCCGCCAGCGGGGAACGAGAAAACACGACAAGCCCGCCCGGCGCCTGGGCGAGCACGAGAAACGCATCGCACATCGGCGCCGAGACGAAGAACTTGTGGCCGACGAGTTCGTGCGCCTGGCCGGGGCCCTCGACGCCGACGGGAATCGCCCGCGTCGTATTGGCGCGCACGTCCGAGCCGCCCTGCTTCTCGGTCATCGCCATGCCGATCGTCACGCCCTGCTTCTCGTCGGCGGGAACATTGCGCGGATCGTAAACGCGGGCCTGAATCTTCGGCAGCCATTGCGCCGCAAGGTCGCCCTGCAATTTGAGACAAGGATTGCGGCGAAGGTCATGGTGATCGGGCAGCCGTGGCCGGCCTCGACTTCGGTGTGCATGTAGGAGCGCGCGGCCCGGGCCACATGCGCGCCCTCGCCCGGATCGGTCCACGGCGACGAATGAAGCCCATCCTCGATCGAGGCTTTCATCAGCGCGTGATAGGACGGATGGAAGCGGACGAGATCGACGCGCCGCCCGTATCGATCGTGGGTGTCGAGCTCGGGCGGGTTCCTGTTCGCCAGCGTCCCCAGCTCCAGAAATTCGGCCGACCCGGCGCGGGCGCCGAAGGCTCCGAGGGCATTGCTGGCCCAACTCGCGCCTTCACGGGCGACCGCCTCCCTCAGCGCAATGTCGGAATCGTAGAGGTTATAGTCGACGAGTTCGACCGGCTGGTTGAAGACCTCGTGGGTGACAGCCCCATACGGGTCGATGACGCTACGAAAATTGTCCTGTCGGTCGGCAAGGGCGTTCATAGCCGAAAGTCCTTCTTTCTCGGCATGCTACAATGGGAACAGGATGGCAGGAAGCCCGCGCGCCGGCGGCGTCGGCCGTCGCTTCGCGCATCCGGGCGCTTCCCATTACACGGCGACCCAGAGATAATAAGGGAGGGCGCCCTGAGCGATCCGAACGACGAACGAGGAAGACCGCGTGCCGATTTTCATTGACCGCCATGACATGAGCGGCGCGACGGCAGAGCAGGTGGCCGAGGCCCACCGCAGGGATGTCGACATCCAGGACCGACACGGCGTCAAATACATGGCCTATTGGTTCGACGAGGATCGCGGCTCCGCCTTTTGTCTCGTCCATGCGCCCGATGCGGCCACCGCCGAGCAAGTCCATCGTGAAGCCCATGGCGAAATAGCCAACGCAATCATTCCGGTCGATCTTGCCACGGTCGAGGCGTTCCTGGGCCGGATCAGCGACCCGCGCGCAGCCCCGGGAGTTGTCGCGCCGGTTGTCGATGCGGGTTTGCGCGCGGTCATGTTCACCGACATCGTTGGTTCGACCGAGATGACGGCGCGCCTTGGCGACGCTGCAGCGCTCGACATGGTGCGGGTGCACGACGCGCTGGTTCGGCGCGCGCTCGAGGGGCGTGGCGGGCGCGAAGTCAAGCATACAGGCGACGGGATCATGGCGTCCTTTGATAAGGTTGCGAACGCCGTGCGCGCCGCCGCCGACATTCAGCGGGGCTTCGCCGCATTTAACGCCGACGCGTCCGAAACACTGAGCGTTCGGATCGGCATCCACGCCGGCGAACCAGTCGAGGACCATAACGACCTGTTCGGCGCGACCGTGCAGCTGGCGTCCCGTCTGTGCAATGAGGCCGAGGCTCACGGCATCGTCGTTTCGGGGCTCGTGAGCGAGTTGTCCGAGGAGGATCCAGCCCGCTTCGCGGCGCTCGGCGAGCGGCGGCTGAAGGGGTTTCCCGAAAATGTTCCGATTTTCCGATTCGAATGGCGTAACTGAGTTTCGCTTCAGCTTGCAGTCCCTTCTCCGGGCTTTGCGGCCGAGACGCGTCAGATTGTGACTTCGAGCGCTCACCCATGTCTTCCGTCGCCTTCGACCGCCGATTGACTCCCGCCCGCGCCGACCTCGCGGCGAAGCATCTGCGCGGTCTTGTCGATGCGCCGCGCTACGCAGAGGGGCAGGGGATGCAGATCATCGCGGGGAGCGCTCCGCTCCGGCGTTCTCCGCAGGCCGACGCACCGCTCGAGACCGAGGCGCTCCACGGCGAACGCGTCACCGTCTACGATGAGCAAGGCGGGTGGGCTTGGACCCAACTCGAGCGCGACCAATATGTTGGCTATCTGCCAAGCGCGGCGCTCGGCGCGCCGTCTGCGCCGACCCATCGAGTCGCCGCGCTGCGCACGCACGCCTATCCCGGCCCCGCGATCAAGCTGCCGCCGCGCATGGCGCTCTCGCTCGGCGCGCTTTTGACGGTCGTGGGCCGCGAGGGCGACTTCGCGGTCTCGGACGATGGGCTTTATCTATGGTCGCGCAGCGTCGCTGAGCTCGGCGCGAACGAACCGGACTGGGTCGCGGTCGCGGAGCGCTTGATCGAGACGCCCTATCTCTGGGGCGGCCGAACGTCAGAAGGCATCGACTGCTCGGGTCTGGTTCAGACGGCGCTCGCGGCCGGCGGGATCGTGTCGCCGCGCGACAGCGACATGCAGGAAGCGCTGCTGGGCGAGCCCGTCGCTATCGATGACCCGAGCGCGCCGCTTGCGCGTGGCGATCTCATATTCTGGAAGGGCCACGTCGGGATCATGCGCGATCCCGTCACGCTGCTTCACGCCAACGGCTGGCACATGAAGACGGTGAGCGAGCCGCTAGCCCAAGCCCGCGAGCGAATCGCCGCAAACGGCGGCGGCGCCGTCACCAGCATTCGCAGATTGTAGGCGCGCGCGCCGAGCGCGTCCGCCTTACAACAAAGGGCGCCAGCGTGCTACTTCTTGCCGCCGAGGCCAATGCCGCCGAAGCGAGTGTTGAAGCGCGACAATCGGCCGCCGCGATCGAGAAGCTGCTGCGATCCGCCAGTCCAAGCCGGATGCGTGTTCGGATCGATGTCCAGGTTCAGCGTCGCGCCCTCTTCGCCATAGGTCGAGCGGGTCATGAATTCGACGCCATTGGTCATGACGACCTTGATCATGTGGTAGTTGGGATGGATATCGGACTTCATGCGTCTGTCTCGGACAAAATAAGCAAAGAGCCGTCCGGGGAAGCGGCGGCTCTTTCAATTGGCGCTCCTATAACGCGGGCGCCCGTTTGACGCAAGCGCGGCAGCATGGCTCAAAGCTGGCGCTCTTCCGCCGCCTTGATTTGGGCGAAAAACCGGTAGCTAAAGCGCTGCACAGCCTGAGGAGCCTTCACGCAATGTCATCCGCCGCCGATGTCGGCAGCAAAAGGTCCCGGATTTCCCTCGGCGCCTTGAAGCCGCTTGCGCCCTATGCCTTGGTCCATCGTGGTCGGATCGCGCTGGCGCTGATCGCGCTCACCATCGCTTCCGCCGCCACACTCGTTGTGCCGATCGCGGTGCGGCGCATGATCGACTTTGGTTTCTCCAATTCCAACGCCGGCCTGATCCGCGCCTATTTTCTTGCCATGATCGGCGTGGTTGCGGTGCTCGCGCTGGCGTCCGGCGCGCGATACTATCTGGTCATGACGCTCGGCGAGCGGGTCGTCGCCGACCTCCGCGCGGATCTCTTCTCCCACCTAACCCGCCTCGACCCAAGCTTTTTCGATGGCGAGAAGACCGGCGACATCGCGTCTCGCCTGTCCGCGGACACGACGCAGCTTAAGGCGACGTTCGGCTCCTCAGCGTCGCTCGCGCTGCGCAATCTCTTCCTGTTCGTCGGCGCGATCACGATGATGGTGTTCACGAGCCCCAAACTCTCTGCCTTCGTGCTGGCGGCGATTCCGATCATCGTCCTGCCGCTCTATGCCGCTGGACGTTCAGTGCGCGAGCGTTCCCGCCGCGCGCAAGACAGGCTCGCGGACGCGACCGCCTTCGCCACCGAAAGCCTGTCGGCGGTCCGGGTGATGCAATCATTCCTAGCGGAACAATTCACGGCAGGCCGTTATCGCGAAGCCGCCTTCGGCGCTTATGAGGCGGCGCGCACCATGACCCAGGCGCGGGCGTTCGTCACTGCGGCCGCGCTGTTCCTCGCTTTCGGCAGCGTCGTCGTCGTGCTTTGGCTCGGCGCCCAGGACGTGGTAGCCCGCAAGATGACTGGCGGGACGTTGTCGCAATTCGTCCTGTTCGCCGTGTTCGGCGCGGGCGCGCTCGGACAATTGTCGGAAGTGTGGAACGAGGTCTCGCAAGCAGCAGGCGCGGCAGGCCGCATCGGCGAGATCATGGCGGTCGAGCCGCGTATCGTCGCGCCCGCGCAGCCGGTGAGGCTCGCGAAGCCCGTCCGTGGCGAGTTCGCGTTCCAGAACGTCTGCTTTGCTTATCCAGGGCGTGAAGACGGCGCCGTCTTGCGCGGGGTGAACTTCCGTGTCGCTCCCGGGGAAACGGTCGCCATCGTCGGCCCATCGGGCGCCGGCAAATCGACGTTGTTCCAGCTTGCGCTCAGGTTCTACGACCCCGGAAGCGGCTCGGTGATGCTCGATGGGGTCGACATCTCGAAGCTCGATCCGGTCGACCTGCGCGCCGAGATCGCGCTCGTGCCGCAGGACGCGTTCATCTTCGGCGCCACCGTCGCCGACAACATTGCCTATGGTGCGCCGGGCGCGACCCGCGAGGCGGTCGTCGCCGCCGCCAGACAGGCGGCCGCGGATAGCTTCATCTCCGCGCTGCCGCGGGGCTACGACACGGCCCTGGGGGAGCGCGGGGTGACGCTGTCGGGCGGCGAGCGTCAGCGGATCGCCATCGCCCGCGCCATCCTCAAAGACGCGCCTGTGCTGCTCCTGGACGAGGCGACCTCAGCCCTCGACGCCGAGAGCGAAACTCTGGTTCAGGGCGCGCTTGAAACGCTGATGAAGGGCCGCTCGACTCTCGTGATCGCTCACCGGCTGGCGACGATCGTCAACGCCCATCGCATCCTCGTCATCGAGGCGGGACGCCTCGTAGAAGAGGGGACTCACGCCTCGCTGATGGCGGCGAACGGCCTCTACGCGCGTCTGGCCCGGCTCCAGTTCGAGACCGGCGCGGCGGCGCTGACGGCGGCTGCGCAGTAGCTCGCCGAGCCAGAACTGCACAGGCCGCTCGGCTTATTTCAGCAGCACGTAGATGTTGACTTGCAGGGTCGGATCATCCGGATCCTTCACGTCGTTCGCATATTCCTCGATGAAGGCGTCCTGCGCGTCAATTCCCTTGTCGTCGAGGTAGGCCGTGATGGCGTCATAGGTCGCGTCGATGTCGCCATATGCGCCCTGATGCTCGAAGCGCATCGCTTTGCCGCTCGGCGTTTGTCCGATCTTGACCGAGTCGGAGAGGCTCGATTTGCCTTCGGGCGCCGCCGCAAGCGGATAGCCTGCGTGAAATTTGAACCCGGTGTCGTCGGACTCGACAAAGACGGCGAGCGGCCGGCCCGCGGGCGCGAGATTCGCCTTATCCATCTCACGCTTGACCGTGCTCAGTGAATTGAGAATGGCGCTGTAAATTTCGTCCTTGTCGGCCTTGCCTTCGACATAGGCGAAGGGCCGAGCAGGGAGATCGACGTTTTCGCCGGTAGAGCCCTCGCCCGAAGTCGCGGGCCCGGCAGGGTTGGCGCCCTCTGGAGCGGCGGGTGCAGGATTTGTAGCGGAAGGCGCTTCGCCCGGCTTTGCGGGAGCGGGCGACGGAGCCGCCGGGGCTTGGACCGCCGGCGGAACCGTGGGTGTAGGCGATGGGCCGGCCGGCGCGGGGGTTGAAGGAGCCGTGACCGGCGCCTGCTGCTGAGCGAGGCCCGCATGAGGGACGACCGCCGCAACAGCGAGAAGGCTTGCGGCAAAGAAACGGATCAGACCGGATGACATAACGGCTCAGTCCTCTGGCGCGAGCGGGCGGAGAGCGGGTTCGGCAGTTTAGAGCCACAACGCCGTCGTAGGGAAGCGCATTGCATTTCAGACCGCTAAACTGGGTCGGGTTTCGTCCAGCGCAGCACCGGCTGGCGGGCGGCGCGCGTCTCGTCGAGCCTGCGACGAGGCGCATGGACCGGCGCCGCCTGGAACCGCTCGCGCTCGCCTGCGTTCGCGGCGAGGGCGAGATCGCGCAAGGTCATGATGAACAGATCGAGGCTCGCCTTCAATTCGGACTCCGTCGGCTCGATCAGCATCGCGCCGTGGACGATGAGCGGAAAATAGACCGTCATCGGATGATAGCCCTCGTCGATCATCGCCTTGGCGAAGTCGAGCGTCGTCAGCCCGGTATCCTTCAGCCATCGGTCGTCGAACAAAGCCTCGTGCATGCAGGCCTTATCGCCGAAAGGCGCGTTCATCACGTCGTTGAGCGAGGCGCGTATGTAGTTGGCGGACAGAACCGCGTCTTCCGACGCCTGTCGCAGCCCGTCTGCCCCGTGAGACAGAATAAAGCTGAGCGCGCGCACGAACATTCCCATTTGCCCGTGGAACGCGCACATCCGCCCAAACAATTCACGCCCATCGGCATGCTCGACCAGCCGAAGCGCGTCGCCTTCGCGCTTAACGAACGGAACCGGCGCATAGGCGGCGAGCCGCGACGAGAGCACGACCGGACCGGCGCCAGGACCGCCGCCGCCATGGGGGGTCGAAAACGTCTTGTGCAGGTTGATGTGCATGGCGTCGACGCCGAGATCGCCCGGACGCGTCTTGCCGACGATGGCGTTGAAGTTCGCGCCGTCGCAATAAAAGTAGGCTCCAGCCTCGTGGACCGCATCCGCGATGCCGACAATCTCTCGCTCGAACAGTCCGCAGGTGTTGGGGTTCGTCAGCATGATCGCCGCAACGTCCGGCGCAAGCGCGCTCCGCACGGCTTCGACGCTGACGATGCCGTCCTTGCCCGCGGGTACGGACCGAACGGAATAGCCGATCAGGGCCGCGGTGGCCGGATTCGTGCCATGCGCGGAATCGGGAACCAGCACAACTCGCCGCGTCTCTCCTTCCCCCCGCGCCTCGATAGCCGCCTTGATCGCCATCATGCCGCAGAGTTCGCCGTGCGCGCCAGCTTTGGGCGACATCGCGATGGCGTCCATTCCCGTCATCGCGTCAGCAACGCGTCGGAGAGCGCTTCAATAACTTCCAACGCTCCTTGCGCCGTCGAGACCGGCTGCAGCGGGTGCACGTCTGCGAAATCCAGGCAGGCGCGCCATCTTTTCGTTGAGACGCGGATTGTGCTTCATCGTGCACGAGCCCAATGGGTAAAGCCCGGCGTCGATGGAATAGTTGTTGCGCGACAAGCGCACGTAGTGCCGGATCGCTTCCGGCTCGGTCAGGCCGGGCAATTCGACCGCGCCCCGGCGCGCGTGCGGCCCCAGTTTCAACTCGAATGCCGGCGGCTGGTCAATGTCGACTCCGGTCGCGTCGAAGCGCCCGCTCTCGAAGATGAGCGCCTCCGCCATGTTGAGCCCGCGATTGCCAGTGAAGGTTTCCCGCTCCGCGGCGGCGGCCGTTTCGGGGCGGGTAGGGCGGCCTTGGACGTTCATGAGAAGCGCTCTCTGTTCGAGCTTAGCGCAGGCAATCGGCGAGCGCCTGGGCATAGGCCGCGCGGTCGTCGTCGGTATTGGTCTCCGTGCTCGCCACGATGATGCAATCGTCGAGCCCGGCCTCGGGCAAAAGCCGCGAGACCGGCAATCCCCCGATCACGCCGCGCTTCGCCAAAGCCTCGATCAGCTCAACGGCGGGTCGCGGCGTGCGCATGACGAACTCGTTGAAGAAATGCGGGTTGACGATTTCGACCGATGGAGTCGCAGAGAGCCGCTCGGCAAGTTGCACCGCGTTGGCGTGATTGACCTTCGCCAGGCGTTCGAGCCCAACACCGCCGAGTAGAGTGAGATGGATCGAGAACGCGAGCGCGCACAGTCCCGAGTTGGTGCAGATGTTGCTCGTCGCCTTCTCGCGGCGGATGTGCTGCTCGCGAGTCGAAAGCGTGAGCACGAAGCTGCGCCGCCCTTCCGCATCCACCGTCTCGCCCGCGAGACGGCCCGGCATCTGGCGCACGTTCTTGGCCCGTGTCGCGAACAGGCCGACATAAGGACCGCCGAAATTGAGCGCGTTGCCGAGACCCTGGCCCTCTCCGACCGCAATGTCGGCGTTCATCTCGCCAGGAGAGCGCAACGCGCCGAGAGCAACCGGATCGGTAAAGACCGCGATCAGGAGAGCGCCGTGCGCGTGTGCCGCCACGGCGATCGGTGTCAGATCGCGCGGATTGCCGAAGAAATCGGGCGACTGCACGATCACACAGCTCGTCTCGTCGTCGATCGCCGCGGCGATGTCTTCGCTCGCCTTCAAATCCGGGGCTAAGCGGACGATTGTGTCGCCCGCCATATGGGCCAGCGTCGCGCAGACGTCGACGTATTGCGGATGCAGCCCGCCGGAAATCACCGACCGGTTGCGCCGCGTCAGGCGATGGGCCATCAACATCGCCTCGCCACACGCGGTCGAGCCGTCGTACATCGAGGCGTTCGCGACCTCCATTCCTGTCAGCGCCGACACCTGGGTCTGGAACTCGAACAGAACTTGCAGCGTCCCCTGCGCGATCTCGGGCTGATAGGGCGTGTAGCTCGTCAGGAATTCGGACCGCTGGATCAGATGATCGACGGTCGCGGGAATGTGCCGCCGATAGGCGCCGGCGCCGAGAAAAAACGGAACCGATCCTGCGGCGAGGCTGCGATTGGCGATCGCCGTCATCGCCCGCTCGACCGCCATTTCGCTCTTCGCAAGCGGCATGTCGAGAAGACCTTGAATTCGTTTGTCGACAGGAATGTCGGCGAACAGGGCTCCGATGTCCGGAACCCCGATGCGGGACAGCATCGCCTCGCGTTCGCTCGCGTCGAGCGGCAGATAGCGCATGGCTTTAAGCCAAAGTCTTGAGGAAGTCGGCGTAAGCTCCCTCGTCCATCAAGGCGCTCAATTCGCTGGCGTCGGCGAGCCCGATGCGAAAGAGCCAGCCCCGCCCGAGCGCATCCTCGTTGATGAGACCCGGCGTCGATTCGACTTCTGAATTAACCGCGAGGACTTCGCCCGAAGCCGGCGCGAAGACGTCGCTCGCCGCCTTGACGCTTTCCACCACCGCTGCCGGATCGCCCTTTTTCAGCGCTTTGCCGACCGGCGGCGTCTCAGCGAAGACCACGTCGCCCAACTGCTGCTGCGCATAATCGCTGATGCCAACGACGCCTTCGCCGCCCTCGACGCGGATGTATTCGTGGTCCTTGCTGTAGCGGATCTCCGACATCGTTTGTCTCCTTGCTCAACCGCGATGATAGGCATGGGGGTGAAAAGGCAGCGCGACGATACGCGCGCTCAAGGGTTTGCCCCGCACCACGAGACTGACCGGGGTCCCGACCGCCGCGTGGGCGCGCGCGACGTAACCCATCGCGATCGGCGCGCCCACGCTCGGCCCATACCCGCCGGAGGTGACGCCGCCAATCGGGGCGCCGTCCGCCGAAAGAATCTCCGCGCCCTCGCGCGCCGGCGCGCGCCCGTCCGGCCGAACGCCGACACGCTGACGCTCGGGGCCATTCGCCAGCGCGCCCTGAATCCGCCTGGCGCCAGGGAAACCGCCCTCGATGCGCCGACGCTTCTGAATTGACCAGGAGAGACCGGCTTCGATCGGGTCGACCCTCTCGTCGAGCTCATGCCCATAAAGGCAGAGGCCAGCCTCGAGCCTTAGCGAATTGCGCGCGCCAAGCCCGATCGGCGCGACGTCCGGTTGGCTGAGGAGGAGGCGAGCGAAGCTTTCCGCCTGCGCCGAGGCAAGCGAGATCTCGTAGCCGTCTTCGCCGGTGTAGCCTGAGCGCGAGACGAAGGTCTCGAATGCCGCGATGCGCGCCGGTCGGGCGCTCATGAAGGCCATCGCCTCGAGCCCCTGTCCCGGCGCAAGCCGCGCGAGCGTCGCGGCCGCCAGAGGACCCTGGAGCGCGATGAGCGCGGACTCTGGTAACGGCGTCAGGCGAACGCCTGATGGCAAATGTTGGCGAATGAGGGCGAAGTCGGCCTCTTTTCGCGAGGCGTTGACGACGAGCCTCAGCGCGCCCTCTGCGCCCGGCGGGCGGGTGACCATAAGGTCGTCGACGATCCCGCCATTTTCGTTGAGCAACTGGGTGTAGCGCTGGCGACCCGGAGCGAGGTTGAGAAAATCCGCCGGACAGAGCGATTCGAGAAAGCTCGCAACGGCTGCGTGGTCGCCGCTCTCGATCAGCGCCTGGCCCATGTGTGAAACGTCGAACAGCCCGGCAGCCTTGCGCGTGTGGAGGTGCTCGGCGAGGACCCCGGCAGGGTATTGGATCGGCATGTCGTAGCCCGCGAACGGCGACATGCGCGCGCCAAGCTCGACATGCAGGGCGTGGAGCGGCGTCTTCTGGTTGGCTTCGGTCATGGGCCCGCCGGTCGTGAACAAGCGCCCGCGGCAGCGCCGCCGCATTGCCGCGGCTTTAGCGTTCGCGGACGCCCCCTCTGTCCCATGACCTGAGAGATTTCCCGCTTTACGCGGTTGCCCCCGTCGGTGGGCGCACGCCTTGGACGGCGCCCGCCTCTTTCCAGAGCGTCATCACTTGCGCGGTCCCTAGTGCCTGAGCGTTTCCGGGGCGGTTGCGCCTTCGGCGCCGGCGAAGATTAAGCCGGACTCTTCCGCGAAGTGTCTTCGACTGACATGTCCGAGCTAGCCTGACCGGCGGTCCATTGTCAACGCAGGACGCCTGGCGCCGGCAGCCTCTGTCCCTCGCCGAAAAGGCCGAAAGTCCGCGATTCAGGCGGCAAGCGCGTTTGTACGCGACCGAACGATTTCAGCGCTTTAAGCGCATTTTCTGTCGCTCAATCCGATTGCGTTCAAGCGGTCGGCCGCGCGCCGCCGGCGCGTGGCGGATATTTGGCGCGCGATGATGTAAATCTCCAGTCGGCGTATGGAAAGGCAAACTAAATTTTACTTCATAAATTTCCATTCATAGTATTCACCTTGTCGTACCTTATACGCCGCGCGTCGAAATGTGAAGTAAACTTTATGAAGCAAGTCATATAAAGAATAGTTCACCAACTATTTGTGCCAGTTATGCAACACTGGTTAAATAATGGCCGTCGTTTGGCGATTTATTGCCAAATCTGAGTTGAGGGCCGAAGGAATTTGCGTATGGTCAACTATGCGAGCGTGACGATTCCCGATCGCAACTGGGTCCGACGACTTGCTGGGGCAATGCGCCGACATCCGGAAGAATTGGTAGTCAGGCGAGAAACCGACCCGACGCCCACAACATTGAACTGGAGGTCACATATGACGCTCATCAAGAGCCTTCTGCTGGGGTCGGGGGCGGCGCTGGTCGCCGTCGCCAGCGCCCAGGCGGCTGATCTTCCGACCAGGAAGGCGGCGCCGGTCGAGTATGTCAGAGTTTGTAACGTTGGCGGCATCACCGGCTGGACGATGCCCGGCTCCGACACCTGCGTGAAGATCAGCGGTTACATGACCGCGCACTACATCGGCGGCAATCTTTCGAGCCAGTACAATTCCGCCAGCGCCGCCGAATTGGTCCTGGCGACAGCGCTGAATCCGTTTGCACCCTCTCACCTCTCCCAGGTCCTGATGGTTCAGGGCGGCGATCAGGCGGTGCCGGTGTTCAACGCGGTGACCGGCAAGTCGCTCGGGGTCACGCTGCCGAACCAGCAGAACGCGACGTTCAACCGCGACTCTCAGGGTTGGAACATCCGCGCCAACCTCGGCTTCGACTTCGCTTCGAACACCGCCTACGGTCCGTTGATTGGCCACATGGACTTCAATTCGGACCTCGGTAGCGGTCTGGACAGTCCGCGTGGCTCTTTCACCTATGTCAACACTGGGTATGTGACCTGGGCGGGCATCACGGCCGGTAAGGCGCAGTCGTTCTACTCGTTCATCGGCGGCGGCGACAACTGGAACAACTTCTTCTCGCCCGACCAGAAGGGCTTCAACGAGCCGATCCTGTTTGCCTACACCGCCTCGTTCGGCGGCGGCTTCACGGCGACCCTCGCCGCGCAAAGCCAAGGCACGAACGGCGCCTCCGGCGGCGGCACCAACATAAACGGCGGTTACAGCGACGGCGTCAACAACCTGGGCACCGGGGCCTACACGGCCGGTATTACCGGTCCGACGACATTTGGCGGTCAGCGTTGGCCCGACATCGTCGGCGCCCTGCATGTCAAGCAGGGTTGGGGCGAGGCGCAGGTCTCCGGCGTGATCCACAACGTCAATGTGAGGGACTACGGCTTCTTCGGCACGGACACTTGCGGCCTTACCGGCGTCGCCGGCTGCGGCGCGAGCGAGAGCAAGGTCGGCTGGGGTGTCGACGCTGGTGTGAAGGTCAACCTGCAGGGGTGGGGCGGGATGTTCGCCCCCGGCGACGACATCTTGTTCACTGGCTCCTATACCCAGAATGCCGTGTGGTATTCGGGTCTGCCGGACGCCCAGAATGGTGAGAACGGGCAGGTCAACGGCAATGGCCAGCCGATGTATCTGGCCGACGCCTACTTCAATCCGCTGACCAATGCGTGGGCGACCCCGCGCGCCTGGTCCGTGTCCGGGCTGCTGGAACACCATTGGACGCCGACCATCTACACCGACCTCGAAGGTTCGGTCGGCGGCATCAACTGGAGCGGACAGAGCGGCGGCTTCTGCGTGGCTGGCACCGGCTGTACGGGCACGGGCCAGATCTCGCCGCACGCCTTCACCTATCTGCTTGGCGCGGATATCGGCTGGAACCCGGTCACCAACCTGAACTTCGACCTCGAGTTGATGTATCAGCACGTGAGCCAAAATGCGCCGAGCGGGAACATCGGGACGATCTACAACACCGGCGCCTTCGTGCCCGGCGCTTGGCAAGGCGACAGCAGCGGTTTCCAGGGTCGTCTCCGCATCACCCGTTACTTCTGAGCGCATCTCGATCCTTTGAAACTGACAGCCCCGGAGCGAAAGCTCCGGGGTTTTTTTGCCGGCCGGACCGAGCTCCAAGCGTCGCAAATACAACTTTCGGGCGAGTTTCGAGCAAGGAAATGCAAGGAAAACCAAGGAAAACCAAGGAAAATTGCTTGGATTTGCTTGGATTCCTTTGGCCGAATTGGGGGTTTTCAATGGGTTATGACGAATCCAAATAAAAAAAATCGCGGCCCGCTGAACTCGCCTTCCGGATTGTGCTCCCAAGACGCCATTTCTTCGCCTTCCCCGCCGGCTTGCTGTTCCTGCATCGCATTCGGCCAGAGAGAATACGATATCATAGATTTCTGCTTATACCAAGTGAATGCGGATCTCGAACGGCCGGTCTCGTTTTTTTTCACACGAGCGCCCGGGTTGTCCCAAGGATTGGGCTATGGCCGCCGATCTGGGCTTGAAATGCCGCCGGAGCCTTCAGGCTCGGACGCACAAGCGCCGCGAAGCCCCAATACAAGCGAATTAAAGTGCGCTTTTCGTCGAGAATCAGTCGAAAGCCGTCAGGGCTCGCGAAAGCCGTCAGGGCTCGGCGTTCAATTTAAAGCCGACCGACCTGACCGAGACAATGACGCGTCGATTGCCGGTCGGGTCGAGCTTGCGGCGCAAATTGCCAATTTGCACGTCGACCACGTTGGTGTAGGCGGGGGGCTGGAAATTCCAGACGTCCTCGAGCAGCATCGCTCGAGTCACGGTTTGGTTGGGACGGCGCATAAAATATTCGAGCAGCTTGAATTCCCTCGGAACGAGGTCGACCAGCCTGCCTTCGTACCTGACCGTTCGATCGATCAGGTCCATTTCCAAATCGCCCACCCTGAGCCGGACGAGGCCCAGGTCGCGGCCTACGCGCAAGAGGAACTCGACGCGTGCGGTCAGTTCGCGAACATTGAATGGTTTGGCCAAATAATAGCAGCCGGCTTTCAATCCGGCGATTCGTTCGTCGACGGACGTGAGCCCGCCAAGGACCAGCGCGGGGGTCGAGTTTCCTTCGCCGCGCAGCGTTTCAATGATCGAAAGTCCGTTCTCGCCATCCAGAAGCCGATCGATGACCAGAGCCGCCACGTCGCCCGCACGAGCCGCTCGAAGCCCCTCGGTCGACGTCCCCGCAACATGAACCGCGTGTCCGCCGGCCTCCAGGTCGAGGCGAATTTCCTCCGCCAGTTCGCGATCGTTCTCGATAATGAGAACGAGACCGCCGCTCCCCGGCTTCCGCTGTTCCTCCCTGAATGCACCCAAGTCCACGGAGGGCGAAATACCGCCGTTCATCATTCTCGGGTCGGGTTCTTCTTCGCTTTCACCCGCGCGCCTACGCGGGCGCCAATCATATACACTGTCGATTTTCACGATTTCTCACCAACTGGAAGTTATCGAATTGGAGATTTCCCGCGGGCCTGTTCGGTGCGCTGCGCGCAAAGTTATCACGTCCGCGCCGAACGCCCATCAACACATTCCCGTGAGCAGCCAGACAAAAATTCGTGATCCGGCGCGCACAAATTCGTGATCATAGTCGCAGGGATCAACTATAGTATGGCTGGTTTGTTTCCTGGATCCGTTCGTTTTAAAGAATAGATCATAAAGACCTATTTATAAGAACTCGGCCGCTGAATCCCCCTTTCGATATCGACACGAACGCAGCCCGTTGAATGGGGGTCGTTTACAAGCCGCACTCCGGTCGGGCGCCGTTTTCCTCCATTGGTTGTGCGCGAGTCACGAGTGCGTTGGGCGAGGAGGCGGTCACGAAAGTCCGCGGCCCGCGAAAGCGCCGTCCGCAGGGGGCTGCGAATCCTCGATAACAGGTGGCGCGAACACGATCGATCAGGGCCCGGGATCAGGACCCGGATCAGGACCGCCGCCGTGTCTCGCCAACGATCGGGGATCCTTTGCGGATAGGTCCGGCTGGCGCGCTGGCGGGCGGGATTTTCGCCCCGCGAATCAGCGCGCCGAGGGCAGAAGAGGGTCGCGATCACAGACCTTGTCCCAGGCCTTCGTCGTTGGCGAATCAGGCCAGACTACGGTCGAATCTTGACGATGCGGTTTAGAAGTCGCCTGTCTGCCGCGCCTGCCCCGCGTTCGGCGCCACCCCACTCGACGGCCATCGCGATTGCAGTCCGAAATCCTCAACGTCTTGGATAAAGCCCTGATATGACAATGATAATTGATTGCGGCAGGCTGCGGGAAAGTCTCGTGACAATTATGCAACACGATTAGGCAAACGATGTTTGAAGGCGACTTTATGAAGAAAACTTATTGTGTCCAAATTTAGAGAAGCTATGGTGACCCAGGTGAGCGGGAGATTTCCCGATCGCGGAGGTCGGCGGCTTTTGCAGGGGCAAGCGCCACGATCAGGAAGTCAAACGGGACGAGGGGGCTGACCGCCTTCGGTGTCATTCGGTTCGCAAGCGGGCCGCGGAAATCGAAGGTGAGAAGAAAACCGACGCCCAATACGTAACTGGAGGTCACAAATGACGCTCATCAAGAGCCTTCTGCTCGGTTCCGCGGCCGGCATCGTCGCCGTCGCCACCGCTCAGGCGGCCGATCTTCCGACGAGGAAAGCGGCGCCGGTCGAATATGTCAGGGTTTGTAACGTTGGCGGCATCACAGGCTGGACACTGCCTGGCTCCGACACCTGCGTGAAGTTCAGCGGTTACATGACCGCCCATTTCATCGGCGGCAATCTTTCGAGCCAGTACAACTCCGCCGAGGCGATTGCGACTACGGCGGCGACGGCGCTCGATCCGTTCGCGCCCGCCCACCTCTCCCAAGTCCTTATGGTTCAAGGCAGCGATGTTTCGCCGGACGTCTTCAACGGCTCGGGTCACGCGATCACCGTGGGCGGCGTCGTCGTCGCTCCGGGAGCGGCTATCCCGGGCGCTACGATCCCCAACCAGAAGAATGCGATTTTCAATCGCAATTCGATCGGCTGGAACATCCGCGCCAACCTCGGCTTCGATCTCGCGTCGAACACCGCCTACGGGCCGTTGATCGGTCACTTTGACCTCAATTCGGACCTCGGCAACGGCTTGGATAGCCCGAACGGCTCCAACACTTATGTGAACACCGGCTATGTGACCTGGGCGGGCATCACCGCTGGTAAGGCGCAGTCGTTCTACTCGTTCATCGGCGGCGGCGACAACTGGAACAACTTCTTCTCGCCGGATCAGAAGGGCTTTAACGAACCGAACCTGCTCGCCTACACCGCTTCGTTCGGCGGCGGCTTCACCGCAACGCTCGCCGCTCAAAGTCAGGGCACGGTGGGCGGTTCCGGCGGCGGCACCAACATGACCGGTGGTTATGCCGCGGGCGCCGGCAATGGACCGGTCGTCGCCGGTCCGACGACATTTGGCGGTCAGCGTTGGCCTGACATCGTCGGCGCGCTGCATGTCAAGCAGGGATGGGGCGAGGCGCAGGTCTCCGGCGTTATCCACAACGTCAATGTGAGGGATTACGGCTACTTCAACGACGGCGGCTGCGGGATCACCGCCGCCGCGCTCTGCAACGCTTCGCAGAGTAAGGTCGGCTGGGGCGTCGATGCGGGCTTGAAATGGAACCTGCCGTCGTTCGGCGCAGGCGACGACGTCATTGTCACCGGCTCCTACACCAGGAACGCCGTCTGGTATTCCGGTATTCCGGACGCCATGAATGGTGAGAACGGGCAGACCAACGGAAATGGTCAACCGATGATCCTGGCCAACTCATACTTCAATCCGCTGACCAACTCGTGGTCGACCCCGACCGCCTGGTCCGTGTCCGCGTTGCTGGAGCACCACTGGACGCCGACGATCTACACCGATCTCGAAGGCTCCATCGGCCAAGTTCTCTGGAGCGGTATGAGCGGCGGCGCCTGCACGCTCGGCGTCGGGTGCACTGGCACGGGCGTCCTCTCGCCCCATGCCACCACTTTTCTCGTCGGCGCGGACGTTGGCTGGAACCCCGTCACCAACCTCAACTTCGACCTCGAGTTGATGTATCAGCATACGAACCAGACTGCGCCGAGCGCCAATATCGGGACGATCTATGGCAACGGCGCGTTCGTTCCGGGAGCTTGGCAAGGCGTCAGCGCTGGCTTCGAAGGACGTCTCCGCATCACCCGTTACTTCTGATCGCATCCCGATCGGTTGAAGCCGACAGCCCCGGAGCGAAAGCTCCGGGGTTTTTCGTTTGCACCGGGCGCAGCGACCGGACGCTTGGACGGCGCGCACATTAACGCTTGCGCGCATGCTCGCCGGGGGGGATGATTGCGCGCAGCCCGCGCTGATGCGCGAGAGCGGGAGCCGGCGAAGGCGAGCGAAACGCCGACCCCCTCTTTCATTCACGCCGACCCGTCCTGGTTGAACCGCACCGGCGTCGCCATGGCAAATCGGCGGCGTGGGGCGCGCGGATCGGGTCGGCTTCCGGCGATGATGCGGCAGTACGAATTGGTGGAGCGGGTTCGCCGCTACAATCCTCACGCCAACGAGGACTTGCTGAACCGCGCCTATGTGTTCGCGATGAAGGCGCACGGCAGCCAGAAGCGCGCCTCCGGCGATCCTTACTTCTCCCATCCGCTCGAGGTCGCGGCCATTCTGACCGAGTTCAAGGTCGATGACGCCACCATCGCGACGGCGATGCTGCACGACACGATCGAAGACACGACGGTCACCCGCGAACAGGTCGACAAGGCGTTCGGCGAGGAGATCGGGGGACTGGTCGACGGCCTGACCAAGCTCGGCAGGCTCGACTTCGTCACCAAGCACGCCGAGCAGGCGGAGAATTTCCGCAAGCTCCTGCTCGCCATCGCCGATGACGCGCGCGTGCTCCTGATCAAGCTCGCCGACCGCCTGCACAACATGCGCACCCTCCAGTTCATGCCGGAGGCCAAGCGCGCCCGCATCGCCGAGGACACGCTCGACATCTACGCTCCGCTTGCCGGCCGGATGGGCATGCAGAGCATGCGCAACGAACTCGAAGACCTGGCCTTCCGCTGCCTGATGCCGGACGCCTACAAGCTCATCATGACGCGCCTCGAGGCGATGAAGATCAAGAATGGCGCGATCATCGCGCGCATCGCGGCGGAGCTCACCGACCAATTCGCCCGGCGGGGCATCAAGGTCGAGGTGAAGGGTCGCCAGAAGCAGCCCTATTCCATCTGGCGCAAGATGGAGCGCCGCTCGATCGCCTTCGAGCAATTGTCCGACATCTATGGCTTTCGCATTCTCGTCGACACGGTCGCCGACTGTTACGCCGCCGTCGGCGTGGCGCATACGACCTGGCCCAGCGTTCCCGGGCGCTTCAAGGACTATATCTCGACGCCGAAGCAGAACGACTATCGTTCGATTCACACCACGGTGATCGGGCCTGGCAGCCAGCGGGTCGAACTGCAAATTCGCACCCACGAGATGCACGAAGTGGCCGAATACGGCATCGCCGCGCATGGCGTCTATAAAGACCTGGGGCTCAGCGCGGAAGCGCTGACAGTGGGCGAGAGCCGAGCGTACCGCGGACTGAGGCAGACGATCGAGGCGCTCGCCAGCGATGATTCGGAAAAATTCCTCGAGCACACCAAGCTCGAGCTGTTTCACGACCAGGTGTTCTGCTTCACCCCCAAGGGGCGGCTGATCGCGCTGCCCCGCGGCGCGACCGCGATCGACTTCGCCTATGCGGTCCACACCGACGTCGGCAATTCCGCGGTCGGCGCGAAGATCAATGGCCGTATCGCGCCGCTCATCTCGGAATTGCACAACGGCGACGAAGTGCTGATCTCGCGCGCCGAGGGCGGCGCGCCGCCGGCGGCGTGGGACAGCGTGGTGGTGACGGGGCGCGCCCGCGCCGCCATTCGCCGCGCGACGCGCGAGGCGGCGAAGGCGCAATTCGGCGGCCTCGGGCGCCAGATCGTCGAGCGGGCGTTCGAGCGCGCCGGCAAGAAGTTCACGGAAGCGAAGCTCAAGGCCGCGCTGTCGCGTCTGGCGCGCGCCTCGATCGACGATGTCTTCATCGGCGTGGGGCGGGGCGAGATCTTCTCGACCGACGTGGTGCGCGCCGTGTTTCCAAGCTTCAAGGACGAGCGCAAGCAGGGCCCGGCGGTTCCGCAAAACGAGAGCGGCTGGTTCGGCTTGCCGAAAGCCGCCGACCTCGTGTTCCGTGTGCCAGGCGCATCGGACGCGGGCGACGCGCTGCCGTTGCGCGGCATCGGCCTCGATACGCCGGTCAGGTTCGCGCCCAAAGGGGGAGCGGTGCCAGGCGAGCGGATCGTGGGCGTGCGCGAGGAAGACGGCATCGTCATCTATCCGATCCATTCGCCCGCGCTGACCCAGTTCGACGATCGGCCGGAGCTGTGGCTCGACGTGCGTTGGGACCTGGAGAACACGCCGAGCGCGATCTATTCGACCCAGATCGTGGTCACGCTCCTGAACGAGCCCGGCGCGCTCGGCGTGATCGCCACGACGATCGGGGAATATGGCGCCAATATCGACGCCGTCGTGACCTCGCCCACCGGCGCCGACTTCCGCCGCTTCCTCATCGATCTTCAGGTGCGCGACATCCAGCACCTGAACGCCGTCCTGTCGCAGCTCCGGGACAAGAGCGTGGTCCACAATGTCGAGCGCCTGAGCGGATAGGGTCAATGCCGCTCTATTTCGCCTACGGCTCCAATATGGACGCCGGCGCCATGGCTCGCCGCTGCCCGCGCTCGAAGGCGCTCGGGCTTGCCCGGCTCGAGCGGCATCGGCTGGCCGTTATGCGCGAGGGCTGGCTGACCGCCGTTCGTAATCCGTCCTCCGCTGTGCACGGCGTGCTGTGGGACCTGGCTCTGTCCGACATCCCGGCGCTCGACCGCCACGAGAGCCTGTCCCAGGGCCTCTACGTCAAGCTGACGCAGGCGGTCATCGCCGAGCGAGGGCCGAAACAGGCGATTGTCTATTTCGGCGCCAATTCCGGGCCCGGCGTTCGCGCGTCCGGCCTATCTTGCTGAGGTCCTGGCCGCGGCGCGGTCTTGGCCGCTTCCGGCGGAAGGCGTCGGGGCGCTGGAGAGACTGGCCCAGCGGTAGCCCGGGAGGCGTGCGAACAAGTTTACGCAACTCAGTGATTTCATGATTGTTAAGTGCACCGGCTGCCCGGCCGCCAACCGTTCAGAAACTGAACGTTCTGCGACGATCGCTGTTCTGTTCATGCGCAGGCGAAGGCGCCCTCCATAATCCTAACCTATCTGATTTCATTGCCGATTGCGGATTGGTACGTAATTTGCGCCCTGAATATCCGGCTCAGGACCGATCCCCGTGCCGGGCAAGGACGAGAGCGCCAAAAATAAACAACAGTCAGGTGAGGAATTATGGGCAAGATGATGAAAGCCGCCATTTTCGTTGAGAAGGGGCGGATCGTCCTCGATGACAAACCGGTCCCTGATATCGGCCCGCAGGACGCACTGATCCGAAGTCACCACCACAACCATCTGCGGAACCGACGTTCACATTCTCAAGGGCGAATATCCCGTAGCCAAGGGGTTGACGATCGGGCACGAGCCGGTCGGCATCGTCGAGAAGTTGGGTTCTGGCGTAGTCGGCTTCAAAGAAGGCCAGCGCGTGATCGCCGGCGCGATTACGCCGTCGGGGTGGAGCCACGCCTGTCTCTGCGGTTGCGGTTCGCAGGATGGAGCTGGCGCCAAGCATGGCTGGCAGGCGATTGGAGGCTGGAGGTTCGGCAACACGATCGATGGCTGCCAGGCCGAATTCGTGTGCGTTCCGGATGCAATGGCCAATCTGGCGCCGGTCGATGATGGGGTGAGCGACGAGCAGGTCCTGATGTGCCCCGACATCATGTCCACGGGTTTTGCGGGAGCCCAAACAGGGGAAATAAAAATCGGCGATACGGTCGCGGTTTTCGCACAGGGGCCGATTGGGCTATGCGCAACCGCGGGCGCAAAGCTCCTGGGCGCGACAACCGTCATAGGGGTCGACACTGTGCCTGCGCGACTGGCCATGTCCAGACGCATGGGCGCCGATCACGTCGTCGACTTCCGCAAGGAAGATTTGGTCGAAGCCATCATGCGGCTGACCGATGGCCGCGGCGTCGATGTCGCCATCGAGGCGCTGGGAACGCAAACCACGTTCGAGGCGGCGCTCAGGGTGATCCGGCCTGGCGGCGTCCTGTCCAGTCTCGGTGTCTATTCCTCGGATCTGAAGATCCCCCTGGACGCCTTTGCGGCGGGGCTCGGCGACAAGTCGATCCGCACCTCGCTCTGTCCGGGCGGCAAGGAACGCATGCGCCGCATGTTGGCGGTAATTTCATCCGGCCGCGTGGATCTCGGGGAACTCGTCACCCATCGCTTCAAACTCGAACAGATCGAGGAAGCCTATGATCTGTTCGCCAACCAGCGCGATGGCGTTCTCAAGGTGGCGGTCTCGACTTAAACGAAGGCTGACAAACACGCTTGGCGCGTCGACGTGCCCAGCTTCGTCAACTCAACCCTTCGAACGGCGCGCGCCAGGCATCGATTTCGTCGAGCCGACTCGCCCAGCCGAGAATATTTTTGTAGCCGTCGACCGGCATCTTCGCCTCGTTGGCGAACGGCATGATCGTGGCAGCGCGAAAGTCGGCGTAGGTCAGCCGGTCTTCGATCAACCAACGGCGCGAGGCCAAGACGTCGTCGAGCACCTTGGCGTAGCGATGGAAGTTGTCTTCCGCGCCTTCGATGGCGCCCGGGTCGGGCGGCAGACCGAGGTATTTCGGCTTGACAATGTTTTCGAAATAATAGGCGGCGCCCATCGCCGTGAGATGATCCTTGCTCCAGCTCAGCCATCTGACCGTCTCGGGCAGCAGTCGCCGGCCGCCCAAAAGTCGGAGCAGGCGATCTGTGACAGCCGGCAAGCGATCGCGTCGGTCTCCCAATAGGACCTATCGCCCTCGACCAGCACGGGCACCAGGGTGTTGGGATTGATCGGGCGAAAGGCCTCTTCGTAGCGTTGGTCGCGAGGACTGGCGCGGACGAATTCCACTGGCGACTTCAGATGCCGCGCCACCGCGACGGCGACGCGCGGATTGAGATTGGTCGAATAATAGAGCTTCAACGGGGCTTCCTCCGGTTGGCCGTCGTTCCGCGCGGTGAACTGAAATTCGAGATACTGCCACAGGTGCGCGAGACGCGACGATGCTCAGAGGAAGCGCTTATCAGCCGGCTCTCGATCAAAGCGATCGTGAAGGCCGTCGACATATTGGATCGGCGCCGCCGCCAGTTCCTCAAGATCAATCTCGTTGAGCAAGGGAACCTGAACGGCGTAGAAAACGCCGCCCATGGCTTCCATTTCGCCCCGCCCCGGCGTGCGAATGCCGCATATTTTGCAGAAATGAAATTCGATCGTCGGCAGGGGTTTCCCCGGTGGCGTCCACTGATAGTTCGCTTGAGATTCGGGCCAGACGTAAGGCGATAGCGGCTAGCCGGGACGATGGTGAGCCAAGACCGAGCCTTAGCGCAACTCGAACAGTTGCACTTTACCGTTCCCTGGGCGATGTCGATTTCGGCTTCGAAGCGAACAGCGCCGCAGTGGCAGCCGCCGGAGTGAATTTTCAGGGTCATGTTGGAGCCTTCACTTTGATCGTCGAAACGGGTTCGGCGATAGTTGCGCTCCTATTACGTTCGCCGAATGCTGCGAGATACGCGCAACGTGTTTCTCGTCGCCAATGGGCTCGCAGGACGGGCGCCGGCTTACGCACCCTCAACGACCACTGAGCCAGCCGCCTCAAGAATCCAGGAACTCTTAATGTAGTCGGTGATGCCTACGATCCGCTTGCCGGATACCGCAAGGCGGATTACCGAGAAGGGTGTTAGCCCGTCAACGTCGTCACGCAAGATTAGGACAACCGTCTCGCCGTCCACTCTGCCAAGCGCCATTCGCCAGGGGACTATGGGACGCTCATATTCGACAAAGTAGGGTGAGTCGGCAAGCCGGCCTGCGAAACAGTCGGCCACTCGCAAGCGGGCGTCTGCGCTCGCGAGTTCACGCACACCATCCCAGTCACGTCTATTGAACCGATCAACATACAGACGGAGTAACTCCAAAGTCTCCTTGCTCGTTGCAGACTTGCTGTCGGCCGTCTTGGGCAGAGTCGTGAGTTTAGCGCGGCCCCGATTGAGAGCGGCCTTAACGCCGCCAACGGTGGAAATCAACGAGATCAGCGATCTCGTCGAGCGAATATTCAAAAACGTCCTTTAGCAGCACGCAGGCTCGCTCTTTGGGCGGCAGGTTCACGACAAGCCGCTCGACGGCGCGGTCGATCTCTCGGCCTGGAGTTTCGACCGGCAGAACCGTTTCGGGGCCAACAGCGGCAGCTTCGGCCTCCTCGCGAACTTGGCGGCGGCGAAGGAAGTCGATGCAGCGATTGTGAACGATTCGGAACAGCCATGGGTTGAGCGCCCGGCTGTCATCAAAGGTGTCGAGCTTGCGATAGGCCTCGAACACCGCTTCCTGCATCACGTCTTCGCCGTCCAGCACGGAGCCGGTCATTCGCGCGCAGTATCGGTGCAACCTAGGGCGGAGATGTGTGATGGTTTCGAGAAATGCAACGTATCTCGCCTCGAAGAGGCCGGTCGCATCGAGTTTCGACTGGAGGTCAGTTTGGATTTCCATATCGACCAATACGCAGGCGAACACCTCTGGGATACGCCCAAGCTGGTAAGAATGTGAAGTCACGACCGCGTTTTGACCAGCCTCCACCCCATCGCGGCCTTAGTCGTTCTCGGAGCGAAGGTCTGTTCTAGGTGAACTGTCGTGGTCGATGGAAAGGCGACGACGGGGCGCAGGTCCGGCGATTATAGGCCTGCTCTTCGCGCCCGTTGAGGCCTTCCATGGCAATGCGCGCAATGACCGCTATGGGTGGTCGTTTGCCGACCGGCGGCTCCCTTAAGCGGCAAGCTAGCGGCCGAGCGATCGACCCAGGTTGCTAATTCGAGGCGGCCGTTCCGGGCGCGGCGCCGGTCGCGCCGCCGAGGCTGAGCCACACATTCGGGTCGTCCTGGGCCTGGCGCTTGTAGAACTGGTAGCCGGTGGCGGTCCACGGGCGGATCTCGTCCGACAGATTGTCGAGCACGAAGTCGCCGCGATCGGTCTTGACGGTGAGCACCGCATGGCCCTCGCCGTTGAGGTCGCGAACGATCGTCATCAGCAGGGCCTGGCGCGGAAAGCCGCGGTCGACGAGCAGCTTGCGCTTGAACAAAGCATAGATCTTGCAGTCGCCCTTGCCGTCGACCGGATAGTCCCAATGGTCGAGCGTCGTTCCCCAATGGTCGAGGTTGCTGATCGGCTCGATCGCGTTGTTCACCTTCAAGTTGATCTCGTTGAGGACCTTCCAGCTCTGCTTCGTCAGGCGTACATCCATGGGCTTGAGCTTGCCGAGGGTGCACTCTTCACTGTGGCGATTGCAGAAGTCGACCCAGCCGTAAGGAATGGAGGCCTCGCCGCCGACCGGGGCGCGTGTCGCCTGGGGCAGGCCCGGCTCGGAGGCTTCAACGAAGGTGCTCCAGGCGAGACCGAAGATCACCGCCGCAGCCAGGAAGCGAAAAAGCCGAGAGAGCATTGAATTGTCCGCCAGGTTGAATGGGAACACTATCGCCGTCGGCGCTTGGCGGGCGCGAAACAAAATAGATTGAATTTTATCGATTCGGCCGCGCGCGGCAGGCAAAATTCGTTAACGTTGACGGTGGGGTAATTTTGGCCGGCGGTCCGCCGTCGGGCGTCGTTGAGAGCGCGAGCGCAAGCGTCACCAGCCTGTTTCAGCGGCCTCCTATCGAGGGACATGCGGGGGGATTCCCGCGCCCGATGGTCGAGTGGAGAACGAGATGTCGATCGAAGCGACCGGCGCCGAGCCGCAATCGGTCCGACGACTTGGCCTCGCCGGCGTCGCGGCGCTCGGCGTGGTGTTCGGCGACATCGGCACGAGCCCGCTCTACACGCTGAAGATCGTGCTCGATTCCACGGGGCCGCATCCCGATCGGGCGGCGACTTCGGCGCCCTGTCGCTCGTCGTCTGGACGCTGTTGCTCATCACGACGGTCAAATACGTCAACATCGCCATGCGCATCGACAATGACGGCGAGGGCGGCGTCATCGCGTTGATGACCCTGCTCGGCGTCAAGCGGCGTCAGCGGCCCCTGATTGTCGCCGCCGGCCTGTTCGGCGCCGCGCTGATCTACGGCGACGGCGCGATCACGCCCGCGATTTCGGTGCTGTCGGCGATCGAGGGGGTGGAGCAGATCGCGCCGAGCTTGCAGAGCTATGTGCTGCCCGCGGCGACGGTGATTCTGCTGGCGCTGTTTACGATCCAGCCGTTCGGGACGGCGGCGATCGGGCGAGCCTTCGGCCCGATCATGCTGGCCTGGTTCGTCATCATAGCGGCGCTGGGCGCGCACGGAATACTCCAGCATCCTTCCGTCGTCGCGGCGATCAACCCGCTCTATGGCGCCGAATATTTGATCAGCGGCGGCTTCAAGGGATTTCTCGTGCTGGGCGGCGTGTTCTTGTGCGTGACCGGGGCGGAAGCGCTCTACGCCGATATGGGCCATTTCGGGCCCCAGCCGATCCGCTTCTCGTGGAGCCTCATCGTCTTTCCGGCCCTTATTCTCAATTACGCCGGGCAGGCGGCGATCGTGCTCGCCGGCGCGCCGACGGACGGCAACCTCTTCTACCGGCTGTGCCCCCATCTGCTTCTCACGCCGATGATCGTGCTCGCGACCATCGCCACCGTGATCGCCAGCCAGGCGATCATCACCGGCGCCTTTTCGATGACCCGCCAGGCGATGCAGCTCGGCTGGCTGCCGCGCATGGCCATCACGCAGACTTCGGAGGAAGGCTACGGGCAGATCTATGTCGGCGTGGTCAATTGGCTGCTCATGATCGTCACCCTCGGCCTGACGATCGGCTTCGGCAGGTCGGACAACCTCGCCGCCGCCTACGGCATCGCGGTGTCGGCGACGATGCTGATGACGAGCGTGCTCCTGTTCATCGCCATGCGCGAGATCTGGAATTGGCCGATATGGGCCGCAGGCGCGGCCGCGGGACTGTTTGTCGTCATCGACGGCGCCTTTCTCGCCGCCAACCTGGCCAAGGTCCTGCAGGGCGGCTGGGTCCCGCTGCTGCTGGCTTCGCTGGTCTATGGCGTGATGTGGATCTGGCACCGCGGGGCGGTCGAGGTCCAGCGCAGCGTCGAAGCGGGACTGACGCCGCTCTCCTCGCTTCTCGAAGTGCTGCATGCGGGCAAGGTCGCGCGCGTGCCCGGCACGGCCGTATTCTTCAGCCGCGCCAAGGATCAGACGCCGCCTGTTCTGGCCTGGCACGTGCGACAGAACCGGGCGCTGCATGAACACGTGCTGGCGCTGACCATGACCGTCCTCTCGGCGCCGCGGACCGATCCCGAGGAGCGGGTGAAGCTCGAGCGGATCGACGACAATTTCTGGCGGGCGGAGGCGCGGCGCGGCTTCATGGAGCGCCCCGACATTCACGCGATCCTGGCCGAGTGCAAGGCCAAGGGGGCGCAGATCGACCTCGACGACGTCACCTATTACGTCGGCCACGAAACCATCGTTCCGCGCGAGAACGGAAGGGGCATGGCGCGCTGGCAGGAAGTGCTGTTCGCGGCGATGGGCCGCAACGCCGAGCGGATCAGCGATTATCTGGAATTGCCTTGCGACCGGGTGGTCGAGATCGGCCGCGAGATCGAGATTTGATCAAAAGGGCCGCGACGCCTTGCGCCGAGCGCATGGGAAGCGTAGCTTGAGGTAGAACTAAAGACATGAGGAGGTAGAAATGTCCCTCAACATCAAAAGACCGGAGGCCCATGCGCTCGCGGAGCGCCTCGCAAAACTCACGGGCGAGACGCTGACCGATGCGGTGACCGTGGCGCTCCGCGAGCGGCTGGCGCGACTCGAGCAGAAACCAGAGTTCGACGAGGCTCTTTTTGCGAAGCTCAAGGCAATCGCGACGGACACCCGCAAGCACATGAAGGAGCCCTGGCTTTCGATGGAGCATGGCGATCTGCTCTATGACGAGCGCGGCCTGCCGAAGTGATCATCGACTCGTCCGCTCTCGTTGCGGTCGTTCGGGGCGAGCCGGGCGCCGATCGCTTTTTTCGTACGCTGAGCGACCGGCGCTGGTCGAAGCGCATGTCCGCGGCCAACTACCTTGAGGCCGCCATCGTAATCGACGGCGCCAGGAGCCCGATCGCGAGCCGCCGCTTCGATGAGGCTGTCACGGCGGCAGAGATCATCGTGGAGCCGGTCACTCGGGAACAAGCCGAAATCGCCCGCGCCGCCTATCGCGACTTCGGCAAAGGCAGCGGCCACCCGGCGGGACTTAATTTCGGCGACTGTTTCGCCTACGCCCTCGCCAAGTCGACGCGGGAGCCCCTGCTGTTTAAGGGCGACGATTTTTCGCACACCGATGTCGCGGTCGCGTAAGGCGCAACCGGTTCTTACGTCGCCACGCCTGCTTTCGCTTCGCCGCCCTGCGCTTCCATGTGCTCAGCGTGTTCGGCCGCGACATTGGCATAATGGTCCGGCACGTACAGTTCATGCGGGACGGGGTGGCGGTGGTAGTCGGGATTGTGCACCCGCGCGGGCAGGACCGGCTTCTGGTGCGGCACTTCCTGGTAGGGCACGCGGGTCAGAAGGTGGGCCATGCAATTGAGACGGGCGCGCTTCTTGTCCACCGCTTCGATCACCCACCACGGCGCCTCGGGGATGTGCGTGCGCTCGAGCATGATCTCCTTGGCCTTGGTGTAGGCCTCCCAGCGGCTTCGCGATTTCGAGGTCCATCGGCGACAGCTTCCACTGCTTGAGCGGGTCGTTGATGCGCATGAGAAAGCGCATGTGCTGCTCGTCGTCGGTGATCGAGAACCAGTATTTGACCAAGACGATCCCCGAACGCACGAGCAGGCGCTCGAAGTCGGGTACGGACCGGAAGAAGTCCTCGTATTCCTCGTCGGTGCAGAAGCCCATCACCCGTTCGACGCCAGCGCGATTGTACCAGCTGCGGTCAAACAGCACGATCTCGCCGCCGGCCGGCAGATGCGGCACGTAGCGCTGGAAATACCATTGGCCGCGCTCGCGCTCGGTCGGCGCCGGTAACGCCACGGCGCGGCAAACGCGCGGGTTGAGTTGCTGGGTCACGCGCTTGATCGCGCCGCCCTTGCCTGCCGAGTTGCGTCCCTCGAAGATGACGACCAGCTTGAGCTTCTTGGCCACAACCCAGTCCTGCAGCTTGATGAGCTCACGCTGCAGCCGCAACAGCTCCTTGAAATAGAGCCGCCGCGGCAAGGAATCGTGCAATTGGAGATGTTCGCTCTCCGACAGGAGGTTGGCGAGCTCGTCGTCTTCGAGCTCGAGCTCGATATCCTCGTCGAAATTATCCTGGATCTCGGCGTTGACGCGCTTCCGGAGCTCGCTGACCGGAGCCTGTTTATCCGCGCTCGGTTTGTTCGCGCTCGGTTTGTTCGCGCTCATGGGGCAGATTCCTCTGATTGGCGCCCTCGCCAAAACGAAACGGCGGCGACGCGCGACTCTTCAACGATGGGTGCGACAGTTTTGCGACAGGGCCCCGGCTGTCAGGGCGCCGTCCCGCTCACTTCAGCAAGGAGACATCATAGCTTTCGTTGCTTCGACTGTCTGTCACCGGCCCCGCCGCGAATGCCCTTCGTCGCGACCAGCGATTTGCTCGGCTTGTCGGCGATCAGCCTGCGCGATTATATGCTCGGAACCGTGGCCGCGTTTCCAGCGTTGCTCGGCTTTGTGTCGCGCGGCGCCGCCGCGCCCTTTCAATGGGCGTTGCTGGCTATGGGGTTCGCGCCGACGGCCCTGGGCGGTCGCGCCTATCGGGGCGCTCGTCGCCAAAGTTCTGGGCGGAGCGCCAACGCCGCCAGCCTGAGGCGAAAAGCGCGCTGACATGAGGAATCGCATTGACGGCGCGATCGATGACTCCCCACGCCGACGCTGCTCCCGAGTTGCAGGGGGCGGTGTTCCGGTTTCTCGCCGATCCCAAGACGCACAAGCTGAGCGAGCCGGTCGAGCGCGTCGATACGGCCAACGCCGTCGTATTTCTTGCCGGCGCCGACGTTTACAAGCTCAAGCGGGCGGTCAAGTTCCCGTTCATGGACCTCTCGACGCTCGACAAGCGCCGCGACGCTTGCGAGGCGGAGATCGCAGTCAACAAGCCGCTGGCCCCGGACATCTACCTGTCGGCGCTGCCGATTGTTCGACATGGCGAGACCTTTGCGATCGGGGGCGACGGCGAAATCGTCGAATGGGCCGTCCACATGCGGCGATTCGATGAGAACGCCACGCTCGACCATGTGGCGGATCGGGAGGGCGTCCCGGACGGGGTCATCGACAAGCTGGCGCTCGCGATCCGCCGCATGCATGCTCGCGCCCCGCTCAGGGATGCAGCGCGCGCCGCGCATGCGCTCGAAACTTACGTCGAGCAGAACAGCGCGGCTTTCGCCGAGCGGCCCGATCTCTTCGACGCGACGACGGCTGGCAAGCTCACCGACGATTTGCGGCTCGCCTTCGCGAGCGTGCGCCCGCTCCTGCTCAAGCGCGGCGAGGCCGGTTTCGTTCGCCGCTGTCACGGCGATTTGCACCTGCGCAACATCGTGCTCCTCGACGGCGAGCCGACGCTGTTCGATGCGATCGAGTTTTCCGACGAAATTGCGAGCGGCGACGTTCTTTACGATCTGGCCTTTCTTCTGATGGACCTGGAGGAGCGCGGTTTGCGCGCCGCCGCCAATCGGCTGTTCAACCGCTATCTCGCCCCGGAGCCGCCGGAGGCTTTGAGCGGCCTTGTCGCGCTGCCGTTGTTCTTGAGCCTGCGCGCCGCCATTCGAGCCAAAGTCGAGGCGGCCAGCGCCGAGCGGCTCGAGGGCCGGAAGCGCGACGAAGCGCGCGCGCTTGCCCGCCGATACTTCGATTGCGCGGTCCGGTTTCTGGCCTTCGCGCCGCCCCGACTGGTCGCCGTGGGCGGGCTCTCCGGCGCCGGCAAGAGCGCGCTTGGCTTTGCGCTCGCCCCTGAGATCGGCCGCGCGCCCGGGGCGCTATGGCTGCGCAGCGACGTCGAGCGCAAGACGATGTTCGGGATCGAGGAGACGGTCCCTTTGCCAGCCTCCGCCTACGCCAGCGACGTCACGCGCGACGTCTATGAGCGGCTGATCGCGAAGGCGCGGACTGCGCTTCGGGCAGGGCAGGGGGTCGTGCTCGACGCCACCTTCGCGACCGCCGCCGAACGCAGCGCGGCCGCCGTCGCGGCGGCGGAACTCGGCGTCGCTTTCGCGGGCCTTTTTCTCGACGCGCCTCTGGCGACGCGCCTTGAGCGCATCGGCTCCCGGCGTGCCGACGCTTCCGACGCTGACGCCGATGTGGCGCGGCGTCAGGCAGCGGAGCCCCTGGCCGAGAGAGGGTGGGCGGCGGTGACCGCCTCGGGCAGTTTGAACGAGACGTTGGCCCTGGCGCGAGCGCGTCTCGGCGGCGGGCGATGAAAGCGACGCCGGCGGGCGCGGTGCGGGGCATCCGCCCGGATCGCCGATCATAAAATGTTCATGTTCGGTTCAGTGGAACTGCGACATGAGGAGGCATGAGCTCGGCGATTCGCTTGGGCCGGGAATGGGCTGGCGACGTCGTCGCGGCGCCAATAGAGGAGCAACAACGATGATCAGCGGATCTTTCAGGGTCGCGCTTTCGACCTTTTTATTTGTCGGCGCCCTTGGTCTGGCGTCGACCGGCCCAGTGCAAGCGCAAAGCATCATGAGGCAGTGCGGCGATGAGTGGAAGGCCGCCAAGGAGAACAACACCACCAACGGCATGAAATGGCCGGAGTTCCTCAAGCAATGCCGCGTCCAGAAGGAAGGCGCCGCGGCGCCGGCCCCAACTCCTGTTGCGGCGCCTGCCCCAGCGCCGGCTCCCGCTCCGATCGCGCCGGCTCCGACCTACCAGCCGAAGCCGAAGCCCATGCAAGCCGCTCGCCCGACCGGCGCGGGCGAATTCGCCTCGGAGGCGCAAGCCAAGGGGCGCTGCCCGAGCGATACGGTGGTCTGGGTCAACACCAAGGGCAAGTCCCACACCTACCATTATTCGGGCTCCCGCTGGTACGGCACGACCAAGCAGGGCGCCTATATGTGCGAGGCCGACGCTGGGGCCGCGGGCTATCACGCCTCGAAGAGCAAGACGGAACAGCAGAAGCAGCAGCCCTGAGCCGGCGGCCGCCCGAGCCGGATTTGTCGACGCGGTCGTTGACCGCGTCGCCGCGCTCCAAAGGGCGTTCGTAAGAACGCCCGTCTCGCGACGGGCTGCCGAGCGCGGCGACAATCGGCCGCTATTTTTCGTCGAGCGCGATCAGCGGGCGCCAATCCGGGTCCTGCGCGCTATCGGCCAATTGGGTGAAGCGACGCAGGTTGTAGTTGTATAGGCCACGGACCGCGCTGGGCGCGCGCGCGGCTGCGTCCTTCGCCATCGAAATTGCGCCGGCAAAGTCCCGGTTCCGGTAAGCCGCCAGCATCGCCGCATGCAGCCGGCTCAAGTCCGCAAACTCGTCGCTCGCGGCGACCCCTGAATCCCCTGCCAGCGCATAAAGGCCGACCGGGCGGGTCTTGCCCTTGACCAGCACGGAATTGATCTCGAGCCAGGCGAAGTCGGGCGCTTCCGAGCGGACGGTCTCGCTGCCAATGATGTCGACCTCGAAGATCTTGCACGCGCCTTCGAGACGCGAAGCCACGTTCACCTCGTCGCCGATCGCCGAATAGTCGAACCGGCGCAGCGAACCCAGATTGCCGACGCAGCATTCGCCTGAATTGAGCCCGATGCCGAAACGCACCGGCTTGAATGGACGCGCCTCGGCCTCAGCGCGCTCACGCCAGCCTTCGTTCAGCGCAACCAGCGTCTCGCGCATCTCCAGCGCCGATTCGACCGCATGCGCCGCATGTTCAGGATCGTCGAGCGGCGCGTTCCAGAACGCCATGATCGCGTCGCCCATGTATTTGTCGATCGTGCCCTCTCGGTCGAGAATGGCGTCGGTCATCGGCGTCAGATATTGGTTGAGGAAATGGGTGAGCTCCGCCGCGGTGAGCCCCTCCGAGATGGTCGTAAACGATCGGATGTCGCAGAAGAGCAGCGTCAGTTCACGCTGCAAGCCGCCGAGCTCGAGCGCGCCAGGCTTTTCCGCCAGACGCGCGACGACCGCAGGCGAGACGAACCGGCCAAAGGCGGAACGGATCTCGCGCTCCTGGTGGCGTTTCACCGCATAGAGGGTCGAGACGCCAGCAAAATAGACCGCAGCGGCGGAAAACGCCGGATAGGTCGGCTCGATCAGCATTCCGTGACGGGAAAAGGCGTACCAGCTCACCGCGACGATCGCCGCGAGCACGGCGCCGTATGCGAGGGCCGCGAGGTAAGGCCCCAGGAACCAGGTCGTCAGCACGAGCGCCGCGCAGATGAGCGCCGTCGCCATCCATTCCGCGCTCGGCGCCCAATCCGGCCGCGTGAGCGTCTGGCCGCTCAAAAGCTGCTCGACGATCTGCGCATGGGCTTCAACGCCCGGCATATCGCGGGACAACGGGGTGGCGACAATGTCCGAGAGCAGCGCCGCGGACGCGCCGAAGAACACGATCTTGCCGCGAAGGTCGCTGAGGTCCGCTCCCGGTTCGAGGGCCTTCCACGCCGGAACCGTGCGCCGAGGGTCGGATCGCGCGAAATAGACCCTGACGTCGCCTGCCGCGTCCGTTGGGATGGTCAGGTCGCCATTGCGAATCGCCACCACGCCGTAGACTTGTCCGAAGGCCGTTTCGCCGCTGGCGTTCAACGACTTGACGATATAGGTCGATGCGCCCTGCGCGGTGCGCAGCGCCTCCATGGCGAGACTGGGCTGCAAGGCGCCATTCACGTTGAGGATGAGCGGCACCCTGCGCACGACCCGGTCCGCGTCCGGCCGCCAGTTGAGGAAGCCGATCCCGGCCGCGTGCTCAGCCAATTCGGGCACGGGCGACAGAAGGCCTGGGTATGGCGTCAAGAACTTGGCGGCGTCGTCGCCGGCGGTGACGAATCCCGCCTTGGAGCCGGTGGCGCCATTGGGCAGCTCGGAGACAAAGCTGCCGAGGACAACGGCGCCGTCGTCCATCGACCGCGCAAAGGCCTCGTCGGGCGTGTGATCGGCGGGGGCCGTGGCGTCGCCGCGGTCCTTTTCCGCGAACAGGAAATCGAATGAGATCGAGGCGACCCCCGCGCGCTTCAGCGCGTCGACGAGCGCGGCGAGGCGTTCGCGCGGCCACGGCCATTGCCCGAGCCGCTTGAGCGATTCGTCGTCGATCGCGACGATGCGGACAGGCTGGTCGAATGCATAAGGGCGCGGCTTCCAGCGCTGGTATTGGTCGAAGACCAGATTCTGCATCACCGCGCGCGCCGGCGCGCCGACGATTCCAGCGAGCAGCGCCAGCCCGCAAGCGGTCGCCGTGGTCAATGCGTAAAGTCTGGCCTCGTGCGCCCTTCGCATGTCGTTCTTTTCACTCGCGGAGCCGCCAAGATCGAGGATAGGCCTCGCTTGTCAAGGGGATGAGTCCGGGACGGGTCAGGGCGCCCGGCAAGTTTCTCCGGCTTCGCTCGCGCCAAGCGGCCGCAAGAAGCGCTCGACGCCAAAGTCGACCGCGATCCGGTTGGCCTCGTGCCCGGGGTCGATTCCGTAGCGGCGCAGAAAGGCGTAAAAGGCGCCGGCGCGGAGATCCACTGGCGCTGCGTGCCGGACCGCGACCGCGCCGATGAGCCCGACGCTGTTCGGTCCGAAGGCGGAGCGCACCGCTGGCCCAAGAAGCAGGTCGGCGCCCCAGCCGCTGACCGATTCCGCGAATGCCCATTGCGCGCATTCGAGCGCGCGCCGGGTCAGCGCCGGCGCCATGATCTCGACCGACGACAGCCGCGTCACGCCGGGGCCAGCGGAAGGTTTTTTCAGGAACGCATAGGCGGTGGCCGAATCCGCACTGAGCGCCGGCTGCGCAAGATCGAGCTTTTCGGCCGTCATCGCGCGAAACAAAGCTTCGATCCCTTGAGCGCCAATCTCGACGTCGTCGTCGAGAAACAGGACCGCCTGGTAGCGCAAGAGCAGGTCCGGCCTTAGCTCCAGGAGGCGTCGAATGGAGGTTGTCTTGGTTCCCGCCTGAACAATTGCGATGTCAGCCTTCGGGTGGACGTCGCTCTCGTGGTAGTAGTTGAGGAGAACGTCATAAGCACGCGGCTCCGCGAGGTAGGCTGCGTCGAACCCTCTTCCGCATTGGACAAAGACAAGAACGTCGCGCTCCGGACGAGCCGTTTCGCGTTCGATGCGCAATTGGCCGGCGGCATAGAAGCGATCCTGGCGCGCCCGCAATTCCTGACGGTTGAGCGGCGGTCCCATCTCACCCTCGCTGAGCGTGCGGTCGAAGACGCGAAACGATGCTTCCTCGAGCGATCGAGGTTTCACGCCACGCGTGATGTCGCGGACGAATTCAACATCGATATCCGGCCGCGGACGCCTCCCGGCTTGCAGTCCGCGCTCGAGAAAATGCAGGAACGGATGGGGATGGCTTTGGGCCCAATCCGGGTTCTGCGACACGTACCAGCTATGGTCGAATTCGGCGGAAGGGGAGGGCGCGTCGGGTTCGGGGTTGGCGAGATAGGCCTCGAGCAAGCCTCGGTTTGCGCCCGCGATGTTCGCGTGGGCGCGGAACCAGCTCGGATCGAAGAAGGCGTTCGGGCGGTAGCCGCGGCGCTCGCCGATCAGCGCGTAATGCAGAGGCGCGACCGGCGCCGCGATTCCGCTGAGCAGGCGCCGCCGCGCGTAGAGGCGCGCCCAGAACGCTCGCCGGCTTCTCTCGGCAAGCGAGATTGGAAGACCCATGTCAGGCCTATAGTTTTGGCCGACCGGGCCGGCAACTGGATGCGCGGCGCAAGCTAGGTCGATCGGGTCGGGCCGAACACGATTTCGAACGCCGCCCGCAGGCCTGTGTCCACTTGCGCCATGGTCGTGGGGCGGCCGAGGTCGGCGAGACTGGTGACGCCATAGTGCGCGTCGGCGATGCCGCACGGGACGATGCCGGAAAAATGGGTGAGGTCGGGATCGACGTTGAGCGCGAGGCCATGAAACGTCGTCCAGCGCCGCACGCGCACGCCGATGGCGGCGATCTTGTCCTCGGCCGTTTCGCCCAGCGCCGAAGCCGGCTTGTCGGGCCGCGCCACCCATACGCCGATCCGGTTCTCGCGCGTCTCGCCGACCACGTCGAAAGCCTTAAGCGCCTCGATCAGCCAATGTTCGAGCGAGGCCACATAGGCTCGCACATCAGGCCGGCGGCGCTTGAGGTCGAGCATGACGTAAGCGACCCGCTGCCCGGGGCCATGATAGGTGAATTGGCCGCCGCGTCCGGCGCGATGGACCGGAAAACGGGCTTCGACGAGGTCGCTCTCCTTCGCGCTGGTCCCGGCGGTGTAGAGCGCCGGGTGCTCGAGAAGCCAGACGCGTTCGTCGGCGTCTCCACGCGCGATCGCGTCGGCGCGCGCTTCCATCTCCGCCAGGGCGTCGGAATATTGCGTCAGTCCTGGGGTGACGACCCATTCGACCGGCGGCGCATCATCGGGGGCGAACAACGACGCGGGCGGCGCGAGGCGCGAATTGAACACGCGGCTTTGTATCAGAACGGAAGGCTCCGCGCGAGCGCGGACGAAGCCCCAACGGCCGGTTCAATCAAGCCGGACCGATTTCCCTAGACAGGTCTGTCGGGGGTCCGCGGCCCGACTTGTCCGTACGTGCAAATCGGGCACAACCCGTTGCGTGTATTAGGTTTTTTCCGCTCACAACGCTGATTTACCCTTGACGGAATGGAAAAGTTGCCGCTTCTTTTCCGTGTTGTTCTGAGTCCTTGCAGGACTGCGTAGTTCGCGTTGGGGGGCATGGTTTTGACCCGCGCCGGCCCAAACATTTGGTGGGCTGCCGCAGCCGCGCTCGCGTTCATCGCCGGCGCGCCGGCGACCGCGTTTGGCGGCGCCTGGACCCTGCCGCAGGGAACCGGCCAGCTCATCGAGACCTTATACGGCTGGACTGGATTCGGGCCCCCTTGGGGCGGCAATCCCCCCGCCAACCAGAACCGCTTCGACGCGCAGACCTATGTTCAGTACGGCCTGACCGACTCGCTCACCGCTTTTGGCGAGACGGCGTTCGAACATTATGCGATCGGCGAGCCCACGCCGAACACCTATAACGGACTCGATTATTCAGGCTTGGGCTTAAGGCAGAAGCTCTGGTCGACCGGCGAGTGGGTGTTCTCGGGCGAGGCGACCGCGTTCATTCCGGGAGCGCATGATTCGCACGCGCCGGCTCAGGAGGGGAACACCGGGTGGGCGGGCGAAGCGCGCCTCAACGCCGGCCGGAATTTTGCGCTGAGCTCAATCCCCTTCTTCGGCTCGGTTCCCGGCTTCCTCGACGCCGAGGTCGCCTATCGCGTGCGCACAGAGGGGCCGCCGAACGAATGGCACGGCGACCTGACGGTCGGGTTCAAGTTCACGCCGAAGATCATGCTGATGCTGCAGGACTTCACCACGGTGTCGATGTCGACGGACAATCGGACGTTTCCGGCGTGGCGCCAATCGGTCGCCGAAGCGAGCGTCGTCTATGCGCTCAACGACAAATGGTCGCTGCAGGTCGGCCTGTTCTCGACCGTTTGGACGGTCAGGACCAACAGCGAGCGGGGCGGGGCGATCGCCGTGTGGCGAAATTTTTGAGCGTTCACCCTCTCGGGTCAAGACGCAATCGGCCGGAGGCGTGACGGCCCTGGCGACGGATCACTCGCCTTCACCCCCTCGTGAGCTTCGACCAACACCATGGTCTCGGCGACACCATCGTCCAATGGCCAAGCCGAAGCGCGGGTGCGACTGACTGGGCGTCCTGCATCGCCAAAAGGAGGCTCCCGTGGACGCCAAGACAATCAACACCCAGGTTCGTCTCACCCGACGCTCGCCCGCCTACTGGCGGGTCACCATCGACAACCCGCCGCTCAACGTCATGGGCCCGGAGACGGTCCGGCAATTCCAGGCGGTGATCGACGAGCTTGAAGTCGATGGCGACGTTCGGGTCGTCGTCTTCGACAGCGCCGTCGAGGGCTACTTCCTGAACCATTCCGACTTCATGGCAAGGCTGGAGGATCTGACCTCCATGCCGGCTGGCCCCACGGGCCTGCCGCCGTGGCCCGACTTTCTCGTCCGTCTGACGCGGGCCCCTGTCGCCTCGATCGCCTTGATCCGTGGCCGGGCGACAGGGAACGGCAGCGAGCTCACGCTGGCCTGCGACATGTCCTTCGCCAGCCGCGAGAAGGCCATCTTCTCGCAATGGGAGGTTGGCGTCGGCATGGTGGCCGGGGGCGGCCCGATGGCTCGGCTGCCCCAGGTCATGGGCCGCAATCGCGCCCTCGAGGTGCTGCTGAGCTCGCAAGACATCTACGGCGACCAGGCTGAGGCCTATGGCTATGTGAACCGCACCCTGCCTGACGCTGAGCTCGACGCCCACGTCGACGCGCTGGCGACTCGGATTTCAGCTTTCGACAAATGGGCGATCGCCAACACCAAGCGCCTGGTGAACACGAGCCTGCCGCCGGATGTCGAGTTCGCCGCCGGGTGGGACGCCTGCATCGCTTCGCTGGGCCGGCCCGCCGCGCAGGAGAGAATCAAGGCCTTGACGGCGATTGGCTTCCAGAGGCCGGGCGACGCCGAAACCCGGCTCGGTTTCCACCTCGGTCAACTGGCGCGCTGAGCCGCTTCGCACAGTCCCTGATAGTCAGAAAGGATGAGGTCCATGGATCTGCTCAAAAGAGCCAAGGCGCTGAGCGACCGGGTTGAGGCCGAGGCGACAAAGGCCAAAGTTCCGGTGGCGGTTTGCATCGTCGACGTCCACGGCAACCTGGTGTTGCAGCATCGAATGAACGGCGCGCCGCTCTTCTCGCTCGAGATCTCCGAGCGGAAGGCCTACACGTCCGCCCTCGTACGGGTGCGGACCGCCGACCTTCTCGCGCTCGTGCAGCCGGGACAGCCGCTCTACGCGCTGCCCACGGTCGCTGGCGGTCGATTCTGCCCCATGGGCGGCGGCATTCCCTTGACCGAGGATGGCGAGGTCTTCGCCGGTGTCGGCGTCAGCGGCGGCACAGCCGAGCAAGACGTCGCCATCGTCGAGGCGGCGGTTCGAGAGAGGTCGCTGGAGGCCGCCTGAGTTGAAGCGGCCATTGGGTCTCGCCCGCGGGTCCCTGTGTCCTGCGGGCTGGATGCTTTGGGCATCGCCAATGAATGGGACAGCGCAAAACGACGCTGGCGGCGATTAAGGCTTGAAATGAGGCCGTTGGGGCTCGCCTTGGGACGTCTGTCGGAGGGGCGGGTGAGGGATGTCCTTCGAACCCGCCATCGGCGCGCATTTCATTCCCGGATCACCGCATCGCGGAGGCCGCGCGGCCGCAGGATACGCGGTGCTTCACTCATAAATCATCGCCAAGATCGCCCGCTCGCTTATTCCGGCGCGAGCCCCACAACGATCAAGCCGGCGCGCGGGGGCGATGGCGTAGCCTTTCGCGTCGAGAAGGCGTCGCGAGGGGTCGCGGCTGATTGTCGGTATCGATACGGGGCAGCGGTTCGGAGGCCCGAGACCTGCAAAGATTTTTCGCTGCCGCTTCCGTCTGGAATCGAAGCCAAGCCCCATAGGGCGATCGCCGCCGCGAAGAAGAGGAAAGGCAATCGTCTCATTGGGCCCTCCTGAAACGCCTCCTCCGCCTGTGGGGCAGCGAGGCTCCGGCGCCAATAAGGCTTCAGAAGGTGACCCAAATCTATTGTACGATGGTGTTGCCGATACATTAGTATCGCTGCTGTTGCGCACCGCACCGCACCTGCAGGCGAAGACTTCCCGATTTCGGATTGACCTCCTCTTTCGTCGACGATTTGGCCCCGACCAATACCAACGTGCAATGGACGCGCGCTCCGATCGCCGCGCAATGTATTCTCGAGCCGTGGAGCAGAAGTTGGGTGCTCGGAAGGAACTGACTGGAATTTCGCTGTGAAGAAGAACGTCTTCGCCAGTTTTGGCGCCTCTCCACTCGATATGCAGAAAGGCGGGCCGCCCGCGGAGCAGGAGCGCATCGCAGACGAGCTTGATCAAAGGGTCGCGGAACGAACTGGCGAACTTGCCGCAGCCAACGAGGAACTCAGGAATGAAATCGCCGAACGCAAGCGGGCGGAACAGGCGCTCGCGGCGAGCGAGCGCGATCTCAGTCTGATTATCAACACGGTTCCCGGCTTGGCGTGGTCGATCCGGTCGGACGGTCACATCGAATTCCTCAATCAGAACTTCCTCGACTATCTGGGCTTGGCCTTGGATGAGGTGCAGAAATCCGGGTGGACGTTTCCAATTCATGCCGAGGACACCGAAAGCTTCGTTCGCACGCGGGAAGCAATTCTCGTCTCGGACTCTGTCGGAGAGGTGGAGGCCAGGATACGCCGCTTCGATGGCGAGTTCCGTTGGTTTTTATGCCGCGCAGTGGCGCTGCGCGATCATTCCGGCAAAGTCGTCAAATGGTTCGGCATAAACTTCGACATCGAGGACCGGAAGCGCGCCGAGGAGGAGCTTCGGGACACCCAGTCGAAGCTGGCGCATATGACGCGCCTCATGACGATCGGACAACTGACGGCGTCAATCGCCCACGAAGTCAACCAGCCGCTGGCGGGCATCATTACGAACGCCAATACGTGCCTCCGGATGCTGGCGGCGCAACCCCCGAACATCGACGGCGCGAGGGAAACGGCGCGGCGCACCATCCGGGACGGCAATCGTGCGTCCGAGGTGATCAAGCGATTGCGGGCGCTGTTCAGCAAGAAGGATCCGGCGCTCGAACCGGTCGATCTGAATGAGGCGACGCGGGAGGTGATCGCCTTGTCGCTCAGCAAGCTGCAGGCGAACCGTGTGATCCTGCGAACTGAACTTGCGGACCACCTGCCCAATGTCAGTGGCGACCGTGTGCAGCTTCAGCAAGTCATCCTGAACCTCATTCAGAACGGCTCGGACGCGATGAGCTCGATCGAGGATCGTCCTCGAGAAATGTTGGTCAAGACTGAACCCGACGGACATGACGGGTTATGCCTGACCGTCCGGGATGTCGGCGTTGGCTTTAGCGATGCGGACGGGAAGCAACTCTTCGACGCGTTTTACACGACGAAGGGGGACGGCATGGGGATAGGTCTTTCGGTCAGCCGTTCGATCATCGAGCGGCATGGGGGCCGAATGTGGACTGCGGCCAATGAGGGCCCAGGCGTCAGCTTTTCGTTCTCAGTCCCGCTTCTTCCGGAACAAAAGACAGAACCAGACACGACCGTTCGCACCGGCGCGTTAAGAGCCATGGAGCGTCAGTCGAAGTGACAAAATTCGTACCGCCTACGCAGACTGAACGCCCGCTCGTGTCGGTTGTCGACGACGACGAATCCGTTCGTGAATCGCTGCCCGACTTGCTATGGGAGTTTGGTTGCGCAGTCAGAGCTTTCGCGTCAGCCGAGGAATTCTTGATCTCGGACTGCGTCGCCGAGACGCGTTGCCTGATCCTCGATATCGCCATGCCCGGAATGTCCGGGCCTGACCTCCAGCACGAGCTGAAGCGCCGGCGCCAGGAGATTCCCATTGTGTTCATCACCGCTCACGCCGATGAGTTCCGCTCGCCCTCGCTTGATGGAAGAAGGAGCCGTTGAATGCCTGTTGAAACCATTCAGCGACACGGACTTGCGCAAGGCGCTGGACATTGCCCTGGCGAAGGATTGAAGGTCCCCAGACATATGGCGGCGCGACCCATGTCAAAGCCAACGCCGATCGTGTTCATTGTCGACGACGACGTTTCGGTGCGCGAGTTGCTCGAGTTGCTGATTGGCGCGGAGAACTTGCGGGCGGAGACGTTCGCCTCGGCTCAGGCGTTCCTGTCCCGGCCGCGAGCGCCGATTCCAAGTTGCTTGGTTTTGGACCTTGCGTTGCCGGATCTCAATGGCCTCGACGTGCAGAAGCGAATTGCCGATCGGGTCGACATGCCGATCATCTTCCTCACCGGCTATGGCGACATCCCGACCACGGTTCAGGCCATGAAGGCGGGAGCGACGGAGTTCTTCACGAAGCCGTTCGACACCGACGCATTGCTGGCGGCGATTCGCGAGGCGATCGGTCGCAGCGAAGCCGCGCTGCGCGAAGCGGCGGAGATGCAGAGGCTTCGGGAAAACTTCGCCACGCTCAGCCGTCGAGAGCGTGAAGTCATGGCGTTGGTGGCCGGTGGGCTTCTGAACAAGCAAGTCGGAGGCGAATTGGGCATCAGCGAGATAACGGTGAAGGCGCATCGTGGAAAGGTGATGGAGAAGATGAAGGCCAAGTCGTTCGCGGAGTTGGTCAACATGAACGCGAAACTGCAATCTCAGCCGGTCGCCAAGGCCTGACGCCCGAGGGGTGTCAGTGGGCGGCGCGGAGCTGCGCGATCCCGGAATATTCGGCTTATCGGATTTGCCGCCAATTGAAGGCGTCGTTTCGCCGCGGGGGCAAGCAGCCTCTTGTCGCGGCCGAGGTCGCCGGGCATAGTCGACCGGGTCCGTATCCAGTTCGATCGTTCGGCTCGGCCCTGACGGAGCCGGGCCTGATGCAATCGCGCGCTGGTCCGCGGCGGATGCGCCGCATGCGAGGCGCCGAGCGTAGATGCCCCATGACTGAAAGCGGGACGCCTACACCCACTGAATATTCATTCGGGCCGTTCCGTTTGCTTCGCGACCAGAGGCTTCTGCTCGAGGGGGAGACGCGGGTCCGGCTCGGCGCCCGAGCGTTTGAAATTCTCGCCACGCTCGTCGAACGGCCGGGGATCGTCGTCACCAAGGACGAGCTTTTCGCCCGGGTGTGGCCCAAACAGTTCGTCGAGGAAGGCAATCTCAAGTTTCATGTCGCGACCCTTCGAAAGGCGCTCCGCGACGGCCAAGGCGCCACACGATACATCAGCAACGTTCCAGGCCGGGGATATTGCTTCGTCGCGCCGGTTGAGAGTTTGGAGCCGAGGATTCCGGCCGTCGTGGCGACCAATCCGGCGACCGAACTCCGCCGACTGCCCGCGGCGCTCAGACACATCGTGGGCAGATCGGATGTCATCGTGTTGCTCGCGACGCGACTGCCGGAGCATCGTTTCATCACGATCGTCGGACCGGGCGGCATTGGCAAGACGACGGTTGCAGTGGCTGTCGCCGACGCGCTGGTCGCGGCTTTCAATGACGGCGTCGGATTCGTCGATCTGGCGCCGCTCACCGATCCATCGCTCATTGCGAGCGCGGTCGCGGCGGCGCTCGGATTCGCGGTTCATACCGCCGACGCCACGCAAGGCCTGGTTTCCCTGCTTCGGGACAAACATGTTCTCATCGTGCTCGACAATTGCGAACATCTGATCGAGCCGATTGCCGCGCTCGCGGAGGCGATCTTCAGAGACGCTCCGAGAGCGCATATCCTTGCCACCAGTCGGGAGCCTTTGCGCGCCGACGGCGAGCGCGTGCACCGCCTGGCGCCGCTCGCCGCGCCGCCCGTCTCGCCGGATCTGACCGCGGCGCAGGCGCTTGCTTTCCCGGCGGTGCAATTGTTCGTCGAACGAGCCGCGGCGAGCCAGGATAGTTTCGAGCTTTCCGACGAGGATGCCCTTGCCGTCGCTGAACTTTGCCGCGGGCTCGACGGCATCGCCCTTGCTATCGAAATCGCGGCCGGCCGGGTCGACACCTTCGGCATCGCCGAGCTCGCTTCAGGCCTCGACAACCGACTTCGGTTGCTCATCCGCGGGCGCCGGACCTCGCTCAGCCGGCATCAGACATTGGGCGCGACGCTCGATTGGAGCTACCAGCTCCTTTCGGAGGCCGAGCGGGCGATCCTGCGAGGATTGGCGATCTTCGTGGGCGCTTTCACCCTGCACTCGGCTTGCGCGGTCCTGCAGCGTGACGACGTCGACCCGAACGGATGTCTTGGAGTTGATCGCCAACCTGGTCGCCAAATCGCTCGTCAGCCTCAGCGTGGAGAAAGGCATTTCCTTCTATCGGCTGCTCGAAACGACACGCGGTTACGCGTTGGTCAAACTGGAACAGAGCGGCGAAAAGGATAACTTGGCGAGGCGTCACGCTGAGCATTATCTGGCGGCGCTCAGGCAGGCCGAAGTCGAGTGGCATCGACGTCCGGCCGCGGAATGGCTCGAGACGCATTGGCGCTCAATCGACAACGTTCGGGCGGCGCTCGATTGGGCTTTCTCGTCGTCAGGCGATGCGGGCGTCGGCATAGCTTTGACTGAGGCTGCGGTGCCGCTGTGGTTTCAACTGTCGCTGATGAGCGAATGTTGCGAGCGCGTCGAACTCGCGCTTTCAAAACAATCATCCATGCCCGACCCCCGCCGCGAAATGCAGCTGCAAGCGTCTCTCGCGTGGTCGCTCATGCAGACGAGGGGTTCCGATTCTGCGAGCCCCGCCTGGACAGAGGTCCTTCGCCTCGCTGAAGGTCTTGGAGACATCGACTATCAGTTGCGATCGCTGTGGGGGTTATGGTCGGCGAACCTGAATAATGGACGCCTGAAGGACGCACAGGCGCTCGCGGAGCGGTTCTGCGCACTTGCGGATCAAAGCAGCGATTCGAACGACCCGTTGGTCGGCGATCGCATGGCTGGTTATGTTCTCCATCTGTTAGGAGAGCAGGGTCCCGCGCGACTGCGCATCGAGCGAATGGTCGCGCATTATGTCGCTCCCTCGACGGGTCCACGCATCGTCAGGTTCATCTTCGATCAACGGGCGACCGCACGCAGTTTCCTGGCGCGAATTCTTTGGCTGCAAGGCTTCCCGGATCAGGCCGCCGGCGCGGCGCAAACCGCGATTGACGAGGCGAAAGCCGCCAACGACATGCTGACCGTCTGCCAGGTGCTGGTTCAAGCCGCTTGTCCGATATCAATTCTCGCCGGCGATTATCGGCGGCTCGAATTGTTTGTCGCGATGCTGCTCGACCATTCGTCACGAAACGCGCTCGGCTTCTGGCGAGTTTGGGGACACTGTTTCAAGGGCGTCCTGTCGATAAAAAGCGGCCGCCTCGAGGAAGGGTTGATTGAGCTTCGCGTGGCCATGGAAGAGCTTCGCGCCATCCAATATGGCGTGTACTATATCGTCTTCCTCTGCGAGTATGGCGAAGCCTTAGGGCGGGCGGGAAATCCAGCACAGGGACTCGCCGCAGTCGACGAGGCGCTCGCTCGAGCGACCCGAAACGAAGAGAACTGGTACAGGCCCGAGCTCTTGCGCGTGAAGGGGGAGCTCGTCTTGCAGCGCGCGGGCGAGACGGCGGAAGCGGAAGCCGAGGCGCTTTTCCATCAGTCGCTTGAATGGGCGCGGCGACAGGAGACGGCGTCCTGGGAATTGCGAACCGCGATCAGTCTCGTTCGCCTGCCGCACGGGAATCGACAGGCAAACAGCGACTTGCTCAAAGCCGTCTATCGCAAGTTCACCGAGGGCCACACGAGCGGCGACCTGCTGCTCGCGCGCCAATGGCTTGAGGAAACGCCGGATGCGTCGGAGCTCGGTCGCCGGGGCCAACGCGACGCTCCGCCGATAACTCGGCCGGCGCGTCGGAAGTAGCCGTTTCGACCCGGCCGCGGCTCTCATTCCCCTCGATGACGCTGCCAGGCCTCCGGAGCCGTGCCGACCACTGCGGTAAACGCCCTTGTCAGGCGACGTGGGTCAGCGAACCCGCAGGCGACAGCGATTTCCTGAATCGCCAGCTCTGAGAACAGCAGCATCTCCTTCGCTGTCTCCACCCGGCGCTTCAGGAGCCACCGGTAGGGCGCCTCTCCGGTCGATTGCTTGAATGCGCGGACAAAACGGCCGACCGACAGTCGACACTCCTTGGCCAAATCGCCGAGTGAAAGGTCCTTCGCAAGGTTGTCGCTCATCAGCTCCTCGCAGCGACGTTCCTGCCACGGCGCGAGGGAGGGCCGGGTGTCTCGCGCGGCGGCGCGCATTCCGCCATAGGCGTAGGCAAAGTGCGTACTCAGTGCGAGCGCGACGTGATCCACGAAAAGTTTGCCTGCGGTCACCGGGTTCTCGAACGCGGCAAGCAGCGCCGAACTGAGATGACTGACCGTTTCGTCAACCGCCGCATGCGGCCAGGACAATGTATCGATCCTCTTGGCGTGATGGTCGTCGGCGAGCTCCTCGAGCGTCGCTCGGGTGAGATAGAAGTGCAGGCAGTGAAACGAGCATGGGAAAAAGAAACGGGGATCGTCCTCGAGGTCCAATGCGCTTACCCCGCCCTTGGGATGGTAGCCGGTCTGGACGGTTGCTCCTCGCAGCCTCAGTTCATGGAACGGGAGCTCTTTGAGTTGCACCGACACGATGAAAGCTTTTTCTGACGGAATTGGGTCCGAAAGGCCAAACAATCCCCAATCGCACTGCAGACTGGTGGCGACGAGCTGCGGACTGCGCAGAGTGTTCGCGGTCACCGCGTGCCTGTCCCGTGGGCTGAGGTAAGCCGCCATGCGTCGCCCGAAGACGCCTTCCTCACTGGCCTCCAGCGCAAGAGGCGTCGTCGCGCAAGGCGCCACAGCTTTCGGCCGAAAAGGCAACACGGATGGCGTGTTCATGCTCGATCCCTATCGCGAGCGAGCGAATTATTTTCTTGGCGCCCTCCGCTCGAAAGGCGCTGCTTGGTGACTTTTCGCAGCATGGACACTAATCAATCTCCGGTGATGGCCCCAGTGAGATGCGGTTAGAACGGGTTAGAAATTGACCAGCCGCCGATAGGCAGAGCGATGCCGCGTTTGTCCCGCTGCAAATCACGGCGCGGGTCGGTGGCCGTTTCTGACCAAACCGTGGTTTTCGAGGTGGGATAAGGCGTTGCTTGACAGCCCCCGCCGACGGGATGACAGTAACTAGCTTTAATTAAATGCGATCGGCGAAGCGGTTGCGGCGCCGGGTGAATTTAGCGTCTTCTCACCCGCGCTCGCTCGACTGCGGTCAAAAAATTCGCGACGCCAAATTCAAGGAGGAAACAGCAATGCCAACGCCCATGGACCGCCTGACGCGACGCAATTTTCTCCGCTCGACCGCATTCGTTGGCGCTGGCGCGGCGACGACCGCCATTGGCCTCACCCCAGTCCACGCGGCGCCGCCGATCGAGCTCAACTATTTCTACCGCGCCGCATGGCCGACGTCGGAGACCTACGCCAACTACCTGATCGACGAATGGAACAAGAAAAACGGCGGCCGCATCCATGTGACCGGCGCCAGCGTGGACGGCGAAACCTATAAGACGAAACAGACGATCGAAATCAGCTCGAGCGATCCTCCGGATATTTTCTACTCGTGGGAAGGCGGTCGCGCGGGCGAGATCGTCAAGGCCGGTTTCGCCGCCGATCTCACCGACTATTACAAGAAATATGGCTGGGACAAGTCGCTCAATACGGCGAGCGTTTCGCTGGCGCAGTTCAACGGCAAACCCTACTTCGTTCCGACCGAGCTCGGCGCCTCGGTGGTCTGGTATCGGAAAGACCTGCACGACAAGCTTGGCCTGAAAGTTCCCACGACCTGGGACGAGATGATGGCGAACGCGGCCAAGGCCAAGGCGGCCGGCATTGCGCCCTTCATGCTGTCCAACCAGAAGAAGTGGCCGGCGCAGTTCATGTGGTCGGCGATGATGGTCAACAAATACGGCCTCGACGCCTATCAGGGCCTGATCGACAACAAGATCCCCTGGACCGATCCTCGCGCCGTCGACATCACCGCGATGATGAAGAAGCTGGCTGACGACGGCATGTTCATCGAGAACTTCAATTCGATCGACTTCGCCCCGGCGCAGGTTCCCTGGGCGCAGGGCAAGGCGCTCTACTGGTACAAGGGATCGTTCATTCTCGGCAGCTTCCGCGGAGACAAGGCGCAATGCTGCGCCGAGCCGATCGACTGGTTCCCCTTCCCGGCGATGGGCGACAGAAAGCCGGTGATGTCGATCTACGACGAGGACACCGTGATGATCCATGCGGCGAGCAAGAACAAGGACGCCGCCGCCGAGTTCGTCAACTGGATGGTCTCGCCGGAAGCCTCGGCGAAGAAGCTCGAGATCGACAAGCCGTTCGCCTCGAACGCCTCGACGGACCTCTCACATCTTTCGCCGATGGAGCAGCGTTTGGGCAAGGCGATGTCCGACGCGGGATCGTACACGTTCATGCATGTCGACCACGGAACGCCGCCCGCCATTTCGGACCGCTTCCTCGATGGCCTGCAGGGCGCCCTCGCGGGAGCGATATCGCCTGAAGAGGCCATGGCGGCGACGGAAACCGAGGCTCAGCGCGTGCGAGGCAAGATCTAAGCAGGATTGCCGAAAAGTGGATGCCGGTTTTCGGCTCAAAATCCTGCGAAATCAAAGGAATTCAAGCAAGCTTGCGTTGGTCCGCCAACGCAAACTTGCTTACAACGCTCGGAGTTCCAGAGTTCCGATTACGTTGGGCCGGAGCCGGATGGTTCCGCAGCGGTGAGGAGGCGCGATCCTTCAGGCGGAGGCGCGCGTGAGAGATTTGCAGCGGAAAGCGAGGATGGCTTGTTTGCAAGCCGTCCGCGCTTCCCGACGGGGGCGTCGCAATGGTTTCGCGAATGAGCGACGAACGAACGTCCTTCGTCGCCTTCGCGCGCCAGCACGTCTTCGTCACAATTTTCGGCCTGGTGTTGCCGGTCGTCCTTTTCCTTTGCTTTATCGGCTATCCAATCCTCTACACGATCTATCTGAGCTTCTTCGAATGGAACGGCATGACGCCGGTCAAGAAGTTCGTCGGATTCGCCAATTATTCCTACATGCTCGGCGACAAATATTTTTACATCGCCGTCGAAAACAATCTGAAGTGGCTCGCGGTCTCGCTCGCCTTCCCGGTCGTTCTCGGATTTCTCATCGCCTACGCGATGCGTGCGCGCATGGTCTATCTCCCTACGCTGCTGCGAACGGCGATATTTTTTCCGGTGACGATGTCGCTCGTCGCGGTGGGACTGATGTTCCTCCTGATCCTGAACCCGATTTTCGGCGCGTTCGACACCGTCTTGCGCGCGATGGGGCTCGGGTTTCTGGTCCGTGAGTGGTTCGGCGACTATCGCATCGCCATTTACACGCTCGCGGTCGTGGGCGGGTGGGCGTTTACCGGACTGCCGATGATCTTCTATTTCGCCGGGATCGGCGATGTGCCCAAGGAGACGTTCGACGCGGCGAGGATCGAGGGCGCGGGACACATGCGCATGATGCTGCGCGTCGCCTTGCCGCAGCTGCGCCCGGTGACCGCGGTGGTCGTGATGCTGACCCTCTTCGAGTTGTTGAAGGCGTTCGATCTCATCGCGGTGATGACGAAGGGAGCGCCGTTCGGGCGCACCAACGTCCTTGGCTATCTCGTCTATCTCGAGAGCTTCTGGAACTCTCGCTTCGGTTATGGCGCGACGGTCAGCGTCGCCATCCTCGTGCTGTCGGTTGCGGTCGCGGCTTTGCTTCTCGGCAAGCTGTTCAAGGGCGCCTTCGATGTCTAGTCCCGCTCTCGCGACCCATCCGAACCGGACCCTGATCCGCCTTCGCTACGCGGCGCCGAAGATCTTCGCGACGGCCCTTGCGCTCCTGCTCGCGGCTGTCTGGATCGGCCCGCTGGCGCTCATGGTGATCACCTCGATCAAGCCGAACAGCGAGTTCCTGAACGGACCTTTTGCGCTGCCGATCGCGCCGACCCTCGAACCCTATGTCAAGGTTTGGCAGGGGCTGCATTTCGGCGTGCTCATGCAAAACAGCCTGCTTTACGCCGCGCTCGGCTCGGCGCTGGCGGTGGGGCTCGCTCTCGTGCCGGCGTTCGCGCTGAGCCGGTTCGAGCCCCCGGGGAAGCGATACATATTCGCCTTGCTGCTGACGGGGCTGATGCTGCCCCAGCAGACGGTGCTCATCCCTCTCTACGACATCCTGCGCTGGCTGCATCTGTTCGACACCCGCATTGGCCTGATCATCGTTCACGGCGTTTACGGCATGCCTTCCCAGATCCTGATCCTGCGCGGTTTTATGACAACGATCCCCCGCGACATCGAGAAGGCGGCGCAGATCGAAGGCGCGACGGACTTCCAGATCTTCACCAGGGTGATCCTGCCGCTCGCGGTTCCAGGCATCGTCGTCGGCTACACGCTGAACTTCATCGCGATCTGGAAGGAGTTCGTGTTCGCCCTCGTGTTCCTCAATAGCGAATTGATTTTTCCGGTCACGGTCGGCATGCTCAAGCTCAACAGCGACCGCTACATTTCGGCGTTCAATCTGCCCTCGGCGGGTCTGGTCATTTCGCAGATCCCAATCGTGATCCTGTTCCTCTTCGCCTACCGATGGATTTCCAGCGGCAATTTCGTCGGCTCGGTCAAGGGCTGAAGGGAAAGGCGCGCTGGTGGCCAACGTTTCCCTCATCGACATCGAGAAGCGTTTTGGCGCGCATGTCGTCATCCCGCAGCTCAATCTTGAAATAGCGGACGGCTCGTTTGTGGTGCTCGTCGGTCCGTCCGGATGCGGCAAGACGACGACCCTCAACATGATCGCGGGGCTCGAGATCATTTCGGCCGGTCAATTGCTGATTGGCGGCCGCGACGTGACCGACGTGCCGCCGAAAGCCCGCGACATCGCCATGGTCTTCCAGTCCTATGCGCTGTTTCCTCATATGACGGTGTTCGAGAACATCGCCTTCGGCATGAGGATCAGGCGCCAGGGAAGAAGCGAAATCGACACGCAGGTTCGCAGCGTCGCCGATCGGTTGCGAATTGACGCGTTGCTTGACCGGCTGCCGAAGGCCCTTTCGGGCGGACAGCGGCAACGCGTCGCGCTTGCTCGCGCGCTTGTGCGGCGCCCCGGCGTCTTCCTCATGGACGAGCCGCTGTCGAACCTTGACGCCAAGCTGCGGATCGAAGCGCGAAGCTTTCTCACCAAGATGCACCATGAGATCGGCGTGACGACGGTCTATGTCACGCACGACCAGTCCGAAGCGATGACCATGGGCGACACCGTTGTCGTGATGAAAGACGGCGTCATTCAGCAGGCCGCTTCCCCGCTTGAGGTTTACAACAAGCCCGCCAACACTTTTGTCGCCGGCTTTATCGGTTCGCCGGCGATGAATTTCCTGGAGCTCGCGATCGATGGTTCGAAACTGATCGATCCAGATAACGGCTTTGCGATCGCGATTCCGGACCGGCTGCGCGGAGAACTGGCCGCATATCAAAAGCCCAAGGTGGTGCTCGGCTTGCGCCCGGAAGCGTTGCGTCCCGTTCCACGGGATATGGATTCGCACGACGCTCCGCTTCTTTCCATCGACGTCCTCCAACATCTCGGGCATGAGACTTTGCTCGACGCTTCGAGCGGACCGCACAGGATTGTCGCCAGAGTGAGCGCTTCAGACGATTTGCGCATCGGCGAAAAAAGACCGTTCCTTCTCGACCCCGAGCACATGCATCTCTTCGATTCCGAGACCGGGGCCAGTTTGCGGGCGTCGTAGCGCGCGCTTAGCTCAAGCGCTCTTTTCGAACAGCTCGCGCCCGATCAGCATGCGGCGGATTTCGCTCGTGCCAGCGCCGATCTCGTAGAGCTTGGCGTCGCGCAGAAGGCGCCCGAGCGGGTAGTCGTTGGTGTAGCCGCTGCCGCCCAAGGTTTGGATGGCGTCGATTTGTCGCTGGAGATCGGCTCTACGAAATATGCACGCTCAATAGCGAGCGCGGCGTAGCGATCGCCGTGGCGAAACTTTTTACGAGAGGTTCGCCCGAATCGACCGAAGCACGCCACTAGAGCGAGTTGCATTTGAGTCGAACCACGATCGTCATTGCGAGCGAAGCAATCCAGAGGACGAGAGGCCCCCATGTTCTCTAGATTGCTTCGTCGCTGCGCTCCTCGCAATGACGATTTCATCCAACGCAGCGCTCTCTAGCACCTATAAAAAAACGATAGATGTCAGCGCGCATCCATTTGAAGTCCACCGTCAATCCACCTCACGCGTTGATCCATTCGCAATACCTAATTATAGCCAGCCCAAGCGTCGCGTACGTCAGCGATAGCGAGATGAAACCCAAACATGCTTGCACGTCACACAGATACGTCGTTAGTATATAGCAGCAATACCTGCAAGCACTGACACGCCACATTTACACATTCACACCACAACCACCAGCTCAACCAGCCGCTCATATTCAGCAACACTACCACCTATCGTCTAACTTACATTTCTACTAGCCATACCATCATCCCACCAAAAGCACGCGCACAATCAATGCATATACGCATACACTCACTCTATTAGCAACCCACATAGTACACACACCCTCCTCTAAATCCCGCACCAGCTCACTTCATTTAACTCTCCCTCTACACCCATCTCTCCTTCCTCATATACACACCTCCACCTTTCCCTCATCCCTTAGCTCAAGCGCTCTTTTCGAACAGCTCGCGCCCGATCAGCATGCGGCGGATTTCGCTCGTGCCAGCGCCGATCTCGTAGAGCTTGGCGTCGCGCAGCAGGCGCCCGAGCGGGTAGTCGTTGGTGTAGCCGCTGCCGCCCAAGGTTTGGATGGCGTCGAGCGCGACCTGGGTCGCGCGCTCGGCGGCATAGAGGATCGCGCCCGCCGCGTCCTCGCGGGTCGTCTGGCCGCGATCGCAGGCTTTGGCGACGGCGTAGACGTAAGCTTTCGCCGCATTCATAGTTACGTACATATCGGCGAGCTTGCCCTGCACCAACTGGAACGTCCCGATCGCCTGGCCAAACTGCTTGCGTTCATGGACATAAGGAAGGACGACGTCGAGCGCGGCCTGCATGAGGCCGAGCGGCCCGGCAGCCAGCACCACGCGCTCGTAGTCGAGGCCGCTCATCAGCACGTTGACGCCCTTGCCGACCCTGCCCAGCACGTTCTCCGCCGGCACTTCGCAGTCGGTGAATATGAGCTCGGCGGTGTCGGAGCCGCGCATGCCGAGCTTGTCGAGCTTCATCCCCTGCGAAAAGCCCTTCATGCCGCGCTCGACGATGAAGGCGGTGATGCCGCGCGAGCCGGCGGCAAGATCGGTCTTGGCGTAGATGACGAAGGTCTCGGCGACGGGGCCGTTGGTGATCCACATTTTCGAGCCATTGAGCACGAAGCGGTCGCCCTTGCGGGCCGCCCGGGTGGTCATCGACACCACGTCGGAGCCTGCATTCGGCTCCGACATCGCAAGCGCCCCGACATGCTCGCCGGAAATGAGCTTGGGGAGATAGCGCGCCTTCTGCTCGTCATTGCCGTTGCGCACGATCTGGTTGACGCACAGGTTCGAATGCGCCCCGTACGATAAGCCCACCGATCCCGAGGCGCGCGACACTTCCTCCATCGCGACGCAATGCGCGAGGTAGCCCAAGCCAAGCCCGCCATATTCCTCAGGCGCGGTAACCCCGTGCAGGCCGAGTTCCCCCATCCTCGGCCACAGGTCGCGCGGGAACGCGTTGTCGCGGTCGATTTGGGCTGCGCGCGGAGCGATCTCGTTGTCGGCGAAGGTCCGGGCGCTGTCACGGATCATCGAGGCGCTCTCGCCGAGATCGAAGTCGAAGGGACGAGGCGTGTTGGGGATCATGGACGAGGCGCCGGAAGGAAAGCCGAGGAAACGACCTTGTGCGGGATCGGCGATGCTGTCCAGCCTTTCGCCGCAACGAGCGCGCAGGCGTTGGCGCGGGGCGCGATTTCCGGTCCCGAATTCGAGACTTTTCAAAGCGATGCGGCGCGATTTCCGTCCCGCCGTAACTGCCCAGCCGGCCCTCAACGTTGGAAGCCTCATTCCACCGGCCTCTTCCTGAGGCGCCATTTGCCGGAGGCAAAGGGCCTCGAAGGACGCTCCAGGAGGCGCAAACGAGGCGACGAGCTGGACCATCCTTCGAGACGTGAAGCTTCCATGGTGATCAAATGGATCGGGCGAAGCGCTCAGCGGTCGCGCTGGTCTCCGACCGGGCAGTCGTACTCCGGTCGGACGCGCGCTCGGACGGCGCCCGCGACCTCAAGACCCGCCCATCCTGGCGTCGTGCAGAGCGACTAAGCCGGTCGCAGGTCTGGCGGCTTACTGGCAGGCGTCCCAGAAGCCCTGCCGACGGCTCGGGTCGGTGTAGTACCAGCAGAGGCCCGGCCCCGGAGCGGCGCCGGCCCAGGACGCCGCCGCCGCCGCGCTGACGAAGCCGAGCGCGGCGCCAGCCGCGATGGCGCCGCCAGGCGCCCAGCCGTATCCGGGACGGGTCCAACCGCCATAACGGTAGGCGCCGCCGCGATACACGCCGCCGCGATAAGCCGCGCCTCCGCGATAAGCGCCGCCTCGGTAGGCCGCCCCGCCTCGGTACGCCCCGCCTCGGTAGGCGCCCCCACGGTAGGCCGTCCCGCCACGATAGGCGCCGCCGCGATGGGCCCCGCCACGGTAAGCGGCGCCACCGCGATACGCCCCGCCGCCGCGGTGCATGCCGCCGCCGCGATGCATGCCCCCGCCGCGATGCCCGCCGCCGCCGCGATGCATTCCGCCGCCGCCGCGGCCCCCTCTCACTTGGGTGATGAAACCGTCTTCCATGTGCGTTGCAACGCCAGGCGGAGCGAAGATTTCGAGGGCCTCGGCCTCCGGCAATCCGAGGCAGAGAAGCGAAACGCCAAGACACGCGTTTCTGGCCAGATGCGTCCAACGCATGGGTTTTCCTCCCTTGTCCTCGCCGGCGACCCGTTCGCGGATTGGTGATTCCAGGATCCGCATGACGCGGTCGCTCGACCTGCGCGATACCCTACGTCAGCCGCGGCGGCTTTCCAATGGCCGCACGCGCATCACGCAACGCAATTGGCCGCCCGCTCGCTTGGGTCGCGAACGGGCGGCCAACGCGCGTTGAGAGCAAAAGACCCGAATGTCTACTGGCAGGCGTCCCAGAATCCTTGCCGATAGCTGGGGTCGGTGTAGTACCAGCACAGTCCTGGCGCGGGCGGCTGGCCCGCGTAGGCGATGGCCGCGCCGGTAGCGAGAACGCCAAGCGCAGCGCCAGCCGCGATCGCGCCGCCCGGTCCCCAGCGATACCAGCCGGGCCGCGCCCAGCCGCCATATCCGCCGCGGTACACGCCGCCGCCGTGATAGCCGTAGCCGCCACGGTAGACGCCGCCATGATAGACCCCGCCCCGGTAGGCCCCACCACGATAGCCGCCGACGGCGGTTCCACCGCGATGGTAGACGCCGCCGCGCGGCCCCACTGCGGTCGCGCCGCGGTGCGCAATATACGCTTTCGAGATCATGCCCTCGCTCAATTGCGCCGACGGGTTGGAACCTTGCAATTCGATGGCGCCGGCCTGCGGCGCGCTAAAGCCTAAGAGTGCGATCGCCACGCAGGCGCTTTTGACCAAACTCGACCGAATCATCGATTTCCTCCTTGCCCAGCTCAATCGCTAGCCGGCTTATCGCACAAACCGGCGCCGACGCGAAAGACCCGGAGGGGGCCGCTCTCGATTGGCCGCTCTGCCCTCGCCGCTGCCGACAAGGGAGGAAATCGCCCGCCTACCTCGAACCTCCTTGGTCGCGCGTGAGCTTTTCAGCGTCAGGAGACCGGCAAGCGCTCGAGATCGGCGATCAGCCCCGGTCCGGTCGGCCGCCATCCGAGCTTCTTCTGCGTTTGCGCGCTCGAGGCCGGCATGTCGCGCGCGGCCAGATGGGCAAGCCAGCCGAAATACCCTCCCGCCTCCTCGGGCGTGATCGATTTGACCGGCAGCTTCAGGCGTCGCGCAATGGTTTCCGCGATATCGCGCGCCGACACGCCTTCCTCCCCGACTGCGTTATAGATCGCGCCTCGCTCCGATCTTTCGATTGCCAGCCGGTAGAGGCGAGCGACGTCGGATATGTGCCCGGCGGCCCAACGGTTCCGCCCCTCACCGACATAGGCGAGCAAGCCCTTTTCGCGGGCGATTGCGATCCACCAGGTTACAAGCCCCTGCCGCTCGGGGTCGTGAACCTGGGGCAGGCGAACGACGGATGTGTTGACCCCGTCCGCGGCGGCGGCCGCTGTCGCCTCCTCGGACGCCGCGCGGGGGAAGTCGTTCGCGCTGATTGAGGGCGCGTCCTCGGTGGCCAGCTGACCGGGCGCGACTTTGGCGATCGCGGTCCCGGAGGTCACGATCAAGGGTCGGTCGGAGCCCGCGAGAGCGGAGCCGAGCGCCTCGATGACGCGTCGATCGGTTTCGCAATTGGCTGCGAACTGCGAAAAATCGTGGTTGAAGGCGAGGTGGATGATTCCGTCCGAGCGGGCGGCGCCGTCCTTCAGGCTGTCTGGATCGTCGATCGATCCGCGATAGACCTCGGCCCCCGCAGCGGCCAGGGCCGGCGCCTTGTCGTCCGAGCGATAGACGCCGATCACCTGATGGCCCGCGGCGATCAATTCCTTGACGACGGCTGAGCCGATAAATCCGGTCGCGCCAGTGACAAATACACGCATGAGCAAACCTCTATGTTTGTCGGATGATTGGGAATCGTCTTACGCCGCGGCGGCCAGACCGGCGGAGCCAAAATAATGAGCGTCCATGTCGGCAAGCAGGCCGGGACGCTCGGGTCGCCAGCCCAGCGCATTCCGGGTCCATTCGCTGGACGCCGGATTATCGAGACCGACGAAATTGCCGATAATTCCGAAATGCTTGCCGGCCTTCGCCGCAGGAATGCCGATGAGTGGGACCTTCAGCCTGGTCGAGATCAGGGAGGCAATCTCGCGGAAGGGGACGCCGACGTCATCGACGCCGTGGAATTTTGCGCCCGCTTCTCCTTTTTCAAGCGCGAGACGAAAGAGGCGCGCGGCGTCGGACACATGCACCGCCGGCCATCGGTTGGCGCCGTCGCCAATATAGGGCGAAACGCCTTTCTTGCGTGCTGCGGCGATGATTCGGGACATGAAACCGTGCTCCCCGGCGCCATGCACGGTCGGTGGAAGCCGCACGATTGAAGAACGGACGCCGCGTGCAATCAGGTCCAGAGCCGCCGTCTCGGAGAAAGACCTGTTTGGACCGGTCGGCACATGGTTGTCGCGTTCGGTCGAGACCTTGCCCTGCGGCAGGGCGAGAACTCCCGACGCCACGGCCAAAGGGCGCTTGGAGCTTTCAAGGCCGGCGCCCAAAGCCCGGATGGCGCCCGACTCCGTTTCCGCAAGGATTCTCAGAAAGCTCTGGACGATCCCGCCTTTCAGGACCCCGGCAAACAGTCGGAGGCGGGTCGGCAAACTCATGTTCGACAACCCGTGGATGAAGGCCAGGTGGATCACCCCGTCCGACTCGGCGGCGCCCTCGCGCAGCAGGGCATGATCTTGCAGCCTGCCCACGCGCGCCTTGGCGCCGAGCGCCTGCAGTTTGCGCGCTCCATCCGTCGTTGTGGTCAATCCCGTGACCTGATGTCCTGACGACAGCAAATCCTTCACGACGGCCGAGCCGATCCAGCCTGTTGCGCCGGTGACAAATACGCGCATGAGGGGTCTCCACGTTTGGTTGGAGACAAACTTGTGCTTTTGAGATATTGTAGTAAAGTAGTGATCTTATTCTATTATAATGGCTAACAGGATGAACCCCCCCGCTACGAACGAGAGCCGGCTCGGCGGCTATCTAAAAGACCGGCGCACGAAGCTCGATCCGGCCGCGCTCGGCTTTGCCGCAGAGCGTCGCCGTACGCCTGGACTGCGCCGCGAGGAAGTGGCGCAGCGGGCGAATATCAGCCCGACCTGGTACACTTGGCTCGAACAAGGCCGGGGCGGCGCGCCCTCGGCCGACGTGCTCAATCGGATCTCGCGCGCCCTCATGCTGACCGAGGTCGAGCGCGAGCATCTTTTCCTGCTCGGCCTCGGCCGTCCGCCTGAAGCGCGCTACCGCAAGAGCGACGGCGCCACGCCGCGTCTGCAGCGCGTGCTGGATGCGCTGGACCCGAGCCCTGCGCTCATTAGAAATGCGAAATACGACGTCGTAGCCTGGAACCGGGCTGCGACTGTGATGCTCGTCGACTACGGATCGCTGCCGCCGGAACAGCGCAACATCTTGCGCTTCATCTTTCTCGACCCGCGCGCCCGCGCTGCGCAATACGACTGGGCGAGTGTGGCGCGCTTCGTGTTGGGCGCGTTCAGGGTGGACGCAGCCCGCGCCGGAGCCGCAGCCGAGGTCGAGCCTCTCGTCGACGAACTGTGCCGCCTCAGTCCCGAGTTCAAGGCGATGTGGCGCGACAATGATGTTCCCAGCCACCATGGCGAGGCGGTCAAGCATATCCGGCACCCGGTGCTCGGTCTGCTCGCCTTCGAATATTCCGCGTTCGCGGTCGATGGACGAACGGACCTCACCATGGTGGTTTACAATCCGGCGACGCCGGAGGACGCCGGTCGAATCAAGTCGCTGCTTGCGTGACGGCGCTATGGAAGCAAGGAAGCGCCCATGCAGGAAGACCACGGTGGGGGCGCCGAGACTCAGGCGCTTTTCATCTCGCTGGCGTCGACATCGCCTTCATCGACGTTACGCCGCAGGGTCGCGACCTGAACGAGCCGATCCTGCTCATTCATGGCTTCGCCTCCAACCATCGCATGAACTGGGTGGGTCCGCGCTGGGTCGAGACCCTGACTGGGGCGGGCGCCGGGTCATCGCGTTCGACAATCGCGGCCACGGACAAAGCGAAAAGCTCCACGCTCCGGCCGACTATCGCCTCGATCTGATGACGCGCGACGCCGCCAATCTGCTCGCGCATCTGGGCGTCGGGCGCGCCGACGTGATGGGCTATTCGATGGGCGCGCGGATCGCGAGCTTCCTCGCGCTTGGCCAGCCGGGCCTCGTGCGCTCGCTTGTGCTCGGCGGCCTGGGCGATCGGCTGGTGCGCGACGGCGGGTTGCCGGAGGCGATCGCCGAAGCCTTGGAGGCGCCGTCGCTCGACAGCCTCGTCGATCCGACGCAGCGCCTGTTCCGCGGCTTCGCCGAGCAGACGGGAAGCGACCGGGCCGCGCTCGCCGCCTGCGTTCGCGGTTCCCGCAGGAGCCTGACGCTGGAAGAGGCGGCGCGCATAAACCAGCCGACTTTGGTTGCGGTCGGCGAGCGCGATACGCTTGCGGGCGACCCTTCGAAGCTTGTCGCGTTATTGCCCCAGGCGGAGCAGCTTGTCATTCCCGGCCGCGATCACAATCTCGCGGTCGGCGACAAGGCGTTCAAGGCCCGCGCGCTCGACTTTCTCGCCCGCCGGGCGTGAGCGCTCCGCGTGCTGCGCCCTCGACTAAAGTCCTAACAACAAAGCAGGTGACAAGCGAAGGTCGAAACGTCAAGAGTGCGCCCGTAGCCTGGCCTTGACGAGCCGGCGTGATGGGAACGGAAACTCCATGGAGCTGGCCGAGGCGCGAGTCGGAGTCGCGGAGAACGGTGCGGACCTCCAGGCGCCCGCCCTGTTGGACGTCGACGGGGTAACGATCCGGTTCGGCGGCGTGACCGCGCTCGATGATGTCTCCTTCGAGGTCCCCCGCGGCGCGATCTGCGGCCTGATTGGTCCGAACGGCGCCGGCAAGACGACGCTCTTCAATTGCATCTCGCGTCTCTACGATCCGCACGCGGGGTCGATCATGTTCGATGGCCGGCCGATCTCGAGCTGCGCCAGGCATGAGCTTGCTTCTCTCGGCATCGCGCGGACGTTTCAGAACGTCGCGCTGTTTTCGACCATGAGCGTGCGCGAGAACGTGTGTGTCGGCGCGCACGCGATGGCGCGCGGCGGCTTCCTCGCCAATGCGCTTAGCCTTCCGCTCGCGAGGCGCGAGGAAGCGAAGATCGTCGAGCACGCCGACGCGCTGATCGAGGAATTCGGCCTCAACGCGGTTGCGGATCGTCCGGCGGGCGCGTTGCCGTTCGGAATCCGCAAGCGGGTGGAGCTTGCCCGCGCGCTCGCCAAAGGGCCGAAACTGCTGCTGCTGGACGAGCCGGCCGGCGGCCTCAACCACTCGGAAGTCGATGGGCTGGCGGATGAAATCCGCGCCATCCGCGACCGCCGCGGCGTCTCCGTGCTCCTGGTCGAGCATCACATGAATCTGGTGATGCGGGTCAGCGACCAGGTGGTTGTGCTCGACTTCGGCCGGGTGATCGCCAACGGCAGGCCGGAAGAGGTCAGGCGCCACCCCGAGGTGATGCGCGCCTATCTCGGGAGCGCGAATTGAGCTCGGCCATTCTGCAAGCGAAGGGCCTCGAGGCCTGGTATGGCCCGGCGCGGGCGCTGCATGGAATCGATTTCGAGGTCGAGGACGGCGGCGTGACCGCGTTGCTCGGCGCCAACGGCGCTGGCAAGACGACGATCCTGCGGGCGCTGAGCGGGCTCATCCGCCGCACCGGCGATATCCGCTTTCGCGGCCGCCCGATCGGCGCGCTGGCGACCGAGGATATCGCGCGTTTGGGAATAGCGCATGTGCCTGACGGGCGCGGCACGTTTGTCGATCTCACCGTCGAGGAGAACCTGCGCCTCGGCGCCTATGTCCGCGCCGACCGGCAAAGCGTCCGCGCGGATTTCGATCGGATGTTCCGTCTGTTCCCGCGCCTCGCCGAACGGCGCCGCCAGCAGGCGGGAACGCTGTCGGGCGGCGAGCAGCAGATGCTGGCGATCGCGCGCGCGCTTCTCATGCGGCCGAGCCTGCTCATGCTCGACGAGCCGTCGTTCGGCCTCGCGCCGCTGGTGGTGGCGGAAATCTTTCGCGCGCTCGGCGAGATCAATCGCTACGAGGGCCTGAGCCTCCTGATCGTCGAGCAGAACGCCTCGCTCGCGCTCGATCTCGCCGACCGCGCGGTGCTGATCGAAACCGGACGGGTGGCGCTCAGCGGCCCCTCGCAGATGATCCGCGCCGACGATGCGGTGCGCCGGTCCTATCTCGGCTATTAGCGAAAGGAGCACTGAAGCGTTTGGGCGAGTTCCTGCATCAACTGGCGTCCGGTCTCGCGCTCGGCGGGGTCTACGCGATCATGGCGCTGGCGCTGGTGATGATCTACCAGGCGACGCATCTGATCAATTTCGCCCAGGGCGAAATGGCGATGTTCTCGACCTATTTCGCCTGGAAGCTGATGGACCTGGGCGAGCCTTACTGGTTCGCATTCTTCGCCACCGTCATCGCCTCTTTCATTGGCGGGGTGGTGATCGAGCGGCTGGTTGTCAGGCCGTTCGCCAACGCGCCCATTCTCGCCTCCGTGATCGTGTTCATTGGCTTGAGCCTGATCTTCAATTCGCTCGCCGGATGGCTCTACGGCTATTCGGTGACCTCGTTCAACTCCCCGTTCACCGGCCGCCCGTGGTTCGGCGCCGGCTACATGTCGGCGCATGAAGCGGGCGCTGTTGTTGTGACTTTGTGCGTTCTCGCGCTCGTTTACGCATTCTTCCGCCTCACGCCGCTCGGCCTCGCGATGCGCGCCGCGGCGCAAAATCCGGTGTCGAGCCGGCTGGTCGGCATTCGGGTCGGATGGATGCTGGCGATCGGATGGGGCCTGGCGGCGGCGATCGGGTCGGTCGCCGGCATGATGGCGGCGCCGATCGTCTATCTCGATCCCAACATGATGGGCGGGGTGCTGCTCTACGCCTTCGCCGGCGCGGTGCTGGGCGGCATCGACAATCCGTTCGGCGCCGTCTTTGGCGGCGTCGCGGTCGGCGTGCTCGGCAATCTCATCGGCGCCTATCTGGTCGGTGACGAGGTCAAGCTCTCGGTGGCGCTTGCGATCATCATTGCCGTGCTCGTCTGGCGGCCGTCCGGACTGTTCGGGCGCCGCCTCGTGGCGAGGGTGTGAGCCCCATGGCCGACGCCGACAGCGCGCTCGACGCCCTTGTCGCCATCGCGGTCGGCATCCTCGCGCTCGCTTTCCCGTTCGTCGCTTCGGGCTACCACATCTATCAGGGCGCGCAGGTGCTCATCTTCGCGATCGCGTTGCTCGGCCTCAATCTCCTGACCGGCTTCAACGGCCAGATCTCGCTCGGCCACGGCGCGTTCTTCGCCATCGGCAGCTATGGCGCGGCGATCCTGATGGTGAAGTTCGGCTGGCCGTACTGGGCGGCGATCCCGCTAGCCAGCGTCGTGTGCTTCATCGCCGGTTTTCTGTTCGGCTTTCCCGCGCTCAGGTTCGGCGGCCTTTATCTGGCCCTCGCCACCTTCGCGCTCGCCGTCGCAACCCCGCAGATCCTGAGCTACAAGGGCTTTGACGCCCTCACCGGCGGCTCGCAAGGGCTAACGCTCGCGAAGCCGAGCGTTCCGTTCGGGATCGCGCTCACCGCCGACCAATGGCTCTACCTCGTTTGCCTCGCCTGCGCCGCGGCGCTCTATTGGGCTGCGCGCAACCTCGTGCGGGGGCGTATCGGGCGGGCGCTGGTCGCCATTCGCGATCAGCCGATCGCCGCCGAGGCGATGGGCGTCAACGCCGCGCTCTACAAGACGACGTGCTTTGGCGTCAGCGCACTCTACGCCGGCGTCGCGGGGGGCTTGAGCACGCTCGCGGTCGGCTTTGTTTCGCCCGAGAGCTTCGGGCTTGCGCTGTCGCTCGCCTTTCTCGTCGGCATCGTCGTCGGCGGACTTGGCTCCCTTGGCGGCGCTTTGTTCGGAGCCTTGTTCATCGAGTTCGTGCCCAACATCGCCGACCAGCTCACCGTGAGTTTCGGCGAAGGCGCCAAGGCGCTGCCGGGCGCGATTTACGGAGCGCTGCTCATTCTGGTAATGGCCGCGATGCCGACAGGCGTAGCGGGCGCGGCGCGGGCGGCGGCGCGAGCGTTCGCGCCGTATCGGCAGACGAAAGTTGAAAAAGGCGGCGTCAATGTCGCCGCAAACTACGAAGGAAAGGGAGAAGCGCCATGATCACTCGACGGACATTTCTACAATCGAGCGCCGCCGCCGCGGCCTTCGCCGCCAGCGCCGGTTCGGCCCGCGCGGAGAATGCGCCCGGCGTCACCGACAGCGAGATCAAGATCGGGCAGACCATGCCCTATAGCGGCCCCGCCTCGGCTTACGGCGTGATCGGCCGCACCGAGGCCGCCTATTTCAAGATGATCAACGAGCAGGGCGGCATCGGTGGTCGCAAGATCAATCTCATCAGCCTCGACGACGCCTACAGCCCGCCCAAGACGGTCGAGCAGGTGCGCCGCCTGGTCGAAGAGGAGAAGGTCGCTTTCCTCTTCAATACGCTCGGCACTCCGCCGAACCTGGCGATCCGGCCGTATTGCAACGCCAACAAGGTGCCGCAGCTGTTTGTCGCCACCGGCGCCGCCACGTTCAGCGACCCAGCGCATTTCCCCTGGACCATGGGCTGGCAGCCCAACTATCAGACCGAGGCGAAGATCTTCGCCAAGCACATCCTGAAGACCAAGGCCGACGGCAAGATCGCGGTGCTCTATCAGAACGACGGGTTCGGCAAGGACTATCTGATCGGGCTCAAGGACGGCCTCGGCGCCGATCACGCGGGCATGGTCATCAAGGAAGCCTCCTACGAGACGTCCGAGCCGACGGTGGACTCGCAAATTGTCACGCTTCAAGGTTCAGGCGCCGATGTGCTGCTGATCGCCGCTACGCCCAAATTCGCCGCCCAGGCGATCCGTAAAACGTTCGACGTCGGCTGGACGCCGGTCCGCTACATGACCGACGTGTCGCAATCGATCGCGAGCGTCATGAAGCCGGCCGGCCTCGAGAAGTCGAAAGGCGTGATCACCGGGGTCTACGGCAAGGACCCGACCGACGCACGGTGGAAAGACGACGCTGGCTTCAAGGAATATTCGGCCTTCATCGAGAAATACATGACGCCGAAGGACCTGATCGACGCTAACGCCGTTTATGGCTTTGGGCTTGGCGCGACGATGATCCAGGTGCTCAAGCAATGCGGCAGTGACCTGTCGCGCGCCAACATCATGAAGCAGGCGGCCAGCCTGAAGGATCTGGAACTGCCGATGCTGCTGCCGGGCATCAAGATCAACACCGCGCCCGACAATTTCAGTCCGATCCGCCAGGAGGCGCTCGCCTCGTTCGACGGAGAAAGCTGGGAGCAGTTTGGCGAATTGTATCAGGCGTAAGCAGCAACCGGCCGCGCGTTCCCTTAGCGCGCGGCCTGGGGCGGCGCTCTACCAAAGTCGGGCGACCACTGCGTCGAAAACCGGATCGGCGGATACGATCGCGATGCCGCGGCGAACCGCCGACGCGGCCAGGAGACGATCGAACGGGTCCCGATGCGGCCATTCCATCATTCCGGCCAATAGACTATCCTCGGCTTCGAGCGCGGTTGCGACTCCGCCCTGCCGCTCGAGGAGATCGGAAAGGCGATCGATGTGCGGCGCCATTTCCGGCCATTTCCCGAGCCGCACTTTCTGGGCGATTTCGAAAAACGAGACCGCGCTCACGAGAATTCTCTGCGCCTTTGTCAGCTCGCCGCGCGCGCGATCCGTGATCCGGCGATCGTTTGTCAGGGACCAGGCCCAGACATGCGTATCAAGCAAGAGGACCGTCAGCGGCGACCCTCCCAGGCTCCGAGTTCGTCGTCGTCCATGGGCGCGAGAAAGTCCGGTCCATCTCCCAGAGCGCCGGCTGGGACAATTCCGAGCTTGAATTGTCCCTGAGGAATGGCGACCAGTCGGACCACGGGCTTGTCGCCCTTCGCAATCACGACTTCCTCGCCCGCGAGCGCCGCCTCAATAAGCCGGGAAAGCTGCGTCTTCGCGACGTGAATAGTGACCGTTCGCATGGTCGCTCAAACCCGTTTGATTAGCTAAGTTAGCTAATCAAAAGGCGACCTTTTGTCAACGGATCAGTCACGCCCATTGCTTGAGCGGAGGAAAGCGGGCGAATTTCTTGGCGTGGTGGCGATCCATGCGGGTCAGCACGTCGCGCAGGAAACCGACGCCCTCGGTGAGATACGGCCCCTTGTTGAGCATCACGCATTCGGCGCCTTGAGCCATCGCCGCGTCGGTCATCTCGGCCCGGCTGGCCACGCCGTCGCGGACAAAATTGTCGAGGACTTGCGTCGCCCATATCACGGGCGTGTGCGCCGCCTCGCACAGCCACAGGATTTCCTCCTGCATTTCGGTCAGCCTGGCGAAGCCGAGCTCGACCGCGAGGTCGCCCCGCGCGATCATCACCGCGGTCGGATTGTGCGCGACCGATTGCAGGACGAGCGGCGGCAGATTGCGCACCGCAAGCGGCGTCTCGATCTTCAGCACCAACCCCGGCGGCTCGCGCTTGGGCGCGCGCGCCACCAGATGATCCTGCAGGAGCTCGACGTCGTCGACCCGCTGCACGAATGAATAGCCGATCAGGTCGGCATGCTCGGCGATGAAGTCGAGGTCGCGGAAGTCCTTGGAGGTCAGCGGCGGCAGGTCGAGTTCGGTCGCGGGGAAATTGACGCCCTTGCCTGGCTTCAGCCGTACGCCCTTCTCGCGCGCGGCGTAGACCTCGAGCTCGGCCCGGCCCGCCGATTTGGAGACCACTCGCGCCGCCGCCTTGCCGTCGTCGATGAAGAGTTCAGAACCGACGGTGAGCTGGTCGACGAGCTCGGGGAAATTGAGCGAGAACGCGATCGGCTCCTTGGTCTTCTCGCGCAGTTCGTCGATCAGGACGATCCGGTCGCCGCGCAGGAGGCGCGTTTTCGGCGGCGCCTTCACCCGGAGGATGCGGCACTTCGGGCCGGCGATGTCCATCAGAACCCGGCAGGGACGCTCGAGCCGCGCGGCCGCCCCTCGCACGTTCTCGATCATTCGCCCCCACATTTGGGGGTCGTCGTGGGCGCAATTGATGCGCGCGCAGTCCATGCCGGCGGCGACCAGATTGTCGACGAATTCCGGTTCCCCCGCCTCCGGCGACAAGGTCGCCATGATCCGCGCGCGAGGGCCGGCTTTTTGCCGTTTGCCGAAGAGCCGGTCCGCCTCCGTCTCCAGCTCCGCCGCGTCCCTCCTCGCCAATATCGGCGCCGGATAAGGCGCGCTCGGTTCGCCGCTCAGGCGCTTGAGGGTCGCAATGACCGCATCGAGCGCCTGCGCGACGTGGCTTTCGCTGCGGCCAAGCGAAGAAAGGCCTCGCGCCGCGAGCCGATATTGCAGGTCGGTCAGGTCGTGTGCGCGCAGCGCGATGTAGTGGGAGAGATTGAGAACGCGGGGCGGAACCTTCGACTTGTCGGCGTCGACGCTCCAACTGCTTCTCAGCTCGGCGCCCTTGAGCTCGACGTCCTCGCGCAGCGCTTTCACCTCGGAGAGAAGGGCGCGGGTTTCTTCCAGGTCGCTTCCGGTTCTTGGAGCCATGGGGCGCCGCTTCGCATGAGCGAATTGTTGACGGAGTCACGCATTTCCCCGCCTGACCGGTGTTTGACGCGCGAATGTGACGCCTGTGTAACAAAGCGCGAACAGATTTGGACTGCCGTCAACCAATCAGAGCCTGACGATCGTTCAAGTCTGATGAACCCGCCCAGATCCTGCCGCCCAAGTGAAACCCAAGCGAAACCCAAGTGAAACCCAAGTGAAACCATTGTGCGGCGACGCGCGTATAAGGGTTGGGATAGCTCGAGGCCGAGGCGATCATGCGGCAAATCATGAAAATGGTCAGAGCGGGGGCGGTCGCAATCATTCTGTTGGCCGGGGCGGCGTCAGCGGAGGATCTGACCGCCGTCAGCTCACGCGCGATCGTCGAGCGGCAATTCGACGCCTTTCAGCGGGACGATGCTGAGGCGGCGTACGCGCTCGCGGCCCCCACGATCAAGGACATGTTCAGCGACGCCGATCACTTCATGGCGATGGTTCGCGACCACTATGCCCCGGTCTACCGACATCGCAGCGCCGACTTTGGCGCCTTTAAGGAATCGGGCGACGAGGCGAGCCTCGAGGCGACTCTGGTCGACAACGACAACGTCGTCTGGACGGCGCTCTACAGCTTTCGGCGCGGGCCGAACGGCGATTGGCTGATTTCGGGCTGCATACTCGCCAAGGCCGAGGGAAGCGCAATCTGACTTGGCTTAATCGTTCAGGCTTAAGGCGCCCGCGAGATATTGTAAGCTGAGCATGGCTCGGACTAACCTACCCGGGAAGCAGCGCCTGGCTGAGTGAGGCGCCTGCACGGGGAATCTCATGACAATCGGCTTTGAAGGCAGAGTGGCCATCGTCACCGGCGCTGGCTCCGGTCTCGGACGTGCGCATGCTCTGGGACTTGCGGCGCGCGGAGCGAACGTCGTCGTCAATGATGTCGGCTTGGACAATGCCATGAAAGTTGTCGAAGAGATTCGCGCCGGCGGCGGGACAGCGATCGGGGACAACGCGGACGTCGCCGATTTCGCGGCAGTCTCCGAGATGGTTGCCCGCGCCGAAAGGCTGTGGGGGCATGTCGACATCCTTGTCAATAACGCGGGTGTGCTGCGCGACAAGACCTTCGCCAAGATGGAGATGGCGGATTTCGAGTTCGTCATCCGCGTGCACCTGATGGGCTCGGCCAATTGCACGAAGGCCGTCTGGGCGGGCATGCGGGAGCGCAACTATGGGCGCATCGTGCTGACGTCCTCGGCGTCCGGCATCTACGGCAATTTCGGCCAGGCGAACTACGGCGCCGCGAAAGCGGCCATGATCGGGCTCATGAACGTGCTGCATCTCGAGGGCGCGAAGAACGACATCCGCGTCAACGTGCTTGCGCCGACCGCGCGCACCGGGATGACGGAGGGTCTGCTCTCCCCGGTCGCCGCGGAGCTTATGACGCCGGAATCGGTGACGCCGGGCGTGCTGTTTCTCGTGAGCGAGAACGCGCCCTCGCGCGTCATTCTCGGCGCGGGCGCCGGCGTCTTTGCCGTGACCCATATCGGGGAGACGCCCGGAATCTACCTTGATGAGAGCGAGCGCACGCCGGAGACGATCGCCGCCCGGTTTGCCGAAATTTCCGACGCCGAGACCGCCGAGCCGCTCAAGGACGCCTTTTCCCAGACCTACAAATTCGTCGCCGCCGCGGCCAAGGCGAAGGGCGTGTCGATGGACTGACCATGTGGCGCTCTACGCCTTCGCCGCCTTCTTCCTCCGCTTCGCCAGCGTCCGCAAGCGCAGCGCATTGAGCTTGATGAACCCGCCCGCGTCCTGGTGGTCGTAGGCGACGGCGCCCTCTTCAAAAGTGACGAGGTCCTGGTCGTAGAGCGAATAGGGACTGTCGCGACCGATCACATAGACGCCCCCTTTGTAGAGCTTGAGGCGCACGGATCCCGCGACCATCTCCTGGCTCTTGTCGATGAGGACCTGCAGCATCTCGCGCTCGGGCGAGAACCAGAAGCCGTTATAGATGAGCTCGGCGTATTTGGGCATCAGCTCATCTTTGAGATGCGCGGCGCCGCGATCGAGGGTGATCGAACTCGATTGCGCGATGCGCGGCGAGCAGGATCGTGCCGCCGGGCGTCTCGTACATGCCGCGCGACTTCATGCCGACGAAACGGTTTTCGACCAGGTCGAGCCGGCCGACGCCATTGTCGTGGCCAAGCTTGTTCAAGGCGGTGAGCAGGGTCGCCGGGCTCATCGCCTTGCCGTCGATCGCCACGGGATCGCCGTTCTCGAACGTGATCTCGACAATGGTCGGCTTGTCAGGCGCGTCCTCGGGATGAACGGTGCGCGAGTAGACGTAGTGCGGCGTTTCCTCGGCCGGGTCCTCGAGCACCTTGCCCTCGGAGGAGCAGTGCAGCAGGTTGGCGTCGACCGAGAACGGCGCGTCGCCGCGCTTGTCCTTGGCGATCGGGATCTGGTGCTGCTCGGCAAAGGCGAGGAGGTGGGTGCGCGAGGCGAACTCCCATTCGCGCCAGGGGGCGATGATCCTTATATCGGGATCGAGCGCATAGGCCGACAATTCGTAGCGCACCTGGTCGTTGCCCTTGCCGGTCGAGCCGTGGGAAATCGCGTCCGCGCCGGTTTCATGGGCGATCTCGACCAGCCGCTTGGCGATCAGCGGCCGCGCGATCGAGGTGCCGAGCAGATATTGGCCCTCGTACAGGGCGTTGGCGCGGAACATCGGGAACACGTAGTCGCGCACGAATTCCTCGCGCAGGTCCTCGATGAAGATGTTCTGGGGCTTGACGCCGAGCAATTCCGCCTTCTTGCGCGCAGGCTCCAGCTCCTCGCCCTGGCCGAGGTCGGCGGTGAAGGTGATGACCTCCGCGCCATACTCAGTCTGCAGCCACTTGAGGATGATTGAGGTGTCGAGCCCGCCCGAATAGGCGAGGACGACGCGCTTGACTTGCGGCTTCTTGGGGCTCGGCATGGCTCGCAGGGCTTTCTTCAACGAAAAGACCCCGTCATGGCCGGGCTTGCCCCGGCCATCCACGCCGCGCCGCCTCATAGACGGGACGGAACGTGTCCGTCGGCCGAGCCAAGATCGCCGCGATCGCGCGAACGGAGACACGTGGATGGCCGGGACAAGCCCGGCCATGACGGTTGAGGGCGATCGGCCCCCGGAAAACGTCGGCGCGACTTATAGAGGGGCGCGCGGGTCGTGCAACCCCGGTTAGCGCTGCCTTCCGCCCGCAAGGCCAAGCGCCGCGATCACCTCGGCGACTTCCTCATCGGCTGAGCCGCCCGCGTCGACGGTCACGACTCCCGGCTCGTCCGGCGTCGGCTCCTCCAGTGTGTCGAACTGGCTGCGCAGCAGCGAGGCCGGCATGTATTCGTGATGGCGTGCAGCGACCCGCGCCGTGATCAACGCCTCGGAGCCTTTTATGTAGATGAAGCGAACGTCGGGCCGGGCCAAGCGAATGCGATCGCGGTAGGCGCGCTTGAGCGCCGAGCAGGTCAGGACGCCCGACTTGCCCGCGGCGGCCCAGCTTTTGAGCTCCTCCCCGATCCGATCGAGCCAGGGGCCGCGGTCGGCGTCGGTCAGCGGGATTCCCTGCCGCATCTTCTCGACATTGGCCGGAGGATGCAGCCGGTCGCCTTCCATGAACGGCCAGCCGAGTTGCTTGGCGAGCCGCTCGGCCACCGTCGTCTTGCCGCTGCCCGACACGCCCATGACGACCAAAGCGGTTCCGTTTTTCGCGTCGTTCATTGGTTGTCTCACGCCGGCGCAGGCGCAGCCGCGCCCGCGTCAGGCTCGGGGATCGGTTCGATCTTCCCCAGCACGACGACGAAGAAGAAGATGCCGACGAGCAGCACAATCCCCGCCACCAGGAACGCGAGCGAGAAGGAATTCGTCGCGCCGACAACGAACCCTGTGACCGCGGGGGCGATCGCGCCCATGAGATTGTTGAAGAAGTTCATAACCCCGCCGATCGTGCCTGTGCCGCCCCTGGGAGCAATCAGCGATGGAATTGACCACCCGACCGGGGCCGCCGCCGCAAGCCCGCTGAGCGCAATCGTGATCCAGAATATCGCCCATACCGGGCTTGTCGTCATGGTCGCGCCAAACACGGCGAGGCCGAGAACCATGCCGCCGACCAGCACCGCCTTGCGCGTCTTCGTGTCATCGTAGCCCTTCGCGAGCAGGTGGTCGATCAGCCAGCCGCCGACGACGAGATCGGAGATGGTCGCAAAAGCCCATGGGATTGCCGAATAGCCCGCCGACTTGATGATGCTCATGTGCATCTCGCTGACAAGGTAGCCTGGCAGCCAGGTAAGAAAGAGGTAGAACGAATAGCCGTAAGCGGCGAAGCCAATGGTGAGCCCCCAAACCTTGCGATTGCGCAGCAGGTACCCCAGCATCCCGATGGGGCTCGCCTCGGACTCGCCTTCGGGCGTTGCGCCGCCCTTGCGGATGTAGTCGCGCTCCTCACGGCTGAGCTTCGGGTCGACGCTCGGGTCACGATAGATGAACCAGTAGGCGAGAAAGTAAACGAAGCTTAGGATCGCGGTGAGGCCAAAGCCCCACCGCCAGCCGAAGGTCACGACGGCGACCGCCACCAATGGAACGCCAATGACGTTGGAGAATTTCGCCGCAGCGTCGAAGATCGCGGTCGCCCTGGCGCGCTCGCCGCGCGGGAACCAATAGCCCGTGGCCTTGGAGTTGGCGGGAAAGGCTGGCGCCTCCGCAACGCCGAGCAGCACACGCGCGGCGAAAATCGAGCCGAAGCCAGTTGCGAACGCGACCGCGCCCGAAGCGAGACCCCACAGGAACGCGCCAATGCGGCTCACTGTCGTTACCCCAAGCCGGTCGAGCACGATGCCCACGGGGATCTGCAGAATTGCGTACGACCAGAAGAAGGCGCTGAACAGCAGTCCCAGATCCGCAGGCGTCAGGCCGAACTCCTGCTGGAGCTGGGGCGCCGCGACCGAGATGTTCACACGGTCGAAATAATTGATGAGAATGCCGGCGCCGAGAAGGACCCCGATCCCCCACCGCCGCCGGCCGACGATTGGCGCCTCCGCCATGGTGTTTCCTCCAAGAGAAGCAGGAGACTCTTCGGTCCGTTTATTGTCAATCCGAGTGGGCTCACCGGGAGGCGCGCCTGGACGCATCGCGGCGCCGCACCGGATGGAGCCCCGGATCGCGGAGCGCGTCCGGCTCGGACACGCCCTTAGGCCAAATCACCCGGCGGACGATCTCGATGACGATGAGCGTGACAAGCCCGCCGAGCAGCACGTCGCTGAGGTAGTGGCCGCCGAAGGCGAGCCTCAAGAGGCTCGCGCCGAAGCCGAAGGCGAAGGCGGCGAGAATCGCGGGAGCACGCCAGGGCGGAGGAAGCACGCTCGCCGGCGCGACCATCCAGAAGCCGGTCGACGCTTCGCCGGAGACGAACGAACAGTTCTTCTTGCAGCCGCCATTGTCGTCATACCAGGGCGTGAAAGGGCTCGGCCCGTTGAAGTCCTGGGTCTGGATCGGGCGGGGACGATGCCAATGATCCTTGAGGCCGAGGTTGACGATGAGGCCCGGCCCGATGATCATCGTGGCGATGAGAAAGATCACCGCTCGGCCGCTCGGCGCCCAGCGGAGCCCTGCGCCCCGATGCTTGGCGAGCCACAACGCGGCATAGACAACAAGCACGACGAACGGCGTCACCCGAAAAAAATCGCGGCCAAAGCGCTCGAAGTCGTTGCGGCCGAAAAATCCGCCGCCGTGGTAGAAGGTGTGCGCGACCGCCAGATCGATCTCGGGCCAGATCGCGAAGACGACAAGCGTCAGCGCGGCGAGCGCAATGTAGACGAATAGCGCCTTGTTCATCGGGTGCGATCAGACGACGCGGTACGTCTGGCCGTTTTCAGAGCCTTCGATGCTGCGGCTGAAGGCCCGGGCGGCGCGGGCGACCGGCACGGGATCGTGACCGCGAAAGAACGGCCCGAAGTCCGCCATCGATTCCTCAAACACGGTCGGGCTTACCGCATTGATGCGGATGCCGAGCGGCATTTCGATCGCGGCCGCCATCGCGAACGCCTCGATCGCCGCATTGACCATGCTGGCGGACGAACCCGCAACGACAGGCGTCCGCGAGAGCACGCCGGCGATCAGCGTGATCGAGCCGTGGTCGTTGATATGTTCGCGGGCGGCTAGAGCGAGGTTGACCTGGCCCATGAGTTTATCGGTCAGCCCCAATCCGTAGGAAGACTTTTCCAGCCCCGCAAGCTTGATCGCGGAAAGGGGATGCCAGTTCACGGCGCCGGCGGCGCAAGCAACCGCGTCCAGCGGCCCTGCCGCCTTCAGGCCCGCGACGATGCTCGCGGGATTGGCGATGTCGATGCGAATGTCACCCGACTTCGATCCGGCGGACACGATGTCATGGCGCGGCGAAAGTTCGGCCACGATCGCGCGCCCCAGCACCCCGCTTGCGCCGATGAGGAGAATGCGAAGCCGTTGCGACTCAGGCATCAGTTTGCTCTTCCGTAGGAAAGTATGGGCGCATGGGGCGCAGGCGTCGAATTTGGGCTTAGGGCCCAGGCTTTCGCAACGTCGAGACGAAGTCGATGAGGTTGCCCATGGCGATATTGACGTCGATCAGGTGCCAACCCCAGCTCTTGAGAAGCCGCCCGTCAACGACCAGGTCGCCGGGGAGGGTCGCCGGCCAGACGCCAGTCGCCGTCGGCGCGTTGATCGAGACCGAAAGATAAGAAGTGTTCGTCCCCTTGACGCAATGGCCGGAGGCGATTCCGGGCAACGATACGAAGGGCGTGTCGAGCGGCTTGACGAACGCCGCCCAGCCTGGATCGAGCGGAGGCTTGCCAAGCAGGTTCGTCTGGGTCGCGAGAATGGGATCGAGCTTAGCCCCGGCAAGCGCGGCGGGATCGGTGCAAGCGATCTCCATGCCGGGCGTTTCGGCATGGGTGAAACGAGAATCGTCAGGCGGCAGCGCAGTCGCGGGGAAGGTCTCGTAGGCGACGACGCAGCCGCTCTGCCCCGCCGCGCGGCAGAGCGGGATCGTCTTGAACGTCCCGCCGACGTCCTTGCCTTCCGGGACCTCGACGTCGAACCCGAGGATGAGGGCGCCGGCGAGAAGGCGCTGCTCGGGCTTACCCTCGATCTCATGGGCGATGAGCCGCGCCAGGATTCGCGCGCCCTGCGAATGGCCGATCAGCACGACCGGCCGGCCCCCGTTGTCATGCGCGAGGTAGTAACGCCACGCCGCCCGCACATCCTCATACGGAAGCTTGAAATCCACCGGGAGCGGCTCGCGCCGGAGCACGGCCTCGACGCCCGCGATCGTCACCTGCCGGTAGATTGGCGCGAACGGCCGGCAGACCGAGGCGAAGGCCGCGAACTGCTGCGCGACCGCCCGCTGCTCACCGGGTCCGCTCGTCATGCCGCTGTTGCCGGCCGGATCTTCGGAAACGGTCGGATAGACATAGAAGCAGTCGATCGGCGCTGCGGGATTGGGCTTGAAAACCCGGGTTGCGCGCGAGCCGTCGCCTTGCACGACCGCGGCGACCACGGGCGCGGCGCAGAGGTCGGACGCGCCCGGCCGGCAGAGCCAGGCTTCGGGCCGTGCATAGGGATCGTCATCCGCGGCGCACGCGGGCCCGGCGGCGCTCGCGAGACAAGACGCCAATCCAGCCGCGGCGATCAGCCAGCCCCGGACGGTCCGGGCGTTGCGCGGGTTGCGTAAATTTCTGGCCATCGACACTCCACCCGCAAAAGCGGACCCCCGCTGGCGGCCGCAAGCTAGCGGCAACCGGCGAGGAGCGCCAGCGGCTCAAGCCAGTTGCCATGCGTAAGGAGCGCGCTGTAGACCGGGCGCCGAAACTGGAGAGGCGTTCATGGTTCGGCTCGACGACAAGCTCGCGCGCATTCACAGCGGCGCCTATCGGCGTTCGGATTTCATCATCGCGGACGCCAAGGACCCCGATATGGGGCCGGGCCTGCATGCGGTTGGACCGGGGCGCGGCGAGGGGCGTTTCAAGACGCGCGCCGAGTTCCTCCATTCGGTCGAGAAGATCGTCAAGCAGGACGTCGTCGACATCATGCTGACCTCGGTCTCGAATCTGGAAAGCCTCGTCAAGCGCGACGTCTTCGCCGGAACGGGGGTCAAGCCGGTGATCCGCGCCAATGACACGACCGACGTCTGGCGCCATCGCGGAGCCTCTTTTCATAACCAGCCGTCGCGGCCGTTCCGCACCGCGTCGCTCAGCCATGTGAAGCCGCTGACCGACCTTGGGCTCTATTCGATCACCTTCACCAACGATATCGAGGCCGACCATGCCTCGCTCGAGGCGTTCACGGATTTTCGTGACGACGCCGAAGCCAATGGCTTCTCTTATTTCCTCGAGGTGTTCAATCCGAATGTCGAGCGCGGCCTGACGCCGGAGACCATGCCTCAGTTCGTCAACGATGCGATCGTCCGCTGCCTCGCCGGCCTCACCGAGGCGGAGCGGCCGAAATTTCTCAAGATCGCCTATAATGGACCGAGAGCGCTGGAGGAGCTGGCGTCGTTCGACCCTGGCCTCGTGGTTGGGGTGTTGGGCGGCGGAGCCGGCACGACCCGCGATTGTTTCGAGCTCATCCATCAGGCGGAGAAATATGGCGCGCGCGTCGCGCTGTTCGGCCGCAAGATCAACCTCGCCGAATCCCCGCTCGACGTCGTGCGCCTCATGCGCGCGGTCGCCGACGGCGCCATGACCCCGCTCGAGGCGGTCAAGGACTACCACGCGGCGCTCGAGAAGCAGGGTTTGAAGCCGGCGCGCGAGATCGCGCTCGACAGCGCGATCACAGAAGCCGTCCTCAAGCCGGGCTGACCGATGAGCGAACGGCGCGGCGTGCTGTCGGCCGGCACCTGGTGCGTCGACTTCAACAAGTCGATCGCACGCTGGCCCGATGAGGACACCTCCAACGAAGTTCTGGCGATCGATCGCCAAAACGGCGGCTCTGGGTCGAACATGGCGCTCGACCTCAAGCGCCTCGATCCCGAACTTCCGGTCGAGGCGATGGGACTCGTCGGCGATGACGATCTCGGGCGCTTTCTGTTCGCGGAATGCGACGCCCGTGGCGTCGACCGCACCGCGCTTCGGGCTGTGTCCGGAGCCGCGACGATGAGCGTCGACGCCTTCAATGTCGCCTCCAACGGCCGGCGCACCCACTTCTACCATCAGGGCGTAGCGGCCGAGATGACGCCCGATGACTTCGATTTCTCGTCGACCGACGCGAAAATTCTGCATCTTGGATTGCCAGGCGCGCACCAGGCGATGGACCGGCCGTGGCGTGGCGACGCCAATGGCTGGGTCGCCGTGCTGCGCAAGGCTCGCGCCGTCGGCCTCAGCGCCAATCTCGAATTGATGACCACGCGGGCCGAGCGGCTCGCCGAACTCGGCCGGCCGTGCCTGCCGCATCTCGATTGCCTCATCGTCAACGATTACGAGATCGGCGCGCTGGCGGGACGCGAGACGCGGCGGCCCGACGGCTCGACTGACCCGGCCGCGGTCGCGCGGGCGATTGACGATGTGCTCGCGCTCGGCTCGATGCGTTGGGCTGCGGCTCACTTTCCCGAAGGGGCGATTGTCGGCGCGCGCGACGGGTCGCGGCTCCGTGCTGGGCTCGGTCGCTCGTGCCCGCCAGCGCTATTGTCGGCGCGAACGGCGCGGGCGACGCCTTCGCCGCCGGCCTGCTTTATGGGCTGCATGAGCAATGGCCAATGGTTGAGTGTCTTGAACTCGGGCATGCATGCGCCGCCGCATGCATGCGCGCGGTGTCGACAACGGCCGGCGTGGGAACGGTCAGCGAATGCCGGGCGCTGGCCAAGCAATGGGGATTCCGGCCGCTGGCGCTCGATCGCTGAGCGCGCTCAAACCCGCCAGCCGAATTGTTCGAGGGGGACTGTCTCCGCGTGCCGGAATTTCCGCATCGCCTCATTTTCGTGCGCCACGGCGAGACGGCCTATAACGCCGAGAACCGTCTGCAGGGACAGCTCGACATTCCTCTCAACGCGCGTGGGCGCGAGCAGGCGCGCGCGATCGGCGGAACGCTGCGGCGCCTAGTCGGACGCGAGATCGACCGGCTTGATGAGGCCCAGGCCTTTTTCGCGTCGCCCCTTAAGCGCGCGCGGGAGACGATGGAGATCGCGCGCGACGCAATGGGCCTGGCGCCGGGGCGCTATCGCCTCGACCCGGTCCTGAAAGAGCTCAGTTTCGGCGTCTGGGAAGGGCTGACCTGGCCGGAGATTGAAGTCAAGGACGCCAAAGCCTTACGGGCGCGGCGCAAGGACCCGTGGGCCTTTGCGCCCGAGGGCGGAGAAAGCTACGCCATGCTCGCGGACCGCCTGCGTCCGTGGCTCGAGACCTTGCGCGAACACGCGTTTGTGATTTCGCATGGAGGGGTCGCCCGAGTCCTTATGGCGCTGATCGCGGGAATTCCGCCGGCCAAGGCGGTTGGCGCGCCAATCATTCAAGGGAGGGCTATCCTATTTGAGAACGGGGGTTGTCGGTGGATCGGGTGAAGATTGCGGAGGCCGTCTCTGAGCCGACCCCGGCGCCGTCGCTGCGCGGGCCGCCTCGTCCGCCGGATGTATCGTCCGGCGCCATCCTGACCTTGGCCGCCGCCTGCGGCCTCCTCGTCGCCAATATTTATTATGCGCAGCCGCTGATCGCGGAGATCGCTCGATCGCTTGGGCTTGCTGCCGGAGCGGCGGGCCTCATCGTGACAATGTCGCAGATCGGCTACGGCGTCGGCCTTTTTTTCGTCGTGCCGCTCGGCGATCTGGTCGAGAACCGCAGGCTCGTTTTGATATCGGTAACGCTGAGCGCGGTTGCGCTTGCCTGCGCTGCCTTCGCTCCGTCCGCGGGCGTCTTTCTCATCTGCGCCGCCGTGATCGGCCTGGGCTCGGTCGCGGTGCAAATCCTGATCCCGCTCGCGGCCCATCTGGCGCCGGATGCGACACGCGGGCGTGTTGTTGGAACGGTGTCGAGCGGGCTCATGATCGGCATCATGCTGGCGCGCCCCGTTTCGAGCTTCATCGCCGCGCAATCATCGTGGCGCGTGGTGTTCGGGCTTTCGGCCGCGGGGATGGTGATGCTGGCCGCCGCGCTTTCGCGTTTCTTGCCGACCCGCGTGCCGCGAACCCAAATGACTTACGGCGAACTCATGGGCTCGATGGTCCGTCTGGTCAGGGGCACGCCGATCCTGCGCCGGCGCGCCTTCATTCAGGGATGCCTCTTTTTCGCCTTCAGCCTGTTCTGGACGACGACGCCCTTGCTGCTGGCCGGGCCGGACTATGGCCTGACGCAGAATGGCATCGCGCTGTTCGCGCTTGCCGGCGTTTCCGGAGCCATCGCCGCGCCGATAGCGGGGCGGGTCGCCGATCGCGGCTGGGGCCCGCCGGCCACCGGCGCCGCGATCGCGCTCGTTGTGCTTGCGTTGCTCGGGTCGATCTTTGTCCGCCAGGGATCGGTGGTCGGTTTGTCGCTTATGATCGCTGTGGCCATTGCGGTCGACTTCGGGGTGCAGGCCAATCTCATCTTCGGCTATCGGGCCATTTTTGCGATCGCCCCAGAAGCGCGCGGGCGGCTCAACGGCATCTATCTCTCGACGGCGTTCGTCGGGCGCTTGTTAGTGCGTGATTTACCGCCTCCGAGATGGCTCGGAGGCTTTGATTTGCGATGTGGACGCAGGCGCACAGGGAGATTTACAAACAGTCTGGGCGAGGTCTGCCGAGCGATTTCACTGATGCGCAGTGGGAGCGCCTTGAACCGTTGATCCCGGCGGCGAAGCCGCGCGCACGGCCGCGCAAGACCGACATGCGCGCGGCGATGAATGCGATCTTCTATCTTCTGCGCACCCGCTGTCCCTGGCGGTATCTGCCGCGCGGCGCATTTCCTCCGCGTTCCACGGTCTACAACATCTTCCGCCAGTTCCAGCGCGACGGCGTGTGGGAGCGCATTTGGGAAGAGCTCCACATGGCGCTGCGCGAAGCGCTCGGCCACGAGGCCAGCCCGACCGCCGCGATCCTCGACAGCCAGTCGCTGAAAGCGGCGGAAAAGGGGGAGCCGCGAGCCGGAGTGAAAAGGACGCAGTGGTTATGACGCCGGCAAGAAGGCGAAGAGCCGCAAAGTGCACGCCCTCGTCGACGTCGAAGGCCTGCCGCTGCGGGTGATCGTCCACTCCGCCGGCATGCAAGACCGTGACGGCGCGGCGCTGGTTCTCGACAAGATCCGCCAGCGCTTCCCATGGTTGGAGCTCGTCTGGGCCGACGCCGGTTACAACGCCCGTCAGGTCAAAGACGCCGTCGCCAGATTGCCGGGACTCCGGCTCGAAATCGTCAAGCGTTCGGATGACATGACAGGCTTCGTCGTGCTGCCCCGTCGATGGGTGGTCGAGCGAACCTTCTCCTGGTTCGGCCGCAACCGCCGTCTGGCCAAGGACTACGAGAACCTCGCCGAAACGCTCGCCGCCTTCATAACCTTGGCCGCCATCCAATTCGCCATCAGACGCCTTGCTCGCGCGTAGGCTTTTGAGTCAGGCTCTAAGACAGAACTCGCTGGCGTCATCCCACCCAAACGTTCGGCGTGCGCGTCGTCCAGGGTTGCGCGGCCTCCAGCTCATAAGCGAGTGCGTAGAGTAGGTCCTCGCGTCCCTTGGCGGCGGCGAATTGGCTGCCGATGGGAAGTCCGTCCCGGCTCATGCCGAGCGGCGCCGACATGGCGGGCGTTCCGGCGACATTGTGGATCTGCGTATAGACCACGTAGTGCATCCGGCGCTCAGTGAGCGTTTTGAGGTCGAGTGTCGGCGCGAGCTCGCCCAACCTGCCCGGCGGCAACGCCAGCACCGGCGTGAGCCAAGCGTCGTAGTTGGCCATGAACGCGTCGACCTGCGCCTCGGTCTCCTTGAACACCGCCCACGCCTTGGGCAGCGCATCTGGCGGCAGCTTCATGGCGTAATCGGCCAGCTCGAGCGTATACGGTTCGAAAAGGTTTTCGGGGTTGACATTCTTGCTCTTCGCCCGGTGCACGAGCATCGCGGGCAGCGACGACCACACGACCAGGAAAGCCTCATAGAAAGCCTCACCGTTCACGCGATTTTGCGCCGGCACGATCGTGTGCCCCAGGCTCTCGCAGAGCTTGGCGCTGGCTTCCACGGCCGCTTTCACGTCGGGATGCGGCTCCAGGCCATTACAGCTGGTCGTGGTGAAAGCAATTCTGAACCCCCGCTTCGCAGGTCCTGCGACGAAGCCGATGGGCTTGAACCGCGCAAAGCCGCCCGTATCTTCTGTCAGCGAGAACAGCATGGCGTTATCGCGCACCGTGCGGCTGACGCAATTCTCCGTCACGGCGCCGCCCAGCACCGTGTTTTCCAGCCCCAAATTCATCCTCGAGCGCGACGGCTTCAGGCCGAACACGCCGCAGCAGGACGATGGGATACGGATGGAGCCGCCGCCATCCGAGGCATGCGCCGCGGGCGCGAGGCCCGCCGCCACCGCCGCTGCCGCGCCGCCCGATGAGCCGCCGGGCGAACAGTCGAGGTTCCAGGGGTTGTGGCAAGGTCCCAGGCGAAGGCTCTCGGTCGTCGGCAGCAGCCCGAATTCAGGCGTGTTCGTCTTGCCGACGATGACTAGTCCCGCGTCGAGGGCCTTCTGCGGCATCGGGTCGTTGGCTATGGCAGGCGTCTCGGCGCTGAAGCGCGAGCCCCACGTGGTGCGCTCGCCGGCGACGTTGTTCAGGTCCTTGATGAGATAGGGCGCGCCCGTGAGCGGGCTCGCAGGGAGCGCCCCTTTGGCACGGGTGCGGGCGCGCTCGAACATTTCCCATACGACGGCGTTGAGTTTCGGATTGGCCGCCTCAATGCGCGCGATCGCGGCGTCGACGAGTTCAAGCGCCGTCGCCTGCTTCGAACGGACAAGCTGCGCCTGGCCGATGCCGTCGTAACCCGAAAAGGCGTCACGCGCGGCGGCGCGTTGTGGCCGCAAGCCAACACCGGCGAATGCCGCGGCGGAGCCCATGAATTGACGGCGATCGACTGCCTTCACGCGTCCCCCTTTGCCTCTTATCCGTTCCCCGGAGCGATTGGCATGGCGATACAGAGTGGCGTCGGAGTTGGGCCCTAATAAGTTTGGAAGTGGCCCTTCGGCTGTCGAGCCATTTTTGCATTGGACCCAGACGGCGTTCGTGGGCGGCGCGATAGGCTCGGCGCTCGGAGCGTGGGCCTACGCGCGAGGGGGCTGGGGGCTGGCGTGCTGGGTCGGGCTGACGCCCCCGGTCATCGCGCTCGCCCGGTTTCTCATCGGCGTCGCGACTGGGAAAGAATGACGGCGGCCAGCGCTCGTGGCGCCGGCCGCCTTGGCTTGCGCAAGCGCTCAGGCCGCTTTCATGTTGATCGTCGATGTCGCGATCTTGGTGAGAAGCTGGTCGGTCTTGATCTCTTCCTGCAACGTCTGGTCGAGAAGCTTCGCCGCGTCGTTGTGCCCAAGCTCCTGAGCCCAGGTCTTGAGCGTGCCGTAGCGGGCGATTTCATAATGTTCGACGGCCTGGGCTGAGGAGGCGAGGCCGGCGTCGAGCGCCTCCGCGCCCTTGAAATCCTCCATGATTTCCTTAGCCTCGTCGATAATGCCGAGGATCGCCTCGCAGGTCTTGCCGCGCGCCGGCCGGCCCAGTTGCTCGAACACCTCGTTAAGGCGCTCCACATGGCCTTCCGTCTGGTCGCGATGGGTCTCGAAAGCCTGCTTGAGTTCGGGCGACGAGGCTTCCTTCGCCATTTTGGGCAAGGCCCGCAAAATCTGCTTCTCGGCGAAGTAGATATCCTTGAGGGTCTCTGAGAACAAATCTTCCAGTGTCTTGCGGTTTGGCATGGGCGCGCTCCTTGGCGATAACGTGACTGTGACCAGAACGGGTTCGGATGCGTTAGGTTCCTGCCGCGCTTTGGGTTCGTGCTTGCGTATGACGCGCCGAGGCGCGACAATCGCCGGAAGGGTAAAGGGAAGTTGCCGAAGGAGGCTCGTCCATGACCAGCAAGCTCGATCAATTGCGCACTATGACCACCGTCGTCTCGGACACCGGCGACATGGAGGCGATCCGCGCCTACAAGCCGACCGACGCCACGACAAACCCATCGCTGATTTTGAAGGCGGCGGAGATGCCGGCCTATGCGCGCCTTGTCGATGAGGCGATTGCGTGGGGGGGCAAACAAAAGGCTTCAGTCGGCGAGGTGACGGATCGGATCGCGGTGAATTTCGGCTCCGAACTGACGAAGATCGTTCCCGGCCGCGTGTCGACCGAAGTTGACGCCGATCTGTCCTTTGACGTGGAGGGCATGGTCGCCAAAGCGAAGTCCTTCATCGCACTATACAAAGAGCGGGGCATCGGCCACGAGCATATCTTGATTAAGCTCGCCTCGACCTGGGAAGGCGTGCAAGCGGCCAAGCGCCTGCAGGCCGAGGGGATCGATTGCAACATGACGCTCGCTTTTTCGATGGCCCAGGCGATTGCGGCGGGAGACGCAAAGGCTTTCCTTCTGTCGCCTTTCGTCGGACGCATCCTGGATTGGCATGTGAAGGCGGGCGGCGGCCCGTACACTCCCGAAACCGATCCCGGCGTGAACTCGGTCCGCGCGATCTACGCCTATTACAAGACCTACGGTATCAAGACGGTCGTGATGGGCGCCTCGTTCCGCAACACCGGCGAGATCGAGGCTCTGGCGGGCTGCGATCGGCTCACCATCTCGCCTCAGCTGCTCGAGGCGCTGTCGAAGGAGGAGGGCGAGCTCAAGCGGCAGCTCGACCCGGCCAAGCCCGGTCCAGCGCCAGCCAAGGTGGCAATGGACGAAAAGACTTTCCGCTGGATGCTGAACGAGGACCAGATGGCGACGGAGAAGCTGTCCGACGGCATCCGCCTGTTCGCGCACGACCTGAACAAGCTGAGGACGACGGTGCAGCAGCGGCTGGCGAAGGCGGCGTAGCGCCTTCTGCTCTTGAGTTTACGCGAGGATCGTCCCGCCGCGCTTCCTCCCCCCTTGTGGGGGAGGACCGAGGAGGGGGGTCGCGCCGTCCTACGCGATGAGCTAGCGATGGCGCGCATTCGATAATCTCGATGGTCCGCGCGACCCCCCACCCCTGCCCGCCCCTACAAGAGGGGGCGGGTGCGCTAACTGGTCAATTCGACCCAAGCGCAACTTGCCCACAGGCGAGTTCTATTCAGCGAGTGATGCGCGCGGCGGCTTGGCTCGAGTTTCTGTTCTGCGCCCGCTCTTGGGGAGAGTAAAAACGGAGAGCGGGCGCTTGAAAATGGCGAATAATTCGCGCGTATTGCGAGGAATTGGCCCGGCCCGGACATCGATGGCGGACGCTGCGGCTAGCCAGCAGCCTCGCCGCGCCCGGCGGATCGGCTTTGCAATTTTACGCCGGGTCTCGAGGCTTTATGCCGGGTCTCAAGGCAAATGAACTGAAGCGTGTGCGCACCTCCCGCGCGGCAACGCCGGAGGGTGTCGGCGAACGAGCCTGCGAAGAAAAAGTCAGGAGTGGCGCGGCGAGATAATTGCCGTATATTGCCGGGTCTACTAGCGATTCAGATCTGGAATCGGTCTGGATCAGCGGCGGATCTCAATGGTTGACGTACTTAGGATTCTGCATCTGAGTGATCTTCATTTTAGTACGAAGTGGAGTTTCAAGCAAAGTCCCGTGCTGCGAGCGTTTCTCAAAGATCTAACCGAAGGAGACACGATAGCGCGACCGGCTTTAATTGTTTTTTATGGAGATATCGTTCAAAATCCGGACGAAGAAGAAGTATATTTGAAGTTCTTTGAATTCTTTGATCAAGCTATGAAAGCTACGAGCCTAACCGATCGTAGCGTTGTATTTTGCTCTGGGAATCACGACGTCAGTTTCGCGGCCATTCGTACGCACTCCCTGGAATACGAGTCCATTCAGCGAATTAGGAACGACGCCTACAAATTTGATAAAGAATATTTGTCGGGGACGGTGAACACATACGTTAAGGCAATAAATAAGGGATTCTTTGAACTATGTGAATTATTGGGTTATGCTTGGAATAACCACTTTGTTTCGGTTAGACATTATGACGATATAAAAGTGAGCGTGGTTCTTTAAGCAGAGTGGCGCCGCCTATGCCGAACTCCTCGCTATCCGTGAATGACGCCACGAACGAGGTCAGATCGGCCAGAGCGATTGTGCCCAAAGCATCAGGCTCCACAACGCCGACGAATGAGCCGACCAGCGACGCACCCGGGTCTGCGACCGGAGCGCCTGGAGGATTGCGACGCATCCACCCCGTCGAAAAGGTAAAATTGAAGGTGTCGATCGTCACGGCGGACGCCGCCGACGAAACCAGGATCGCGCCGAGCGCCAACGCGCCCATTCTGAAAGAATTTTTGAACAAGATAAACCCCCTCACTAGAAGGCGCTGGGCCTCATTGCGGAGCGTCTCGCAAGTATAAAAAAGCAGCTTAAAATTTACGCCACGGTATCCGGCTTTGGGTCGCCTGTACAGTAGACGGGGCGGCGGCCGGAGCGGTATGGAGCGTGTCAAGACGACGGTCGATCTCGCGCTCTAGAAGCGTCGCCAAGACGCTCACTCTTCACATTCGCTTTGACATCGCCCACATTAGGTCGACGAGGCCGCCTTGTACGAACCCCCGCTTCATCGAAACGAGAATCTGCCGGCGTTGCACGCGCTGATGAAGGAGCGCGTGTTCGGGCTGCTCATCACCAACGGCGCCGAGGGTCTGGCCGCCAGCTCGGTTCCGTTCGTTCTCGACCCGGCCGCCTCGAAGCTCGGCACGCTGAAGGTCCATCTGGCTCGCGCCAACCCGCAATGGCACGATCTTGAAGCATCGCCAGACGCGCTCATCGTGTTCCAGGGCCATGATCATTATATCACTCCCTCCTGGTACGAGACCAAGCGTGAGACAGGCAAAGTCGTGCCAACCTGGAACTACACGATGGTCCAGGCGAAGGGCCGGGCGAAGGTGATGGATGACGCCTGGCTCGCCCAGCAGATCGAGGAGCTCACTCAGGCGCTCGAATCGCGGCGCGAGCAGCCTTGGGCGGTTGGCGACGCGCCGGCCGATTTCATCGCCATGCAGCGCCGGGCGATCGTCGGCCTCGAGATCGAGATCCTCGACATAAGGGGAAAATGGAAGACGAGCCAGAACCGCAACGCCGCCGACCGCGCCGGGGTCGTCGCCGGGCTTGAGGACATGGGCGACGAGGATTCGCGCGCCATGGCCGAGATTGTAAGAGAGACGGGCCGCGACTGAGGCGGCGCACGCATTTGCCTCGCGAATGAAGGCGTGATCCTATCCGGCCCGAAATCGTCATCAGGAGATTATCACATGACCGACGCGATCAAGCCGCTCTATACCGCTCATGGAACCGCGCAGGGCGGCCGAAACGGGCACACGCAATCCGATGACGGGATGGTTAGCCTCGATCTGTCGGTGCCGAAGGAGATGGGCGGGCCGGGCAAGCCGAACACCGGGACGCCCGAGCACTTGTTCTCCGCCGGCTACGCCGCCTGCTTCGGCGGCGCGCTCGACTTCATCGCCAAGCAGCACAAGAAGGACGCGTCGAAAGCGACGGTGAAATGCGCCGTCAGCATCGGCCCTCGGGAAAAGGGCGGCTTTGGCCTCGCAGTGGTGCTTGACGTGACCGACACGAGCTTGCCCCAGGCGGAGCTGCAGTCGCTCGCGGAAGAGGCGCACGAGAAGATCTGCCCCTATAGCCACGCGACGCGCGGCAATGTCGACGTCAAGCTGGTCACGCACGGGGTGTAGGCGCACCGCTTGATAAGGCCGCCTGGCGCCGCTCGGCGACGCCTTTCAGAATGAGGAGAGAGGGCGGCTTTTCGGGCCGCCCTTCTTGCTTTCGAACGTCGTTACGCCGCTGGCGCACTGGTCGTGCGCGAAGGAGGGCCACGGCGGCTGTCTCGAGCTCGATAGTGCCCTCGCCAGCAGACGCATTGTAGGAGACGCCCGTAAGAGGCGGAACGAGGCTCCAAGAGAAGTTGTCGCTCGACACATCGCTGTCAAGTCGGTTGCCAGCGTTGTCGGCGACTTCCGAGAAGAGGACGGTCCCGATTTGGGGACTAGGGCGTCACTTTGGATTTCGCCAGTCGTAAAGGCGGGCAAGACACCCGCCACGCCATTGACGGTCAGCGAAACGGTGACGAACGAACCGTAGGGTCCGGAATAAAACCCGCCGTCCGGGCCGATGTCCGAGTCCGTTGCGTCCGAGACAGTTGCGTTGCCAAGATTGAACACGTAGGTCGCGACGAGGTGTCTCCGTCCGACGCCGGGGGAACCCCGCCAACGTTGGAGACCAGGGTCATCGTCCCCGTGTAAGTCACCGTTACGATGTCTGCATATGCGGCGCCTGATAGGCCGAACACCCCTGCTGCAATCGTCATCATCAAAAAATTTGGTTTTCATCGCGCTTCTCTCAAATGGTTTTCGCCGCCGATCGCGATGTTCGATGTTCCGCGGAGGCCGGCGCTGATTTCGGGACGAACACAAGTGACGTTAGGTAAGGGCGAGTTGAGTGCGTCTCGCAGCGCGCCGCGCCTCCCAAATGGGAGGAAAACGCCGCGCTCGGGTTGTATTCGCTTGCTAGATGTCGATGCGGGTCAGAAGCCCGACAAGCTCGGCTTGACGTTTCGCGCCAGTCTTTCGGAAGATCGCCTTGAGGGCGCCGCGCAGCGTTCCTAGCGACACGCCTAGGCGTACCGCCGCTGAGGCGAGGTCGTCGCCGGCCGCCAGACATCCAGCCAGACGGGCTTCGGCGCGCGTCAAGCCAAACAGGCCGCGCAGGCGATCGACGCTTTCGAAGCCGGTCGATTGCAACGGGGTGAGCAAAAGCAGGATGCGCGCGCGCATGAAGACATCGATCGCGGGTCCGACGAGTGGCGCGGCGCGGGCAAGGAACGAAGATCCGTCTGCGCAATGGAGGCGAACCGCTGCGTCCGGGCCGATCTCGTGCGCGTGATCCGCGGCGTTGACCCCCTGCAGCATGCGTCCGAAGGCGCTCGCCATTTCCGTGTCGCGTGGCGACAATTGGCCTGACTGGATGGCAAACACCCGGTCGCGGATCGAAGCGGCGCGCGCGTTCATGCTCACGATCCGCCCCCGCCGGTCGAGCAGGATGGCGCCCGCGCGCAAATGATCGAGACCCGTCTCGATCCATTGCGCAAACATGGCGCCTCGGGCCGAGGCGATGGCGCCGATCCGTACGAAATGATGGCTTGCGCGTTCCAGTTCGCGGATCTCCCAGTCCTCGACCTCAGCCGTTCCTCGCTCGACGCAGCCGCCAATCTCGCCCGGCACAAACTCAAAGCCGATGAAACTTCGCAGCTGGAACGCATTCATAAATTCATTCTGTATTCTTTGCCGATCGATCGCCCGCCGGTCCAAAAGCATTCTCTCATGAACGAATTCCCGGCCTCGCCGCATGAGCGGGGCGCCCAATTGAATTCGGAAATTGTGTTCCGCCCAGCCGCCGCGCGCATGATTTTATTGGTTCCTCAAGGTAACAGCGTCAACAGAGATGTTGTCCTTCAGCGCCGCTGCTCGCAGCGGGCATCGAGGCCAAGCGCCTCAAAGCCGAGTGCTGGCCGCCGCGATCCCGGAAAGAAGCACCCCTCAAGCATTTGCTAAGTCTGTCCCGTGGTTCAGCTTGCAGCTGACGGACGGTTATTCGTTACGGTTAAGGCCCGCGGCGCCAGCGAGCATCGGGGCCCGCGCGCGGAGCGTCGTGCGCCGGGCAAGACCCGGATGAGAAAGGCTTGAGCTCAGATGATGGAGACCGCGCCGCCTCCCAGCGAGGGGACGCCGCTCGACCGGGGCTTGCGCGCTCTATGCGGGATCGCGGCCTATTATCGTATCGGCGCCGACCCGGTGCAACTTGCGCGCGAGCTGGCGCTTAGCCCCCATGAGGCCAAAGAGGGCGATCTCATCCGCGCCGCCAAGCTCGTCGGACTGAGGGCTCGCCTGGTCGAGAAGGTCACCCCAGAACGGCTCGCGACTTTGCCGACGCCGGCGATCGTCCGCATCGCCAGCGGCGCCTTCATGGTCTTCGGTGGCCGCAATCCGTCCGGCCTCTGCCGGCTGGTCGATCCGATCAGTCACGCGGTCCAGGAAGCGGCGCTCGAAGACCTTGCGCGCGACATCGGCGGGCAGGCGCTTCTCGTCGCTCGCCGGATCGGCGGCGCCGGCGTCGATCCGCGCCAGTTCGGCATGCGCTGGTTCCTGCCCACGATCTGGCGCTATCGCCGTCCGCTCGGCCATGTGCTCGCCGCCTCGCTGTTCGTGCAGATTTTCGCCCTTACGACGCCCCTGTTCTTCCAGGTGGTGGTCGACAAGGTGCTGACCCACCGCGGTTATGAGACTTTGTTCGTGCTCGTCGGCGGCCTCGTCGCCATCGGCATGTTCGACGCGGCGCTCCAATATTTGCGCACCTACGCGCTGTCGCACACCACAAACCGGATCGACGTCGAACTCGGCCAGCGCCTGTTCGCGCATCTTCTCCGCCTGCCGATTTCCTATTTCGAGACCCGGTCGACCGGGCAAACGGTCGCCCGGGTGCGGGAACTCGAGACGATCCGCAGCTTCCTCACCGGACAGGCTTTGTTCTCGGCGCTCGACCTCCTGTTCGCCTTCGTGTTCGTCGGCGTTCTCTTCGCCTATTCGTGGTCGCTCACCCTGATCGTCCTCGCCGGCATTCCGTTTTACGTGGTGATCGGCTTTTCCGTGCGGCCCCCTTTACGCGATCTGGTCAACGAGAAATTCAATCGTGGCGCGGCGAGCCAGCAGTTTCTAGTCGAGACGATCGTCGGCGTGAATACGGTGAAGGCTGCTGCGGTCGAGCCGATCATGCGCGCGCAATGGGAGGAAAAGCTCGCAGCCTATGTCAAGACGAGCTTCGCCGCCGCGATGCTGGGCTCGGGCGGACAACTCGCCATTCAGTACATCAGCAAGCTGACGACAGCGGCGCTGCTTCTGTTCGGCGCCAAGGCGGTGATCGACGGCGAGCTCACCGTAGGCGGGCTCGTCGCCTTCAACATGATCGCCTCGCAGGCAGTGCAGCCGATTCTGCGCCTGTCCCAGATCTGGCAGGATTTTCAGCAGGTGCAGATCTCGATCGAGCGCCTGGGCGATATCCTGAACACGCCGCCCGAATCCTCGTCGTCGACGCGCCTTCTGCCGCCGACGCCGCGCGGCGCGATTGAATTTCGCCGTGTCGGCTTCCGCTATCGTCCGGGCTCGCCTGAGGTCCTGAAAGACATTTCGCTTAAGCTCCGGCCGGGCGAGACGATTGGAATTGTCGGCGCGTCAGGCTCCGGCAAATCGACCCTGACCAAGCTCGTTCAGCGCCTTTATCTGCCGAACGAGGGGCAGGTGCTGCTCGACGGCGCGGACTTGAACCATGTCGATCCGGCGTGGCTCCGGAGCCACATCGGCGTCGTCTTGCAGGAGAACCTCCTGTTCAACCGCACCGTCCATGAGAACATCGCCTTCGCCAATCCGGCGATGCCGCGCGCGCGCGTCATCGAGATCGCCCGGCTCGCCGGCGCCGACGAGTTCATCGACAAGCTCCCGGAGGGCTATGACACATTGATCGAGGAGCGCGGCGCCAATCTTTCCGGCGGGCAAAGGCAGCGGATCGCGATCGCGCGCGCGCTCGCGACCAATCCGCGCATTCTCATTTTCGACGAGGCGACCTCGTCGCTCGACTACGACAGCGAGCGCATCGTTCAGCGCAACATGCGCCGCATCGTCAAGGATCGGACCGTCATCATCATCGCCCATCGCCTGGCTGCGGTGCGGGGATGCGACCGCATCGTCGGCATGGCGGATGGCCGCATCGTCGAGGTCGGCTCGCACGCCGAACTCCTGCGTCGGCCCGGCGGGCTCTACGCCTATCTCTGGAGCCTTCAGAGCCAGCCGGCGGAGATCGCAGCGTGACCCTGATCCCCGCCGCGGCGCCGGCGACAAGGCGCGTTCCGCAAGGCTGTCTGCCTCACGCGCGCTGGCGCGGTTCAAGGCGCCAGGAATCGAATCTCAGCGATCGGGAATTCCTCGCCCCCGCGCTCGAGATCCTGGAGACGCCGCCGTCTCCGGTCCATGTCGCTTTCTTATGGATCATCTGCGCCTTCGTCGTCGTGGCGCTGGCCTGGGCCTATTTTGGCCGCGTCGACATCGTCGCCGCCGCGCAAGGCAAGTTCCAGCCGATGGGACGGGTGAAGGTCGTCGAGCCGCTGGAGACGGGTAAGGTCGAGGCCATCAACGTCAGCAACGGCTCGCTCGTGCAGGCGGGCGATGTGCTGGTCGAGCTTGACCGCTCGTCGGCCCTGGCCGACGCGGAAGGCGCGCGCGCGGAGCTTGCGTCGGCGCGGGCGGAAATCCTGCGCCGCAAGACCGCGCTCCTCAGTGCGCGGTCGCATCGTTTCGATCCTCCCCCGACAATCGATTGGCCGGACAGCGTAACGCCGGCGTTGCGCGAGCGCGAGAACCAGGTCCTTGCCGCCGACCTCGGACAATTGGCGGCGAACGTCGCCTCATTCGATGCCGAGCACGCGCAAAAGTCTGCCGAAGGCGACAAGCTGAGGCAGACCATCGCAACCCAGAAAAACCTCGTCGCGACCCTGCAGGAGCGCGTCGCCATGCGCACGAAGCTCGTCGAAATGAAGGCGGGCGCGCGGGCCGCGGTCATCGACGCCACCGAAACCCTGCAATATCAAATCACCCAGGAGGCGAAGCAGGAGCAGGATCTCGCTTCTCTCGCCGCTGGGCTCGAGGTCATCGCCCGCAATTCCGACAAGGCGGTCGAGGACTTTGTCTCGGAGAACGCCCAGAAACTGGAGGACGCCGAGCGGCACGCGGAAGATATCGAGCAGCGCCTCGCCAAGGCTCAAGCTGAGCTCGATCACCTGACGCTGAGAGCGCCGATCGCGGGCCGGGTGCAAGCGTCGATCATCACCAACGCCGGCCAGGTGGTCACGAGCGGCCAGGAGATCATGCGCGTTGTGCCCGAGGATTCGAGGCTCGAAATCCAGGCCTATGTGCGCAATCGCGACATCGGTTTTGTCAGAATCGGGCAGGAGGCGGTGGTCAAGATCGACGCCTTCCCCTTCACCCGCTACGGCGCGATCAAAGCGCACGTCACGCGCATCGCCAAGGACGCGATCCCCGAGCCCGACGCCAACGCGATCGAGGGCGACCCGACGCGGGTCTCGAACGCAGCCGGTTTTGCCGGCGGAGAGCGCACGCAGAATTTGGTGTTCCCGGTGGTGCTGAAACCTGACGCCGAAACGATCGCCGTCGACGGCCTGATCCAACCGTTGACCTCCGGCATGGCGGTGACGGTCGAGCTCAAGACCGGCGCGCGGCGCATGCTCGAATATCTGTTCTCGCCGCTGGTCGAAGTCGCCTCGAAGGCGATGCGAGAGCGCTGAACCCCCCACTCCCTCGGGGAGAGGGGTTGGGGGTGAGGGGGTCCGCGCCGCTTGTCGGCGAGCCTACTTGATCACCTCCCAAAAAATGCCCACGACGCAAACGAAGCCCAAGGTGAACAGCACGGTTCTCAGATAAGGGATGGCCGTCCAATAAACGATGGCGTGCGCGAGCCTCAGCCAGAAGAAGCTCATCGCCCAGAAGGCCGTCATCCCATTCGCCTTTCCAGCGATTTGAGCGACAATCACGAGCGCGGCGAACGGAGCGAAACATTCGACCGCGTTGAGATAGGCGCGGTGCGCCCGCTGGCCCCAAAGGGGCACGGAACGGGGCGCGGGGTCGACATAGTTTTCCCCCGACAGGGGCCCGTTCGTCATCACCTGACAGGCGATATACGGAATCCAGAGCGCCGCCGTCAGCATGGCCGTGCACGCGAGATACCAAAGATCGGTCGTCATGAGGTTCGCCTCCCCTTCGATGGCGTGTTGGGTCGACCTTGCGAAGACGCCGTCAGCAGATAGACGGTCGAGGGCAGGCGATTTCGACATCCGGGCCCGAGCCGGTGTCCGCGCGTGTGGCTTCCGGCGCTAAGCGCTTGATTTTTACATGGGTCTGTCATCCATAGAGCCGCTGCCGATTGGGGAATAGGGCGGGGGTCGAATGAGCGCCGAAGATTTGGTCTCTGCGCCTGCGTTTCGCGTGAGCGATCTTATCCGCCATGGGGCGGAGCCGCCCCCATTCGCGCTCTTCACGCGCTGGCGCTCGTATCCCTGGCTGATCGTCGGCGTGACCTGCATCGGCGGGTTCATGGGCCAGGTTGACGCGAGCATCGTGCAGCTCGCGTTGCCGACCCTGGGACGCGTATTCGACTCCACGCTTGAGAGCGTGAGCTGGGTCGCGCTCGCCTATCTGCTCGGCGTCGCAGCGTTCATGCCGATCTTCGCTCAGCTCTGTCAGATCTTCGGCAGGAAACTGCTCTACATCATCGGCTTCATCGTGTTCACGGGAGCCAGTGCGCTCTGCGGCTTTGCGCCGGATCTCCCCACGCTGATCGCCTTTCGGTTCCTGCAAGGCTTCGGCGGGGCGATGCTTGGGGCCAACAGCATGGCGCTTGTCGTCACGTCCACAGACAAAAGCCTGCGCGCGCGGGCGCTCGGCGTGTACGCGGGCGCGCAGGCTGTCGGAGTCAGCGCCGGCCCGGTTATCGGCGGCCTGCTGTTGGGGACATTGGGTTGGCCCTGGGTGTTCTGGATCAATGTTCCCTTCGGGCTGCTTGCCGTCGTCGCCAGCTGGTGTGTGCTTCCAGTCACAGCACGGCAGAATCCGGACCAAAGGTTCGACTGGCGCGGCGCTCTCCTGCTGGCGCCCGCGTTGACGTTTGCCGTGCTCGCGCTCAATCAGATTTCAGCTTGGGGGCTAACCTCGCCAGCGCTTCTCGGTGCGGTCGGGGCCGCGATCGTGCTCATCTTTCTGTTCCTCAGGCAGGAACGCGTGTCCCGTTCGCCGCTGATCGATCTTGCGCTGCTTGAGGAACCTGCATTTCTGGCCGGAGCGCTGGCCTGCGCTTTGTCGTACGCCATGCTCTACGGCATGTTCTTCCTCGCTTCATTCGCGCTTGTGCGCGGCTACGAGGAGAGCGCCGTCGCCGCCGGGCTCAAGCTCGCGATCATTCCGATCAGCATCGGAATCGTCGCGCCATTCGCCGGCGGGATCGCGGACAGGATGGGGACGCGTCTCCTCAGCGTCGCAGGGATGGCGATATGCTTTGTCGCCTTGCTCGCGTTGACAGCGATCGTGATGCAGCCTGTCGCTAATCTCTGGATCGGCGCCCTCGGCCTTGTGGCTTTCGGGGTGGGACTTGGGTTGTTCATTGCGCCAAACAACCACGCGACGATCAATGTGGCGCCGGCCAATCTCTCAGGCGTTGCCGGCGGGATACTTAATCTGACGCGCATTCTTGGCACGGTCGCTGGCGTCGCCAGCGCGTCCGCAATGCTGTCCTGGCAATTACAAGTCGCGCGCGGTTCGACCGACCGCCGGCTGGCGGACTTCGCCCCGCATCATTTCGTCCAGGCGGTGGCGGGAGGCCTCATCATGCTTGCGGTCTTCGCCGCAATCGCCGGGGCCGTTTCGTTGATCCGCAAGCCCGCGGCCTAAGGCACTCGCCTCACCGTCGCCCGCTCTCTTTGCTATAAGCCTCCGAACCTTGGAGGCTTGCCCAATGAAACTCGCTGACCCCTCGCTCCTGAAAAGCCAATGCCTTGTCGACGGCAAATGGGTGGGGGAGGGGACCCGTCCGATCGCCAATCCCGCGACCGGCGCGGTGCTCGCCAAGACGCCGCGCTTTGGCGAAGCCGAGACGATTGGCGCGATCGAAGCGGCGCAGCGCGCCTTCGGCCCGTGGGCGAAGACACTGCCGAAAGAGCGCGCGCAGATCTTGCGCCGATGGTTCGATCTCATCATCGCCAATCGCGACGACATCGCCCTCATCATGACCAGCGAACAGGGCAAGCCGCTCGCCGAAGCGCGCGGCGAGGTCGACTACGCCGCCGCCTATATCGAGTTTTTCGGCGAGGAGGCGAAGCGCATCTATGGCGAGGTCAATCCGACCTTCCGCGCCAATTCCCGCATCGTCGTCATCAAGCAGCCGATCGGCGTCGTCGCGGCGATCACGCCGTGGAATTTCCCAGCCGCGATGATCACCCGCAAGGTCGCGCCTGCGATTGCGGTCGGCTGCACCGTGGTGGCGAAGCCCGCGGGCGAGACGCCGCTGACGGCGCTGGCGCTCGGCGAACTTGCGCTTCGCGCCGGCCTGCCGCCCGGCGTGCTCAATTTTGTCACCGGCGAAGCGCGCGCGATCGGCAAGGCGATGACCGAGCATCCGGCCGTGCGGGTCGTCGGCTTCACCGGCTCGACCGAGGTCGGCAAGGTGCTGATGGCGCAGGCCGCCGGCACGGTGAAGAAGGTCGGGCTCGAGCTCGGCGGCAATGCGCCGTTCATCGTCTTCGACGACGCCCATGTCGACGCCGCCGTCGAGGGCGCGATCATCTCGAAATTCCGCAACATGGGCCAGACCTGCGTCTGCGCCAACCGCATCTATGCGCAGGAGGGAATCTACGACGCCTTCGTCGCCAAGCTCACGACCGCGGTCTCGCGGCTAAAAGTCGGCGACGGGACGGAGGCCGGCGTCACGCAAGGGCCGCTCATCAACGAGGCCGCGGTGACGAAGGTCGAGGAGCACGTCGCCGACGCGCGGAAGAAGGGCGCCAAGGTCGTGATTGGCGGCAAGCGTCATGCGCTCGGCCGCACCTTCTACGAGCCGACGGTCATCTCCGGCGTCGACGCCTCGATGCTGGTCGCCCGCGAGGAGACTTTCGGTCCGGTCGCGCCGGTCTTCCGCTTCAAGGACGAAGAGGACGTCATCCGCCTCGCCAACGACACGCAATTCGGCCTCGCGTCCTACTTCTACGCGCGCGACCTCGGCCGGGTGTGGCGCGTCGCCGAGGCGCTCGAATACGGCATGGTCGGAATCAACACCGGCGCGATTTCGAGCGAGCTCGCGCCGTTTGGCGGGGTGAAGGAATCGGGAATCGGCCGTGAGGGCTCCCGCCACGGCGTCGAGGAATTCGTCGAGCTCAAATACATGCTGATGGGCGGGCTCGACCGGTAAGGACGAGGCGTGAAGTTCGACCTTTTCAACGTAATCATGCTGTATAATGATGCACGGTATCGCGTCTCGAAGGGTGGCACAGTTTGTCGCCACTTGAGCGTGCTTCGAGACGCCGCGCTTTGCGCGGGTCCTCAGGAGAGGGTGAGGGAAATGGCTCGCTAATCGTGCCGCAACCCCTTGGAAACTCTGGAAACGGACTCACAAACGGCGCAGGCTGCCTCAACCCTTCGCGGCGCGCGCCGATTCAGGCGTCTCCGTCTCGCGGACGATGTCCCTCAGCGCCACGAGCTTCGCCTCCAGCGCTTCGAGGTCCGGCTCCGTCATGCGGCCGAGCGTAGAAGCGATCCAGCGGTGCTGGACTGCGATCGCCGTCTCCGCCATCCGGCGGCCGGCCTCGGTGAGATAGATGGCGTGCTGGCGACGGTCATTGGCGGTCGAGCGGCGCTCGACCAGGCCCGCTTCCGCCAGCCGATCGATCAGGCCCGAGATGTTGCCCTTGGTGACGTAAAGCCTTGTGGCCAGTTCCTGCTGGCTCACGCCCTCGCGCTCGGTCAGCGTGGTCAAGACGTCGCATTGCGGGATCGAAACGCCGATCTCGCGCAGGCGCTCGCTGACCGCGGCCTGCATGCGCGCCTCGAGGCGGATGAGACGAAACCAGACCCGTACGGAGCGGTCGGCGTTCTGCCGGTCGGGCATCGGGCTCCTGTTCCTGTAGGGACGCAGCGGCGAGGAGAGTTCCACCTTCGGCGCATTGCCAAGCGGGGCACAGGGCGCCACTGTGTTACCCCATGAACAATCCGCGCGCCGCAATCAAGCGCCGATAAGGCAGTCGGGAGACAAACGCATGCTGGGACGGATGCAGGATTGGCCCCTGCTGATGCACAAGGTCATCGATTTCGCCGCCGTCCAGTTCCCTGAGCAGCAGGTCGCCTCGCGGACGGTCGAAGGGCCGATGCATTACACCAACTACCGCGAGGTTCGGCAACGCGCGCTCAAAGTCGCCAAACGACTCGAGCGCGACGGGATCAAGCTCGGCGATCGCGTCGCGACGCTGGCCTGGAACGGCTATCGCCATCTCGAAACCTGGTATGGCATCGTCGGCGCCGGCGGGGTCTATCACACCGTCAATCCGCGGCTGTTCCCCGAGCAAATCGCCTGGATCATGAACGACGCCGAAGATCGGCTCGTGTTCCTCGACCTGACCTTCGTGCCGTTGATGGAGGGGCTCGCCGACCGCTTGCCGACGATTGAGCGCTACGTCGTTCTGACGGACAGCGCTCACATGCCGGCGACCACACTGAAGAACGCCGTCGCCTACGAAGATTGGATCGGCGAAGTCGACAGCGACTATGCCTGGAAAGAGTTCGACGAGCGGACCGCGGCCGGACTCTGCTACACCTCCGGCACGACCGGAAACCCGAAGGGCGTGCTGTATTCGCATCGCTCGAACCTCCTGCATTCGATGATGGCGAGCACTACAGCGTGCCTCACGGTCACGTCGGATGATGCGGTGCTGCCCGTGGTGCCGATGTTCCACGCCAATTCGTGGGGCCTCGCGCTCTCCTGCCCGATGCGCGGCGCGAGCATGGTGATGCCGGGGCCAAGGCTCGACGGCGCCTCGGTCTTCGATCTCCTCGAGACTGAGAAGGTGACGATGACGGCGGCGGTGCCGACCGTCTGGCTGGGCCTGCTGCAATATCTGCGCAAGGAGAATAAGAAGCCGACGACGCTCAAATTCGTCGGCATTGGCGGCTCGGCCTGTCCGCCCGAGATGATCCGCGCCTTCCAGGAGGATTACGGCGTCACGGTTCGCCACGCCTGGGGCATGACGGAGATGAGCCCGGTCGGCTCGGCGGGCGCGCTCAAGCCCAGCGCGAAAGCCCTTTCAGGCGATCAGAGGCTCGCGCTCCAGTCCAAGCAGGGTTGGGCGCCGTTTGGCGTCGAGATGAAGATCGTCGACGACGAAAACAAAGAGCTGCCGTGGGACGGCAAGCGCTTCGGCCGGCTGAAAGTTCGGGGTTCTCCGTCGTCGACAGATACTTCAAGGACGATACAAACATCCTCGATGAACACGGATTCTTCGACACCGGGGATGTCGCCACCATCGATCCCGAAGGGTTCATGCAGATCACGGATCGCGCCAAGGACGTGATCAAGTCGGGCGGCGAATGGATCTCGACCATCGACATCGAGAACCTGGCTGTTGGCCACCCCGATGTCGCCGAGGCCGCCGTGATCGGCATCGCCCATCCGAAATGGGACGAACGGCCGCTGCTCGTCGTCGTGGCGAAGGAAGGGTGCTCGCCCAAGTGCGCCGAGGTCCTCGATTTCCTGAAGCCCCGCATCGCGAAATGGTGGATGCCTGACGACATGCAGGTGGTGAAGGAGATTCCTCACACGGCGACCGGTAAGATCAACAAGCTCAAGCTGCGCGAGACGTTCAAGGGCTACAAGCTGCCACGGCGTGAGGACCGTCCGTTCCTCGTGAAACAACCAGGCGACGCCGAGAGCGAAACGCCTCCGCGTCCAGTCTTTTGCCCTTGCGCTGGCGCAGCCGTTCCCCTATATCGCGCTCAACGACATCTCATAGCTCTCCGAAAGGGGAGACAAGTTGAGAGAGTGGGCCCCGGCCGGGACCCGCTCTTTTTTATTGCTTGCCAAGGTCGTATGGTCGAAGCCTCGCTTCCAACTGCTATGGCGCCCGTCGAAGGGCTCGACGAAGCGCGCCTGATTGGCGACTCGGGCCCCGGCGAGCGTGTCGGCCGCATCGCGGCGCCGGTCCTGCGGGACCTGGGCTACCGGCTCGTCCGGGTCAAGGTTTCGTCGGCCGCGGGCGCGACGATCCAGATCATGGCGGAGCGTCCGGACGGGACAATGTCGATCGAGGATTGCGAAAGCGTGAGCGTCGCATTGTCGCCGGTCTTCGACGTCGAGGAGCCGATGGCTCAGGCCTATCGGCTGGAGATTTCGTCCCCGGGCATCGATCGGCCGCTGGTGCGTGAATCGGATTTCGCCCGCGCCATCGGCCACGAGGCGCGCGTGGAGATGGCGGTCCCGGTCAATGGACGCAAGCGCTTTCGCGGGCATCTCGCAGCCGTCGCTTCCGGACCCGATGGGCCAGCGGCGCGAATGGCGCTGGTCGCCGACGACGGCAGCAGGAGCGAGGTCGAACTGCCGATTCGCGCCATGGCCGAAGCGCGGCTCGTCTTGACCGACGACCTCATCCGCGCCGCGCTGCGGCGCGAGAAGGCGGCCCTTAAGGACGCGAAGCGAGCCTCGCCCCGCGGGAACGGCCGAGAGACCGTTCCGCGCGCCAGGCGCAAGACGAACGAACCCAAAGCCGCGGCCCGCGGCGCGGCGTCAAAGCCGCTCGGGCCTGATGAAGGAGACAATCATGGCCATTAGCGCCAACCGACTTGAACTGTTGCAGATCGTCGACGCGGTCGCGCGCGAGAAATCGATCGACCGGTCGATCGTTCTCGCCTCGATGGAAGACGCGATGCAGAAAGCGGCGCGCTCGCGCTACGGCCAGGAGACCGAGGTCCGCGCGGAGATCAATCCGAAAACCGGCGAGATCCGCTTTTCCCGGCTGTTGCTCGTCGTCGACGAGGTCGAGAACGAGGCGACGCAGATGACGCTGACCGAGGCGCAGAAGAAGAATCCCTCGGCTCAGATTGGCGACTGGATCGCGGAGTCCTTGCCGCCGTTCGACTACGGACGCATTCCCGCTCAGGCTTCCAAGCAGGTGCTGGTGCAAAAGATCCGCGAGGCGGAACGCGACAAGCAATATGACGTCTATAAGGATCGCATCGGCGATATCATCAATGGCCAGGTCAAGCGGGTCGAATACGGCAACGTCGTGGTCGACCTCGGCGGCGCAGGCGCGGGCGAGGCGGTCGTGCGCCGCGACGAGCTGATCCCGCGCGAGATGTTCCGGCCCGGCGATCGCATCCGCGCCTACGTCTATGACGTCCGGCGCGAGGCCCGCGGCCCGCAGATTTTCCTCTCCCGCACCCATCCGCAATTCACCGCCCGCCTGTTCGCCCAGGAAGTGCCGGAAATCTACGACGGCATCGTCGAGATCAAGTCGGTCGCGCGCGATCCGGGCTCGCGCGCCAAGATCGCGGTGGTGTCGAACGATTCCTCGATCGATCCGGTCGGCGCGTGCGTCGGCATGCGCGGCTCGCGCGTGCAGGCGGTGGTCAACGAACAGCAGGGCGAGAAGATCGATATCATTCCCTGGTCTGCCGACGCCGCGACCTTCATCGTCAACGCGCTGCAGCCAGCTGAGGTCATGAAGGTGGTGCTCGACGAAACTCGACCCGCATCGAGGTCGTCGTTCCTGACGATCAGCTGTCGCTGGCGATCGGCCGGCGCGGGCAGAACGTGCGCCTCGCTTCGCAACTGACCGGCTGGGACATCGACATTTTGACGGAAGCCGAGGAGTCCGAGCGCCGGCAGAAGGAATTCGCCGAGCGGACGCAGACCTTCATGGACGCGCTCGACGTCGACGAGACGGTCGCCCAGCTTCTGGCTTCGGAAGGCTTCCGCACGGTCGACGAAATCGCCTATGTCGATCCGCCCGAGTTGGCGTCGATCGAAGGCTTCGACGCCGACACCGCGGCCGAAATCCAGGCGCGCGCACAAGGACACCTTGCCCGGATCGAATCCGAGTTTGACGACCAGCGTAAGGCGCTCGGGGTGTCCGATGATCTCAAGGAGATTTCGGGCCTGACCACGCCGATGCTGGTCAAGCTCGGGGAGAATGGCGTCAAGACGCTTGAGGATCTCGCCGACTGCGCGAGCGATGACCTCGTGGGTTGGATGGATGGCGACGTGGCGAAGCCGGGCTTCCTTTGCCGGGTTCGACGTGTCGCGGGCGCAAGCTGACGCGATGATCCTGGACGCGCGCGTCCGCGCGGGCTGGATCGAAGCGCCCGCGCCCGAAGAGCAACTGCAAGCGGAAGAGGCCGAAGGCGCGTAAGCGGTGGGATCGATCGATTGCGAACGGAGAGCGACCAAGCCGGGTCGGAGCGGACCTGCATCGTTACGGGGTCCAAGGACGTTCCCGATGCGATGCTGCGCTTCGCGCTCAGCCCCGACGGATCGGTCGTCCCGGATATCCGGCGCAAGCTGCCGGGACGGGGGGTATGGACGCGGCTGAGCTTTGACACTGTGAGCCGGGCGGCCGCGAAACAGGCGTTTTCGCGCGCCTTTCGCGCCAAGGCGGAGGCGCCGGCCGCGCTGGCCGAGGCGGTCGGCGCCCTCCTCGAACGGGACGCGCTGCAGTCGCTGTCGATCGCCAACAAGGCCGGCCTCGTCGTGGCCGGCGCGTTCAAGGTCAATTCGGCGATCGAGGCCGGGGATGTCGTCGCGCTGATTCAGGCGAGCGACGGGGCGGCGGACGGAGCGGCGAAGCAAGTCCAAGCGCTACGCGCCAAACTCGGTCCGGAAGCGAGCGCGATTGTGCGCGTCGATCTCTTCAAGTCGGGCGAATTGGATTTGGCATTGGGGCGGGCAAATGTGATACATGCTGCCCTCAAACATGGGGCGGCGAGTTCGGCCTTTCTCGCAAGGGCGGACCGCCTGCGCCGCTACCGCGGCGGCGAAGCGGACGCGGCTGGTGAACGGAGCGCGGCGACGTGACGGCTAACGAGCAACGGAACGTTTGGCAAGTCCATCAAATTGGCTGAGAAGCCAGGTGGTTAGGAAGTGGCATGAGTGAGACGGGTAATAGCGATAAGACAGCGGCGGCGGCTCCGCCGAAGGTGACGTTGCACCTGAAGCGTCCGGTCGAGCAGGGTACGGTAAGGCAGAGCTTTTCGCACGGGCGCAGCAAGGCGGTCGTGGTCGAGAAGGTGAAGCGGCGCAGTTTGACGCCGGCCGAAGCGGCC
>CAVPPX010000012.1:0-7321 GCA_963707355.1 uncultured Alphaproteobacteria bacterium | reverse complement strand
CGTCGGACTGGGCGGATCAGCCTTTGCCGACTGCGGCTCCGACATGCAAAAGCTTGCCGAGGCGCGCAACACGCAACTGGAAATCGTCAACAACTTCGCCAAATCTTTTCATGGTAAGCCGTTAGATCCGGAAGCGTTTTGCGGAAAATCGGGAGGGCTGGTCCGCGCTGAGAACGCGCTAATCGCGTATATGGAAAAGAACAAGGACTGGTGCTCATTCCCGGACGAGGCGATCGCTCAACTCAAGGAGCATCACGCCAAGAATACGGCCTTCAGCGCGAAGGCCTGCACTGTGGCAGCGCAGATGAAAAAGATGAAAGAGGAAGCGGCTCAGGGTGGCGGGAGCGGCCCACAGGCGCAGCCGTTGCCCGCCGGACCTCTTTGACCTTCGCGCCGGAGCGGGCGCGCGGCTTGCCGGACGCCCGGCCGGCGAGCTTGGTGCTGCAGCTGACGCCGGAGTTCGCGCTCCCCTTCGTTCAGCTTGCGCGTCTCGACCGGCCTGCCGGATGGCAGCTACTGCTAGCCCCGTGTTGGGAGGCGACGGCGCTCGCGGGCCTCGCCCTCCATCGCGGACCCAACCTCTGGCATCTCGCTCTCTTTTTGATCGGCGCGGTCGCCATGCGCGGCGCCGGCTGTACCTACAACGACATTCTCGACCGCAAGCTCGACGCCGGAGTCGAGCGTACACGCAACCGTCCATTACCGTCCGGACAAGTCACGGTTGGCGCGGCCGCGGTGTTCCTTGTCGTCCTGGCGCTGATCGGTCTCGCGGTGCTGTTGAGCTTCAATAGGTTCTCGATCTAGCTCGGGATCGCCTCGCTTGGCGTTGTCGCCATCTACCCGTTGATGAAGCGCGTGACCTCTTGGCCGCAGGCGGCGCTGGGCCTTGCTTTCTCGTGGGGAGCGCTAATGGGCTGGAGCGCAACCTTCGCGAGCCTCTCGGTCGCGCCCATCTTGCTTTACGCGTCCGCCCTCGCGTGGACGATCGGCTATGACACAATCTATGCGCTGCAGGATGCGCGCGATGACGCCATCGTCGGCATCCGCTCGACCGCACGATTGTTCGGAACTCGGGTGAAGCTCGGCGTTGGGGCGTTCTATATCGCGACTGCCGCGTTGGCGCTGGCGGCCATTAAATCCGTGGGCGGGGGGGCCATTGTGCTGGTCGGATGGCTGGGTTTTTGTGCTCATCTGGCCTGGCAAACGTCGCAAGTCGAAGGCGCCGATCCGGCAATGGCGTTGAGGCTTTTTCGCTCCAATCGCGACGCCGGACTGATTCTGTTTGCAGGCGTCGCTCTGCAAGGCTGGCTGGGATAGGAGCCCGCGTCCGCGCGCGCCCGTCACGTCCTCGTCATGCGACTCGATTAGCGGGGCTTCGATCGACCTCTGATGGGGAAAGCCTCGTGCGGCAATCGAGCAACATCGCGCGTCGCGCGACCAGCGCAGGGCTCAAGGCTGCGGTCCATCGCTCGAAGCCTCTGTCGCGCGCGGGCATGCTTGAGCGCCTGTTCACGCTTGCGTTCAAGCGCCTGGTCTATCCTCAGATCTGGGAGGATCCGGTCGTCGACATGAAGGCGCTCGACATCGGCCCGGGACATGAGGTGATCGCGATCGCCTCCGGCGGTTGCAACGTGCTCTCCTACCTGACAGCCGATCCAGCCGGCGTCACCGCGGTCGACCTCAACGGGGCGCATATCGCGCTCGGCCGGCTCAAGATCTGCGCGGCCCAGAACCTGCCGGACTACGACAGCTTCTTCCGCTTTTTCGGCCGCGCCGACGCGCGCGCCAATGTCGCCGCCTACGATCGTCGGCTGCGCGCTAAACTAGACCCTGCCGCGCGCGCCTACTGGGACAAGCGCACGACGTTCGGGCGCCGCCGCATCGGCCTCTTCGCCCGCAATTTCTACCATCACGGCCTGCTCGGGCATGTCCTCGGCGCCGGCCATACGCTTGCGCGCCTGCATGGCCTCGACCCGTCGATCGTGCTCAAGGCCCGGACGCTCGACGAACAGCGTGCGCTCTACGAGGAACGCCTTGCGCCGATCTTCGACAAGCCGCTCGTCCGCTGGCTCCTGAAGCAGCCCGCGTCCCTCTATGGGCTGGGGATTCCACCGGCCCAGTACAGTGCGCTCGCCGCCGATTCGCCGTTAGGAATCGGCGTCGTCTTGAGCGAACGGGCTCGAGCGGCTGGCCTGCGACTTCGACATCACCGACAATTATTTCGCCTGGCAGGCGTTTGGTCGACGTTATGCGCCGGGGCCGAACCCCGCGCTCCCGCCCTATCTGCAGAGGCAGAACTTCGACGCCGTCCGCGGCCGCTCAGGCCGCGTGCGCTATGTCCAGCGCTCATTCACCGACATTTTGCGCAATTCGCCGGCTGCCAGCTTCGATCGCTACGCGCTGCTCGATGCGCAAGACTGGATGAACGACGCCGAGCTTACCGCGCTCTGGTTCGAGATTACCCGCACCGCACGGCCGGGTGCGAGAGTGATCTTCCGCACCGCCGCCACCGAGCGATTGTTGCCTGGCCGCGTGCCTGACGACGTGCTCGGCGCGTGGCGCTACGAAGACGAGCTCAGCCGAGAGCTTAGCCGGCAGGATCGGTCTTCGATCTACGGCGCCTTCCACCTTTACACGCTCAAAGGCGCTTGACGCATGAGCGACGCCGCGGCGCTGATGGACCGCATGTATCGGCGTCAGCGCCACATCTATGACTTGAGCCGCAAATTCTATCTCCTTGGTCGCGATGAGGCGATTGCGCGGCTTCGCCCTGCTCCCGGCGACAAGGTGCTGGAGATCGGCTGCGGCACCGGGCGCAATCTCGTCAAGCTGGCGCAAGCCTATCCCGAGGCTCGGCTGTTCGGCCTCGACGTATCGCGGGAAATGTTGGTGACTGCGGCCGCCTCGACCGCACGCGCTCGCGCCGCCTCTCGCATCACCCTTGCTCAAGCGGACGCCACGGCGTTCGATCCGCAGGGGCTGTTCGGCTGCGCATCTTTCGAGCGCGTGATGATCTCGTACGCTTTGTCGATGATCCCGCCGTGGCGCGAAGCGCTGGCTCATGCGCTTGATGCTGTCGCCCCGGGCGGGTCGCTGGAGATCGTCGATTTCGGCGATTGCGCCGGCTTGCCTCGTCCGTTCAAGGCCGGACTGCGCCAGTGGCTCACGATGTTCGACGTGACCCCGCGTGACGATCTCGCCGCCGCCCTCGCGGCGCTTGCCGCGGAGCGCGGCATGAGCTGGGAGATCGAGAGCCGGTTTCGCGGCTACGCGATCCTGGCGGCCGCGCGGCGAAAAGGATAGCGGAGCCAGCCTGCGCCCGGCGGTGCGCCTCTAGCGGTATTTTTACCGGCGCCCCTCAATAATTTCAACGCTTTACGACCCCGTTTACCGGCGGTCTGAAAATCGGGTGTGTTTCTTGGATGAAATAAATACATATTATAAATGTTTTATAAGGTTCGGCGCTGTCGCTTCACCCGCCAAACGCGCGCGAGAGCGTGAAGATCAAAAGCCCGACCAGCCCGCCGACCAGCGTCCCGTTGATGCGGATATATTGCAGGTCCTTGCCGACTTGCAGCTCCAGGCGGTTGACGAGCGTCGCGGTGTCCCAATTGTCGACAACCGCGGCGATATACGCGCCGATTTCGGCCCGGCGCGGTAAGATTGTACGCAGGGCAAGGAGTCTGACCCGCCGGTTTATCCGCGCCCGACGCAAAGGGTCCTCTTCGAGCCATCGGCCGAGGGCCGCTGCGGAGGTTGCCAACCAGCCGACAATCGCCTCGGCGTGGCGCGGCAGGTCGTGCCTCAGCCCCGATTCCAGTTCGTCCCGCAGCGCCAGCGCCTGTTCGGCGAATACCGGATTGGCAAGAATTTCCTGCTTCAAGGCCTCGCCTTGCGCGCGCATCTCGGGGTCGTGCGCGAGGTCGTCGATCAAGTTTTCGATCAATGCGTTGGCCTGCTCGCGCCAGGGATGATCGGGGTCGCGCATTTCCCTCAAGGTTTCGCTGAGCCCGTTGATCACCTTGGCGGCGATCATGTCGTCGACCCATTTGGGGATCCAGCGCCAGGACTTTTGTGCCACATGCCTGACGATAGTGGCCTTATGCCGCTCGAGCGTCGTCTCGACAAAGTCGAGGCCCTGATCGAGCAGCGTCTGGCCGGCTCCCTGTGCCCACAGGATCGAAAGTGCGCGCGAGGCGAGCGGCGCCGCGGGGACGGCCTCGATCCCCCTGCGCGCCGCAAGAGCGACCCATTCGTCGATCGCCCCTTTCGGCAGGACGTCAAGCGCGTAGGGAATGGCGCGCCCGGCGGCGGCGGCTGCCGCCCGCGCGTTGCGTTCGTCTTCGAGCCATCGCGCCGCGAGACCGACGAAGTCGACCGATGACAGGCGGGCGATGGCGACGCGCGGGGAGAGAAAGTTGTTGGTGATGAACCGCCCCATCGCTGCGCCGATGCGTCGCTTGTTTTCAGGCACGACGGCGGTGTGGGGGATCGGCAGCCCCAGGGGGCGACGAAAGAGCGCGACGACGGCGAACCAGTCGGCGCACGCCCCGACCATGCCGGCTTCCGCGAAGGCGCTGAGATAGGGCGCCCAAACCCAGCCTGGCGGCGCGCGCCGCAGGGCCAGAAAAATGACCGCCATCAGGACGAGCAGCAGTGTGGCGACGGTGCGCATCCGGCGCAGCTCCGCCCGGCGCTGGGCCTGAGTTATGAAGACGTCGGAAGATCCGAGCGGCGTGGTTTTGCCGGCCGCTGATCGAGCAAGCTCTGTCATCGTCAGGTTGGGGCTCGTTTGAAAGTGAGGAATTGATATCGGATCATAGGGACCGGCTGCGCCAAGGCGATAGAACCTTTTGACGCCGGGGAAGTCCAAACGGCTCGCTCGCCCGCCCTAGCCATTTGCAGAGGAAGTGACTAGATAACGGATGCGGAGCTGGGTGGCGCGTCAGGACAACATTCCTCGGGGCCGTACGATCCCCATGGGGGCTGTCCCTGTCGAGGCTCGTGGGCTTCGGCATATGGTTCCCACCTACTCACGTAGGCGCCCGGGATCACCGTCCAACGACCGTCTCGGCTCCGCGCTTTACGTTTTCGACGGCTTTCTCGGATCAGCGACCGCCCCTTGACGTCGAACAAGGCTGATCCAAAGGCGCTCCTGCGCAGCGAGGCTCTCGCCCGGCGAGGGAAAATCGAGCCCCCGGCTCGCGCCGCCTTCAGCCGCCGTCTCGCCGAGGAAGGTTTGCGCCTCGCGCGTTTCTGGCGTCCCCCGATCGTATCGGTCTTTTACCCGGTGCGCGATGAGCCGGACACGCTCCTGCTTCTGGCTGCGCTTGCCGACGAAGGATTCGCGACCGCCTTGCCGGTCGTCGTTGGCCGGGGATCGGCGCTTGCTTTTCGCCTCTGGCGGCCCGGGGAGCCCACGCGCGCAGGCGCAATGTCGATTCGCGAACCTGTCGAGGGAGCGCACGTCGTCGAGCCCGATCTCCTGTTCGTGCCGCTTGCCTGCTTCGACCGGCGTGGCCACCGCATCGGCTACGGCGCCGGCTATTACGACCGGACCCTGACAAACTTACGCCCGATGAAGCCAGTCCATGCGGTTGGCGTCGCCTATGGAATATGCGAAGTCGATGCGGTGCCTGATGAAACCCATGACCAGACCCTGGACGCCGTTGTGACCGAACAGGAAACGATTCTCTTTAGAGAGCAATGATCCGTTTGCTGTTCATCGGCGACGTCGTCGGCCGGTCGGGGCGCGCGGCCGTCCTCGAGCATGTTCCCCTTTTGCGGGCCCGTTGGGGACTCGATTTCGTCATCGTCAATGGCGAGAACGCGGCGGGCGGCTTCGGCCTTACCGAGACCCTGTTCGAGGAATTCCTCGCGGCCGGCGTCGACGCCACGACGCTCGGCAATCACGCATTCGATCAGCGCGAGGCGCTCGTTTTCATCGAGCGCCAGCCGCGCCTCATCCGTCCGGTCAATTTCCCCGCGGGTACGCCGGGACGGGGAGCGGCGGTGGTCAAGAACGCGAAAGGGACGCGGCTCCTCGTCCTCAACGTGATGGGCCGCATTTTCATGGACGCGCTCGATGATCCGTTCGCCGCCATCAAGCGCGAGCTTGCGCTCTGTCCGCTCGGCGAGGCCTGCGACGCCTCGATCGTCGACTTCCACGCCGAAGCGTCGAGCGAAAAATGGGCATTCGGTCATTTCGTCGATGGCAAGACGAGCCTCATGGTTGGCACCCACACCCATACGCCGAGCGCCGATCACCGCATCCTGGCCGGAGGAACCGGGTTCATCACCGACGTCGGCATGACCGGCGACTACGATTCGGTGATCGGCATGGACAAGGAAGAGCCCTTGCGCCGGTTCACGAGCAAGATCCCCTCCGGCCGCTTCGAGCCGGCGTCTGGGGCCGGCGACGCTGTGCGCCATCGCCGCCGAGATTGGGCGCGATGGCTTAACGAAAGCCATCGCGCCGGTCAGGATCGGCGGTCTTCTAGAGCCCGCCGAGCCCGGTTTCTGGGCCTGATGGCGATGGTCGCTCCCACCATTGTCTATGACCTCGACGGCACGCTCGCTGACACCGCGGAGGATTTGGTGGCCACCCTCAATTGGCTACTCGGAAGAGAAGGCCTTGCGCCGCTCAAGGTTGAAACCGCCGGTTCGCTGCTCGGGGCGGGCGCGCGGGCGCTGATCAAGCGCGGCTTCGCCACTTCGGGCAAAACCCTTGATCCGGAAGCCACCGATGCCCTGTTCTCCGATTATCTTACCTATTACAGCGCCCATATCGCCGATCGCAGCCGGCTCTATCCAGGCGTCGACCAGGCGCTCGCGGCCTTCGCGCGCGCGGGCTGGCGGCAGGCGGTCTGCACCAACAAGACCGAAAGCTTGGCCAAGCTCCTGATCGCAAAGCTCGGGATTGCCGGCCGTTTCGCCTTCATCTGCGGCCAGGACACGTTCGGAATCGGCAAGCCGGACGCGAAGCCGCTCCTCATGACCATCGCCGCTGCCGGCGGCGCAAAGGAACGCGCGATCATGGTCGGGGATTCGGAGACCGACATCAAGACAGCCCGCGCCGCCGTCGTGCCCGTCATTGCGGTTGACTTTGGCTATGCCGATGTTCCGGTAAAGGAACTTGGACCCGACCGGGTGATCTCGCATTTCGATCAGCTCATGGAAGCTTGCGAGGCGCTGCTACCTGTTGCGGACGATCCTTTTGAGTGAACCAACGGACCCAGGTATCTCCCCGATTGCCCGCAGGAGTGACCGTTTGTTTTGAGCCTGGCGCTCCCAAGGGGAATCGAACCCCTGTTTTCGCCGT
>CAVPPX010000011.1:0-6224 GCA_963707355.1 uncultured Alphaproteobacteria bacterium | reverse complement strand
GGGCGCCGCGATAGGCGACGGTGACCGCGTCGTAACTGATGGTCGTATCCCCGCTGCGACCGTTCGCGCCGCGACCCGCGCGCGCGCCGTCTCCGCGCCGAGGTCGCGCTGGTCATCCTCAGCTTCCGTACGCTCGTCTTCCAGCGGCCGACGTCGGCGGGCAGATCCTTGAGCACCCGCGCCGAGTCCGGGGCCGTCCAGATGGTCACGCCCTGCATGGCGTCGTGCAACTCGGCGGCGAAATTGGCGTCGGTCGGCGTGACGTCCTTGTGCGCACGGCAGGCCGAGCGCCACCGACGAGACAGCGCTCGCGCCTCTTTTGAGAGCAGGAAACTCGATCAGTTTCTTCCATTGTCGGCGCAGGCGCCCCGGCGACGAGACCGATGGCAGTAGGGGAGCGGCATGGCCGAGTGCTCGCCATTTGGGCCGGCTGGCCAGAGACCTTGATGTTCGGGTCGTCGATCATCTGCGACATGTTCATCTGCAGGTCGCCGTTAGCGACGTAAAGCTCGCCCTCGTTGACCAGCGCGGTAGCTTGCCGGTCGAGGCCGATGGGCCGACATTGTTGTCCGAAGCTTCTTCAGATAATCGAACGCGGCGTCCCTGGAGCCGAAGGCATGGACGACCTGCAGCATCACCGCGGTGCCGTCGCCGGCCTGGCCAGGCGTCGAATACTGGATCTTCCTTGAACTTGGAACCGAGCAGATCCTCGAGGTCTTCGGCGGGTCCTTGAGCTCAGCGGAATTGTAGATGAAGTTCTGGAAATTGTTGACGAGCGGCTGATAGGAATCGTCGCCGCCATCGATGGCGCTTGCCGCAGTCGGCTTGAAAGCTTGCAGCAGCCCGTGGCTTCGGCGCGCTGGATGAACGGCGGCAGAGTGACCAGCACGTCGGCCTGAGGGTTCGACTTCTCCTTCGCCACCCGCTCAACGACGCCGCCGGAGCCGCCCTCGACATATTGGACCTTGATCCCGGTCGCCTTGGTGAAAGCGTCGAACTCGTTTCGAACCAGCTGCCCTTGCCGTCGTGCAAGCCGTCGGCGGCGTAAATGGTCACGACGTCGGAGGCCGCGAAGGCTGGCGCCGCAAAAGAGACCGCGACGAGCAATGCGCTCAGGAGAGACTTCATGGGGGCCTCCTCGTTGTTGCTGTTATCGGCTTATCGCTAAGGCTCTCGGCAAAAAGCTTTTGTGACAGGCGGAGCCCCCATGTTTCGAGGCCAGACAGCGCGTCCTCGAAGATCGAGAGCGCCTCGTCGAATTGCTCGAACGGGATGGTGAGCGGCGGGCAGAGCGTGACGACGTTTCCGCCGCCGATCTTGAAGCCGAGCCCGCGCTCAAGGCAGCGATACATGAGCCGCTCAGCCGATCCGGCGGGATCGTCGCCGCCGATCTCGACGCCGAATAGCAGCCCAGGCCACGCACGTCGCGGATGACCGAGCAGCGGGTCTGCATCGCGGCGAAGCCGCTCGAGGCCGCGGCGTCCGAGCTCCTTCGCCCGATCGATCAGCTTCTCCTCTTCGATGACCTCGAGCGTCGCGAGCCCGGCGGCGCAAGCAACGGACTCTTCTCGTGCGTATAATGTCCGAGCGCCGCGTCTGGCGCGCAATCGAGCCGGCCGGGAGCCAGGATCGCTGCGAGCGGCATGATTCCCCCGCCGAGGCCCTTGCCGATGACGAGAATGTCGGGCGTCGTCCCGAACGCTCGCAGGCGTAGAGCGCGCCTGTTCGCGCGAGGCAGCTCGGAATCTCGTCGAAGATCAGCAGGCGCCATGACGGCGGCAGGAGTCCTTGACCTGCGGCCAGAATTCCGGCGGCGGCGCCTCGACGGTCGTCCAGCGCACAGGCTCGGCGATCAGCGCCGAGACGTCGCCCTGAACTTCGAGCGCATAGTCGATGTAGTCGGCGAAGCGTTCGAACGGCTTGTCGTCACCGAAAAAGCGGCGCGCGAGATTGAGCGGCGGCAGGTGCTCCGCGCCGGGAATCATCGGGCCCAGATCGCGACGGAACAAAGCCTCGCCGCCGATGCCGATCGCGTCGAGATTGGCGCCGTGGAACGAATCCCAGAGCGACAGCGTCTTGTGCCGGCCGGTGGCGTAACGGGCGAGTTTCAACGCCATGGAAATGGCAGCGGCGCCGCTTGGGGCGAACAGAACCTTGTCGAGGTCGCCCGGCGCGGTCTCGACGAGGCGCCGCGCGAGCGCCGTCGCGGTCGCATTGGCGAAACGGCGCGGGCAGAAGGGCAGGGTTTCCATTTCGCGGCGGATCGCGTCGACGACCTTCGGGTGGCCGTGGCCGAGCTGATGGACGCTGTTGCCGTGAAAATCGAAGATGCGCCGGCCGTCGACGTCGGTCAGCATCGCGCCTTCGGCGCGCACGATCGGCGCGAGACAAGGCGTCGACAGCGACTGGCGAAGGAAATAGCGCTCGTCCTCGTCGAGCGCGGCGCGCGCGGAATCGCTGAGCGAGGCGCGCCATTCCGCCCGCGCCGGCGAGACGTTGACGTCGCCCTCGGACCGGCGGCGGACGGGATTTTGTCCACGGCCGCTCGCCCCGCGCGAGCCGCGCCTCGATCTTTTGCACGATCGGCGTCAGGTCGGCCACGCTGTCGATGACATAGTGCGCGCCCGCGCGTTCGAGCTTGTTCACCGCCGCCTTGCGCCGCTCGTGCGAAGTCGGCGGGAGCAAGCGCCGCCGCGTCTTCACGCGACAGGCCGAAGCAATTGCCGCTGACCGACACGCCGACCGTCCATGCGCCGCCGTTGATTCCTTCCGCGATTTCGACCTCCGTGTCATCGACCTTGATCACGCTCCAGGCGGGCCAAACCTTGAGGTCCAGCAGCGTCTTGTAAAGCATGAAGGGCGTCGGCCGTCCGTCCGGCGTGTCGCCGGTGCAAACCAGGCCGTCAGGCCCGAACCCTTGCGCCGCCGCGACCGGCAGGATCTCCGCCATGATCTCGCGCGTGTAGCCGGTCGACGAGCCGATCTTGATCCCCTTGCTTCTGAGCTCGGTGACGACCTCCGCCGCGCCGGGGATGAGATTCGCATAGCGCGCTGCAACCGCGATGTTCTTCGGCACGAAAGCGGCGTAGACCGCGTCGATGTCGGCCTCTGTCGGCGCATGCCCATGGCGCTTCGTCCAAGCTCCAGCGACGCGTGGGAGCGCCATAATGGCTGCGATATGCGGGCGTTTGGCCATGCCCATCGGGCCGCGCGCTTCGTCGATCCAGATCGCGACGCCGAACTCGGCGAAGGTCTCCACGAACGCGCCCATCGGGGCGAGCGAGCCGTAATCGATGACGGTGCCGGCCCAGTCGAAAATGACGGCCTTGACGCACTCCATTCCACCCTCCTTCAATCGAAGAGCTCCGCGATCACTTCCTCGGCGATCGCAAAAGACGTGCTCGCGCCGGTGCCGCTGGTGATCAGCACGATGCGCAATCCCTCGCATGGGGCGTCGACAAGCATCAATCGGTCGGGAGCGGAAGCATAGGTTCCGGTCCAGCGCTCGACCACTTGCGGCCGCGCTCCGGCGAACACATGGGAATATTCATCGAGGATGAGATCATCGACCGCCGCAGGCGCGAACGGGTCCGGCGTCGCCGCATTGTGATGCGAGTCCCCGACCACCAAGGTTCCGTCCGCGCTGCGAACGGCGATCAAATGAACGCCCGCGTCGATATGCGCGCGCTGCTCGGCTTCCAGCCTCACGCGCAACGCCTGCGCAGCCGGCAGTTCCGCATAGCCCAGATAGCGGATCATGCCGAGATCGGACATGATGGGGGCAAGCGCTCGTCGAAGCGTTGCGGGCGAACGCGCAGCATGTGGAGCTTGCAGCGGGTCAGGCCGTATTGCGCCAGGCGGTCGGCGTGCAAGGTCGAGAAGTCGTCGCCCGGGCAGACGATGATCGTCTCGGCCTCGATCGTCCCGCGGCTTGTCTCGAGCTTGGGCGGAGAGGCGGCGTGGACCACGGTCTCGCGCAGAAATGTCACTTGGAAGCGCTCGCTGAGCCAGGCGGCGAGTTGAGGAATTGCCTCGCGCGATTCGACGCGCGCCTCATGCGGGCTATAGAGCGCGCCGGCGAATCCGTCCGCCCGCAGACCCGAGCCGTAGTCTTTCAGTTCGCGCGGCTCGACCAGACGGCATTCGGCGCCCATGTCCGTTTGCAGGAAGGCCTCTATCACTGCGCGCGCCTCGGCGCGGCGCGCGATCATGAGCAGGCCGCGCTGGACGATCGGGATCTTCGCGGACTCGGCGATCTCCAGCCAGACCTCGACCGATCGCTTGGCGCGGCGCCAGCATTTCCCCGCCTGCTGGCCGGTGACCGTGATGAAGCCGAAGTTCCGGATCGACGCGCCGTTGGCTTGCGCGTCCCGGTCGACCACGACGACGCGCTTACCACGCCGAGCGGCGGCGAGCGCATGGGCGAGCCCGCAAATGCCTGCGCCGACGATCGCGAGATCGTAGGATTGCGACGTGGGCGTCACTCCTCGAATGGCGATGTTGAGCTCTACCCGCGCAGACATTTTCGCTGGACGCCCGCACTCTGAACGCTCACTAGAACCCGTTTCCATGACAGCCCGTCAACACTCTTTTGCTTTTGGATTGGCCGACCGGTGCGCTCTTGCGGCTGGATCGCCGTTTGCGATGGAAACTAGGCGCGTCGTGGCTGCGAACCGCCGCCGCCTTGATCATGCCCAAGGACCGTTTCAGCCGATGACCCGTAAACGCGACCGCCGCTCAAGTCCGCCCTCCTTCGGATCGCGCAATCCGCCGCCTGCCGCCCCGGCCCGAAGAAAGGGCAGGGCGCTGAGGCAAAGCAGCCGCTTGCCCGCCCAGGCCCCCGCGACCGTACGGGCGAACGGCGGGAGGCGAAGGTTTCGCTCATCTATGGCTTTCACAGCGTCGGGGCGGCGCTCAAAGCCCCGCGGCGCGAGCTTTTCGTCTCTACGCCACGGCTGCGGCGGCCGAGCGGCTCAGCGACGAAATCGCTGCCCGGGGCTCGAGACCAGGATCATGGCGCCTGAGGAAATTTCCGCACGCGCGCCGCGCGACGCGGTTCATCAGGGCCTATTGCTCGAGGCGCGGCCGCTCGCGCCAATCGACGTCGCAGATTTGCCTGCGAACGGCTTGTGCTGGTTCTCGACCAGATCACGGACCCTCACAATGTCGGCGCGATTTTGCGAACGGGCGCGGCTTTCGCGGTCGACGCGCTGGTCACGACCGAGCGCCACTCGCCTGACTTCGCCGGGGCGCTTGCGAAATCAGCTTCGGGGGGGCTCGAGCATGTGCCGATTTGCAGCGTCACCAATTGGCGCGGGCGCTCGCGGAGATGGGGGACATGGGCTATTGGCGGATCGGGCTCGATTTGGATGCGCTGGACGGCTGACAAATGAAACGATTTCGCGCCCGCTGGCGCTGGTCCTCGGCGACGAGGACAAGGGCCTGCGACGGCTGACGCGAGAGCGATGCGATCGTCTGGCCCGTCTCGATCTTCCTGGCGCGATCAAGAGCCTCAGTTCTCGAACGCCTGCGCCATTGCGCTCGCGCTCGTGCATGAGCGCATATCGTCCAGGCCTAAGTCACGGGCCCGACTGCGGGCGCCCTCACTTGATCACCGTATCAGCCGGCACGACCTTGGCGTAGCTGAGATCGTAGGTCTTGTTGCGCAGCGGGTCGAGGCCGTGCCTTCGGAGGCGTCGTAGATGCGGGGGCGGCCGGAAGCAGTCCGTACGACGCCTGGGCGGGGGCGGGAGCGGGTGTGTCGGCGAGCGTGGTGGAGGCCAACGTCACTGTTCCATATTTGGCTTCCCTTTCTTTTGTTTTCTTTTCTTTTCTTTTCTTTTCTTTTCTTTTCTTTTCTTTTCTTTTCTTTTCTTTTCTTTTCTTCTTTCTCTTTCTTCTTTACCCATATTTGAAATAGGAATCCAACTCCACCACAGAAAAGCCGCCAGTGCAATAATAAAAAGATAGTTTGTAAATCAGGTTCAGTGTAGTCATTAGGATCAGACGCAGTATTATCATTCGGGTCTAATAGTCCACCTTTCACGTCTTTGGAGATATAATATGGACAATCACTGACGTAACCTATTAACGCAAGAATTACTGTACCATGAAGAATTTCTTAAGGAAATTAAACGACTGTGGAGCTCGGTTGAGGAAAGTGGGTTTGCTCTACACAAAAATTTCATAACTGAAATGAATAGATGAATACTCCTCCTCCTCCT
>CAVPPX010000010.1:0-12469 GCA_963707355.1 uncultured Alphaproteobacteria bacterium | reverse complement strand
AGCGCCTTGGGCGTGAGATGCCCGTTGCGCTCCTCGACCACAATCGCATACGGGTCGACGACGATGTTGTTCACTTCGTCCTGCTTGGCGCGCTTGAGCGCCTCCGCCGTTGCTTGGAATTGGACGAAACCGCCGCGCGGATGAAATCCTCGGTCCAGCCATCGTCCATTGTTTGAAACACGACAACGCCGTCCGTAAGCCGGTTGGCGGTAATGACATCAGGCATTCCGACCTCGTGAAGGGAGGTAGGCGGACGCCTGCCCGCCTGCAAGAGCGGCTAGCATATTTAACGGCAAAAATCTATATGTCGTGTTGTATAACATAATAGAGACGCAATTCATTGTGCGCGATCTCCTGAATGCGCGCTCTTCTCTCGTTGTCTTGACGCGGCTTCCGTCCTCTGAAAATGCCTCGAAGCCAGCAATCAATTTGCGGTTCGTGGCCAATCGGCCGGAGGCAGGGCGCTAGACATGGTGTTTTCGTCGATCACGTTCCTGTTCTACTTCCTGCCCATTTTCCTGGCCGCCTATGTCCTGACGCCGACCATTCAAGCCAAGAACATCGTCACGCTTCTGTTTTCGCTGGTGTTCTACGCCTGGGGGGAGCCGCGGTTCGTCATCATTCTTCTCATCTCGATCGCCTTCAATTTCTGCGCGGCCCTCTTGATCGATGCGCGCGAGGGATCGTCCCGCCGGCTGGCGCTTGCGGTCGGGGTCGCGGGAAATCTGCTGCTGCTCGGAATCTTCAAATACGCCAACTTCATCACCGCCAATCTCACGACGCTGCTGCACCCGCTCGGGGCGGGGTCATTCACGACGGACATCGCGCTCCCGCTCGGCATCTCGTTTTTCACCTTCCACTGCCTCTCCTACATCATCGACGTCTACCGCCGGCGGTTCAGGGCCAATCGCAATCCGATCGACATCGCGCTCTACATTTCCCTGTTCCCGCAATTGGTTGCCGGACCGATCGTTCGCTACAAGACCGTCGCCCGGCAATTGGACGCCCGCCGGTTCACACTCGGACGGGCGTCGGTGGGGGCCCGGATCTTCATCATCGGCCTCGCGCAAAAGGTGCTGGTGGCCGACGTCGTTGCGCCGCTCGTTCAGGTCGCGTTCAACACGGTCCCTCATCGCTCGATGGCCGAGGCGTGGATCGGCCTGATTTCCTACACGGTGCAGATCTATTTCGACTTCGCCGGCTATTCCAACATGGCGATTGGGCTGGGCATCGTGCTCGGGTTCACGTTCCCGCGCAATTTCCGCATGCCCTACACGTCGCTTTCGATCACCGAATTCTGGCGGCGCTGGCACATGTCGCTGTCGTCGTGGCTGCGCGACTATCTTTACATTCCGCTCGGCGGCAACCGCGGAACCAACGCACAGACCTACCGCAATCTCATCATGGTGTTCCTGCTCTGCGGGCTCTGGCACGGGGCGAACTGGACGTTCGTCCTGTGGGGCGTGTGGCACGGCGCCTTCCTGGTGATCGAACGCCTTGGCCTTGGAGATGCGCTCGCCCGGCTCGTGCGCCCGGCGCGATGGGCCTACGCGCTGCTCGTCGTCATGGGAGGCTGGGTGCTGTTCCGCTCAACGAATTTGCCCGAGGCGATCGGATATTACGCGAGCCTTTTTGGCCGAAATGGCTTGAGCGAAATCAGCTTCGACATGCATGACGCGCTGAACGACCGGGCGATCATGACCCTCATCATCGGCTGCGTGCTCGCCATCGCGCCAAGATGGCCCGCCAGATGGACGCCGCCGTTCGTGGTGCGCGCGTCAGCCGACGTCGCGCTGACGTTCGCGCTTCTCATTTTTTCCATGATCACGGTCGCGGCCGGCGCCTATAGCCCGTTCCTGTACTTTCGCTTCTGAGCCTCAGAGCATTGGCAGCGAGCGCGGACGGGTCCGAAGCGGAAATGCGGCGTCGATCTTCGCCAGCTCGGCGGCGCTGAGATCAAGCGCGCCCGCGCCCGCGTTCTCTTCAACGTGCTCCGCGTCCGCAGCCTTGGGGATCGCGAACAGCGACGCTCGCCGGGTCAGGAAACGCAGCGCGACCTGGCGCGGCGTGGCCTCATGCCGGTCGGCGATTGCCTTCAGCACCCGCCCTCCCGCGCTGTGGGGCTCAGGAAATCCGCCGACGTGGCCGAACGGGCTATAGGCGACCACAGCGACGCCGTTCTCTTCGCACCACGGGATCACGGCGTGTTCGATCGCGCGCTCGCGCAAATGGTAGAGCACCTGATTGCAGGCGGGTTTGCCCGCCCCCGCGACCTGGCTCAGCTCGTCGAGATCGTCGACGTCGAAATTGCTGACGCCCCATGACAGGATCTTGCCGTCGGCGCGGAGCCGCTCGAAGGCGGCGACGGTGTCCGCAAGGGCATGCGACCCGCGCCAGTGGAGAAGATAGCAATCGAGGCGGTCGGTCCTGAGCCGCTTGAGCGACCGCTCGCAGGCGGCGATGGTCCCGTTGTGCGAAGCGTTATGCGGCAGCACCTTCGAGACGAGGAAGACCTCGTCGCGCCGCCCGGCGATCGCCTCGCCGACCAGGCTCTCCGCTGCGCCCGATCCATACATCTCCGCGGTGTCGATATGCGTCATGCCGAGATCGAGACCGCGGCGCAAGGCCGCGATCGCTCTCCCGAAATCCGCCTGCTCGATGTTCCAGGTTCCCTGGCCGATGACCGCGACTTCGCGCTTCGTCGAACCGAACGGACGATGCCCCACGGCTCGCGCCGCGCCCTTTGCTTCAGGCGGCACGGCGCCTGGCGCCTGTGGCCTTAAACAGCTGGATCATTTCCAGGTTGAAGGCTGGAAGGTCATCGGGCTTGCGGCTGGTGACCAGTTTCTGGTCAACGACGACCTCCTTGTCCACCCAGTGTGCGCCGGCGTTCTTCAAGTCCGTCTTGAGCGATGGCCAGGAGGTCATCTGCCGGCCGCGTGCCGCGCCGGCCTCGATGATGGTCCAGGGCCCGTGGCAGATCGCCGCCACCGGCTTGCCGGCGTCGAAGAAGGCTTTGGCGAACGCCACAGCCTTTGGCGCCATCCTGAGCGAGTCCGGGTTCATAACTCCGCCCGGCAAAAGCAGGGCGTCGAAATCTTCCGGCTTAGCCTGATCGAGAGGCGCATCTACCTGGACCTCATCACCCCAATCGGTGAATTTCCAGCCACGGACACGGTCAGCCTTCGGCGAGACGACCCGCGTCTCAGCGCCGGCCTGGTCGAGCGCTTTCCGGGGCTCTATCAGTTCGACTTGCTCGAAACCGTCGGTCACCAGAATCGCGACCGTCAATCCTTTCAGCGTCTCGTCGGCCATGTCCAATCTCCATATGTAACCTTCGACCGCAAGACGTCGGATGTTGCAACGAAGTGGACGCCGCACGTCCTTGACGATCGTCCGCGCAGCGGTCTTTCGGGCTGCTCGCGCGTCAATGCGCGGGCGCCGGTCATTGTTCCGGCAGCCCCGCCATGCGCAGGCTTTCGAAAATCGGCGCAAGCTGTTCAGGATGCGCCGGGTCGTCGCTCATCGCGGTCCAGTTTATGCGCGCGCGGGAGACGGTGAAGGACGGGTTGAGCGCAAGGCCAGCGGTGACCGCGGAACGCGCCTCGTCGAGTTGGCCCAGCCGCGCGAGGGCGGCGGCCAAGTGGAAATGCGCCTCGGGATAATTCCGGTTGGCTTCGATCGCCCGGCGGCACCACACAACGGCCTGCTCGCACTCGCCCAGGTGGTTCTTCGCTATGCCAACCTCAGTGAGCCACGCATAGGCCGCCATATCGCGCGGGCTCAAGCGAAGCGCCTGGTTGATGTGAGCTTCGGCTTCGTCGGCGCGACCGGTAAAGATTTTGCCGAGTCCGATGAAGGCATGCGCGTCGGCAAGATTGCGATCAAGCGTCAATGCGTGCTCGCAATCGGCGATTCCCTCGGCGGCGCGTTTCGTCAGAATCTTGACGTAGCCGAGAAACGCATGGCTCAGCGCGTGGTTCGGAAACGACGACAGAGCTCGGATAAGCTTCGCCTCAGCGGCTGCGAAGGCCCCCGCCGGGTCGGCGACAAAGGAGTTTCCGCCGTCGGCGATGTCGGCCGCCGCCGATCCAACGAGCGCGTCGATATTATCGGGATCGGCGATGAGCGCGCGATCGAAAAAGGCGCGGGCCTGGGCAACGTGGTTCGGGGTCCGGCCGCCGTGCAGCCAGGACAAGCCCTGAAAAAACAGGTCCATCGAATTGGGATTGGGCGCCTGCTCGGCGCGGCGCGCCTCAACGGCGGCGATTTGATCGGTTAGAGTGTTAGCGAGGCGCCCAACAATCTCGTCTTGCATGTCGAAGAGATCAGCAAGCGGTTTGTCGAAGCGCTCCGCCCACAGATGGCTGCCGGTTTCCGCGTCAACGAGCTGCACATTGACGCGCATGCGGCTCCCCCCGCGCTGCACGCTGCCCTCGAGGACATAACGCACGTTCAGGTCGCGGCCGATGGCCTTCACGTCGAGCGGCTTGCCCTTGTAAGTGAAAGCCGTGTTGCGGGCGATCACGACGGCAGTCCCGAGACGCGAGAGATCGGTCGTCAGGCTCTCCGTGACTTCGTCGACGAAATACTCCTGTTCCTGGTCGCCGCTGATATTGGTGAACGGCAAAACGACGATCGAGAGACGCGGAGGGCCTGATTTTTCCGGCGATGCGATCGGCGCGGCTTTCGCTTGCGCGGGTTGGCCGACATTGAGCGAATAGACGCGGATTGGCTCGGCGATGTTCTTGAGCTGTTTGGGTCCGAGATCGCTCACCGCCGCATCGAGCCGGCCCTTCAGCTGGCGATAAAAGTCCTCCGACATGGCGATCGCGCCGCCTGTGCAAATGCCTTCCAGCCGCGCCGCGATATTGACGCCGTCGCCCATGAGGTCCCCATCGGCCTCTTCGACCACGTCGCCCAGATGGGCGCCGATGCGAAATTCAATCCGCTTATCGGGCGCGAGGCCCCCATTGCGCTCGATCATTCCGGTCTGCACTTCGATCGCGCAACGCGCCGCATCGACCACGCTGCGGAATTCGGCGATGAACCCGTCGCCGGTGCGCTTGACGATCCGGCCCCGGTGAGCGGCGATCGCAGGCTCGATCAGATCGCCGAGAAGCGCGCGCAGCCGCGCCAGCGTTCGCTCCTCGTCGGCGCTCGCGAGCCGGCTGTAACCGACGACATCGGCGACCAGGATCGCCGCAATTTTTCGGGTCTCGCTCATGGCGCCTCTTGGCCGAGGGCAATGGCCTCCGAACTCAAGCAGGAGGAATTCCCAAAGCGCCGAACGAAATACATCAGGCCGCGGCTCGCTTCGTCGTGCGCTTCGCCGGCTTGGGCGACGGTATCAGGACATCGGCCGGCACGCGGAAGCGCGTGCGTAGCCGCTGCACCATCGCCATGCTCAGCTCCTTCTTGCCGGCTAGGACCTCGCTCACTCGGCTCGGCGTGCCGAGGATCGCCGCCATGTCCGTCCGCGTGAGCCCGTGCTGATCCATGAGGTGTCGGATCAGTTCCGCAGTGCTCGGCGGCCGGCGGGGCCACCTGGCTTCCTCGTAGGCGGCGATCAGACGCGCTTGCGCTTGCAGCCGAGCGATATCGGCGGAGTTCTCCGAGCCCCACAGTCGATCAACGAGGGCGCGAGCGCGGGCAAGTTCCGAGTCGCTATCGATCACGATCAGCGTTGCATCCATCACACGATCTCCACATCGATCCTGTCGTGCTCCGGCGTGACTGCCGAAGAATCGAATAGCCAGCACTCCTGCCCGATACTGAACGGCCGCCACCAACCGATAGTCATTGCCCTTGATGTTGAAGACAACTCGACCCCCTTTGAGGATGCTCGCTTTGGGGTACGACGTCTTCACATCTTCGGGATTGCGCCAGTTGGCGCGAATCGCGATGTCAAGCCAAGCTTCATATTGCGATCGTGCGACTTTGATCCCTCTGTGCCCGGCGTGATCGGCGAGGTACCTTTCGACCACGTCCGCACCGATGAGAATCATCGGTTAATGATGGCATGGAATTCCAAAAATTGGAAACGGCGCGAGAGTCTAGCGCGGCGCTAGGCGGATCCCGCGCTCGCCAGATATTGATGGACAAAGGCGATCGCGATGCTGCCCTCGCCGACGGCGGAGGCGACCCGCTTCACCGGGCTGTAGCGCACGTCCCCGCAGGCGAACACGCCCGGCACGCTGGTCTCGACGAGATAAGGGTCGCGGCTCTCCTTCCATCGACCGGCTTTGACGACATCGCCGCCGGTCAGAATGTAGCCGCGCGGGTCCCGCGCGATTTCAGGCGGCAGCCAGCCGGTTTCCGCGTCGGCGCCGATGAACACAAACAGTCCGCCCGACTCTTCCCGGCGGACTTCATTGGCGCCGCGATCGAGAATGTCGAGCGCTGTCATGTGGGTCTCGCCATAGACCGCTGTGACCTCGGAGCTTAACGCGGTCCGAATGTTCGACTTGGTGCGAATCTGATCGATCAGATAGTGCGACATGCTCTTTTCGAGCGCGTCGGCGCGCACGATCAAAGTCACGGTCCGCGCATGATTGGCGAAAAACATCGCAGCCTGGCCGGCCGAGTTTCCGGCGCCGATCAGATGCACGTCGAGCCCTTGCGCGATGCTCGCTTCGCTGCGCGCCGCTCCGTAGAATATGCCCTTCCCGAGGAGGCGATCGAAGCCGTCCGCATTCAGGCGACGCCAGCTCACTCCGGACGCGACGATAATGGTGCGGGCATTGAGAACCTCGTCGTTGTCGAGCACGATCTGGCGGGCGTGAGGATCGAGGCGGACAATCTTGCGCGCGACGAGAATTTCGGCGCCGAGACGTTTGGCCTGCCGAAGCGCACGGCTCGCGAGCTCGGAGCCCGAGATGCCGCTCGGAAAGCCCAGATAATTCTCGATCCGCGACGACGTCTCCGCCTGGCCTCCCGGCGCCTCTTGCTCGACCACGATCGTGCGCAGGCCCTCCGAGGCGCCATACACGGCGGCGGCGAGGCCGGCCGGTCCTCCGCCAATGATGACCGTATCGTAGTCCTGAAAGCGCGGAGCGGTTTGAAGGCCCAGTCGAGCCGCGAACTCGCGCGGCTGCGGCCGGACCAGTTTCGTCCCGTCGGCGAAGCGCAGGGTCGGGCAATCGCTCTCTCCCGGCGGAGGCCCTGGCCAGTGATCGGTCAGATTCGGATCGTCCAGCGTCAGCCAGCTGAAGGAAATCTGGTTTCGTTCGAGAAAACGGCGCAGATCGAGGCAGGCGGCGCCCCAACGTGTTCCCAGGAGGACGACATGAGCGGTGTGCGGCTCCGCCGCAAGCTTCTGCAACCCCCCGATACGCTCGCGTGCGAGTTCGTCCATCCGCCTTACAAGCTCTGGCGACGTCGCGGCGATGTCGTAATAGATCCGCGCGTCGACCTTCACGACCCGCGACGGCCCGCCGGCCCGGAATTCGGCTTGAAATTGCGCGCCATAGACAAGAGGAATCTCACCGAACAGCGTGCCGGGTAAGCGCATTCCGAGCTTACGTTCGACACCGTCGACCAGTTTGATGACTTCGATCGCGCCCTCGAGCACGACGAACAGAGCCGGGGGCTCGCCCTCATAGACCGCGTACTCGCCGGCATTGAGATAGATGTCCGCAGCCGCCCGCGCGACATCGGCGAGAGCGACTGGAGACAGGGTGGCAAAGATCGGAATCGCGGCAAGTTCGTCTGGCGTCAGCATGCCCACCCTGCCCTTGTCGCCCCCCGGAACGGAAAATGCGCGCGCCTTTTGTCGGGGCGTTCGCCGCTGTGTCAAGCCGCCGACGCCGCCATGCGCCGGAAGCGCCAATTCGACGCCCGAGCGCCCCGCGATGGTCAGCCCAGATCAAGCGCCCAAATCTGCCCGACGAGATCATGGCCGAACGAGTGATGCGGCTCTTCGCTGACGAGGCGGAACCCCGCCGCCTGATAGATGCGGCGCGCGGCGACCAGAATGTCGTTGGTCCATAGCGTGAGCTGACGGTAGCCGAGTTCGCGCGCGCGAGCGATGCATGTGGCGACCAGCCTTTGCCCGACCCCGGCCCCGCGCGCGCTTGGCTCGACATAGAGCAGCCTGAGTTTCGCGACGGCGGCATCGTCGCTTTTCATCAGGAAAATCGAGCCGACGACCACACCGGCGCGCTCGGCGACCCAACCGTCTTCGCGGGACGCGTCGAATTCGGCGACGAAGGCCCCGAGAATGCGGCTGGCGAGCCCCTCGTAAGTCCAATCCCAGCCGTATTCCTGAGCGTAAAGGACTGTCTGACGATGGATGATCCAGCCGACGTCGCCCGGCCGTAGCGGCCGCAGGCCCACATCCGCATTCTCGGCCTCGCGATCCCTTAGCGCCACGCGAATGTCGCGCATCGCCTCGATGATGCGATTGCGGCCAGCGGCGTCGATGTGTTCGAGCAGGGCGTCGACTTGGGCGCGGGCCGCGGCCTCGGCTCCCGCGAAGACTTTTCGCCCCGCGTCGGTCAGGGTCAGCAGCCTGTGCTTGCGATGATCGGGGCTGACCTCGCTCGCCGCCAGCCCGCGCGCGATCAAACGCGCCACGATGCGGCTCAGGTGCGCCTTGTCCATGGCGAGCGTCCGGCCGATCTCCGCCGCGGTTCCGCCGCCCTCGGGCGCATGGGCCAGTTCATAGAGAACGCGCGCCTCCGGCAGCGACAAGTCGGTCGCCGGCAGGCTGCGGTTCAGGAGGCCGATCTCGCGGGTGTAAAACCGATTGAAGGCGCGGACCTGGTCCGTCGGCGTCATGGCGGCTCCTAGTGTTGTCTCAGACAACACTAGGAGCGAACACAACAGCCTGCAAGGCCGCCTTACGCCGACTGAAAAAGCGTTGATCGCGCCTTTTCGAGTCGCGGCCCGTGACAGAAAGGCGCCTAACGGACTGAAACGATTGAGCCGCGTAAAAAGTGCGGTACCCCGGCCAGGATAGCGTCCGGACGCCGCGCGGCGCGCGCTAAAGCTCGCTGCCGGCGAGCGCCGCCTTGAGCTTGTCGGCCGCCTCCTGAGCGTTGCGCCAGTGTGGCGCGATCTCCAGGACCCGCTCATAGACCTTGAGCGCGTCTTCGCGTTTCTCGCGCGCTTCGAGGATCATGCCCATGCCCATGAGCGCGCCGAGATGCCTGGGCTCGCGCTTGAGCGTCTGCGCGATGTCGGCCATCGAGCCCTTATAGTCGTCGTCGAGGTAACGCGCGGTCGCGCGGGCGTTCCAGCCTTCCGCCCAGTCGGGCTGGAGGGCGACCGTCGCATCGAGGATTTTGAGCGCGTCGGCATAATTCTCGACGCCGATCGCCTGGCGCGCCCGCTGAAGCAGAAGATCGGCGGTGTCCGAGCCGGATTCGGAATAGTTCTGAAGAAGCCGGGGATGATCCCCGCCGTCTCGTCCGCGTCCTTGGAGGCGGCCAGCCGCGCGTAGAGGTCGGCGCGCTCTTCGCGCGGGTGTCTTCTCCCGCGGCTCGTCCTTTTTCGCCTGCGGCGCCGGCCCGTCCGGCTTGGCCTGAGCGTCCGGGGTGGCTTCAGGGGCGGCCGACGGTTCGTCCGCCCACGCTGAAGCGCCGGCCAGAAGGGCCGCGATCGCTAGGCTGGCGAAGAGAGGGCGCGCGGAATACCGCATCGCACAATTCTAGCGCGCGAGACGGCCCTCGTCAAAAAAATCGGCGTGAAGGGCCGACTATCCCTGCCGGGCCTTGTAGCGCTTCTGCGTCTTGTTGATGATGTAGACGCGGCCCTTGCGACGCACGAGGCGGTTGTCGCGATGGCGGTTGCGCAACGATTTCAGCGAATTACGGACTTTCACGTCATCACCAGAAGGGCTTCCCGCGAGGGACGAACCCAGCGGCGGATAATCAAGGAGGCGCTCGTATGCCTCAAACGGGCGTCGCGATCAAGGGCGCTCAAGCCTCCAACAGCGCCGGCCTTGTTTCAGACCAACTCCGGCGACAGAGTGTCGAGGGGCGTAGGGGCGAACTATTCCAACCTGCGAGCGGAGGCTCGTCCCATGAGGGTCGCAGACGTCCTGAAATCGAACCGGCAGTCTCTGGCGACGTGCATTGCCGAAGAATCGATCGCGTCCATCTGCACGCGGCTGAGCGCGCTCAACATTGGCGCATTCCCGGTCTGCGACGCTCATGGGACTCTGGTCGGCATCATCTCCGAGCGCGACGTGGTGCGCGCCTTCGCCAAGGACGGAGCCAGGCTCGCGGATATGCACGTTCGCGACCTGATGACCCGCGAGGTCACGACCTGCACGCAGGATACGACCATGATCGAGGCGGAGAAGCTCATGAACAAGCACCGCATTCGCCATCTGCCGGTCATGGACGGCGGAAAGCTCGTCGGCATGCTGTCAATCCGGGACGTGATGGTGTGGCGGCAGCAGGAAGCGCGCGACGAGGTCAACGTTCTGCGCGACGCCATGATCGCCGTCCGCAACCGCTGACGCGGGAGCGCCGGCTCTTCAAGGCGCCTTCAGGCATTCCATCAACCGCCGATGCGCTTCGGGGATCGGAACCGGGCGGTTCGTCGCCCGCTCGACATAGACGTGGGTGTAACGGCCAGCCGCGGCGGCCTCCGTGGCTCCGGCTTTGAACACCGCGAGATGGTAGCGCACCGAGGAGCGGCCGAGATGCTCGACCGCGACGCCGACTTCCGCCGGCTCCGGATAGGTGAGGCTGGCATAGAATTGGCAATTGCTTTCGACAACCAGGCCGATGATCGGGCTTAGAGCCGGATCGAGCAGTCCCGCCTCGATCAGGATCGCGTTCACCGCCGAATCGAACAGCGCGTAATAGACGACATTGTTGAGGTGGCCGTAGGCGTCGTTGTCGCTCCAGCGCGTCGCCAGGCTCACGAATCGGGCGAAAGCCGTACGCGAAGGCGGTCCGTGGCGATCCGGGTCGGCCGCCATGCCGACTTGGCGCCGGACTTAGGCGCGACTCATGCGCTCAAGCGCGCTCCGGCCCGCGCCGACCAGCGCGACGGCGAGCAGGGTCTTGACGATCGTCGCCAGCACGAAAGGCGCGACGCCCGCGGCGAACGCCTTTTGCACGCCGATGAGCTGGGCGAGCCACAGAAAGCCGAAGGCGAACACGACGGCGTGGCCGAGACTTAGCGAGGCGAGGAGCCTGATCCACGAGCGGTCCCATCGCCGGTCGGCGACGAAACCGATCAGCGCCGCGGCGGCGAGGAATCCGACGAGAAATCCTCCGGTCGGCCCCGCCATGTAGAGAGGTCCGGCGACCGCGCCGGCGAAGACCGGCAGGCCCGCCAGACCCTCGATGAGATAAAGCGCGACCGCGGCGGCCGCGAGCCTCGCGCCAAGCGTCGCGCCGAGGACGAGCACGACCAGCGTCTGCAGCGTCAGCGGCACCGGGTAGAAGGGAACCTGAACCTTGGCCGAAGCCACGAGCAGAAGCGATCCGCCAAGCGCGAACGCAAGGCCCTGTGCAATTCGTTCCGCCGGCGAGCGGATGGCGGCTGGCGGCGTGTGGAGAATCATGGGAATGTCCTGGACGATTTGCCGCGACGCGGCGCCTCGCCACAGTGCCTGAGCCCGGCGATGGTGACAAGGCGGGGACCGCTTGCCGCGGATGAGAGAGCACAGAGCGCGCGATGGCTGACGACGAGAGCGAACCCGAACTTTTCGTTTCCGCGCGCGAGCCGCCGCCGCCGGCTCTGACCCAAGTTTCGCCGATGGTGCGCCGTCTCGTGGCGCCGAACGCCTCGCCGTTCACCTTCAATGGCACCTGCAGCTATATCGTGGGCGAGGCCAAAGTGGCGATCATCGATCCGGGGCCCGGCGACGACTCGCATCTCGCGGCCTTGCTCGCCGCTGTTGAGGGCGAACGGGTCGAGACGATCCTCATCACCCACACCCATCGCGATCATAGCGTCGGCGCGAACAAGCTTCGCGCGGCGACGGGCGCGCGGGTGGTCGGCGCCGCGCCGGTCACGCCCCGCGCCGATGGTGCGACCGGCCTCGATTCTCCACATGACCGCGACTATGCGCCTGACGCCATTCTCGCCGACGGCGAGCGTTGGCGGGGCGCGGGCTATACGATGGAAGCCATCGCCACGCCGGGCCATTGCTCCAATCATCTGTGCTTCGCGCTTCTGGAGGAAAACGCGCTCTTTTCCGGCGATCACGTCATGGGCTGGTCGACGTCAATCGTCGCGCCGCCCGACGGTTCGATGCGCGCCTACATGGACTCGCTCGACAAGCTGCGCGGGCGCCCCGAGGCGATCTACTGGCCCGGCCATGGCGGCCCGGTCATTGAACCGCAACGGTACTTACGCGCGCTGATCCATCACCGGCGCCAGCGCGAAGTCTCGATCCTGAACGTGCTGGCGAACGGCCCGCAGACGATTCCAGCCCTCGTCGCCAGGATCTATGTCGGCCTGAACCCGTCCCTGACCCATGCCGCAGGGCTTTCGACGCTGG
>CAVPPX010000009.1:0-235022 GCA_963707355.1 uncultured Alphaproteobacteria bacterium | reverse complement strand
AGCCCGCTTCAAGAATAATAGCAGTGCGTCTTCAGGAATAATCTCCTTCACGACAAGAATAATAGCCGTGCCTCTTCCGGAATAATCTTCTTCATTCCTCTAAGAATTATTTCCTTCACTCAATAATTGTTTCCTTCACTCTAATAATTGTTTCCTTCACTCTAATAATTGTTTCCTTCACTCTAAGAATTATTTCCTTCACTCTAATAATTGTTTCCTTCACTCTAATAATTGTTTCCTTCACTCTAATAATTGTTTCCTTCACTCTAATAATTGTTTCCTTCACTCTAATAATTGTTTCCTTCACTCTAATAATTGTTTCCTTCACTCTAATAATTGTTTCCTTCACTCTAATAATTGTTTCCTTCACTCTAATAATTGTTTCCTTCACTCTAAGAATTGTTTCCTTCACTCTAATAATTGTTTCCTTCACTCTAATAATTGTTTCCTTCACTCTAATAATTATTTCTTCACTCTAAGAATTAGTTCCGCTTTGAGAATATAGAGTGAAGGAAATAATTATTAGAGTGAAGGAAATAATTATTGTAGTGAAGAAGATTATTCTGGAAGAGGCACAGTTATTATTTGTGTGGTGAAGGACATTATTCCGGAAGCGCACTGCTATTATTCTTGAAGCAGGATGGTGCACGCCGAACGGATGTCCACCCGAGCTGCAGGCGGACCGCATCGGAGATCAGGATCAGGCCGCCCCCGGCTGCGGCGAACGCGAGCACGAGCGGCAGCAGCGACTGCGCCCGATCCGCCACGGCCAGCTGGAGTACGGCGCGTAGCCGCCACGAAGCCCGTAGAGGAACGGGTTGAGGACGCCGTTGGGGAAGTGGAAGTAGCCGGGCCAGGTGGTATCGGCGCGGCGGAGGCCGACGACCACCCAGCCCGCTGCGAGACCCAGCAGGACGATCAGGGCCCACAGACTGCGGTTGCGCCGAAGCGCCCGCGAACGCAGGGGTCGCGAGCATAGCGCCGCGAGCGTTCGGCAGCGCAGGCGGCGATCCCGATCGCGACCGCGTGCGGCACGCCGGAGGCGAGGCCGAACGCCAGCGCGGCGACCATCGCCAGGGCCGCCAAGCTCGCGGCGAGCGGGTTGCGGTCCTGGACGTCGGCCGGCTGGGCCGGCCGCTGGGCGGTGCGCTCATGATCCGCACGGTCCCGGGATCTCGGCGTTGACCTGCTGCTGCCACGCGCGCTCCTGCACGACCCGGTGGCGCCAGTAGGCCAGGTCACGCGCGTAGTTGCGCTTCGTCGTCTCCATCCGGCGGTCGGCTTGGGGTCGATGTGGACGGCGAAGCCGGGCCAGTCGGGTTCGTAGCCGGGCGCCTGCTGATCGGGGTAGTCGCGGACGTAGAGGCTGCCGCCCTGGGAGCTGAAGTTGATGTCCAGCGTCGGTCCGGTCACCGCGGTCGCCGGCGTCGCCGCCGTCAGGTCCGGACTCACGCCGGAGTTGGCGCCGTAGATCCGGCCGAACAGCACGAGTGCCGAGAACGGCGGCGTCGAGTGCCCGTCGAGCAGCGCCGCCAGCTGGGCGGCGAACGGATGCACCTGGTCGTGGACGACGACGTGGACGCAGGTGTCGTGCGGGAGCGCGACGATCGTGCGCCTGATCCCGGCCCGGATCGTCAGCGGGATCGTGCCGCCGGTCGGGAACGACGTCTTGCGCAGGTCGATCAGCATCGTCCCGAAGCCCGATCGGTACACCGTGCTCCTCAGTGTCGCGGCGTTCTTGACGGTCACGACACTGGCGCCGGTCTGAGGCGCGAGTCGCAGTGAGCTGGCCGCGACCGCCACCGCGGGCAGCGTCAACGCCGCGACCGGCATCAGGACCCAGCCCGGGCTCATCCGCCGCACCGCCGTCAGACCAGGACGCGCCCGCCAGCGCGAACACGATCCAGCCGTAGCCGAACACGGTCGCGACCGCCGCGATCAGCGCCAGCACGATCAACCCCGCGGCCGCCGCGCAGGCGCTCGCGAGCGTCACCGCACCGGCCTGCTCGGAGCTCTGCTCGGCCCCGTCAGCCGAGGGCAGGATCAGCCAGCAGGCGATGTAGAGGCCGATCCCGAGCCCGCCGAGCAGCGCCCCGGCGACGAACGCGCCCGCACCCAGACACGCTAAGGCCTCGGAAGGCGGCAATCCCGGCGCAGACGCCGCCAGCCAGCGGTCGTTCGAGCGCGCGCGACCGACACGGGACGGGGGCTGCTGGGGAAGGCGTTCATCGTGGTGATGATTCTGGGCGATCGCGCCGCTGCGCCTGACGGTATCCCCGGAGCCGTCTCCGTAATGACCCTGATGGCGAGCACGCGTGCCCCTGACGAGGAGGATGGGAAGTTATCGGTCGCCAGGTGTCATAAGTTCCCAGGCTCATCTGAGCAGCCCCCGGCGCTGCCGCTTAACGACCGAGGGCCCGGATTTGCACCGGGCCCTCGGGATACGACCTAGCGTCAGAAGCGGCTTACATCATCCCCGACATGTCGGGCATGCCACCGCCGCCGCCGCCGCCGCTCCTTGTCGGGCACCTCGGCGACGATCGCCTCGGTGGTGAGGATGTTCTTGGCGATCGACGCGGCGTTCTGCAGCGCGGAGCGCGTGACCATCGCCGGGTCGATGATGCCCGCGGCGATCAGGTCGACGATCTCGCCGTTGGCGGCGTTGAGGCCGTGGCCCTTCTTGGCCTTGCGGACGTCGTTGACGACGACCGAGCCCTCGAGGCCGGCGTTCTCGGCGATCTGACGGAGCGGCTCCTCGAGCGCGCGGAAGCACGATCTTCGCGCCCGTCTTCTCGTCCGGTCCTCGATCACGTCGAGGTCGAGCGCCTTCTGCGCGACCAGCAGCGCGACGCCGCCGCCCGGCACGATGCCCTCCTCGAGGGCGGCACGGGTGGCCTGCAGCGCGTCCTCGACGCGGTGCTTCTTCTCCTTCATCTCGGTCTCGGTGGCTGCGCCGACCTTGACCACGGCAACGCCGCCGGACAGCTTGGCGAGGCGCTCCTGGAGCTTCTCGCGGTCGAAGTCCGAGTCGGTGTTCTCGATCTCGGTCTTGATCTGGTTGATCCGACCCTTGATCGCGGCCGAGTCACCGGCACCATCGACGATCGTCGTGGTGTCCTTGGCGACGACGACGCGACGGGCGCGGCCGAGCTGCGAGAGCTGGGTGTTCTCGAGCTTGAGACCCATCTCCTCGGTGATGACCTCGCCGCCGGTCAGGATCGCGATGTCCTCGAGCATGCGCTTACGGCGGTCGCCGAAGCCCGGCGCCTTGACCGCCACGCCGGTGAACGTGCCACGGAGCTTGTTGACCACCAGGGTCGCCAGGGACTCGCCCTCGACGTCCTCGGCGATGATCAGCAGCGGCTTGCCCGACTGGATCGTCTGCTCCAGGACCGGGCAGCATGTCACGGACCGAACCGATCTTCTGGTTGGCGATGAGGATGTAGGGATCCTCGAGGATCGCCTCCATCCGCTCCTGGTCGGTGACCATGTAGGGCGAGATGTAGCCCTTGTCGAACTGCATGCCCTCGGTGAACTCGAGGTCCATGCCGAACGTCTGGCCCTCCTCGACGTTGACCACGCCGTCCTTGCCGACCTTGTCGATCGCGTCGGCGATCACGTCGCCGATCTCCTCGTCGCCGGCCGAGATCGTCGCCACGCGAGCGATCTGCTCCTTGCCGGAGATCTCCTTCGACTGCGAGCGCGATGTTCTTCACGACCTGCTCGACGGCCTGCTCGATGCCGCGCTTGAGCGCGAGCGGGTTGGCGCCGGCGGCCACGTTCTTCAGACCCTGGCGAACGATCGCCTGGGCGAGCACGGTCGCGGTCGTCGTGCCGTCACCGGCGACGTCGTTGGTCGCCGTGGCGACCTCGCGGACGAGCTGCGCGCCCTGGTTCTGGAAGACGTCCTCGACCTCGATCTCACGGGCGATGGTGACGCCGTCGTTGGTGATCGTGGGGGCGCCGAACTTCTTGTCGAGGACCACGTAGCGACCCTTGGGGCCGAGCGTGACCTTGACGGCGTTGGCTACCGCGTCGACGCCCTGCTCCAGCGCCTTACGGGCCTCCGCCTCGTACTTCAGTTCTTTATGAGCCATGTTTCTCAGATTCTCCTGAGCGGTCCGGTTACTGGACCTTGGCCAGAACGTCGGACTCGCGAAGGACGAGCAGCTCCTCGCCGTCGACCTTGATCTCGGTGCCGCCGTACTTGCTGTACAGGACCTCGTCGCCCTCGGCGACGTCAAGCGGCGTGCGCTTGCCGGTGTCCTCGTTGACCTTGCCGTCACCGACGGCCAGGACCTTGCCCTTCTGGGGCTTTTCCTTCGCGGTATCGGGGAGGACGATGCCACTCGCGGTGGTCTCCTCCTCCTCGATCGCCCGTACGATCAGTCGATCGCCAAGGGGCTTGAGCTTCATGTGATGCAACCTCCGGGGTGGAAGTGAGCTTCCGCTTGGCACTCTCAGGCCGAGAGTGCCAGCACATCGAATATAGCTGGTCCGACGGGCGGTCAAGCCCGATCTTGGCACTCTTCACACGAGAGTGCCAAGTGCTTCACTCGCCGACGTCTGGTGGGGCGACGTGGAGCAGCCCCTCGATCATCAGCCGAACGCCGAACCGGAAGCGCTCGTCGCCGTCGCCGCTCGTCAGCAGCGGCAGCATCGAGCGGAAGTTCGGGTTGCTCGCCAGGTCGAGGCTCTCGAACGCCTGGCGGACGTCGTCGGCGACCTCCGCCTGCTCGCGCCCTGCTTCGGCATAGACGTCGGTCTCGTACGCGGTCGCGTTCACGAATAGGAAGATGACGTCGACGAACCAGGCGGCGCTGCGGTCGTCGACCCCGCCCGCACGCATCAGCTCGAGCAGCCGCTCTGTGATCCGCACGGCGTTCGGGCCGGTCGGAACATTGCCGAGCGGCACGCGGGCGCTCCCCGGGTAGGACTCGAGCGCACGCAGAACCCGGAACAGCAGGTCCTCGACCTGCCGGCGCCAGCGCGCGGGGTCGGGCGCGTCGCCGAGGTCGACCTCGCCGGCGACGAGGTCGAACATCTGGTTGAGCAGGTCTCGACGGTTGCTGACGTAGACGTACAGCGAGGCGGCGCCGGTATCGAGCTCGGCCGCGACGGCGCGCATCGTGACGCCGTCGATCCCGCGCGCGCGCATCACGCGCAGCCCGGCCTGCATCACCGCGTCGTGCGTGAGCGGGACCTTGGCGGGCTGCGATCGGGGGCTGGTTCGCGGCATTTGCCGCAGAGATTCTAGCGCCTTGACACGAACGATGTTCGTCACGTACAGTGTTCGTCACGAACACTGTACCACGTCCTCCCGGAGGTTCCTGTGCCTGCTGAATCGATCGAAGCCGCGAAGCCACCGTCGCCACCGCACGCAACCTCTGACACGTCTGCGTCCACGGGCCACCCGAAGCGGTGGCTGATCCTGGCGATCGTCCTCGTCGCGGAGGTGATGGACCTGATCGACGCGACGATCGTCAACGTCGCGGCTCCCTCGATCCGCCGCGACCTCGGCGGCAGCCAGACGACGCTGCAGTGGCTCGGCGCGGCGTACACGCTCGCGTTCGCGGTGCTGCTGATCACCGGCGGCAGGCTTGGCGATCTCGTCGGCCGCCGGCGCCTGTTCCTGGTCGGGATCGTCGGCTTCACCGTCGCCTCGGCCGGCTGCGCCGCGGCGCCGAGCGCCGGTGCGCTGATCGCGATCCGCGCGATCCAGGGCGGTTTCGGCGCACTCCTGATTCCGCAGGGCTTCGGCGTGATCAAGGAGGTCTTCGCCGAGGCCGAGCTGCAGAAGGCGTTCGCCGCCTTCGGTCCGGTGATCGGTCTCTCGGCTGTCGCCGCGCCGATCGTCGGCGGCGCGCTGACGGGCAGCGACATCCTCGGCCTGCACTGGCGGACGATCTTCCTCGTCAACGTGCCGCTTGGCATCGTCGGCCTGATCGGTTCGATCCGGCTGATGCCGCGCACCGGTGGCATCCCCGGGACGCGCCTTGACCCGATCGGCGCGGTGATCGTGTCGCTGGCGTCGTTCGCGCTGATCTATCCGCTCGTCCAGGGTCGGACACTCGGCTGGCCGGCGTGGGTCTTCGTGCTGCTGGCGGCCGGCGTGGCCGGCTTCGGGCTGTTCGCCCTGTACGAGCGCCGGCACGCTGCGCGCGCGCTGATCACGCCGAGCCTGCTGCGCAACAGCACTTTCACGAGCGGACTGCTCGTGGCGCTCTGCTTCTTCGCCGCGATGATCGGTCTGAACCTCGTCCTCTCGGTCTTCTGCCAGCTCGGCGAGGGCTTCTCGCCGCTGCGCACGGGGCTCACACTCGCGCCGTTCGCATTCGGGGTGGTGCTGACCGCCGGGCCGTCGTTCCCGCTGGCGAAGCGCTTCGGGCGGACCTCGCTGCAGGTCGGGCTGGTCGTGATGGCGGGCGGGTTCGCGCTGCTGGCCGTGATGGTCAGCGGCTCGCACGCGCCCGTGATCTCGGCCTGGACGCTCGTCCCCGGCGAGGCCGTCGCCGGGATGGGGATGGGCCTGTCGCTGCCGCCGCTGTTCGACTTCATCCTGGCCGGCGTCAAGGGCCACGAGGTCGGCTCCGCTTCAGGCGTGCTGAACGCCGTCCAGCAGCTGGCGGGAACGCTGGGGATCGCGATCTTCGCGACGATCTTCTTCGCGTACTTCGATGGCCATCACAGTCCTGCGTCGTCGGCCGTCAGCACGATCTGGCTGTCGTTGATCCCGCTCGCGTTCGCCATTTCTCGCCCGTCTTCCGGCTCCCCGATGAGCGCCACGGGACGGGCGCGCAGTAGCGGTCGCACTAGAGCGGACCGCCGCCCGCGCGGGAATGTTCCCGCGCGGCCGCGGCTGGCGTATCTTGGCCCGGATGAGCAACCCGCTGGACGTCGTGATCGTGTGCCAGGCCCTGTTCGGGCTGGCGTTCCTGGCGGTCGGCGGCCTGCTGTACCGCGCCCGGGCCCAGCTGCGCGCATACGGCGGGCGCACGACCGGGACGATCATCTCGCTGTGCCGCGGCAGGCTCTCGGAGGCCGCCTCGGCGGTGCGCACCTGGGCCGCCGACGTCGCCACGATCCGCTTCCGCACCCGGACCGGCGACGAGGTCCTCGTCAGCTCCGAGCTGCGCGGCGACGAGGCAGCGGCGCGCCCCGGCGACCGCGTCCGGATCCTGTACGACCCGGCCGACCCGCAGCGGATGCGGATCGACACGTCGCTCGGCCGCGGCGTTCTGACGGCCGTCTGGCTGCTCGCGCTCGGGACCGTGATCGAGCTGATCGCCGTCGCCACCGCGGTGGTCGCGCTGGCAGCCACCGCAACTTGATGTGATGCAGACGCGCGTGGCGCGTAGTGTGTTCGCATGGTCAGGCGCAGATCGATCACGGCGGCGCTGCTCGCCGCCGTCGCCCTCACGGTGTTCCTGACGACCGGCGGCTCGGGCGTCTCGGCCACGACCTGCCCGACGAGCGACCCGGGCAGCTCACGAGCCAGCGCCCAGACGCGACGACGTCACTCGTCCCGAGCGGCCCCTCGGCGCTGATCGTCTGTGAGTTCAACTTCATCGGCTATCCCGGCGCCGGCGCACGCAACGCGCTGATCGCGACCGGCACGAGTACCGACACCACAACCGTGACCGGGATCGCGAGCCAACTCGACGCGCTCACCGACGGCCCGAACTACCCGATCGCGTGCCCCGCCGACGCCGGCCAGGCGTTTGTCGCCTACTTCGAGTACCCGTCGGGTGTCGATGACCCGGTCCGGCTCCAGCTCGGCGGCTGCGATCAGGTCTCGAACGGTCCCGTCACGCGGCTGGCGATCGGCTCGCCCGTCGTCGAGCAGATCACCGGGCTCGCCAAGCCGACCTCGCCGACGCCGACCACGCCCCTGCCGCTCGGGCCGGGCCCGGTCGTGTTCTCGTGGATCGCCGGTGCCCTGCGGGTGTGCGGCGGGCCGGCGCCGGGCGGCTGCCACGTCGAGAGCTTCACCTCGTGCGGACCCAGCGGCTGCGTGCACGCCGACCGCGCCCGGATCCTGCAAGGCGGCAAGACCATCGACACGGTGCCGCTGAAGCAGGGGCGCTTCAAGGTCACGGTCAGCCCGGGTCGCTACGCCGTGCAGCTACTGGGCGACGGCAGGCACGTCCACGGCAGGGTGCTTCAGCACAAGACCGTCGTCGCCAAGAAGTACGCGACCGCGCACGTGACGTTCACGATCGCCGTGCCTTGATCAGAGGGCCGGGCTGCCGTCCGACCGAACGGCGCTCAGCGGTGCAGCTTGAAGGTGATCTGCTCGCCGGTCGCGATCGGCGCGTGCAGCTTGCAGTCGTACGCGCCGCCGCGTGAGCGGCAGCTCCAGCCCGAATGGGTCGGCGGATAGTTGCCGAGGGACAGCCACGTCGTCAGGACGCTGTGCGCGCCGCTGCACGTGACGGCTGCGACCGCGTGGATGTCGCTGGCACTCGCCGACCCGTGCCGGACCGTCCCGCACGACGCGGATGCGGCCGCCGATGCCGGCAGCCCGGCGACACCCGCGGCGAGCGCGAGCGAGGCGGCGATCGATCCGAGCCGTGACACCGGACCGCGTTATCCCCGATAGCCCGGCAGCCTAAACGCGGGGCGGTGGGATGTCCGTGATGGCGGCCGAGGGTGCGGGCGAACGGCCGCGATGAAGAGGTCGTTGGGCGGCGGCTCTGGCGTTCGCTCCCGATCTCAGGCCGCTCCAACCGCGCCGCCCCGGTGCGACTCTGAGCGGGTCATCGTTCGGATTGACCGATCAGGCGCTCGGAGTGGCAGCAGTACGCCCGGGGGTCCGCGCGAGGATGCAAAACGCACCACTGGATCAGATCCGCCGTGACCGCGTTGCGAAATCCATGCATCCGGTGCTTAACGGCTCACGGTCAACCCGCGCAGCATCGATTGATGCGTTTTACATCCCCCGGGATCGCCACCGGACGACCGCCGGGGCCATCCGAGCGACACGCGACCCAGTTCGCCCGCACCCCTGCCGCGCCGACCGCCCGGTGAAGCACGGCGTGCGGGTCTGCGACGGCGTTCTAGTTCCGGGCGCCGCCGAGACCGTGCATCCGGTCGCGGAAGCCCTCGGCGGACGGCTCGATGATCTGCGAGAAGCGGACAACCGTGACCGTGTCCTCGAGCGTCACCTTGCGGCCGTAGATCTGCTCCAGGAAGTGGACCATCTCGTCGACACGCCGGAACTCGGGGTTGTCGTGCTCGATGTCGCGGGGCGAGAGGTCCTGTACGCGCTTGACCTCCACCTGGTCGATCACGGCGGAGAAGATCTTCTCCCGGGGTGAGTGCTGGTAGCCGATCGTGACGAGCACGCAGTCGTTCTTGCGGTACTTGTGCGACTTATCCCCCAGCCGGATCGTCGCCGTCTTGCGCCCCCGGCGGAGCTGGTCGGCGAAAACGGACGAGTAGAAATTGAGAACACGCATCGGAGCAGGCAATCTACAGATCCGGGGTCGATCGCGATAGCGCGCGGCGGAGGATTTCTCGCTCGCCCCGATAGGTCACCTGGGTGGCGGCCTCCTGCAGGCTCATCCACCGCGCCTCCTCGATCTCGTGATCGTGATCCTCGAGGCTCCCGGACACGAAGCGGAACAGGAAGAACGCGACCGTCTTCCCGATCGCCCGGCCCTTGCGCTCGTACTCGTAGTTGACCTCGCCGAGCGGCTCGATCAGCTCGACGGTCAGGCCAGTCTCCTCGCGCACCTCGCGGATCGCCGCCTGCGCGGCGGTCTCCGCGCCGTCGGGATGGCCCTTCGGCAGGCCAAGTACGCGCACGCCGCCGGCCCCACGCTTGACCGGCACGATTACGGCGACCTGCCCGTCGCGGAGGACGACGCCCCCGGCCGAGAATTCACGGGAATCCCTGCGCGCCAGAGGCCGGCGGGGATTCCGCTTCAGAAGACATACCGCTCGAGCGCTTGTGGGTCGTGGACGACGAGCCTCCCGCGGCCCTGCGAGATCACACCGGCGCGCTCCAACACCGCCAGGAACCGGCTGGCCGACTCGCGGGAGGAACCCGCCAGCTGCGCGAGGTCGGCCTGGGTCGAGGTGATCAGCACGTCGGTCTCGGTCGCCCCGTCGTTGACCGCGGCCGTGACGAGCTCGGCGAGCGCCGAGGCGACGCGGCTCTGCACGGTCTGAAACGACTGCCGGGCAAGCCGCTCGTTCGTCTCGCGCAGGCGGCGGCCGAGCGCCGCCAGCAGCTTCACGGCGATGTCCGGGTGCTCACGCAGCAGCCTGCGCATGTCGCCGCCGAGGATCGCGATCACCTCGCTGTCGGCGACGGCCTCGACCCTCGCCGAGCGCTTCTCGTTGTCGAACATCGCCAGCTCGCCGAAGATGTCACCGGGCCCGAAGTTCGCGAGCGTGATCGAGCGGCCGTCGGAGTGCTCACGGATCGCCCGGACGAGCCCGGAGCGGACGATGTAACACGTGTTCGACTCATCGCCCTCGCGGAACACGGTCTCGCCGTGCGCGAACCGTCGCGGGACCGCCACCTCGGCGACGCGGACAGGTCGTCCTCGGCCAGCGCAGAGAAGACCGGCACGCGCCGCAGAAGCTCAATCGTCTCCTCGCTGGTCGCCGCCACGGCCAGGAATACCACACCGCGTAGATAGGAGACGGCCCGTTCCAGGCTCTGGGGCTCGATGTGTGGCCCACATCGGCCTCGTGGTACTCCACCTCGAGCCCGGCGGCGGTCAGTGTCGCGCGCGGCGCGCCCGAAATCGACGCCGATGATCGGGTCCTGGCGGCCGTGGGCGATGAACGCCTTGTGCCCTGCGGTCGCTCAGCGACGCCTCCCAGCCCGGGACGGTGGGGATGAATCCGGAGAACGCCAGGATCCCGGCCGGAGCAGGTCGCTCGCCGTCGAGCGCGAGCGCGTAGCTCATCACCGTCCCCTGGGAGAAGCCGGCGAGCACCGTCCGCTGCGGGCCGATGCCGGTCCGCGTCCAGAGCTCGTCGTGGAGCTCGCCGAGCAGCCGCACCGAGCCGTTGAACGTGTCGGGATCCGGATAGCCGACCCGCGGGACCACGTACCAGTGATATCCCGGGCGCCCCCGGCAGCCGCAGCGGCGCTCGGGGCGAGACGACGTGCAGCCGCCGCTCCGGGTCGAGGACGTCCGCGAGCCCGAGCAGGTCGCACTCATCGGTGCCGCGGCCGTGGTGGAGGACGAGCAGCCCCTCGGGCTCGCCGTCCGCGGGACGCTCGAGATAGTGCAGCCCGCCGCGGCTGATCTGCGCTGCGGAGCCGTCGTCATAGAAGTGCTCCCCTCGGCCGCGGCGCGCGGGTTGACGACCGGCCGCAGCGCATGCTCGAGGTGCTCGCGCAGATGCTCGTGCTGCTTGGGAGTCGGAGCCCCTCGCCGAGGTGCTCGGGATCCTCGTCGACCGCGAAACCGGGCGACAGGGTCGCGACTCGAACAGGATCCCGCGGGGCTCGCGGAAGTAGATCGACTTGAAGTAATCGCGGTCGCGGACGTCGGTGACGTGGCCCCCGGCGTCGTGGACGCGAGCCTGCCAGGCCGAGGTGATCCTCGTCCGCGCGCGGCGAACGCGATGTGGTGGACCGTTCCCGCGCCCTGGAGACCGTGCGCGTCCGGTGCGGGGTCATAGGCCCAGTGGACGTGTCGCTCCTCGCCGCGCAGAATGTAATCGCCGTCGCCGAGCCTCTCGAAGCCGAGCGTCTCGGTCAGCAGCGCCGGCTCGCCGGCCGGGTCGGAGCTGTAGGCACGTGCCCCCTCGATCCGCCGATCGCGTGCTCGGCGGGGATCTCCGGGTGCCGGCGCGCAGCGGCGGCTGGTGGTCGGCACCGAGCGCCAGCAGCTCCAGTTGCAGGCCGTCGTAGTCCTGAAGCGCAGCGCCTGGACCCCGTGCCGCCGAGCGTCCGTGACGCGCTCCGACGAGTAGCCCTTGTCCCGGAGGCGCCCCGCCCAGAAGTCCAGCGCCGACTCGATCGGCGACGGCGAGCTGGATCGTGTGGATCATCCCGGCGCCCGCGCGGCCGCGGCTCGCACCGGGAACTCGAACCACGTGAGGATCGAGCCAGGCGCGCCGGTCTCGTCGCCGAAGTACAGGTGGTACGCGTCCGGCTGAGTCGAAGTTGACCGTCTTCTTGACCATCCGCAGACCGAGCACGCCGGCATAGAAGTCGACGTTGCGCTGCGCCTCGCCGGTGATCATCGTGATGTGGTGCAGCCCTTGAAGTTTCATCGTCGCCTCCGCAGACCTGTAGGTCTTACTTGCTAGAGCAAGGATATCACGGGTGCGCTAAACTTGCTAGCGCAACGATGGTGCGGCCGTTGAACAACAGCAGCCTGCTCATATGTCGTCGGCGACGACGGGCTCGCGCGCTGGTCCGACCTTCACGCGGACGCGTGGATTGGCCTGCTGGAGGCGCAGAAGCAGCTGGTCCGCTCGCTCGACGCCGAGCTGGAGGCGCAAGCACGGCGTCGGCCTCTCCGCGCTGGAGGTGCTCGGGCGGATCGGCTGCCGCCGACGGCCGCCACCTCCGCCTGTCCGCGCTCGCCATGGAGAGCGGGCTCAGCCTCAGCCGGATCTCGCGGATCGTCGACGTGCTCGAGCGCCGCGGGCTCGTGCGCCGCCAGCCGTGTGCCGGCGACGCGCGCGCCGTCGAGGCGCACCTGACTCGACGGCCGGGCTCGACCTCTGCCGGCAGGCCCAGGCCACCCACTTCGCTCGGTCAACGAGCGCTTCTTCGCCCACCTGGCGCCCGAGGAGCTCGCGACGCTCGCGACCGTCTTCGGCCGGTTCTCGCCCCGCGCCGCCTCGGCCTGCACCGTCGACTGACCCGCCCGCCCAGCGCGCAGGGGTAACGCGTGGACACGCGCGGGTTGAAACCTGAGCCCGCGCGCAGGAACATTCACACACTTCCGTCATGAGAGCCCGCCGACCGAGTCCCGGCGCATCGACCCTCTGTGCCAAGCGATGGTCGTGCCTAATCGCGATCGCTGGGGTTGTGTGCGTGCTCGGCGGATCAGCTTCTGCACATTCCCCGCGCCATCGCGTCGCAATCTCGCGCGCGGGGTCGATCGGCAGCCTGAAACTGAACGTGTCGACACTCGCACGCGTTGAGCACATCTGGGGTCCGCCCGCTTTCACGATGACGGGCAACATGGATTCTCCAAGCCCTGGCTACCCAAACTACACCCAGCTCGGTTACGAGTGCCATGCCGACCGCGGCGCCACCACCTGCGCGACGAACTTCTATATCAGCCAGCGCTCCCAAAGGCTCGAATCGTTTGCCACGACGTCACAACAGTTCGTGCTGTTCGGCGGTGTTCATGTTGGGATGGCAGCTGACGCCGCGTCCCACCGCGAGCACCGGCCAAACTTCGAGGGCTGTGGTCAAGGGATCGGCGTTTCGACGCCGACGCTCTCGGTTGGGATCGATACAGAATGATGGCGGCCTTGACCGGCAGCACATTGGCATCTGCATTTGGGTCGGCATGGACTCGCGGACGTTGTCCGTTCCACTCGTCGACCACTGTCGACCTTCACCCCGGTGCTGTTTGGCGGGTCTTGGACATATGTCTGAGCCATTACGTCGCGGCTCCCTTGATGAAGGCCGTGTTATAGAGACAGGTGTTATAGAGACAGGTTCATCCGAGATAAACACCAAAAACATCAAGCGCGCCCCCAGCGGTTAAAGCGTTGGAAGCGTGCCTCCGGCCCACTTTATATGCTCAGAGGGGCATCCGTGAACGTGACCTTCAATTGACCGTGAACGGCGGCCAGGTTCGCGAGTGAAGCGCGCCGATGGATGAGGCGCGCACAGGTGAGAGAGGCCCCGGAGATTGCCGGACGTTCGCGCCAACGGCAGATATTCCACCTCGCCGAACGCCGGCTCTTTCGCTTTGGCAGGCCACGCAATAGGGTCTGGCCCGCGGCAAAGCGAGGTTCGTTCTTTACGCGCCTTGCTTCAAGGAAGGCCGATAGTTCGGAGCCGAGGGACAAAAGCGGCTTGCGGGCGATCGGCGATCAGGGGTCAGTCCGGCGTCTCGCCAAGCAAGCACAGTGTTTTTGTGCACTTTGTAAAGCGCGGCGACTCACCGCGACGGTTTCGATCCCTCTTCGCGAGGCGCGGATTGGGCGAGCGCTTGCCCACACCGGGACCCTCAGACTTTCGCTGAGGTCGAGTTCTGGGGCGCTCCGATCCGCGCTTGCGCCCAAGCGACCAAGTCAGCCGGCGCATACTGTTCGGGCGTCCATCCCTCGGCGAGCCGATCCCCCCACGAACAGACGTAAAGCGGCTTCTCGTTCGAGGATCGCTTCACGCCGCCTGCGCAATTGATAGGCTCCGGCGGCGTGAAGCGTGCGAATACTCGCCCGAGCGAGGCCAACAGCCGCCTTCCGACAAGGCGCTTGTTCAAATCGCCGAAGCTGCCTAAATTTCAATGGGCGAGGATTGCTTCGAGAATTTCAACAGACAGCGGGACATCCCCAGGGGGTGCCGCGAACTGCGCGATCGTGGCGCGCGTTTCGAACTGCGCATGACTGCGCGGTCGCCAGAACGTCCACAAGTGCTATCCGATCCACGTTGCCGGGTTTCAATCTTGGGCATTCTGATGCGCGCCATGTTCGGGCACGGGACGCCCCAGGAGGCCGCGGGTGCCAGACATTGCGCTTTTGTTCGTCGTTCAACCCAATTCCCACATTGGTGATCGCCGCGATCTTGGCCGTCGTCCGCGAAACGGCAATGCTCGCAATCATCACCGCACGTCAAACGGCTCGATCAAAATAGCCACTTCGTCACCGGGCTGTTGAGGGGCATTTCGTGGGAGCCGTAGTTTCGAGCGCGTCTGGATGTGCGTCTCGTTCATCGCCGGACGTCGTGGCGTTGATACCGTACATCAAGGATGAATGTGCCATTCGCGACCACGCCGCAGATCATGGCGTGGTAAATTTTTTTGTGACGCGGTCGATGGCGACGACAATCGCGTTTTCGGACGCCCTTTCTGGTTTTCCTTTCAAGTGTTGTTGCTGCGCTTGCGGGGCGACGCGCTATCGGTTAGATGTTCCCGGGGGCTTCGGGTGAAAGGTGGGGGAGGCGTGTAGGTTGCGAACGAACATCGATTGGTGTTGGTGGGATCGCGTTCGGTCCCGAGGGCTTTATCAGCCGATGGTCGTCTCCGCCAAGGACACGCACAGCGCGTGTTGGATTGGCCGATGCCGTGCAGTCAGGGATTCCTTATTCCCATTGCGCGACGGCGAGCGTTGGTTCGTCGCTCAGACCTTGCGCCACCGCGAACAATTGGCCCGCCTTCACCTTGGCGCCCAAGACTTTTGGAGCTTCCTGCCGCGCTTTCACAAGACGGTTCGCCATGCGCGCAGTTTGCGCGAAGTGATCGCGCCAGTCTTTCCCGGATATATTTTCGTCGTCCTCAATCCCGAGCGGGATCGTTGGCGCTCGATCAACGGGACTTTTGGCGTGGCGCGGCTGCTCAGCGCGCATCAGCGCCCGATGCCGGTCCCGATGGGCGTGGTCGAAGCTTTGCTGGCGAGCATCGACGAATTGGGCCTCGTGCGGTTTGATCGCGGCCTCACACCGGGCAGCCCGTCGTGTGGTCGCCGGTCCCTTCGCCCAGGTCCTGGGCGTGCTGCAGCGGCTCGACGCCAAGGGGCGCGTCCAAATTCTGTTGAAGGTCGTGGGCCGCCAGTCCGCGGTCATGAACGCCGGGCCGATCTGACGGCGGCGTGATTGTTCCCTTCGCTTCGCCGGCGGGGTGTTTGCCGGCGAGGCGCCGAAGCATGCTTTGGGGGAATGTTTCACCCGAAGTGCGGTAGCATGCGAATTTTCGCCTTTGCCTGTTTTGCGAACGGCTCTCGGCGACGCCTTTTGCGACCCGCGGCGGATTTTATAGGATAGCGAGCAGGCCCTCGGTCCGTCACGGCCGAAGCGCGTCTTTAATTTAGACGGCGCCTGCGAGCATGGATTTATTCTCAACGACCGCCTAATTCTACTGTGTCACGATGATCCGGGATTGGATCGTCGTGATGGCAAAGCTTGGCAACACGGGCAGCGCATGAGGCTGCGGGCGAGCGCGATCGTAAGTTGCCTTCGGATCGTCGCGATCGAATTTTCGACATGTCGTTCGGGTCGGATTGGCGGCGCCTCTGGGTTTGGGACGCGAGGATAGGCGAGACATTTGGCGCTGCCGGGGGCCTGAGGGGGGAATCGCCGCTCGTTCGCGGATGAGAAAACCGTAGGCGGCGATGCAGAGGACGGCGTGGTGATGGAATCCGCGCCAGCTTCGCCCTTCGAAATGGGCGAGGCCGAGCTCGCTTTTGAGTTCCTCGTAGTCGCGCTCGATGCGCCAGCGCAATTTGGCCGTGTCGACGAGAACGTCGAAAGGGATGTCTTCGGGCAGGGTCGAAAGCCAGTATTTCGTCGGCTCTTTTTCGCCCTCGGGCCATTCGATGAGAAGCCATTCCAGCGGATGAGGCGTTGAAAACTTCCAGTCCCGCGAAGCCGGCCGGATCCGCACGGCGGCGAAGCGCGAAGACAAGATTTCGTTAGAGCCCTCCCGCCATGGAACGATGCGCCAAGCCTCCTCGGGAAGCCCCCGCGCCAGCGTCTTGGCGGAAACAGGGATACGCCCGCCGTCGCGGCGCATACGCGATGGCGGGCGGCCTCGTCCGCTCCAGGGTTGGGGCGGCAGCGGTTCGACGCCAGGCGGCCAGACGCTGAGCGTCGATTGCACGCCAACCACATAGGTCAAACCGCTGGCTGTTACGGCGGAGCGGAACGCGCCGTCGGCCCCATAACCGGCATCGGTCAGCAGGACGCCCGGAGCGACGCCCGCTGCGAGGGCGGCCCTGATCTGAGCGAGGGCGATCTCTGGTTTGGTCTGGAATGTCACGTCGTCTGGGACACCAGCCTCCTTGCGCCGGGCTTCGTCCACAGCCCAATCTTCCGGCAGATAAAGCCGATAGGCAATCGGCAGGCTCGCCGCATGATTGGCGATCGAAAGCGTCACCGCGATCTGACAATTGTCGGTCTTGCCGAGCCGCCCGCAATATTGCCGGGCGACGCCCACTGAATGAACGCCTTTCTTGGCGAAGCCCGTGTCGTCGACAATCCAGGCCTCGATCTTCCCTTGCGCCTCGATCGCCGGCAGGACCAGTTCGCGCGCCTTGGCCAGAACCGCCTCGTCCGACCAAGCCGCCTGGCCGACCAGATGCAGAAGCGATTGATGCTTGGCCGAAACCCGAGCCGGCGCAATAATCGCCGCCATTGGCTCGACGCTCTTGCGTTCGCCGGGCATCAACAGGCCAGTGCAATAATCCTTGAAAGGCCCCGCACGATCCTCGCGGCGCAAAACTGTCGCCAAGGCTTCAACATATTCAGAAAAACGCGATTCACTCGATTGCGTCCAAAGCTCCATCTTCCCCGCCATTCGCCGACCAGCCGAATCGGCAGGTTACCAAATCCAAAGGCGCAGCAAATCTGCGCAAATGTGACTCAGTAGAACTAAGGTCGTGTCCTTTAAGTGACCAAGCGGTGCGGGCATCTCCAGATCGTAAAGAGTATCTGGAGGACGGTGAAGTGAAACCGCAAGTATTTCTCTCAGCGGATGAGGAGCGTGATCTGGCGCTGCGGTATCGCCAGGGCGACGAAAAGGCCGGGCATAAACTGGCCCGCGCCTATCTGCCGTTGGTGAAGCGGATCGCCGCGAAATTCAAGAAAATTCGGGCTTTCCTGGGAAGACCTCGTGCCGGAAGGCTTTGTCGGCCTTATGAAAGCGGTCAGGGGCTACGATCCCGATCAGGGCGCGCGGCTGGGGACGTATGCGGGAAAATGGATCGAGGCCGAACTCCGCGAATACACGATGCGCCAGTCGGCCTGGTTAAGGCCGGTCTTCTCGCCGTCGAGGCTTTGGAAGCCGGTCGCAAGCCAGAGGCGATCTCGCCTGGGGAGTTCCCTAAATGGGACGGCTGAAAAGGGCGCCGTTCGAAGAGTCGATCTGCTGGCGGATGAGGGGGACGATCAGGAACAGATGCTGGCCGACCGGCAGGAGCGGGAGCGCCGCCGTGCGTTCCTTAAAAAGGCCCTGGAGAGCCTGTCGGACCCGGAGCGCCAGATCATCGTCGAGCGGCATTTGCGCCATCAGGCGACGCCGCTCAAGGATCTGGGCGCGCGGTTCGGCCTGTCAGGGGAGAGCATCCGGCAGATGGAGCTGAAGGCGCTTAAGGCGATGCGCGGCAGGGCCATGAAAGAGGCCGCCTAGCTGGCGGCCTCGCAAGGGTGGAGGAGGGGAGAAAGGGCCCTTACGCGCCTTCGCCCTCGTCTTTCGGCTCGAAGGCCCGCAGGACAACGTGGCCGACTGCGCCGGGAGCGGGCATGAGCTCGCTGTCCTCGTTGAAGCCCTTGCCGTCCTGGTGGGGCCAGAGGACCCCGAGGCGGATCCAGGGAGCGCCTTCACGCTCGGGAACCCAGTAGCGGATGTGCGAAGGAAGCTTCTTGCCGCCGTTGTTTTTGCTCTGTGCCATTGTCGTATCTCCTTGTTTCGGGCTGGCTTAATTGCCTGCCGTGCCCTCCGTTCACAGGGAGATCGGAACCGCTGCAATGGCCGTTTTTGGGGGGGACCGCTCTTGCGGGGGAGCCAAAAAGGGTTCTTGCAGCGACAGGCCCGGAGCCCTGTAGGTTGGGCACGTAAAGGCTGGCAATGACAGACAGCCCGGAACTGAGAGGAAGATCGACGGCACGGGGCGGAAAGCCGGATGGAAGAGAGGCCGATGGCACAAAAGACGGTGACGTATAGCGCGGTTCTGGGCTGGCTGGTGGCGAACACGAAATGGGCGGAAAACCTGGAAGGCGGAAGATAAGCTTCCCGATACGGCATGGCTCGTGATGGACCTGTTCGATGTGCCGGTGGAGCGATTGGTCGAGGATGTGCGGAAAGAGGGATGGGGCTGAGGCTGCACAGCCTTCCGTCGAGCGACGGCACGGGCGGGAAACACGGCGGTCATGATTTTTTTTCCGCCTTCGGCAGATGGAGCTGAAGGCGCTTAAGACGATGAAGGGGATGGCGGCCGCCTGAGCAAGCCACGCGGCGTTCTCCGCGCGCGACAGCACGATCTCCGCATGCGCGGCGAGGTCGGCTTTCTTCGCCACGAAACGAAAACCGGCGGGGATCGATCGCGGTGGAGGGGCGCGCCTGTTGAAGGACATCGCGGAAGCCCTCGGACGTTCGCCCCGTGCGGCCCGGGCTTCCATCCCGGTTGATCCGCGCGGGGAGCGCTCGAGTGGATCGAGTTGCCCGCCGGTTTTTCGTGTCGAGCGTTTGAGCGCTCGCGCATGGGCGCCGGATGGCGTCGCCCATGGGCTTGCGTTCAAGCCGTCGGCCTTGAGACAGCTCTTTTGTTCGTCGGCGAGACCTCGTGCGGTGTCGCAAGGATTGTCGACCGGCCGTCAGGCGGCCTTGTCGAACCGCCAGACCGGAATGCCGAGCTTCCTGGCCTTGTCGGCGAGGTTTCCGGTGATGCCGGAGCCGGGGAAGATGATGACGCCCTTCGGCATCGTGGCGAGGAGCTGATCGTTGCGGCGGAACGGAGCGGCCTTGGCGTGCTTCGTCCAGTCGGGCCTGAAGGCTACTTGCGTGACCTTGCGGCTTTCGGCCCAGCAGGCGGCGATGCGTTCGGCGCCCTTCGGGGTTGCGCCGTGCAGCAGCACCATGTCGGGGTAGCGGGCGAGCGTCTTGTCGAGCGCGTCCCAGATCCGCTTGTGGTCGTTGCATTCGGCGCCGCCGGAGAAGGCGATCCGGGTGCCTTCCGGCAGCATGATCTCGGTTTCGGCCCGGCGTTTGGCGGCGATGAAGTCGCGGCTGTCGATCAGGGCGGCGGTCATGGTCTTGTGATTGACCTTGGAGCCTGCGAGGGGCCGCCAGGCCGAGCCTGTGTGCTGCTCGAAGAGTTCGGCGGCCATGTCCGTCAGGACGTCGAAAGTGTTGCGCTTCTCGATCAGGCTGATGCCTTCGGCGGTCAGGCGTTCGAGCTCGACGGATCTGACTTCGGAGCCGTCCTGTTCGTCCTGGCCGCGGCGCTGCAGATCCTCGTTGTCGTCGAGCCGGCGCTGCGCGCGCTGTCCGGCGCGGTGGAAGAGATTGACGACGGACCAGAGCAGTTCCTCGACGTCGGGCTCGAGGCGTGTGTCCGCGAAGGTCGAAACCACGGCGTCGAAGATGTCGATGAGGGCCGCCTGTGCGGTCTGGCCGTCGGGGAGGGGCCTCGGATCGGGCTCGTCGTGCGGGCGGTAGCCGTAGAGCTGCATTTCGGCGATGACGGCGGCGGTGACGGAGTGCTGGGGTGGTCGATGTGTGGCGAGACATGGTGATGTCCTTTCGTTTGTTGGCGTTTTTTCGACCGCGACCCTCGCGGCCTTTTCGGCGTTTCTTTCCTGACAGGCCGTGACGGCCCAGCACCGCGCGGCTTGCGCGCGGCCGGAACGAAGAGGAGGATGGCGGGGGACGGATTTTTTGTTTCCGCGAGGAGCGCCGGCTCTTCGCCGGCGCGGGGAAGAAATCCGGACGCCCGCCATTGCGGGACGGCGCGCCCCTGGCAGAAAACGCCGCTCTGAAAAGGCCGCCTGTCGCGGGCGCTCGCCAACAATCGCAAAGGGCTGTCGACCAGGCGCTACAAGGGGCAGCACCCGCTCCCCCGTTACGGGTCAACCGCGAATCTGGCGTCGGCGGCGACGAGCTGCGGCAAAAGCGCGAGGCGCAGCGCCTCCCGGCCATTCAATCGCAGGTCATCGTTGAAATCGCCGAGGACGGGCCGGAGCGGCTCGACCTCGATTCCGTCGGCGCGGGCGCGGTCCGCCAGCCGTTCCAGCCCGTGCCGTGCGGCCCCGTCGGCTTCGGTGGCGATATAGAGGCGGCGCACCGTCGCGGGCAGGACGAGGGCGCCGAGATGGGCAGCGGAGAGGGCGGCGATCGCCGGCATGCGCGGCAGCGCCTGTCGCAGGGAAAGCATGGTTTCGATGCCTTCGCCGGCGGCGATCACTTCGGGCGGCGCGGCCGGTCGAAGCCGATCCTGACGCCATGGCCGAGCAGCATGCCCATGGCCCGGCGCGGGTCGGGAATGAGCGCCTTGATGGGGCGATCGGGATCGAGCCAGGTGCGGTGGAGGCCCTGGACGGAGAAGGCCTCGTCGGTGACGGCCGCGATCATGGCTGGGAAGGCGCTGCGCGTGCCGTCGTCGCGGCGGTGGAAGCAGGACGGGTGGAAACGCAAGGTTCCTTGCGTGCCGGCCAGGTCGGTGATGCCGCGTTCGGCGAGATAGGCGGCGGCGTGGGTGCCGGCGATCGGCCGCGTCATGGCCCATAGCCGTCGTGCCGCAAGGCGTTTGGCGTCATCGGTCTGCGCGGCCGGCGCGTTGCTTCGCGGGACGGCAGGCGGTTCCGGCAGGCTGAGGAATCGGCGGGCTTCGGCCGCGGCCTCGTGGACATCGGCGAGGCGCTGATTGTGCCGGATGAGATCGAGCAGATCGCCATGGCTGCCCGTGGCGGCGTCGGTCCATTTGCCGGCGGCGCCCTTTCCGCTGTCCGGCCCGAAGAGGCGGACATAGAGCGAGCGGCCGGGCGCATTGTCGACGTCGCCGACAAGCCAGTAGCGGCCCTGCCTGCGGCCGTTCGGGAGATAATAGCGGCAGACCGCCTCGGCGTGTTGCGCCAGATGGCGCGCGAGGTCGGCGATCGGGCGCGAGGGGAACATGGGTTCCTCCTCACGCGGCGGCGCGGTCGATGACGGCAACGAGCGGATGGCGCTCGATCAGCCGGTCGAGGATCGCCGGCGCGGCGGCGCCGACGGGCACGAAGAAGCGCAGTTTCCACGAGATGATCTCGTGGGTCAGGCCGTAGGCCTTCAGCCGCTCGCGCATGCCCGAGGTGAAGCCGAGCAGTTCGATGCGGTGGTCGCCCATGACGCGGACGCGGCGAAGCTCGAGCCCGTCGGCGAGCTGCAGGCTGGCCTTGCCCTCGATGAGGAGCGGCAGGGCCTGGCCGCCGTCGAGCTGCGGCACCTCGTTGAGGCCGAGATTGCGGTAGAGGGTCGACAGGACCGCGGGCGGAATCAGGCGGCCGATGACGCGCTCGCCGTCATCCGTCTCCAGACGGTAGACGCGGCAATTGTCATCGGGCAGGCGGCGCCAGATCGGCAGGAGAAGGCCGGTGGCGACGTGCAGCGTCGACTCCGAGAATTCGGGGAGGGCGGCGATCTCGTCGCGCCACGCGGCGGCGAGGGTGGCGGCGTCGGTGTCTTCCCACGCCGTCTGCTCGAGCATGTGCGCGGGCAAAGCGTGCTGATCCATCGGACGCAGCAGGCGCACGCGGCTTTCGATCGCGCCGTCGTCGAGCATCAGGCTCGGCGCGGGGACCAGGACGGCGCAGCGTTCCGGAGCGCGTGTTGCGCATCGGCCGCGCGCCGCGCATGCCGAGAGCATCGTCAAGCGCCAGGGGGCGGTTGCGCTCCTTGCGCAGGATGGTGAAGATCTGCGTCTCCGCGCCGGTCTTGTGCGTGTAGATCGTGCGGCGGGAAGCGATCGGTCAGCGATTCCGCCGTGATCGTCTCGAGGCCCTTGTCGTAGATTCCGGCCGCGATCGCGCCTTCGATGCGCGCCTCGAGGAGCTGCTCGAAGACCTCGAAGATCGCGTTCTGCAGGGCGATCGGCAGCGCCAGGATGCGGTTCAGGAAGGTGGTGATGGGCGGCAGCTCGTCCCTGAGCCCGCCTTCGTCGGTCAGCGCGAGGCCGGTCGCGTCCTGAAACTCGGTGAGGCTGCAGGCCGCGACCTTGCCGGAGAACAGCAGCATGTAGAACTGGCGCAGCGCGTCGCGGGCGTAGTGCGATTCCAGATTGTCGTCGGCGCGGAACAGGCCTTGCCCGCCGGTCTGGCGCTGGCCCTTGGTGATGGCGCCGAGCGTGTCGAGGCGGCGCGCGATCGTCGACAGGAAGCGCTTCTCGCCCTTGACGTTGGTGGCGACGGGACGGAACAGCGGCGGCTGCGCCTGGTTGGTGCGGTTCGAGCGGCCGAGCCCCTGGATGGCGGTGTCGGCGCGCCAGCCGGCTTCGAGCATGTAATGGACGCGAAGCCGCTGATTTCGGACGCCGAGATCCGCATGGTAGGAGCGGCCGGTGCCGCCGGCGTCGGAGAACACCAGGATGCGCTTGTCGTCATTCTGGAAGGCCTGCGCCTCGGAGAGGTTGGCCGATCCGGCGCGGTTCTCCACGGCCAGGCGGTCGATGCCGTCGCGGCCGAGCTTGCGCAGGATGCGGCGCGAGCGGCCGGTGACTTCGGCGACCTTGTCGGCGCCGAAGCGGTGCAGGATCTGGTCGAGGGCGGCCGGGACGGGCGGCAGCGAGGCGAGATGCTCCATGAGCGCGTCGCGCCGTTCGACGGCTTCGCGGCACATGACCGGATTGCCGTCGCGGAAGACCGGGCGCGAGGCGAGGTTGCCCTCGTCGTCGGAATATTCCTCGAACAGCTGCACCGGGAAGGAGTGCTGGAGGTAGTCGAGCACGTATTCGCGCGGCGTGACGTCGACCTGGACGTCGTTCCAGTCCTCGGTCGGGATGTCGGCCAGGCGGCGTTCCATCAGCGCCTCGCCGGTCGAGACGATCTGGATGATGGCGGCATGGCCGTCTTCGAGATCCCGGTCGATGGAGCGGATCAGCGTCGGCGTCTTCATCGACGTGATGAGGTGCGAGAAGAAGCGCTGCTTGGAGGATTCAAAGGCGGAACGGGCTGCGGCCTTGGCCTGCGCGTTCAGCGTTCCCGAAGCGCCGGTGATGCCGGCCGCCTTCATCGCCGCGTCGAGATGGTTATGGATGATGCGGAAAGCGCCGGCATAGGCGTCGTAGATGGCGATCTGCTCGTCGGTGAGCTGATGCTCGATGAGCTCGTACTGGACGCCTTCATAGGAAAGCGAGCGGGCGGCATAGAGTCCGAGCGCCTTCAGGTCGCGCGCCAGGACTTCCATGGCGGCGACCCCGCCGGCCTGGATCGCCTCGATGAATTCGGCGCGGGTGGCGAAGGGGAAATCCTCGCCGCCCCACAGGCCGAGGCGCTGCGCGTAAGCCAGGTTCTCGACCTCGGTCGCGCCGGTGGCGGAGACGTAGACGATGCGGGCCTGGGGCAAAGCGTGCTGCAGCCGCAGGCCGGCGCGGCCCTGCTGCGAGGGGGCGACGGCGCCGCGGCTGCCCTTGCCGCCGGCGGCGTTGGCCATGGCGTGCGCCTCGTCGAAGACGATGACGCCGTCGAATTCGGCCCCGAGCCAGTCGACGATCTGCTGGACGCGCGAGGCCTTGCCCTCGCGTTCCTGCGTGCGGATCGTGGCGTAGGTGGTGAACAGGATGCCCTCATCGAGGCGGATCGCATTGCCCTGGCGGAAGCGGGCAAGCGGCGTGATCTGCAGGCGCTCCTGGCCGAGCGCCGACCAGTCGCGCTGCGCGTCGTCGATCAGCTTGTCGGATTTGGAGATCCAGACGGCGCGGCGGCGGCCCTGCATCCAGTTGTCGAGGATGATGCCGGCGGCCTGCCGCCCCTTGCCAGCACCGGTGCCGTCGCCGAGGAACCAGCCGCGGCGGAAGCGCACGGCGCCCTCGGCATCGTCGGCGGCGGCGGCGATCGTGTCGAAGGTGGCATCGACCTTCCAGGCGCCGGTCAGATGCCCGCCATGGGCTTCGCCGGCATAGATGACGCTTTCGAGCTGGGCCTCGGACAGGATGCCCTCGCTGACAAGGCGCGGCGGCAGATGCGGGCGGTAGGAGGGTTGCGGCGGCGCGACCGAGGCCATGGCGGCCGACTGCACCAGGGCGGTCGGGTGCGGCTTCGCGCCGGGAATGCGGATCGACTGCAGGCCGTAGCCTTCATAGATCGCGTCGGTCAGGCCGCGGCCGGAGGGCGGCGTCCACGGGCAGGTTTCGTAGGCGAGCGGTTCCGCCGGCTCGAGCGGGCGCTGCCGCGACGGGCCGCGTCGGCCGGGGCGCAACCGGGCGGGGTTGCGGCCGCAGGGCCGTGGACAAGGCCTTAAGCGGCGTGGCGACGGCTTGCGCGCGCGGCGGCAGGCTGGCCTGCAGCGCCGTCGAGCAGGGCGGCGAGATCCGTCGTCTTTTCGGCCGAGGCCGGAAGATGATCGGGGCGATCGGTCGGAATCCGGTCGATCACGGTCAGGCGCGTGTCGATCGTCGTGCCGTGTTTGGCGTAGAGCCGGCCGTCGATCGGCGCGGTGAAGACGATGCGCGCCTTGTCCTGCAGGGCGAGGAACTCGTCGCGGAAGGCGGGATTGTCCGGCGACTGGCTGGCCCCGGTGATGGCGACCAGGCGCCCGCCGGGCGCGAGGCGGGCGAGCGCGGAGGCGATATGGCGCAGGGCGGCGTCGGCGACGCGGCCCTCGACATGGGCGCCGGCCGAGAAAGGCGGATTCATCAGGATGACGGTCGGGCGCAAGGACGCCGCGAGGTGGTCATGGATATGGGCGGCGTCGTGCTGGCTGACGGGCGCGTCGGGGAAGATCTCGCGCAGGAGGGCGGCGCGATGATCGGAAAGCTCGTTGAGGATCAGGCGCGCGCCGGCGAGCTCGGCATGGATGGCGAGCAGGCCGGTGCCGGCGGACGGTTCCAGCACCGTGTCGGCTTCCGTCAGCGCAGCGGCGCAGGCGGCGACATGCGCGATCGGCAGCGGCGTCGACAGCTGCTGCAGGGCCTGGCTCTCGGCCGAGCGCTTGGTGTGGGTCGGCAACAGCGCGGCAATCCGCTGCAGCATGGTCAGCCGTGTGCGCGGGCTTGGCGTGGCGCAGGGCAGGGGCGAAGGCGCGCAGGAAGAGAAGCTGCGCGATTTCGCAGGCATCGTAGGCGTCCTTCCACAGCCAATGCCCTTCGGCATCGCTGCCGCCGAAAGCGGCGACCATGGCCTCGCGCAGCATGGCGGACGTGATCGCGGTTCCGGCCTCGAGGGCGGGCAGGAGGGCGCGGGCGGCGGTGATGAGCGCGCCCGCCCGCAGGGCGGTGCGCGCGGGCGGGGACGCGGCCGCGTGAGCGGCCGTAGACGGATCGATGAAGGTCATGGGGATGGTTTCCGAAGGAGAGCGCGGTTAAGGGATCGAACCGCCGGGCGCTCTCCTCTTGACCCGGCCGGTTCATCCGTCCCGGGACGTCCCTCTTCCTCTAAAAACAGCCGAAGGCCGCCCCGGAAATTCCGGGGCGGCCTGTCGGTTACTTCGCCTGCGGGCGGGTCCAGATCATGCTGAACTGGCCGGCCTCGTCGTCCTCGTGGAGGGAGGCGAAGATCGGAGCCGGCAGGCTCGGATCGTCCAGCTTGACCGAGATGTAGGGGCGGTCCTGCTGCGACACTTTGCTTCCAGGCTGCGCCGATCTCGACATTGCCGGCGAAGATCCTGAAGTCAGGGCCGCCGTTGCTCGGTCGCATCGAGCGGGACGAACCTCGCCTTGGTGTTGAGCTGCAGCGTCTTGATGGTGCCGCTGAGGTTCCCGTCTTCCGCCTTCGTGAAAGTACCGATGTTAGCCATTGTCATTCTCCTTTGGTTTTTCGTTTGAGGCCACGACCATCGCAGCCTCGATGGCGATCAACTGCCGGGGGCGATCTGGCCCGCAGCCGCAGGCCCGAAACGCCAGTGGAGGATGAGAAAGGGGCGATCCTTTTTTGACTTGCGCGAGGAGACGCTTCAGCGGCGGGGAAAAAAGGTCGAACCTCTCATTGCGGGATGAAAGATCGAGGGCTTCGTGACCGGCCTCCGGCAGGATCAGCCAGAGTTTGAGGCATGCGTGCGTTGTGGCTTGGAAACGGAAAAAAGCCGAAGAGGGAGAAGGCAAGGCGACCTGTCATCGGGACCGAAGGCGGTCGGGACCCTCGCTGCCATCAGGATTGGCGCTGCTGCTCGTCCTTCAAGGCTCAAGGCGAACCCGCGCAGCGACCGGCCGGGGCGGCATCGCACCAGGCGATGACGGCGCGGCAATGAGATCGGTGTTGGATGAAAGAGCCCTGTCGCGGGACGCGCCCTTTCGGGTGAGGTCAGGCGGCGTCCGGGGTGGCGGTATCGGGCCATCTCCCTTTCCGGGGGACGGCGCACGGCGCTGACAACGGCATCGGGCCGTCCGGGCAGGACATTCGAACAGGGCTGCGCCGGAATTTCCGGGGCGGCCTTCGGGTGATTGGGAAAACGAGGCCGTCGCTTGCCGGAATGGCGACGCCGCGGCGGCGAGCACGCCCAGGAAGGGCGTTCAGCCGAACCGCCGGCCTTCGGCGGTGAAGGTGTAATCATTGGCGGACATGCCCTCGTCGACGGTTTCGTCGGAGGTCTGAAACTCGTATTCGCGCTCGAGCGCGCGATAGAGCCAGTTGGCGAGATCGCGCAGCGCCTCGACCAGGTCGTCGTCGGTGCTGCCGACGATCGCCTGGCCGGCAGGGGCTGTCGCGGTCGACGTCGAACGTCATGGCATAGGCGTGCGAATACCGGCCAGTCTGCCGGAACGAGGCCGTGAGCTGGTAGAAGTTCGGCCTCTGCAGCGCCTGCAGCGCGTCGGCGATCCGGTGCAGTTCCGTGTCCTGGGGCGCATAGTCGCGGATGCGGCGCGACGCGCGCGGGGCATAGGCATAACGGCCCTCGAAACAGGCGCCGTCGCCCTGCGACCAGAACCCGGAAAACCAGATGCAGGGCTTCTGGCGGGTGCCGCCGCCCATCAGGCGGACGGTCGTTGTGGCGAGCGTGACGCCAAGGATCGGGCAGATCCGCTCGAAGTCGTCGTAGACGCTGTCCCACCAGTCATCGTCGATCGTTTCGCGGAACCAGGCGCGGGCCTTGTCCTTGGCCGCGTCGGGCAGTTCGGTGAAGTCGTAGACGGGGGTTTCGACGATACGCATGGCTTCAGGCCTCCCCTGCGGTGTCCGGGTCGGCGAGGGTGCGGGTCAGCCATTCATTACTGCTGATTGTGCCAAGCGTTTCGCCGGAGGCGAGGTCGATGACCAGGGCGCCGCCGCCGAAGGCGTCGATGCGGGGCTTGGAACAGGTGTGCGCCCATTCGAACCCCCACAGGCCGGTGATGCCGAGCATGGGGCCGAGTTTGCTGACGAAGGCCAGGACATGGTCGGTGTCGCCGGAGGCGTTGTCGTCGTAGATCCACAGGAGGGCGGGTTGCTCGGCCGTGGGGGTCGCAACGAGGTCGAATCCGGGCGTTTGTTCTTCGATTTCCAGTTCGTCGCTGAACTGGCGGTAAAGTTCGAGGGCGCGTGCGGCGTTGTCGGCCGTCACGACGTCGAGGGTGCAGGAAAAGTGGGTGAAGTAATCAGCCATGGTTTTGCTCCTTGTTAATGAGGTTTGGGGTTGAAAAAGACGGAAGCCCGGCGCGGGGCCGGGCTTCCGTGAGGCGGAGAATGAACCTTATTCGGCGGCGAGGACTGTCGAGGTCGTCGGCCGCGGCCTCGTCTTCGGGGCCGTCTTCATTGAGGAAAGCGGGCAGGTTGACGACGTTGTCGTCGCCCGGCTCGCCGTCTTCCTCTCGTCGCCGTCGATGTCCTGCAGCTCGCCGTCGCCGTTGCCGTCTTCGGCTTCGACGGAGATGGCGTCGATCTCGGGCAGGCGCAGCGGTTCGGGCAGCCAGCCGCTGCCGGCGAGAAGGCGCTCGGCCTCGCGCGCCATGTCGCCCTTCTTCAGGTGGTCGATCAGTTGCGCTTCCTTCTCGCCGCAGCCTTCGCGCACGGCTTCGAGGATGCGGGCCTTGGGGACGCGGCCGAGATAGTTGTCGACCGTCGGCGTCCAGCCGGCCGCGACCATGTCGAGGCCGACGTCGCGGGCGACGACGTTGCCGTGGGCGATCGCGCCCGGGCGGCGGTCCCAGGGTTCGCGCAGGACGTTGACCGTGGCGGCGGCCAGATGCGCGAACAGCTGCATCTGGCTGTCGGGGTCCATGGCAGCGAGGTGATCCCACAGCGCGCCCTTCGCCTTCGGCAATTGAGCCTGCCATTGGGCATGGCGGGCCTCGAAATCCAGCACGGCGGCGCTGTCCTTGAGGCCGGGGGCCTGACTGGTCATGCCGGAGACGGTCGTGCTGATCTCCATGCAGTTGTCGGAGCTGGCGTGATAAAACACGCGCAGGCACAGGCCATGCAGGACGGAGCGGAAGGCGACGTCCGGATGGGCGGCGACGGCGTTCCTCAGCGCGACGGTGCGATGGGCGGAAAGCTCGGCCAGGAGCCTTTCCGACAAAGGCTTGACCGTATCGCCGTCGTCATCGTCCTCGGCCGCGACCGGGTTGAGGCCGCTGTCGAGAACGATCGCCGTGACGCCGGAGGCGCGGGGCATGGCTGACTGGCCCGTCGTGGACGGGGTTTCCTCGTCCTGATCGGCGCTCTGTCTGATCGGCCGTGGCCTCGTCTTCGGGGCGGACATAGCCGCGCTCGATGTCGAGGCAGCCGTCGCTATTCAGGCTGACGAAAACGCCCGCCCGCGCAATCTCGGCCGGGTCGAACCGGACGGGGCGGTTGTCGAGCGCCTCGATCTCGGCTTCGAGTTCGCCGAGACGGCGATCGACCTCGTCGGGCAGCTCGTCGGCCTCGGCGTATTCCGCCTCGAGCGCATCGAACTCCGCCAGCAGGATGGCGCGGCGCGCGGTTTCCTCTTCGCTCATCTCGACGGTTTCGCCTTCGAGCTGGCGCAGGCCGTTGGTATGGCCGTAGGGGAAATCGACGGCGACCGCGATCCACTTCCAGCCTTCGGCGGACAGGGCCTCGGCTTCCTGCTTCAGCTTGTCATGGACCAGGCGGTCGAGCAGGGCAGGGTCCTGCAGCCAGCCGCCGCGATCGTTCTCGAAAAGATCGCGGGTGACCTCGCCGCCGGCCGCCTCGTAGGCCTCGACGCCGACAAACGCGGCGCGGCGGTCATTGGCGGCGTGGACGGCGGTTTCGGTCAGCATGCGGCGGATCTGATGGGGCTGCGGGTTGTAGCCGTTCTTCACCGCCTCCCAGACCTGTTCCTGGCGCGCATGGTCGGTGGTGAGGGTGAAGGCCATGACGTGCTCGAGCGTCATCTCCTCGGCGACGTAGAGCTCGAGAAGCCTGGGCGAGACGGCGGCGAGGCGCAGGCGCTGCCGGACGATCTGCGGCGTGACGAAGAAACGCGCCGCGATGTCGTCTTCTGTGAGGCCCTTGTCGATCAGCGTCTGGAAGGCGCGGAACTGGTCGACGGGGTGCAGGGCCTCGCGCTGCGTGTTCTCGGCGAGGGAATCTTCCTCGGCGATGCCGGTGTCGCGCACGATGCAGGGGACCGGCACGGCCTTATCGAGGCGCTTGGCCTTCACAAGGCGTTCGAGGGCGCGATAGCGCCGGCCGCCGGCCGGGACCTCGTAGAAGCCGGTTTCTTCGCCGTCCGCGCCGATGACGGGGCGGACATAGAGGTTCTGCAGCAGGCCGCGGCGGGCGATGTCCTCGGACAATGCCTCGATCGACACGCCGGTCTTTACCGTGCGGACGTTGGCCTGGCTCAGGACCAGCTGGTTGAAGGGGATCTCGCGGATAACGGCGAGGGTCTTGATCTTGGTCGGTTTAGCCATGGTTCAGATGCTCCATGACGGGCGACCGGGAGCCACTCTCCCGATCTTTAAAACCCGTCACAGGAGCCGGAACGGCCCTCTTCCTCTCCGATGGCCGGACCGCGAACCTGCCCGGCTGAGGGACTGCAGCCCGGCCCGTTCCCTTTCCCTTCTTTGCGTCAGGGATCGTCACCCGCATGGGCGGAAACCCGGAACGGGGTTCCGGGAGCGGCCTTAGCGCCGCGAGTAGAGCCCGGCCGAAGGCGACGCCCGGACAGTGTTTCACATGTGACAAAAAGGTGCAGAAACGCGGGCCACTTCAGGCGGCGAGACTCCGGCTCGCCGCGCCCGCCCTGCTGGCGTTCGCGCTCGATGCCGCACCGCCTGCCGCCCGGCTTGACCCGCTTTAGCTTGAAGCGCAGGCTCCAGGGCATTCATTTCTGCGGGAAGCGAGCGATGCGTCCCTGGCTTTTGATTGTCGCGTTTGCTTTTTCAATCGGGGCGGCCATGGCCGAAGACCTTCCGCCCGCTGTTCAGAAGGCGATCGCCGAAAACAAGCGTAGCTGCAAAACGGTCGCGATCGAAAAAGGCTTCATAACGCGCAAGGATATCAACGGGGACGGCCGGCCGGACTTCGTGCTGGATTATGAATCCTTCACCTGTGACGGGGATCGGCGGTGGTTCTGCGGCTCGGCCGGATGTACTGACGCAGGTTTTCGCCTCCCTTCCAAATGGTGCCTACGCAAAGGTCTTCGACGACACTGTCCGGAGGATCGATTTTCGTGAGGTCCAGGGACGGCCGGCGATCGTTGTTGGCTTGCCCGGCTTCGCGTGTGGAAAGGACCCGACTGAGGTTTGCGACGTCGTCAAATCCTGGAACGGCTCGTCCTTCGTGGAAATGCCTGCCCCGGGAACGAGTCCCACGGCCGGAATAAAGAATGCAAAATCGCTCGGCCCGATCAGAGCGGTCCTCGCGGAAGTCCTCGCCATGTACGGCAAGGGCCAAATGGGACCCTTCGCGTCCGATCCGGTCATGCGCAAGCACTTCACCGCTCAGTTCATATCGCTATGGGACCGTGCAATGGCGCGAAACGACGGTACGATCGACGCAGACCCGTTTACGGACCAGGGAGGAAACTCGGTGAATTTGCAGGGCGTCGACATTATTGCGGAGACGCCGAACGCCGCCACTGTTGAAATGCATCTTCTTGGGACCAATCCGGACAAGCAGCACCTATTCCGGAACCCAAAAAATATGGATGCGCCGCGAGGGTCCGAGCTGGAAGATCGACGACATTGCCGACTCTGGGAATGAAACCTGGAGGGGTTACATCGAAAAAGCCCTCGCCAAAAAATAGCGCGGACTCGCTGCCCGGTTTCATCCTGTCGGACTTGGCCCGCGCTCCCGCTGGCGCTCGCGCTCCATGCCGCGCGCCGGATCGCGCCTGGCCTGCACCTCGGCCACGCGGTCAAATCCCGGCTGGCGGAAACGGCGTTGTTCAATTGCTGGTCCTCAGCCTTGTGACGTCGCCGGGCGGTTTAGCGGCCCTGCTCATATTCGTCGTGGCCGGCGACGGGAAAGCCGCGATCGTATTCGGCCTTTTCCTCCGCAATGCGCCGCTGCTTTGCCGCCTCATCCCGTTGCGATGCCCCGCCGGGCGAGCTGCTTTTGCCATGCCGGATGCAGGCATCGGTCCTGTTCGGATCGGAGACGCAAACGCAATAGACCGCGTTTGAAAGAAGCAGCTCGCGCCCCTGCTCGAACAGCCATGTGGTCGGGCGTGCGTCCGGTTCGTCCGCCAATCGGCCGACCGTGACATGCTGCGTGCGCCCGTCAGGGTCCGGACGTTCGATCAGGATTTCGTCCGGCCCCAGCGCGAAGTGCCGATGCGCCAGATGCACGGCGAAGCGATCGAGCTTGCCGTGCCTGGCAAGCACGTCGCGGATTTCAGCGAGGCAATCGAGATCGCCGTCATCGACGGGCGGCACATCGGGCAAGTCCGCAAGCCCCGTCCACTGCATCGGCAGGATCGAAAGATTCATTTCCGCGCTCCATGTCACGCGCGCGGATGACAGCACGGCATCCGGTGCTTGTCACGCGAATGGCAACGCAGTGACTAGGACGTGTCCAAGGGTCGCGCTGTAGCTCTCCATCATCGCAACAAACCCGCACGCGCCGGTTTCACCGGCAACAGAGCGGCGGCGAAGCAACGAGATGGAGCAAGGACAATGAGCTGGATGACGATCGAAGGCGAAGAGCTTGTGCGCCTGAAACGGCGCATCAATGAAACAGGGTGGAAGACAGACTGTCTTACCGCTGGACGGGCGCGCGTGCCCTTCTATGCAAACGGTAATCTGTTGTACCTTAAGGGCGAGGCCGGCACCGCCTGCGCGATCGAAGGCGGCGACGGAACGTTGTTTCCGCTCGATGGAAGTTCGGCGCAAATCTATGAAGGGAACGAAGCGGCGGGCCTGCGGCTCGACATCAACAATGTCATCGATTACGCGATTTTCTTTTGCGGCTTTCTTCGCGCCGCGGACGGAGACGCGTTTCGTTTCGTCGTGGAGCGCGGCGACTGGGGGCTCGATACGGGGTTCGACTCCGGAGCGATCTAACGCCTCGCGCGAAAAGCGCCGTGGATGGATCAGGAAGCTTCGAGATCACGGCGTATGTCGCTCACTGCCAAGCGCTGTTCCGCGCGCTGTTCAGGGTCGAGAGCGACGGCGCGATGATGATGCTGGACGACGAGCCGCTGGGCCGGATCGTCGGTTTGCAATAATGTCTGGGACGGCCGGGGCGGAACCCCTCCTCTCCGGCCATTAAAACTTTTCCTCGGACGCTTCGGCATGGCCCGCAAAGATGACGAGAAATCGTATTTCACGGGGAGAGCTAATCCGTTCGGCCATTACAATCCTCTTAGCAACGCGGGGGTTGGAGCTGCCGATGAACTCCGAAGCAGAGAAAATGAGCGGAAATTCTTTGAATCGCTGCGAAAGAAAGTAGCCAGCGGGAGCGGTCCATACGGCATCGTTGCCAAATTGATCGGTATCCTGATCGCGGTCGCGCTGATATCGCTCGCCATAAAACTCGGGGCTTATTGGACGGGCTGGTCGCCCAGTGAGCGACAGACGTTGACAGCAACGGAGCAACGCCGAACGGATCGCATCCGGACGCTCGAATCCACGCTAAACGCTACGGCGCTTGAGAAGGCGCACGAGAATTTGCCGTCGGGAGATGCGGGTATCAAGGCGTATTTGGGTCGCCTCGAACAATTGGCTGATCCGAAACTTGGTGACAATCGTCCGTCTGACCGCTCGCAAGGAGCCGGCTCGCCCGCCCAAATGTTCTTTCCGATGACAAGACAAGATATCCCTCCGCCATGTGGCGATGCCGGCGCGCCTCCGTCCTGCGCTGCGGTACTGGATGAATATCGCTTGGGAAAATATGGGGCTCTTCGGTGCACTTATCCTCTGCGGGGCCGGATCGGTCAAAAGGCTACTTTTTCTGGTGGAAAGAGGTTCCCCACAACACGGTCAAGATGGCGCGTGCGGCCCGCAAGGCGGCCGTAAAGGCGCTCGGAGAGATTGCCGTCCAACACTGCCCGCCGACGCTGGAGAGGCTGAAGCTCTTAGTCTGAAAAATCACCAGCAATGATGCGAGGGGCTCCGGTCTGCTGCCGCTATGCCAATCTCATGATGCCTGCGCCAAGGTCGTTAAATGCAGCCCGCTTTCCGGAACGCACGTTATCGCCGTTTCGCGTGAGGGACAGTCACCGGATGGCCGAGACGAAGGCTTGGGGAGGCGGTAAAAGCCGAGTATGGCCCACGGCAAAGCCCGGCACGCCCAATCATTGAATTGCTACTCAATGTCGCGTCTGCTGTAGACGCTCAAGCAACATGCGATCCACAGCTTCGGCAAGGATACGATCAAATGTTTCGACTTGTTCTTTGGTCGCGCCAAGATTTAGCAGTTGCGGACCAGTTTCAATCAGACCACGAATGTATTCCCGAAGCTGCTCTTCAAACGTACCGCTGACAAAGGTCTCATAATCGAGTTGAGGAGCGCAGTCATACACACGTTCTCTCCTTAGCTTTGAACGGGCTGGATATCGCTCACGCACACCTGACGGCATGATAAATTGGAACATATCCGGAGCTTGCATCTTAATACGGGAAGACTTAGAAGCTGCAAACTCTTTGTTGAGAAACGGTTCAACGCAATGGCGCGCCCTTTCCGATGTATCATCTACAGATTGATCAATTTCCGATGACGCCCAAAAAAGCAATGATTCCTCCCTTAAAAGGTCGTTTTGTTGAGACGTGGAAGTTGTCCATTCTGCCATAGATAGTGAATCAATCTCATATTCTCATCGACTTTTGCGGGTACCTTGAGTCGTACTTGAGCTTGTCTTACATAGCGCACGTTTTCTGCATCCAGATAGGATTGGGGATACCTACTCTGCGGATCTTGATGTGATTCCACAATTTTGTCGATCTGCCCGCTGCTGTTGTTGATCAGATAGTAGAACCTCGGTTGGGCGTGGGCTCAGATTGGAGTTGCCGTGAACACCCGAAACCGTGCATTGCATTCCTGCTGGCGTACTATTGCCGGAAGCACTCTGGCTTGGTGAAGTGAGCCAGTCCAGAGCTGAACCAGCGCCATAGCCAATGGCACCGCCTGCCACCGAGCTTGCTGCAATAACTGGAGGATTCAATACGACTGCAAGCCCGCCTGTTGAAGCATCGGCTGTTAGTCCAAGACCAGTGCCGACCAATCCACCTATCAGCGCGCCTTGTCCTCCCCACATCTCGGCATAGAAAAGTCCTATAAGATCAGTATTCGCATACGGATTATTCCCCGCATATACGTATGGATTCGGCGGGAACAACGAGCCTGCCAGCCCGATAGGATCGGTCTGCAGATACCTCGGCGCACCCGTGGCGCTGTTCGGGTTGTAGTCGCGGAATCCATTGTGATTGAACCCCGTCGCGTCGGCGTACTGGCCGGGCAGGCGGAGGTTCATGGTGATGGAGGCGGTCGGGCTGACCTTGCCGTTCGGATCGTAGTTGCCGGTCCAAACAACGGTTTTGCTGGCATTCGTCGCCTTCTGCGGCGTGCCGAGATGGTCGGTGTGGATGGCCGAGACTGTCGCGGCGACTGGCTGGATCGCGGCGATGGGGAAGCCGTCTAGCCAGGCGTAATCCGTTTCAACGTGGCTGTTGGTTTCGGTCAGGATGTTGTTGGCCGGATCGTATTCCATGACCGAAGGCACGCCCGCGCCGACGGTGACTTTCAGGCGTTGGCCGAAGGCGTCATAGACGTAGGTGCTGGTGGTGCCCGACAGCACGCCCGTCGCCATCTGGTTGGCCTTGTTCCAGGTGAATGTCGGGGTGGTGCCGATGGCGGTGATGTTGCCGGTCGAGCTGTAGGTGATGCTGCTGCCGCCCGCCGCGCTCATTTTGTTTGAGGTCGAGGGGATCGTGTAGCTGGTCGCGCCATAGGCCTAGCCGGTTCGAGTTCGAAGTCGTAGGTGATGGTGCTGATCGTGCCGTAGCTGCCGGTCGCGGTTTTCAGGCGGTCGATGGCGTCATAGGTGAGCGTCTGGTTGTTCGCCGGCGTCACGTTGTCGGTGATGGTGTGGACGTTGTTGTCGGCGTCATAGCCGTAGCTGAGATACTGGATGTTGCCGGTCGCCACGTCCTTGACGCTCGGTCATGCGGTAATCGAGGTCGTAGGTGCGGGCGTCGGTGACGCCGTTGCCGTAGGTGAGGCTGGCGACGGGGCCGAACGGCATGTGCGTGATCGGAGGTGGCGAGGTTCACGGCGCCATGCTCGAAGGCGGCTTGTCGGTGACGCTCGAAACCTGGCCCGCATTGTCGCGGACGTAGGAGACTTTCCAGCCGGAGCTTGCATAGGTGACGCCGGACAGACGGCCGGCGCTCTCGTAGCTGTAGCCGGTCGTGTAGACGTTGCTGCTGATGGTGCGGGCGTTGGATGTGACAAGGCCGCGCTGCTCGTAGGACAGGCTCAAGCTACCCGCCTGGTCGGTCAGGCTGGTCAGCTGGCCGACGCCGCTGCCGTGGCCGCGTCTGGTCGTAGGTCAGCGAGACGTTGAGGCGTCGAATCCGCCGGATAGGTGCGGGTCAGCGGCCGGTCGAGCGCGTCGTAGGTGTAGTTGGTGACGGCGAAGGCGGACTGTTTGCTGACGTTGCCGTCCTTGTCGAACCAGAACACGGTGTGCCGCTGTCGGGGCTGATCTGCTGGATCGCCTCGCCGAAGCCGTCATAGACGTAGGAGGTCGTGTTGCCCTTGCCGTCTGTCACGGTCAGCGGCCGGTCGTGCGCGTCGTAGGTGATGGTGACGAGGTTGTTCAGCACGGCGTTCTTGTAGGTCGTCAGGCGGTTGAGCGCGTCGAACGTCTGGTGCGTGACATGGCTGAACGGATCGGTGATGGTGGTGACGTTGCTGTTGGAATCGTAGCCGAAGGTCGTCGTCTGGCTCACGCCGCCAACGTCGGTCAGCATCCGGCCGAGCGCGTCGAAGGTGGCGGTGTGCTGGCGCTTGGTCGTGCCGCCGCTGTTCTTCCAGAGCGTCTGCGTCAGGTTCCCCGCCGAATTGTAGGTGAGGTTTTCGGTTTCGCTCAGGCGGTTGGTGATGGTCGTGAGCGGTGCGCGTTGTCGTAGGCGTAGGACAGGTAGGAGCTGTCCGGCAGGGTCGCTTTGGTGAGTTCTCCGGCGCTGTCATATTGCAGGCTGGTGGTCAGGTTGCCGGAGCTGCTCGCCAGCACGCTCGAGGTCAGCCACAGGCGCGGGCTATAGGCCAGCGTGGTCAGCGTGTTGTTCGGGTCGCGCATGGTCAGCGGCAGGCCGCCCGGCTTGTAGGTGGCGACATGGGTGTTGTGGCCGAGCGCGTCCTTGATGTTGGTCAGCACGCCGCCCGTGTAGCTGAAGGTGGTCTTGGCGGTAACGTCGGTGCGGGGAAGTTGCGCGGTCGCAAGCTGGCCCGCTGCTTGTGTAGGTGTAGGTCCAGGTGCGCGTCTGGCCGTTGGTCGAATAGGGAATGCTGGTGCTGGTCGTGTCGGTCAGGACGCGGGTCAGCAGCGTGCCGTTGCCGGCTGGCGTAGTTGTTGGTGATGGTCAGGCCGGGCGTCGTGATGACGTGCGCCAGGCGCGCCCAGGTCGTGTCATAGGTGATGCTGGTCGTGTGGCTGACGGCCGAGCCGGAGGCGAAGACAATCGAGGTCGGCAGGCCGTGGCTGTTGTTGGTGAACCAGGTCTGGTTGCCGTTCCAGTCGGTGGCGCTCTGCGTGAAAGCCGTTCGTAGTCGTAGGTGAAGTCTCGCGCGCGGCGGACGACACGGTGCCGTTCGCGGCGCGGTCGATCTCCGTGACCTTCGGCACGCCCTGAAGGATCGAGAATTTATAGGTTTCGGTGATGCCGAGCGGCCCGGTGACATGGCGGTCGCCCGAGTATCGAAATAGCTGACGGACGTGAAATTCACGCCGCCGGCAAGCTGGCTGGTCGCGCGCGCGCCCGCTGCTGTCATAGGTCCAGGACGCATAGCGGTGGCCGTTCTCGTCGGTGATGCCGGTCAGCGCGGTCGGGAAGCTGGTGTTGCTCGTAACTGTAAGTCTGTGCGTCGCCGGGCTGGTGTTGTAGGTGACGGTCGAAAGCAGATGTCGCCGCTTGCAAAAGCCGACATAGCCGTAGGTCAGGTTGGCGCTGTCGGGCGTCGTCAGGCCGGTCAGAAGGCTGCCGGTATAGCCCAGGCCGAGAGTGCGGCCGTAGGTGTCGGTCACGCTCGTAAGCTTGCCGCTCGTGTAGTGCATGGTCTGCGTGTAGCCGTTGCGCAGCTTGATGCTGTTCAGCGTCGCTTCGGCCCCCGACTGGCTGTAGGTTTCAACCGTGTCGTCAGGGTCGGTGCAGCGTCCAGGTCGATGCCGGATTTGCTCAGGCTGTAATCAAGGTCGCTGTTGGTCGAGTAGACGCCCGAGCTGGAAGAAAAGCTGACATACTGCCCGGTCCGCCCGCTCCGCGATTGCGCCATAGATCGCTGACGGATTGATGATGTGCAGGTAGCGGTCGAAATTGTGCCGCCAGTTCGAGCCGAGGGCGACGGCGTAGGTGTCCGGCATGGCCATGCTGTTGTAGTAGCGCGTGAAGAAAAGCGGGTTTTGCCCGACTGTCGAATAGTCCTGCTTCCACTCATACATATTGCCGACGCCGATATTGATCGGCTTCCCACAGCCCGATTGGCCGGGCTGCGGCGGACTGTCGGCGGGTGCCTGCTCGGCGCAAGCGATGCCGAGGGCCTGGGCGCTAACCATGCCGTGTCCATCGTTTACGGTTCCGTAGCTTGCTATGTTGCCCGTTAAATCGAGCGTTAAGGCGAAACTATTCCTGCTTCCGACCCCCTGATCTTGCGCATCTACTTCCGAATAGGGGAGAACGTTCGATGAACTAAGGTCAAAGTAGAAACTGTCCATATGACCGTTAGTGAAGCTAAACGAGCTAGAACCATATTGGGCTGTATTTACAGATCCAGCCGGAGAACTAAGATCTAATGCAATTATATTGGTCGCGCTTGCTCCTCCCGTATATCTGGGTGGAATATTGAAAGTGATTGATGCAACCACCGACCCCGCCGGGCATTGTGCGCTAGGATATAAGGACTGACAGGTAGGCACATCAAAAGCATCACCTATGTAGTAATAACTTTGTACCTGCGCCCGCGCCGGGTTGCTCTGGAAAGCCGCAAAGCAAATAAAAAACAGGGTGGCGAAAAGTCGGGAATGATTTCATCGAAAACAGGTCTTTTCTATCAAATAATGAAATCCGCACGTTTCCTCCCGTTTACTGTTATCGCCCGCCGTGGCGGGTGGCCGGGAGTTTTCAAACTGCACAGAGACAGTGCGACGACCTTTAGGCCGAAGCCTTGAACATACGTCCTCGCCTCCCGGCCATAGGCCGGAAGGCATTCTTTGCGGCGATGCCTCTGCCGCTCTGTGCGGGTTGAAAATCCCACGCGTCTATACTGACGCACCACAGTTATAATTTGTTTAACTGCGCCGGTCTACGTATAAACGTAGCGGATCAGCTTGCGGTTATTGCCAGAATCAACCGCTCAAAAAGGAACCCTTTTGAGCGGCAAATTCAATCCCGGCAGGCCTTTGAACAAAAAGGGCTGGAATCAGTCGAAATGGTACGCACATAATATCAGGCTGAAAAAGCAAGGCCGCAAGATGTCGCGCAGGAGGGTCGGCATGGTTCAACGCTATCTGGACCGACTTGTTGCGGTGGCCGCACTCGCCGCCGTAATGGGTGGTTGCCTAACCCCTCTCAGCAAGGCCGACGCCCAGGGAACCACTGACGCCGCTGCGAAAAAGAAAGTCGAGCAATTTTTGGGGGCCGGCCTTCCGGGTAAGGCAACTGTTCATTTTGTTGATTTGAACGGCGATGGTGTAACCGAGGCGCTCGTTATTAGCGGCGACCCGCAGGATTGTGGGACTCACGGTTGCGCCGCGAACGTCCTGGACCTACGCGGCCCTGCCGCCAAAGACATAGGAGATTTTATAGCGTGGGATCTTCAGCCGCTCTCAAGCAAAACGCGAGGGTGGCGAGACATTTCTGTCATCGGGAGCCGGAACAGCGGCCGGGCTCGCTTCAATGGTCGAGTTTACAGCATTTCTTCTACCCGAGCGGCAGACCCGTCGGATCCCGCGGGCGTCGTCTCCGCCGCCGCGCCCGAGTTGGCGACGACGCCATCCGCGACGGGATGGGAATTCACATATTTTAGCGGCCTCCCCGCTCCCCACCTGGTGGGATCGTCCCTCGGGTCTGAGCCTAAAGTTCGAGATCTTGTGCCAACCAAGTCCGCGTTCCGCAGAGTTACGCATAGACCCTGGAAAAAACGAGCCGAACACTCAGGAGGGCAAAAAGTCGCAGTTTCTGATCGAAATTCAAAATGCCTCCGGCCACGTCCAGAAGTTTCCCCTAGTCGCCTACAATTTCGGCCCCGATGGCGGCTCTCAGTTCTACAGCCGAGATTTCCTGTCCGCGCCTTTCCTGGACGCCTTCGGGCAGGAGGGCGGCGTCTTGCGGTGGCGGACGGACAAGGGCGTAGAGATCGCCTCGTGGCTCCTCACAGGCACGGCGGCGGCTAGAGAGATAGTGCGGAAGGTCTGCAATCTCTGAAATCAGGATGCGTCGCCACAAACTACGAAACGTGACCCGCTGTGATCCTTGTTGAGAAGGCTGATTTCGTTCGCTTTTTTTCGTGCAAAAATCAGGTGTGAATGCGCCTGCGGCGAGCGGCAGGCCGCAATGACCTGACCGTGACCAACCATTGCGCAACAACCCGGGTTATATCGCGCGACCGAAGGCGCAACCGTTCATATCGATCGGAGATCCAGCGCCGCAACCGCAGTGGAGCGCAGGACATGGTCGCCTATCAAAATCAATTCCGTCGGGCGGAAGATCAATTCATAGCGGAAAATCGCGCGAGGGCGCAGCAGAAGATCCGCGATTTTGAAACCTTCCGGCAGAGACAGCGTCAGGAAAAGTTTTGGGCAGAACGCGCCGACTACGTGAAGCAAATCACCACTCCGCCGAAGATATCGAAGCCGGAGCCGCGCGTTCCCGTTCCAAGTCGGGCCGCCGCGGTCTTCGTGCCGGACGAAAGCCAAGAGGATGCAAGCGGCAAGGAACCGGCGCGTTGCTTCACGGCCTCTGTCGAGGATTTCCTGGCGCACATTCTTGGGTACCCCATCACGGGAGCTATGTGGGCTTACATCGCTATAGCCGTTATGCCCTTGCTCTACGCGTCAGCGTTCAACCGCGCCTTGATAAGCCTCGGCGTTGGGTTCGGATTCTCCGTCAATCTCATGGTGTGGGTCACCTGCGGCATCGAGTTTCTCGTGCTGTGCCGCGTGGGGAAATGGATTGCCAGGATAACAGCGGCCTGCATGGCGTGGTTGCTGGTCCTCCCCGTCGCATTTCTTGAAGCGGGATTTGATGCCCTCTTCAGGAAGAAATCCTCCTGACCCGCGCGGCCGCCGATGCGGTCGCGCGACTTTTTGTAGTCTCGTATCAAAACAGCAAGAATTGCTCGGGCTCAGGCCCCGAAAAATCTTTGAAACAAAGCCGGCCGAAGGCTGTCCCTGATCGCGTGACGGACAGTCACCCGCATGGGCCGAGACGCAGGCTCGGTGAGGCGCAGCCGAATATGGCCCGACGGGCGAAAGCCCGGCACGCCCTGCGTTCAAGCTGATTCAAATTGGCCTGAGAAAGTCACACGCGCCGGATCACAGGCGCACGCCATGGCTCAGCAATACAGTGATCAGGACGTGTCCAGCCCGCTTGCTCTATCTCCGTTCCCCGCGTGTCCGCCGCGCAGGCGGAGCGACGACAAAACGGAGCAAGCCCATGGCCAACGACGATCAGCAGCGAGACGCCAGGGGCGCCGACCATGCGGTAGGACTAAAGCCCGAGTCCCGCGCGCTTGCCGAACGCGCAAAGGAACTCGCGAAACGCGAGGAGCGTCGCAGGACCGAACAGATGAAGGCCGAGACCCAGCGAAAGGCCGAGTCAACAAAAGCGGAGGAACGGCTGATCGCCGAAAATCGCCGGCAGGAGGAAAAGGAAAGCGCGCAGAACGCCGGCAGGAGTCCCTGCGAAAAGAAGCAGAGCGGCGCATAGAGAATGGAAAGTCCGGTGTCGAAAAGGAACGTCTGCGCCGTCAATTCGGCCGCCACGCGGAAGACAGGAAAAAAGGTGAGGCTCTCGCAGCAGAACAGGACAAGAAGCATGAGCTCGCCGCCGATATGCGGCGGCGCGCGGAGGCCGCAGTCGCCGAGCGTCAGCAGCGTCAGAAAGCGCAACAACAGGAGGAGCATCGCCGGCAAACGGACCACATGCGCGATCTGCATCGCGGCGAGATGCACAGCTTCAAAGAAAACGAGGACGCGGCCATCGCCGGACATGCTCACGAGATCGAAAGGATCAACGAGCGGGAGCAGACTGCGCTGGCTGCGCTTGGCGCGCACCGTGAAAGCCTGATCGGCCGGGCCGTAACGTTCTTCAAAGGCGAGGCGCACTATGCGCGCCAAGCCGACGCCATCGTCGATCGCTGCGAAGCCGAGCGCATGGCTACGCACTGTGATCTCGAAGCCCTGAAGGAGCGGCAATTCGCGGCGGCGCAGCAATCGAGGCTTCGCCAGGCTCAGGAACGCAAAGGGATTGCCGAGCTGCATCGTATGGAGCGGCAGCAATTGGGGCAGGCACACGATCGCAGCCGGGGACAGGAGATCGGCGTGTCGCAGCGCGCCTTCGAACGCGCGGCACGACAACCGCCAACACTCGAGGAGGCCCACGGCATAAGCCGCGGGCCATCCCGATGAATGAGCGGGAATTGTGTTGGGGGAAAGGTGCTGCCCGGCTTCCGGAACGCGTCCTGAAAATTCAGGAACAACACATGGTGTTCCCAAGGAGCAACTCTGGCATCGCCAAAACGTCCGTTGACAGACCCTTATGTTCCTGATATATCTTGCTGACAATTCAGATCATGGAACAAGAGATGACAAACGTTTACAGACGTCCCGAAAAGCTCGGCATGAAGACCCAGCTGTTCGAGATCGCAGTCAGGTCTCTGGAAGAGGCCGGCTGGAAGGTCGAGCGCGTGCATGGAAGCGGCAAGGCCAGCGTTCGCCGCATCACGAAGGGCGTGGAGAGCAAGATCGTTTCAATCCGCACGACGCAAGACACCTGGATCGCGTTTCCGCGCGTCGACGGAGACAAGGGATGGCGAACGCTGGATGAAGTGGATGCGGTGGTGCCGGTTTCGGTCGATGACTTCTCACAATCCGAAATTTGCCAAGGTCCATCTGATCGGCGGCGACGAAATGCGCGATCGGTTCAACCGCGCCTATGCCGCCCGCAAGAAGGCGGGTCACTCGATTCCGGTTGGGCGGGGTGTATGGGTATCGCTATATCTGCCCGAAGCGCGTGACCCTGTGAGCCATATCGGGGCGGGAGCAGGCTTGAAATTCCCGCCGATCGCGACGGTTCCGCTGACGCCCGAGCTGATAGAAGCTGTGAAGGAAACGAGCGCCTCGGAGCATGGTGAGTCTCGGGTCGTTAAAGAGACTGAAGAAGCGCCGCTCTCCATCGCGGAGGCCAAGCGGCGGCTGGCAAAGACGCTGGGCGTCGATCCCGCCAATATTAGGATATCGGTTGAAGCCTAATCGGGCGGCGCAATGGCCAGCGCATGGCTAGGAACTGTTTTTCATGTAATATGGCATTAGTTATTGATTTTCATGGACAGGTACGATTTTTCATGACAAAGTGGTAGGTGAACTTATAATTCAAGGTTGGTATCATTTTTTCATGGACAACAATAAAAAGCACGAATTTTCAGGGCCAGTAACGGCTTTTCATGAGCGCAGGCTCCCGGAAACGGCCACGCCGGCGGGCTATGCCGCGCTCATCGACGCCCTGCGCCTGCCGGTCCCCGTGCCGCGCATCCTGGCCGCCATAGGCCCGCACCATAAGCAGTATGAACGGGACGGCTGGCGCATTTACACGCCCCGGCATGCCCCGAAACCGGGTCTTAAGGGCCATCTGACCTTCGCTCTCAAGAATGAAGGCGTCGATCTCGGCGTTCTGAATGCCCTCTTCCGCGCCACCGGCCCGGCTCCGATTAAAGCGATGGTCCGCGCCACCCCTACTGGTAGCTACGCGCGCCGGGCCTGGTTCCTCTATGAATGGCTGCTAGGGACCAAACTTGATCTGCCCGACGCCGACAAGGGACTCTACGCCTCAGTCGTCGATCCGGATCAGCAATGGGCGGCTCCCGGCACGACGTCCTCGCGCCATCGTGTTAAAAACAACCTGCCGGGAACGCCGCTCTTCTGCCCAATGATCACATGGACGGACACGCTGCGGCGCTTGACCGCGCGCGACCTGCCGGCGCGCGCGCGCGCAGCCATCGCCAATGTGCCGGCCGACCTGCTCGCGCGCACGGCGGCCTTCCTTCTCCTCAAGGTCCAAATCCAGCTTTGCCATTGAGAACGAGAATCCGCCTCACGATCGCATCCAGCGGTGGGGGCGCGCCATCGGCGAAGCCGGACGCCGTCCACTCGATCTCGACGAATTGCTACGGCTGCAGCGCATCGTCATAGGCGACGCCCGCTTCGTGCGGCTAGGACTGCGCGACGAAGGCGGCTTTGTCGGCCAGCACGATCGCGACACGCGCATGCCGTTGCCGGAGCATATCAGCGCCCGCCCCGAAGACCTTCCTTCCCTGATCGACGGTCTGGTAACGTTCGACCGCGCAGCCGCGCCCAACCTCGACCCCGTCCTGGCCGCGGCGACGCTCGCCTTTGGCTTCGTCTACATCCACCCGTTCGCGGACGGAAACGGCCGCCTGCACCGCTACCTGATCCACCATGTTCTCGCCGAACGCGGGTTCAATCCGCCGGGCCTGGTGTTTCCGGTTTCGGCGGTTATTCTCGACCGCATCGACGACTATCGCCGTACGCTAGAGAGCTATTCGGCCCGGCTGCTGCCGATGATCGAATGGGAGCCGACGCCGGACGGCAATGTCCGGGTTCTCAGCGAGACGGCGGATTTCTACCGCTTCTTCGATGCGACGCCGCATGCCGAGTTCCTGTACGAATGCGTCGAGCGGACGATCGATATCGATTTGCCCGCCGAAACGCGCTTCCTCAAGGCCTACGACGCTTTCCGGCGCGAAGTTGCAAATGTCGTCGACATGCCCGACCGCACTGCCGATCTTCTGTTCCGCTTCCTCCACCAGAACAGCGGCACGCTTTCGAAGCGGGGTCGCGAACAGGAATTCGCTCAATTGACGTCAAGTGAAGTGTCACAAATCGAGGCCGCCTACGCCAACTCTTTCGCGGAGTGAACGGTTACTGCGATGGACAAAGACACCTCAAAACCTGAGCATCGCCTCCTCGCGACATCTGTGACGACTCGCGTTGACGTTCCGCGCGAGCGACTAGGCGCGGCGGGCGCGCCCAGCGCCGTTACCATTGTCGCCATCATGGAAAATGAGACGCGCGATGAAACGCTGCGGCTGCAGGATCAATCATTGCGCGCCTTCGACGTCGAGGTGCTGCTCACCAAGCACCTGACGCTGCCTGATGTGTTCAGCGCGGACTTTACGAGGGAAGACGGCGCATCGCTGATCAAACTGGCGAGTGGCGTAAAGTCGATACCGCCAGCGGCGCGTTTTACGTCGATCTCAACGGTCGGAACGAAATGGCGCTGATCCGGATGAAGGTTGAAGCGCGCGTGCCGATCGAGGCAAGAAACAAGGTGTACGACGCGATCGCCGTCTTCCTGGATCATCTGTCGTATGCGGCAGCGGCGCCGATCCTCACTGGCCAAATGAAGATCTACGACGATAAGAACCAAATCACGACCATCGATATGGTTGGCCCCGAACGTGAGGTGGCGCTTAATCCCGGGGCGCAACATCTCCCCATCGCCCTCTCGCCAATTTATGCGCTTTATCGTGAGTTTAAGAATTCTAGCAGCGCCTACTACCGGCTGCTTTGCCTCTTCAAAATCATGGAAGGAATCCTCGGTGTTCTGCGGAAGAAAGGACGGGAAGAGGCGCAGGCTCTCGGCGTCCCGTTCTCGATGCCGAAGGAGACGGTGCCGGATCATCCGAACATCTCCAAGGACCTGCGCTATCTCGTCGGGAAGCCAATCAAAGATTTTTATGACAACGTTTTGCAGAAGCCGTACCGCGACGCCGCTTCCCACTTTCTGGTGCAGGAAAGTGTGATCCTTCAGGTGAGTTCTGCGGAAGAACGCTACAAGTTCGCCGAGATGACGTTCGTGTGTGACCTCTGCGCCCGCGTCCTTATTTCCAACCACGAGGCGTTGCTGCGGCGTCTGGACGAAGCCCGTAGAGCATAGGCCACCTAGCAGCGTTTGAAGCGAGTGGATGAGAAGCCGGAGGCGCACCGCACGGCAGTGACGGCGAGCACTCCGAAAAACCGCCCCAAACATCCCATGGCCTCTTCCTGTTCATCGAACGCAATGACCAGCGCGCGGCCAGGACTCTCAAGGTCCGCATCCGCACATAGCCTTCATGAGGGCGCGGGCATCCACAAGACCATCGTCAGAGGACGGCCATTCATGGCACGTCGTTGACGATCTCGCGCGTGACTGCCCCGTCACCCCGGCTGAACTCGACGCCGTCGAAGCCTTCCTGATGCCACTGGTGCATGCCCTGCTCGCCGACGGGTCAGGCACTCAGCCGGGGAAAACAGACCCTCACGCCCCGCCGATATCGACGCCGACTCACAAGCGCCGCAATGAACTGCTGCCTGAGGAAATCTGAAGCAGAAGACGACGCCATGCCCCCCACAATCCAACCCGAACAGACAGAAACGCCCCTGCGTGCCGCGCTGTACTTCCGCGTTTCGACCGGGCGGCAGGCGGAATCGGACTTGTCGATTCCCGACCAGCGGCGGCAGGCGCTCGCCTATTGCGCCACCCGCGGCTGGGATGTCGCCATAGAGTTCGTCGAGCCCGGCATGAGCGGCACGGACGACCGCCGCCCGGAACTGCAACGCCTGCTGGACATGGCAACTGCCGGCGGCGCACCGTTCGACGTCGTTCTCGTTCATTCCTTCAGCCGATTTGCCAGGGATCATTTCGCGCTCGAGATGCATGTGCGCCGCCTGCGCAAGGCGGGCGTCCGGCTTGTCAGCATCACGCAGGATCTCGGCGAAGACCCGATGAGCGTGATGGTGCGGCAGGTCTTCGCGCTCTTCGACGAATACCAGTCGAAAGAAAACGCCAAGCACACGCTGCGCGCGATGCAGGAAAACGCCCGGCAAGGCTTCTGGAATGGCTCGAAAGCACCTTACGGCTATGCCGTCGTCGCGGCCGAGCAGCGTGGCGCGAAAACCAAGAAGCGCCTCGCCATTGACCCGGTCGAAGCCGAAGTCGTGCGGCTGATATTCAGGCTGTTCCGCGAAGGCGACGGCGCGGCCGGCCCGATGGGTGTCAAAACCCTAACGAGCTGGCTTAATGAGCACGGCTACCGGACGCGCCTCGGTGCGCGCTGGGGCATCGGCCAACTGCACGGGATTTTGACGCGCGCCACATATAAAGGAGAGCACCGCTTCAACCGTAAAGTCTGGAAGACCCGCAAGGCCAAGCCCGACGCTGATCACGTTCCGGTCGCGGTCGATCCGATCATCAACGCTGAGACATTCGACGCCGTCCAGGCGGCGCTCAAATCCCGAAACCCGAAAATCCTGCCGCCGCGCGTCGTCACCGGCCCCATTCTGCTGACCGGCATCGCCACCTGCGCCGGGTGCGGCGGCGGCATGACGCTGCGCACGGGTAAGACTGGCCGCTATCGCTACTACACCTGCTCCACCTGCGCCCGGCAGGGCAAAAGCGCCTGCAAAGGCCGCTCCATCCCGATGGACAAGCTCGACCGATTGGTGACGGATCGGCTCGCCGACCGCCTCTTCACGCCTGAGCGCGTCGGCGACCTCCTCGCAGGCCTGATGGAGCGGCAGGCGGCGAAGAACGAGGATCACACCACGCGCCTGACCGCGCTGCGCTCCAAAATCAGCGACGCCGAAAGCCGTCTAGGCCGCCTCTACGCTGCCATCGAAAGCGGAGTTGCCGATCTCAACGACCAGACGCTCAAAGACCGTGTGGCTGCCGTCAAAACCGAACGCGACCTCGCGCAAATCGCCTATGACCGCGCCATGGCCGAAACAAACCCGCGCGCCCGCATCACGGAGGAGAAGATCGCGAAGTTCGTCGAGACGATGCGCTCAAACGTCCTGACCGGCGATACGCCGTTCCGCCGCGCCTACATCCGCTCGGTCATCGACCAGGTCGAGGTCGACGACGAGGAAATCCGCATTTGGGGTCGCAAAGGCGTCCTCGAACGGCTCGTCGCCGCCAGCGGCGGCAGCGGTCCGGCCGGAGTGCCCAGTTTTGTTCGGAAGTGGCGCGCCCGACACGATTCGAACGTGTGGCCTCCACCTTCGGAGGGTGGCGCTCTATCCAGCTGAGCTACGGGCGCATTTCACTTTGCTTAATCCTATCGACCTCCGGCGGTCAACGGATTCGAACACCTTCAACGGAGCCTCTCGTTCCAAGCGTCCAACGCATGTGCTGGTACTCGCTGCGCTACGCGCTTGTTCGCTGTTCTTCTCTGAAAACTGCTTACGCGTGCTTACGCGAAGAATTTTCCAGATAGGGCAGCTTACCGAGAACGTCAACCTACTGAAACTTGTTGCCTTTCTCCACTTCCTTACAAACCAAATCCTCTTGACCTCTGCCTTCGGAGGGCAGCGCTCTATCCAGCTGAGCTACGGGCGCATCGCCTCGTGCTCTTAGCCGAATTCCGCAGGCATGGAAACGCCCTTGCGGCCCAAACCTGCACACCCATCGGGTCAGTCGGGATTGGGCGGCTTGACGAGGGCTTGCCGATGCCCCACTGCCCAACTTTCGCGGCTCAAGAGGAGCGCCTTGCGCGGTTTCGGTTCCACTCGGCTTGCCGCTGCGGCCTTATTCGCGTTCCTGGCTGGCGGCGCGCTCGCCGAGGCGGACGAACAGGTCAATTTCGCCAGCGCCGGTCAGGGCGGCCCGATCCAAGGCTATCTGAGCCGGCCGAAGGGAGCGGGTCCATTTCCGGCCGTCGTTCTTCTGCACACCTGTCTCGGCCTGCCGGCTGAACGGACTTCGATCGGCGGGCGGATCGCGACTTGGGGCTATGTCGCCCTGTTCGTCGACGACTTCGCGACGCGAGGCCTCAAGGAGACCTGCGCTGTCGACTTCAAGCCAGCGCTGCCGGACGCTGAGGGCGCTTTCGCCTACCTGGCGAGCCTTCCCTATGTCGATCCCGCCCGGATTGCCGCGGTCGGGTTCTCCCAGGGAGGCGACACTGCGCTCAAGATCGCGAGCCGCGGCGTGGCCGGTTTCAAGGCGGCCGCCGCCTTTTATCCCCCCTGCGCTAACCTGGACGGAGCCGCGCTCACCATCCCGACGCTAATCCTTGTCGGCGCAAAGGACGAAGTGACCCCCGCGCGGGACTGCGCCGAGCTCGCGCACCGGCAGCAGCCTGGCATGGTGAAGTTCGTCGTCTACCCTGGCGCAGCGCACGCCTTTGACCTGCCTGAGTTCGGCGCGGGCAGGCGGGTGATGGGCATGTTGCTGGCCTATGACCGCAACGCCGCCTCGCGATCGTGGACGGAGCTGCGCGGGTTCCTGGCGGCTCGGCTCGGGCGCTAGGGTTTCGCGGCGCGACGGTCGGCGCTTGCCACCATTCCGGACAATTTGTGTTAGACACCGTCCAAATCTTGAGACGCTCGCCGAATTGAGACACGCTCGATTAAGGGAGCCTTGATGCTCAGACGTGAATTTCTCCTTGGCGCGGCCGCCGCCGTCGCCGCCTCCACGCCAGCCGCCGCCCTGGCCGCCGAAGGGGCGCCGCTTTCGAGCAAGGCCGCCTTCGTCGCCTGGATGACGGCCAATCGTCCGGCGGAGGAGCCGAAATATCTCGAGCGGCGCTGGGACCGCTACGAGGTGCTGCTCAGCTTCAACGACCTCTGGACACCCGCCGACAAGCGCGCCTTCCTGATGACGCCGCGCCAGGAGTTTTGCCTGCCCGAAGACAAGGAGAACGCCTATGTCGGGCATTATCTCGACATCGGTTTCGGCGTCACCATCACGCCCCCGGGCACGATGGGCCGCATGACCAGCGCGCTTAATATTCGCGGCAGCGACAAGGTGCTCGAGATCGGCACCGGCTCCGGCTTTCAGTCCGCTCTGCTCACTTATCTGACGCCGCACGTCCATTCGATCGAGATCATTCCCGAGCTCGCCCAGCGCACCCGCGGCGTTTACGACCGCTTGATCGGCGCGGGTTATCGCGAATATTCCGCGATCACGACCCGAAACAGCGACGGCTATAATGGCTGGGAGGAGGCGGCGCCGTTCGACAAGATCATCGTCACCTGCGGCATCGACCACATCCCCCCGCCGCTCTTGCAGCAATTGAAGCCGACGGGGATCATGGTCATTCCCGTGGGTCCGCCAGGGGCGCAGCATATCCTGAAGGTGGTCAAGAAAGTCGGCGCGGACGGCGCGCCTTACGGTCGCGCGCTCGGACATTTTCGGCGGCAAAATCATCCCCTTCGTGCCGCTGTCCGGCGGCCACCAGAGCGAAGGCTGATTCTCGCTGTCCTGCTTCCCAGGGGGGGCCGTGACCTTGGTCCGGCCGGTACGTTTGGATTTTCTTGGGCCCTTACCCAATTTAGCTCGGAAACTCCCGATTTTAGGGGTTGGATTTCCTTGGATTTCCTTGGATTTCCTCGTCCTAATTTGAGACTTATCAAAGGGTTACACGGGAAAAACCGCGAAATATTTTTCGTCGCCCTTTTTCCCTGATTTGAGCACCGCTGAAACGGGGATCCATCAGTCTTGGCGCGCCGAAGCGCGGAATTGTTCATGAGGGCGAGCTTAGCCTGATTTCTGATTTTCTGCAATATTTTGTCGTCCGGCCTGTTTCGACTGCCTGTCCAGCGGGAAAATTAATGTGGGGCCATTAGCCTGCCATGAGTTGAGTGTTTGAGGACCGCGAGCGGGCGCTTGAAGAGAAAGAGGTCGTATCGATGGGTAAGGTCCTCAATGTGTTGGCGGCCGCGGCAATTCTGGGCGCGGCTCCGACTGCATTCGCAGCGGAAACGGCGCACAAGGCCACCGGGAAAATCAAGTCTGTCGACCTGATAAGACATGTCATCACGTTGGGAGACGGCTCGACCTACAAGGTCGCTCGAGGCGTCAACATCAAGCGCATGAAGGCTGGCGAGAAGGTCACCGTGACCACGTCCAAATTCGGCGGGACCGTCGAGGCCTCTGCGATCATACCGGCGGTCGATTGACCTTCAAGGCCGCGAGCCTTCGTTTCGGGACGGGAGCGTTTCGCCGTCTCGGCTGCCATGCCGTCGCCGAGCGACTTCGATTGCCGCATCGCGAGTTCGATGAGCCGCTCCGCGGCTGCGACCTCGTCGGAGGACGCGGGCGTTTCTGTTTGAGGCGGGGTCTTCTCGGACATGAGGTTCGCCGCCAGGAGAAGCGTCGACCCGAGCGTCATGACCACGATGAGCTGAAGCTTGCGCCTCGCGGCAAGGGCGTCGAGTTCGCCTTTCGCGCGTTGAGCGGAGAGGAGAGACCCCTGCAGACGCGCCATCAGCGCGTCCGCTTGTCGCATGGTCTGCGTCTAGAAATCGTCGACCGCCTGATAGGAAGCGAGCGACACATCCTTGCGCGCGGTCGCGATCAGCGCGCCGTATTTGTCCGAGGTCTCGCGATAGGTGAGCTGCCTCGCCCGCGCCAGTTCGCCGATCATCTGGCGCATCGAGGTCGAACGGTCGAGCAGGGCGAGTTGATAGAGGCTGCTCAACGTATCGTGCTGCGACGAGCCCGCCGCCGCAAGGCCAGAGGCGTTGAGGGCGTAGACGAGCACGCCCATTTGCTCGAATAGAAGATATTGGGATTGCGCGGCGCGCAGAGTGTCGATGCGAGCAGTCAGCGACTTCGCGAATTGATCGGTCTCGGCGCTGCTGTCCTCGACCGCGCTCACGTAAAACTGCGGACCCAACGTGCCGAGAACGGTCAGCGCGAAGCCGATGAGGATCGCGAATCGCTTTGCCGACCAGAACGAAAGTCTGAGAAACGCCGGGGCTTGCAAGGGGTCCGCGCCGCTATTGTGTCGCCGTCAGGGGACGTTCCGGGCCTTTAAGCCGCATCAGGGCAATCGCGAGGAGGCGCGGCGCGCCGGTCGCTCGCGGCGTCGGAGGTTTCGGTCCTGCGCCCGCGATGGTGGCGAAGAAGACGAGCGCCGAGCCCAGCATCGTGACCGCGAGCAGTCTAAGCCCGCGCTCGGAGGCGACACGCTTCGCCTCACGCCGGTCGCTTTCGAGCTTGATCGCCTGCATGGCGGCGTCGCCCTGCGCCTTGACCATGCGCGTCGCGAGGTCGCCTTCGAAGGCGTTCGCCGCGCGATAGGTGTCGATGTTGAAATTGGCCTTCTCCGCCGCGACCAGCGACCCATATCGCGAGGATTCCGCCGGATAGTCGATCGCGCCGGCGACAGCAAGCGCGGCAAGATATGCGCGCACGCCGTCGTGGCGATGGTCGAGCGCGCGCCGCATCAGGTCGCCAATCGCCGCCCGCTGGTCGTCGCTCGCGTTGCGCGGCAGCGAAACGGTGAACAGAAGACTGCCCAGATGCCCTGCGATGTCATCGTAGGACGTGGCGGCGCGAAGCATTTGCGCCCGCACCGCCTCGAGCGCGATCTGCTGTGACGCCGCGCCCTCGCTCTTCTGCGCCGGCTCGAGATAGAAGGCGCTCCCGAGCGCCCCGATCAGGCTCACAAGGAAGCCAAGGGCCAAAACAGCCGCGCCACGCGACGAAAGCCAATTCTTAGCGCTGCGAAGCATGAACGCGCCTGATTCCACAGGAGAAATATCGAGCTTCGACGGTTAGCAAAATTCACTCCGCGCCGCCATCGGGACGTGCGCTTCGTCGGGAGGCCTTGCGCCCCGCGCGAACTCGATCGAGCAACCCTTGGAGCGATAGGGCTTTGAACGGGTCTCGGCCTCATTTAAGCGTGCCTTAGCCGCAGCGGCGCGGCCAGGAATGGGCAAGGTTCATCATGATGAAGAGGGCTGCAGGGCTCGCCCTCAGAATCATCGCCGCAATCGTGGTCGTTGTCCCGCTCACCGCGTGGAGCGCGCTGGCGCTCTGGTTCCGGCTTCCGGCGCTGGAGGCTTTGAGGGGCGCCGCGGCGATTGTGTTCGCCGTCCTTGGTCTCGCGACGATCGTGGCGCTGTTCATGCGCCGGAGCCGCAGCCTGATCGCGCTCGCTGTCTTCGCCGTCGCCTTTGGAGGCTTGCTCGCCTGGTGGAGCACGATCAAGCCGCCGGCTCGATGGCGATTGGGCGCCTGACGTCGCGCGGCAGACGAAGGGATCGATCGAGGGCGACATTCTGACGCTCTCCGACGTTCGCGATTTCGATTGGCGGACCGACAGCGACTTCACCGAGAAGTGGAGCAAGCGCTCTTACGATCTCTCGAAGCTGAAGACGCTCGACCTCTTTCTCGCCTATTGGGCTGGGCCGGAGATGGCGCATGTCATCATGAGCTTCGGCTTCGAGGACGGCGAGCACCTCGCGTGGTCGGTCGAGGTGCGACGAGAGAAGACCGGCGAGTTCTCGCCGATCGCCGACGCGTTCAAATCCCATACGCTCGTCTATCTCGCCACGACCGAACGCGATTTGGTCCGGCTGCGCACGAACGTGCGCGGCGAGGACGTCCGCCTTTATCGCCTGCGCACGCCGCCCGAGCAGGCTCGCGCGCTGTTGAGGGAATATGTCGTCGAGTTGACGGAACTCGCCGAACGACCGAAATTCTACAACTCGATCACCGCGAACTGCGCGACCGTCGTCTTCAAGCTGGTGAGGGCGGCGGGGAGCACGCTGCCATTCGACTGGCGGCTCGTGGTCAACGGTTTTATGCCGGGCTACCTTTATGACCACCACGCGGTGGTCACAACGATGACGCTCAGCGAACTCATGGAGCGCGCGCGCATCAGCCCCCGGGCCAAGGCCGCGGGGCAGTCGCCCGACTTCTCGCGGCTCATTCGCGTGGGCGTGCCGTCGCCGTGGGACGCCGCGCCGCAGTAGAGCGAACTGCTCAACGCTGGCCCCTTAGAACCTTCTGCTGTCGCGTTTACACGGGGATCACTGGCCGCGTTTCCTCCCCCGAAAGCCCGTCCAACGGACGGGCGTCCTTCGGGCGCGCTACGGCGGGGGAGGATCAAGGAGGGGGGCGCGCTGTCCTGCGCGATAAGAGCAGCGCTGCGTCGATAATCTCCTCCGGCCGGCGCGACCCCCCACCCCTGCCCGCCCCCACAAGAGGGGGCGGGTGCGCTAATATTACGCCATGGATTCTATCCAAATGCAGCAGGGTCTGGTGGACGTCGGGCCTATTTCACCGCGCCCATCGTCAGGCCGCGTACGAGATGGCGCTGCACGAGAAGCGCGAAGACGACGATGGGGAGTGCGCCGACGACGCCCGCCGCCGCCATCGAAGACCAGTCGGTGTTGATGCGGCCAATCAGCGTGCCTGTGCCCCGCGGCATGGTCATGGCGCGGGGCGTGGCGGTCAGCGCGAGAGCGAACACGAATTCGTTGAACGTCGCAATCACCGCGAAGATCGCCGTCGCTGCAAGTCCAGGCGCGGCCAGCGGAAGCGCGATCCTGATGAACGCCGTTAGCCGCGAATTGCCGTCGACCATCGCGGCTTCCTCCAGATCGACCGGGATCTCGTGGAAGAAACTCTCCATCATCCAGACGCAGAAGGTGATGTTGAAGGCCGTATAGACCAAAATCAGCCCGGCCCAGGTATCGATCAGCTTCAGCCGCAATATGAGCAGATAGACCGGAACCAGGATCACGACCGCCGGAACGATGCGGAGCGTCAGCAGCGCCAGCCCATCTTCCGCTCGAGCCCGAAGCGCAAACGAAAGCGCGCGATCGCATAAGCGCCGAGCGCGCCGAAGGCGACCGCAATGACAACCGACGCCGCCGTCACCACGATCGAATTGGTCAAGAAGGCTCGAAAAGCCCTTGTCCGTGAACAGAAGAACGTAGCTGTTGAAAGTCGGCGCGTGCGGATAAAGCGTCGCGTCCTGCGTGATCTCCCTGTTTGTTTTGAGCGAGGTCGCCACCATCCAGTAGATCGGCAGCAGAACGACGGCGAGCACGAAGCCCGTCACGAGCCCGCGAACCAGACGGCCGTCAAGTCGCCTCCACTCGGCGCAGAAGGCGCACGGCCGCGAGCGCAAGGGCCAGGATGAGCAGCGCTACGGTCACAAACAGGGCGGTCGCATAGCCGGTTTGCTGGAACTTGAACGCGACCTCGTACCCGTAAATCGAAATGAGCTTCGTCGCTGTTCCCGGACCCCCCTGGGTCAGGACGAAGACCTGATCGAATGTGCCGAACGCATCGATTGTCCTGAGCACGATCGCGACCGCGAGCACCGGTCTCATCATCGGCAAGGTCAGGTCGACAAACGTTCGCCAGGGGCCGGCGCCGTCGACTTGGGCGGCTTCGAACGGCTCCTGCGGCAGGGATTGCAGCCCCGCCAGAAGAATAAGGAAAATGAGCGGCGTCCACTCCCACACATCAAGCGCGACAAGGCCGACGAAAGCTTTGATGGGGTCGCTCAGGATCTCGACCCGCCCGCCCCCCATCGATTCGGAGAGCGCGGTCAGCATGCCGGCGTCGTTGGCGTAGATGAGCCGGAACACGATCGCGACGACGACTGGCGTGATCACCATCGGAACGATCAGGATCGTCCTCAAGAGCCGGATGCCGGCGAATTCCCTCGCGCAGAACAGCGCCAGAGCAAAGCCCAGAACGGTTTCGATCGCCACCGAAAGCGTCACGAAGCGCAACGTGACCCAGAGCGAATCCAGAAACTCCGGGTCGCTCCACAGCCGGCGGTAATTGTCGAGGCCGATATCCGACACGGCCCGGCCATAGCGATAAAATTTGGTGCTCGCCTGAAGTCCGTTCCACAGCGGATAGACGAGGACGCCGAACACGGTGAGAACGCTCGGCGCGAGCAGCAGGTAGGGCAGGATCAGATCCAGCCCTGCGCCTTGCCGGCGTTCTCGTCCCGCGCGCCGCGTCGCGGCGCGCCCGTCATTGATTTGCTCGGGCGCCGCGGGGCGCGTCGCTTCCGTCACTTCTACGCTCTCATCACCCGCGCGGCGCGTCGTGTCCCATCATTTATAGTAGCCGGCCTGGGTGAGGTAATCCTTGATCTGCCCGGCCGCGACGTCAAGCGCGGCGCCGCCTCCCGTCCCAGCTTGCAGCGCCTTGTTGAGCTGGATGCCGACAAGCTCCTCGATCTTGGCCCAATCCGGCGTCCGCGGCCGCGGCATCGCGCCGGAATCAAATTGCGCGAGGGTGACCGGAATGAGGCGGTTGCCGGCGGGCGGAACCGTGAATGCGCCCCGCTTGACCGGAATGGCTCCCGCCGCCGACAGCTTGGCCTGAATCTCGGGCGTGACGAACCACTTCAGGAACTCGACGGCGTTCGCCTTGTTCGGCGCGGTCTTGGGAATCCCGGCGATGAAAATTCCGATTTGCGCGATCGCCTTTTCCTTCTTTGGCACGACCGAGAAATCGAGCTTCCCAACCTCCTTCGATTGCTTAGGGTCATCCGATACTAGGGCGTTGCCCGTATACTGGATCGTCGCGCCGGCATCACCGCCGAGCATGGAGGCGCCCTGCTGATCGCTTTGGAACTCGACCACGCCGGGAGGCGCGTTCTGCTTCAACGTGGTGACCATGAAATCCGCCGCGGCCTTGCCGGCCTCGGAATTGAAGATGATGTTCCACTTGTCGTCGAAAAAGTCGCCCCCGAAGGACAACAGGAGAGGGTGCCAGGTCGTCACAATCGGATTGCCGGACGCGCCGTCGAACACGACCGGATATTTGATCTTGCCGCCCGCGACCCCGGCCTTGCCTTTCTCGATCACTTCATCCCAGGTTTTCGGCGGACCGTTCGTGTAGACGTCGTTGCGGTAAGTGAACGTCTGGATGTCGCCGATAAAAGGCACGCAGATGAGCTTCGGGGTCGCCGTCTCGAACCCCTTGACGCGGGGCCCCGTCTGAGGCGGCCAGTAGCCCATATCGACCATGGGCTTGACCCAATCCTTGTCGGCGCCGTCGATCCCCGCCGACGCCGAGGTCTTCCAGAACCTCGGCCGCGCCGAATTGTGGAACCCACGGATCGTCAAGCAGGTAGAGGTCGTATTGCCCCGCGCCGCTCTGCGCGTCGTTGAAGAATTTCTCGAGCGTGACGCCGTATTCGTCCTGCAGGAACTGAATGTCGAAGCCCTGCGCCTGGGCGAGCGGGATGATCTTGTCTTTGAAGGGCACAAGCGCGCCGTCGACGAATCCGCCGATCACGACCTTCTTCCCGGCCGCCTTGGCCGGAGTCGCCGAGCCTAGACCAGCGAGAAGCGCGGCGCCCGCGCCTCCCTTGAGCAGGTTGCGTCGATTCACGCCATCTCTTCGACTGTCAGTTGCGCTCATTGCTCCACCCTCCTGCTATCGACCCGGTGAACGACGGTGACGCCTTTCGCATCGAAAAAGCATGCGTCGTCGGTGTCGAATTTCGCTCCAACCTTCGAGCCCACGCGAGCCGTAAAGCCTCTCGCCGCGCGCACTGAGAGATGCTCGTCGCCCACGCGCACGTCGACCAGCGTCTCATTGCCCATCGGCTCGACGACGTAGATTTCGCACTGGAGAGCGTTCGGCGTTACGGGATCGACCAGGCTCAGATCTTCGGGGCGCATTCCCATCTCGATCAGTTCGCCGGCGGCGCAGGCGGCGCGTCTTTCCGGCCTGAGCGGGACAGAGACGCCGCCAACCCGCAATCCGCCGTCCGTCAGATGAGCTTTGACCACGTTCATGGGGGGATTGCCGACGAAGGTGGCGACAAACCGGTTTGCCGGGCGCTCGTAAATCTCCTCCGGCGAGCCGACCTGTTGCAATTCGCCGGCGTTCATCACCGCGATGAGATCGGCCATGGTGAGAGCTTCGGCCTGATCGTGGGTCACGTACAATGTCGTCGCGCCGAGCCGCTGGCACAGACGTTTGAGTTCGCCTCGCATGCTCAGCCGAAGCCGGGCGTCGAGGTTGGACAAGGGCTCGTCCATCAGAAACGCCGCCGGATCGCGCACGATCGCGCGAGCGAGCGCCACCCGCTGGCGCTGCCCGCCTGACAATTGTCGCGGCCGCCGGTCGAGCAGGTGTTCGATCTCGAGGATCGTCGAGACCTCGCTGACCTTCGCCGCGAGGTCGGAGCCGGTCACTTTTCGGATCCAGAGCGGATAGCCGATGTTGTCCCTGACCGTCTTGTGCGGATAGAGCGCGTAGCTCTGAAACACCATGGCGACGTCGCGGTCGCGGGGCTGCAACTGCGTCACATCCCGCTCGCCGATCAGGACCCGGCCCTTCGTCGGCATGTCGAGGCCAGCGAGAATGCGCAACGCCGTGGTCTTGCCGCATCCGGAGGGACCCAGGAGCGCCATGAAAGAGCGGTCCGGCACCTTCAAGTCGAGCGAGTGCAGGGCTGTGAAATTATCGAAAGTCTTGCGGACGCCTTGGTAAGAGACCGCGCTCATCGAGCGAGCCTCGCGAAGTGTTCGCGTTGTTTGGCGAGCGGCGACGCTTCGCCGTGGCGCGCACGGAATGTGCAGAATGCGGCCCCTCGGATCTTCCGCGCTCTCGAAGAGTGGGGGAAGCCCGGCGATGACATTTTACACCAGGCGCCCCGTTGGAACGACAGACGAGGCCGCAATGGCAATCCTACTGGCGCCTTCTTCCATCGACTGTTCCGCCCAGCGGACCCTCAACCAGGCCTGTTGATGCATCTCGCGTGCCAACTATCGACTATCCGGATTGAAGAGAAAGGTCCAGTTGCGCGCGAATCGTCAGGTCCAATGCGGAGCGATGTCGCAGGGCCTTCAAGGCGAACGCTTCTCAATGCGCGCTTGCCGAGGCGACGTCGTCAATCGCCCTCTTAAACGTGTCGACGCTCCGATCGAGATCGTCGTGCGTGACGATAAGAGGTGGCGCGACCTCGATGCTCGTCCCGATTGCGCTGGCGATCACGCCAAGATCAAGCATGCGCCGCACAATTCTCCTCACCGTGTCGTCCTCGAATGCAGCTTTCGTCTTTTTGTCCGAGGTGAAGTCGACCGCGTGCCAGCTGCCCATGCCTCGAATCTGCCCAACCATCGGATGATCGCCGATCGCCGCTTTGAGACCGGCTTGCAGATACTTGCCGTTTTCGAGGGACTTGGGGATCAGCTTCTCTCGCGTCTTGATATCGATGACGGCGTTGGCGGCTGCGGCGGCCACCGCATGGCCGCTGAACGTATGAATATGCCGGAAGATGGGCATGGCGTCGGCGATCTCGTCGCGCGTGATGACCGCGCCCATCGGCATATAGCCGGCAGTCAGCGCCTTGGCGCTGGTCATGATGTCCGGCTCGATGTCGAAGTGCTCGCTGACAAACCAGTGGCCCGCCCGACCGAAGCCGGTGATGATCTCGTCGACGATCATGAGGACGCCGTATTTGGTGCAAATCTCGCGCACCCGGCGCCAGTATTTCTTGGACGGGACCTGCGCGCCATTCGCCTGCATGATCGGCTCGCCGATGAAGGCTGCGACGAGCTCCGGGTTCTCGAGCTGGATCTGCCGCTCGAGATGGTTGACGCAAAACGTCTCGTATTCCTCGACATCCATCCCGAGCGGATTGCGGTAGGACAGCGGGTTGCCGACGAAGCTGTAGCCAGGAACGCGCGGATCGATGGTCTCGCGGACGGGAAGCCAGTCGGTCGCCGACAGAGCGCCCATCGTCGCGCCATGAAACGCGTTCCAGCGCGAGATGATCTTGTAGGCGCTCGGCTTCTTGCCATTCGCCTGATGATATTGCTTCGCGATCTTGAAGGCGGTTTCGACAGCTTCAGAGCCGCCGCTCACGAACATGACCTTCGACAGGCGGCCGGGCGCGAGCTCGGCGATGCGTGTCGCCAGTTTGACCATGGGCTCAGTCACGTTGCGGCCCGATCCGATGTAATGAAGCGTCTTGGCTTGCTCATACATGGCCCGCGCAATCTCTTCATTGCCGTAGCCAAGCGAGTTCGCCCGCGATGACGAGCTCATCATGTCGAGATACGACTTGCCGTGGATGTCGACGACGTGGACGCCGGACCCGGACGCCATGATCATCGGACCGTATTTCTGGATATCGTCCCGATGGGTGATTGGAAAAATGCAGTGATCGAGGGCGTTCTTCGTCAGGCTGTTGGCGCCTTCGATCGGGGTCTTCACGTTCATGAAAGTCTCCTGGCGCGGCCGCGCCGCCGTCGGCACACCGCTACGCTGCAAGCATCGTCGCCTCAAGTTATCGAGGCGGGCCCAACGTTCGATAGCGCCACTTCCGCCTATTATCGGGAGTCCACATGCGAGCCCGTTGCAAGCCTTCGCTCAGCGTTTGGTCGTAACTTCGATGAATATCCGCCGCAGCGTCTTCAGTTCAGCCTGGAGCGCGGGCTGCTCGAGCGCCGTGTAGCCGAGGATCAGTCCGTGGCGCGGCGGGCTTTGGCGATAATGCAGGGAAAGCGGAGTCACGACTACACCGTTTTCGCGCGCGCGGAGCGTGATCGCGACGTCGTCCACCCCGGAGCGACAATACCACAGCGACTGAATGCCGGAATCCGTGGGCGCCGGGTCGAGCCATTCGCCGAGTTCGGACTGACATGAGACCATGAAATCTTCGCGGCGCTTGTTGTAGAGCCGGCGCATGCGGCCGAGATGCGTCGTGAAGTGGCCTTCCTCGATGAAATCGGCGAGCGCCGCCTGCAGGATTCCAGAGGCGTATTGCCCGGTGAGAAACATCGCCTGCGATATGTTCGCAACCATGTTCAGCGGCAGAATGACGTAGCCAATGCGCAGGGAAGGGAACATGGTTTTGGAAAAGGTGCCGACATAAATGGTTCGACTGTCCGCCGCGACGCCTTGCAGCGCGGGTACGGAATTCCCCGAGAAACGGTATTCGCCATCGAAATCGTCTTCGATGATCCAGGCGTCTTGAGCCCGCGCGATCTCCGCCAAACGCAGCCGCTGCTCGAGGCGCATCGTGACGCCGAGCGGACTTTGGCACGAGGGCGTTACATAGATCGCGCGAAGTCTCTCCTCCGGTGGGCTTGAGAGCTCCCAGCCCTCCATGCTCACGGGCAGGGGCATGATCGAGGCGCCAGCGGCCACGAATGCGGACTGGGCCGCGGGATAGCCGGGATCCTCCATCCACACACTATCCCCCGGATCGGTAAGGATGCGCGCGAGAAGATCGAACGCCGGTTGGGCGCCGTTGGTGATCACCACCTGGTCCGGCTCGCAACGCACGCCTCGCGCCGCGGCGAGGTAGCGTGCAATCGCCAGTTTGAGAGGCGGATAGCCTGCGATGTGCTGGTAGCCGAATACGTAATCGCCACCCGCCTGAAGCCGATGCGCGATGATGCGCCGAAGCGTGACGAACGGAAAACGCGTTACGTCAGGGATTCCCGGTTGAAGCGAACGACGGTGCGCCAGACCGAAAAAATTCATCGGCTGCGAGACGATCTGTCGTCCGCGCTTGGACAACGGATCCTTCGCGCCGGCCAGTTGCTCGATTCGATGCGTTGTCGATCGATTGGGCGCCGCGGCGATAAAGGTCTGAGACCCACGCAGGGCCTGAACATAGCCCTCGACTTCGAGCTGCTGGTAGGCGCTCACCACCGTATTGCGCGACACATGGATCTTTTGCGCCAGCGCGCGTGAGGACGGAAGCCGGCCCTCGAAGGGCAGGCTTCCGTCCATGATCAGTTCGACCAGGCGCAAATAGAGCTGTCGATGAAGCGGCTCGTGGGATTTGCGGTCAAGAGCGATGAGGTCGAGGAGCAGTTCCGGCCGGCGCGAAGTGGACCTGAGATTTTTCATGTCTGGGTCCTGCCGTTTGACCCACTTCATCTCCTAACCCTCGCTGGGTCAAGGTTGGAATGTGCCCAACGAGGCAGTCGGCGTTTAGGGGACAGTCCATTCGGCAATTTGCTGATGGAGGGATGCGGTTTATTGAACCACTAAATTATGTTATAAAGGGCGCCGAGCAACGGGCGCCAAAAGGGACGAAACTAAACGGCGTCCTAAGAGACTGGAAACACTAAGGCGCGAAAGTAAAATGAAACTAAGGGAGGCGCGCCGTCGCGTCCGCAGTCTCGAGGCTGCCTTCAGGCACAGTGGGATCGAAAGCCAAGCGACCCGGCCCTCGAAGACGCCGGAAGCCTAATGCTCGATGCTGTCGAACTTCCGCTTGTCGACCGGGGCGACGTCGCGCAGTTGAACGGTCTCGGCTGACATCTTTTCGAGCGCGATCCGCGCGGCGACGTCGATGTTGTGGATCAGGTCGTCGATCTCGATGTCGGTGTGAAGGGGGCTCGTCGCCACCATGATTGTGCGGTTCAGGATGCCGAGCGAGCTTGCGCACATGTCCGGCGAGTAGTCTTTGCGCAAGCCCTGGTTCTGCGGAAGGTTATACGGGTTGAGCGCCGGATGGGCGGCGCCTTCATGCGAGAGCACCGAGTCCCATTGGGTGTAAGTGTGTCTGCCGGTCTTGCCCGAAATGACGCTCGGCTGCAGTTCGGTGAATTGGGTCGCCGCCTCTTCGTTCGGCAGGAGATACATCACTTGCGTCGAGCATTCGTGCTCGGGGCTGTTCAGCGGCGTCGGCTGGAGACCGAGATTGCTGAGGTGACGGGTGCCGTCGAGGATGCGTCGCTTCTCGCTCCGCATCTTGTCGATCATGCCGTCGAGCCGGTCGAGCTGCGCGTTCAGCATCGCCCCCATGAGCTCCGAAGCCGGGCGCCGTTGCCGGCGAACGGCCGCACGCTGTCGTTCTTGCCCTGCCAGTAGAATCCGCAAGGGTCGATGGCGCAGCGCGCCCTTTCGGCGAGCTTCGGGTCGCTGGTGGCGAGGCCGCCGCCTTCGCCGCTGGTGATGTTCTTGTAGTAGTTGAAGCTGAACGCGCCGGCGTGCCCGATCGAACCGAGCTTCCGGCCTTTGTACGACCCGCCCACGCCCTGGCAGCAATCTTCGAGAACCTGGAGATTGTGCTCGCGGGCGATTCCCATGATCGCGTCCATGTCGCAGGTCGCGCCCCACATATGGACCGGGATGATCGCCCTCGTGTGCGGCCCGATCGCGGCGCGAATGGCCTTCGGAGAGATTGTGATGCTCTCGTCGACATCGACGATCACCGGAATAGCGCCCACCGCCAGAACGGCCGTCGCGGTCGCCATATAGGTGTGGGCGGGAATGATGACTTCGTCGCCCGGGCCAACGCCCATCGCGGTCAAGCCTGCTGTCAGCGCAAAAGTCCCGCTGGCCGAAAGCGCGAAATGACCAACGCCGAGATAGGCCGCGTATCGCTTCTCGAAGGTCGCGCACTGGCCCTCTTCGCCATACCGGAACAGCTTGCCCGACCGGATGACCCGGGCGATCGCTTCGATCTCCTCCTCGCCAACGATATACATTGCCGTCACCTCCTGGCGCGTCTGGAGTTCATCACTAGCCGAAGTCCGCGAGGGAGAAAGCGCCAATCCCCGGCATTTGCGGGGAGCCACTTTCGGAGCAGCGCTTGTGCGGCGCAGACCCCTTCAGAGCGACACCTTCGCCCGCGCGCCGAGTTCGCCGACAATGCCGCGCCGAAACGCGAGCACGCAGGCGACGAACACGACCCCCTGGATCACGGTCACCCACTCGCCGAACTGGGCGAGATAGTTCTGCATCGCGACGACAATAAGCGCCCCGACCACCGGCCCGTAGAACGTGCCCATGCCGCCGACCAGCGTCATCAACACGACTTCGCCCGAGGTCGAGAACGAGACATCGGTCAGCGACGCGTTCTGGACCACGAGCGCCTTGGTCGCGCCGGCAAGGCCGGCGATCACCGCCGACAGGACAAAGGCGGCGAGTTTGTATTGCAAGGCGCGATAGCCGAGCGAGACAGCACGCGGCTCGTTTTCGCGGATCGCCTTGAGAATCTCGCCAAACGGCGAATTGACCGCCCGCTGCACGACCAGAAAGCCGAACAGAAAGACCACAGCCACGAAACAGTAGAGGATCCACGGATTGCTGAGATCGATGAAGCCGAGCGCTTTCCCCTGCGGCACCGCCTGGATGCCGTCTTCGCCATGAGTGAACGGCGCCTCGACGCAGACAAAGAACACCATCTGGGAAAAGGCGACGGTGACCATCGCGAAGTAAATGCCGGCGCTGCGAATGGCGAGCGCTCCGGTGACGAATCCAAGGACCGCCGAGGCGGCGACGCCGACCGCGATCGCCGAGACGGGCTCCAAGCCCCACACTTTGGCGGCATGGGCGCAGACGTAGCTGGCGAGGCCGAAGAACATCGCGTGCCCGAGCGATAGAAGGTTCGCGTAGCCGATCAAGAGATTGAACGCGCAGGCGAACAGCGCGAAGCACATCGCCTGCATGACGAAGAAGGGGTAGGCGAAGAAAGGCGCGATCGCGATCAGGGCGACCAGTATCGCGAAGGCGCCGGCGCTCACGCGGCGATCCTGGCTCGTCGTCAAATCCGTCGCGGCTACGGAAGCTTCGAGGTCCATGTCAGGCCGCCCGCCCAAACAGACCTGTCGGCCGGATTAGAAGGACGATCGCCATGATGACAAACACCACCGTGTTCGACGCCTCCGGGTAGAACACCTTCGTCAGCCCTTCGACGACGCCGAGCACGAAGCCGGTCAAGATCGAGCCGAGGATCGATCCCATGCCGCCGATCACCACGACCGCGAAAACGACAGCGATGATATCCGCGCCCATGCCCGGGCGTACCTGGTTGATCGGCGCGGCGAGCACGCCGGCGAAGGCCGCAAGCGCGACGCCGAAGCCATAGGTGAGGGTGACCATACGCGGCACATTGACGCCGAAGGCGCGCACCATGGTCGGGTTTTCGGTCGCCGCGCGCAAATAGGCGCCGAGCTTCGTCTTCTCGATGATCAGCCAGGTGGCGAAGCATACCGCGGCCGACGCGAGGATCACCCAGCCGCGATAGACGGGAAGAAACATGAAGCCGAGATTGTAGGCGCCGGTCAGCTGTTTGGGGATCGCGTAGGGCATGCCCGACGCGCCGTAAAAGTTCTGAAACAATCCCTGAATGATGAGCGCGAGGCCGAAGGTAAGCAGCAGGCTGTAGAGCGGGTCGAAGCCGGCCAGCCGCTTCAGGAACAGGCGCTCGACGATCGCCCCGATCGCGCCGACAATCAGCGGCGCGAGGATAAGGGCAAACCAATAGTTAAGGCCCGTATATTGAAGCAGGAAATAAGCGGCGAAGGCCCCCATCATATAGAACGCGCCGTGGGCGAAATTGACGATGCTCAGCATGCCGAAAATGACCGCCAGGCCCAGGCTCAAGAGCGCGTAGAACGAGCCGTTGATAAGGCCGATCAGCAACTGGCCGAAGAGTTGCGGCATGCTGATCATATGGCCGAAAATGTTCACGGCCGAGCCCATCGTTTGACCGGAATCATCACACTCCCAGCGCCTCGTGCAGCCGATCCATCCTGCCCTCCAATTCCGAGTTGGCGAAGGCGTCGATGATGCGGCCATGCTCCATGACGAAAAACCGATCGGCCAAAGTCGAGGCGAAGCGGAAATTCTGCTCAACCAGCAGAATCGTGAACCCCTCCCGCTTCAGTTCAGCAATGGTGCGGCCAATCTGCTGGATGATCACCGGCGCGAGGCCCTCGGTCGGCTCGTCCAGCATCAGAAATCGCGCGCCGGTTCGTAAGATGCGCGCAATGGCGAGCATCTGCTGCTCGCCGCCGGACAGCTTGCCCCCCGCCGCTCGACAGCCGCTCGCGTAAGTTTGGAAAGAGCGCGAAGATGTGCTCCACGCTCATCGCGCCTGCCTTGGAGATCGGAGGCGGCAGGAACAGATTCTCCTTGACCGAGAGAGAGGCGAATATAGCCCGCTCCTCCGGACAAAATGCGACGCCTTGCCGGGCGATGCGGTCGATGGAGAGGCTGATGAGCTCCTTTCCGCCGAACACGATCGAGCCGGTTCGCTTGCGGACGATGCCCATGATCGCCTTCAGCGTGGTCGTCTTGCCGGCTCCGTTTCGTCCGAGCAGAGTCACGACCTCGCCCTCACGCACGTCGAGGTCGACCCCGTGCAGAATGTGCGATTCGTTGTACCAAGCCTGCAGCCCCTTGACGTTGAGCACCGTCGTTGCAATCGCGGGCGCCCTCTGTGCGACAATAGCCTCAGCCATGTCCCACTCCGAGGTAGGCCTGCTTCACCTCTTCGTTCTCCGAAACTTCGCGGTAGTCGCCCTCGGCCAAGACGCGCCCGCGCGTCAGCACGGTGATGCGGTGGGAGAGGTTGGCGACCACCCTGAGATTATGCTCGACCATCAGAATGGTGCGGTTCGCCGACACGCGGCGGATGAGGTCAGCCGTGCGATCGATGTCCTCGTGGCCCATACCGGCCATCGGCTCATCGAGCAGCATCATCTCGGGCTCGACGGCGAGCGTCGTCGCCAGTTCGAGCGCTCGCTTGCGGCCATAGGAGATTTCGCCCGCCTTCGAATTGGCGAGGCTCGAGAGCCCAACATCGTCCAGTAACGCCAACGCCCGTTCGTTAAGCGGCTTGAGCGCCGCCTTCGAGCGCCAGAAGTCGAAGGAATCGCCGCGTTTTCGCTGGAGCGCGATGCGAATATTCTCGAACGCGGTCAGATGGGGGAACACGGCCGAAATCTGGAAGGAGCGGACCAGCCCTAGCCGCGCAACGTCGGCAGGCTTGAGATTGGTGATGTCGCGCCCGTTGAACGTGATTCGACCCCCCGTCGGCGCGATGAATTTCGACAACATGTTGAAACAGGTGGTCTTGCCCGCGCCGTTCGGGCCAATCAGCGCGTGGATCGTTCCACGCTTGACGCGAAGGGAAACGTCGTTGACCGCGCGGAAATCCCCGAAGCTCTTGCTGAGGCCTTCCGTGACGAGAACATCGTCCATGCTCATTCTCGCCGGTCGGCCGAGCGCATGCGCTTCCCCCTGGTGAACGCCTGAGACTATCAAGCCGTTGGAGCAGCGGTTGTAAAGCCTAAAAAGGCGACGCTACGACCAGGGTTGCTTTGGCCTCGTCCGGGATTACGACGGTGGAGCGAGCCCTCGCGCCGCCGAAATTTGGGCTCCTCCGATTACCCGTCCGTCCTTCGATTGTGCAGCCGCCGCTCCCAGTCGAGCGCCTGGCGCACGATGTCGTCAAGATTGTCGCGGCTTGGTCTCCAGCCGAGCACGCTCCTCGCCCGGTCGGCCTTCGCCACAATCGCGGCCGGATCCCCGGCCCGCCGCCCGGAGACTACGACCGGAAAATCGACGCCCGACACCCGTTTGACGACCTCGACAACCTCCTTGACCGTCTCGCCGTGCCCATAACCGCAATTGCAGACGACGCTCGCCCCGCCCGCGCGCAAATAGCCAAGCGCGCTCAAATGGGCGTCGATGAGGTCGGTGACCTGGATATAGTCCCGCACGCAGGTGCCGTCGCGGGTCGGATAGTCCTCACCGAAGATCTCGATCTTCGGATGGACTCCAAGCGCCGTCTGGACGGCGCGCTTGATCAGATGAGTGGCGTTGGGCGTCGACTGGCCGAGGCGACCCCGGGGATCGGCGCCGGCGACGTTGAAGTAACGGAGCGCGACGTAGCGGAAGTCATAGGCCTTGGATGCATCGTCGAGCATCCATTCGACCATCAGCTTCGACCGCCCGTAGGGCGAAATCGGCGCGAGCGCGGTTTCCTCCGACACGGGCTCGGCGCCGGTTTCACCGTAAACCGCCGCCGTCGACGAAAAGATGAACGTCTTGACCCCGCCGTTAACAGCAGCCTCGATCAGGGCGCGCGCGTTCGAGACATTGTTGAGGTAATAGCCCAGTGGGTCGCGGACCGAGTCCGGCACCACGATCTTGGCGGCGAAATGGGCGATCGCGTCGATCGCATGCTCCCTGATCAAGCGCCCGACCAGCTCCGTGTCGCCGGTGTCGCCGACGACGAGCTTCGCCCCTTCGGGGACGGCCCAGGCGAAGCCCGTGGAAAGATTGTCGAGAACGACGACGGTCTCGCCGGCGTCGAGAAGGCCAAGCGCCATATGGCCGCCAATATAGCCGGCCCCGCCGGTCACCAGAACGCTCATACCCAGCCCCTTTTGGATTGACCCAATACGAATTCAACGGAAAAGAGCCACGTAGAACGGCTCGGGCGGAACTGATAGTCGGTTATCAGGATTTCGCCAGGCTCGTCTCCCCTTCACCCTCCCATCGATCGAGGAACCAGGCCTCCATGGACAAACCGATCCGTAAAGCCGTGCTGCCCGTCGCCGGTCTCGGCACGCGCTTTCTGCCTGCGACCAAAGCGATCCCGAAGGAGATGCTGACCGTCGTCGACCGGCCGATTCTTCAGCATGTGGTCGATGAGGCGCGGGAGGCGGGGATCGAGCACTTCATTTTCGTGACCGGCCGCAACAAGGCGGTGATCGAGGATCACTTCGACGCGGCTTATGAACTCGAGGATACGCTCACCCGGCGGGGCAAAAAGGCCGAATATGCGGCGCTCATGGCCGATCTTCCGGCCGCCGGCGCGACCAGCTTCACCCGCCAGCAGGCGCCCCTCGGCCTCGGCCACGCCGTCTGGTGCGCGCGCGAAATCGTCGGCGATGAGCCTTTCGCGGTCCTGCTGCCGGATATGGTCACTCGCGCCGGATCGCATGGCGGACGCTGCCTCGCCCAGTGCGTGGCGGCTTACGAGAAGCACGGCGGCAATATCATCGCCGTCGAAGAGGTTTCCCCAGCCGAGACCCACCAATATGGCATCGTCGGCGTTGGCTCCGACCATGGCGCGACCTTCGAGATCACCAAGATGGTCGAGAAGCCGAAGCAGGGGACCGCGCCCTCCAATCTCATCATTTCGGGGCGGTACATTCTTCAGCCGGAGATCTTCAAGATTCTCGAGCGGGTGGAGAAGGGCGCGGGCGGCGAAATCCAATTGACGGACGGCATGATCGAACTCGCCCGCAAGCAGTCGTTCCATGGCGCGCGCTTCGACGGGCGCACCTACGATTGCGGCTCAAAGCTTGGGTTTCTCAGCGCCAACCTCGCCTTCGCGCTCGACCGTAGCGACATTGCGCCAGGGCTCAAAGAGGAACTGCGCGGGCTCGGCTTCACCTACAGGGGCGGTTGATATCGACGCGATGACCCCGCGCGCCCTTCGCCGCTGCATCACAATCGACGATCTGCGAAACGCCGCTCAGCGGCGACTGCCTAAGCTCGTGTTCGACTTTATCGACGGCGGCGCCCGCGACGAACAGAGCCTTTCGGCAAACCGACAGGCGTTTGATGCGTGGCGCCTCATGCCCCGCGTCGGCGTCGATGTAAGCCGACGGCGACTGGAAACGACCTTAATGGGCAGACCGATCGCCCTCCCTTTGGTTCTGGCGCCGACGGGACTGGCGGGGCTCTTCAGGCCGCAGGGCGAGATGCTGGCCTGCCGCGCGGCGACCGCTGCTGGCATTCCCTACTGCCTCTCCACCAATTCGATCGCCTCCATTGAAGCCGTAGCCGCCGACGTCCCTGACAGCGATCGCTGGTTCCAGCTCTATCCGTTGCGTGACCGCGATCTGATGGACGATATGCTCCGGCGCGCGGCTGGAAACGGTTATCGGACCCTCTGCTTTACCGTTGACCTGCCGATCCAGGGGCGTCGGGAACGCGACGTCCGAAACGGCTTTACATTGCCGCTGCGGCCCACCGTGCGCACGGTGTTTGACGTCATGCGGCGGCCGGCTTGGCTTTACGGTCTCGCTCGCAATCCGGTGTCCTTCGGCAATTTTGCCCCAAGCGTGCAGGGCGGGGGAATGACGATCGCCCAGCACGTTGCGACGCTTTTCGACCCGTCCGCGGACTGGGCCCTGATCGCCCAGATTCGCAAGCGCTGGAACGGCCCCTTTGTCGTCAAGGGCGTGCTGCACCCCGAGGACGCCCGAGCGGCGGTGCGGGCGGGCGCCGAGGCCGTGATCGTGTCCAACCATGGCGGGCGTCAGCTCGACACGACGCTCGGCGCCTGCGCGGCCCTGCCGGGTGTCGTCGCGGCGATTGGAGGCGAGGCGGAGATCGTCCTCGATGGCGGCATACGGCGCGGGACCGACATCCTCAAAGCCCTCGCGCTCGGGGCCCGCGCCTGCATGATCGGTCGTCCTTTCCTCTGGGGCCTGGCGGCCGCCGGCGCGGAGGGAGTCCGACACGCAATCGACATTTTGGCGGCCGAGCTTGACGAAGCCATGGCGCTGGCAGGCGTGCGCGATGTCGCCGCCGTCACCTCGGATTTCGTCCGGCCGCATTGAGCCCAAGGAGTCAACCCTGACCGTCGCTGTTCACTCTGTCCCCGCGAGCGACCTGACCAACGCCGAGGTGGAGCGCTGGCGCGATATACCCGTCGCCGTTGCGGTCGATGTCGGGCGTCCGCAGGGGCAGATTGACCCGGCGATCAGACCGCTCATGACCGCCGGGCGGCAGCCCCGCCTGTTCGGACGCGCGGTCACCGCATTGTGCGAGCCGCCCGACTTCGGGGCCGTTCTCCTGGCCATCGACCACATCGGAGCGGGCGACGTTTTGGTCATCGCGGCTCAGGGTCGCGCCGAAACGGCGATGATCGGCGAGATTTTGAGCGGACAGTTACGGCGGCGCGGGGCGGTCGGCGTCATTTGCGACGGCGCGATCCGCGATGTTGCGACCCTGGCGGGATGGGCGGATTTCTCGGTCTTCACGCGTCATGTCACCCCGCGCGGTCCCTGGTCGGCCGAGCGCGGCGCCGTCAATGCGCCGGTGGTGTTCGGCGGCCAGAGAATCGGCCCAGGCGATCTCGTTATCGGCGATGACGATGGCCTTGTGGCGCTCGACGCCGACGCCGTCCGGAGCCGCATCGCCGATGCGGAAGCCAAGCTGCGCCTCGAGGCGGAGTGGCAGCAAAGTCTCGCCGCCGGGCGGTCGATGGCTGAAACCTTCGGGCTTGGCAAGCCGGCAGTGATTGGCGAGCCAACCCGCGAGGTCCCCTGAGCGCCGCGTTTTCCAATCGCGCTTGCGAATGGTAAACAGCAGCAAATGATTCAGGAGCAGACCAGCGCCGTCCTGTCGGCGCTCCGCACCATCGCCAACGAGCGCAACGGCCTCGCAGCGCTCGAGGAGGCGATCCGGATTGCAGGCGAGGGCGGACTTGGAGCCGCGTTCTCGGAAGCCGTCAAGACGATCTCGGCGGCGCCCGGCCGCGTCATCGTGACCGGTATCGGCAAATCCGGGCATATCGCGCGCAAGATCGCGGCGACCCTCGCTTCGACCGGCGAGCCCGCCTTCTTCGTCCATCCGGCGGAAGCGAGTCACGGCGATCTCGGCATGGTGCAGATCGGCGATGTCGTGCTGGCCATTTCCTGGTCGGGCGAGACGGCGGAACTCGCCGCCATCGTCACTTTTGCTAAGCGCTACGCCATTCCGCTGATCGCGATGACCGCCGAGGCCAACAGCACGCTCGGCCGCGAGGCGGACGTTTGTCTCACGATGCCGGGCGCGCCGGAGGCCAGCCCCAACGGGCTCGAGGCCCCAACCACTTCGACGACGATGCAGCTCGTGCTCGGCGACGCGCTGGCGATCGCGCTGCTCGAGGGCCGCGGCTTCACCGCGCTCGACTTCCGCGCGCTTCATCCAGGCGGCAAGCTCGGGGCCAAGCTCGCGCATGTGCGGGAAGTCATGCACACGGGCGACCGCGTGCCGCGCATCGACGCGAACGCCCGAATGGCGGAGGCGATCGTCGAGATGACGACGAAGGGTTTCGGTTGCGTCGCGGTCTTCGAAGAGGAGGGGCGCCTCGCCGGCATCATCACCGACGGCGATCTGCGCCGTCACCTGAAGCCGGATTTCTCCCTCGATACGCCGGTCGGCGCGATCATGACCCGGCGCCCGCGCACGATCGCGCCCGATGCGCTGGTCGCGGAGGCGCTCGAGCTGATCAGCCACAAGATCCAGGCGCTCCTGGTCGTCGAGCGGGGACAAGTGGTTGGAATTGTGAACTTTCACGATCTCATGCGCATCGGGGCGTTCTGAAAAGGCGGGCTCGCCCGGGCCGATAATTCCCGTTTGTGCGCCGTGATCGATTCTGCACGCGAGCAAGCGTTTTCAGGGGCTTAGGCTTCTTTTTCTGCAACTGGAATCGATCATAATACAGTTTACTGAAGTCAATATATGACGGACAACGCGCTAGTCATGTGTTTAACTGCCGCGGTGGTGGCCGCAGTTGGGTTGATCTTTGTCGTTCGCAGAAAGCAAAAACAAGTCAGAATGCTTGAGAGCAGAATTGATGTTTTCTATAAAGAGAAAACTGCCTCGATCAACAATATGACAAGGCAAAGATCTTGCCAACTCTTGGAGAGTGCTACGTTACGACAGTTGCCGATGCGGTACGGCGCGGATTTCGTCGCGCATGGCGCTGGCGACCGCCATCATCCTGAGACCGATTTCTATTCGTAAAAATGCATAGTTGCCAATAGACCTCGGTCAACGAGAGGAGCGCAGCGATGGTCGACAAAACCATTCTAATCGGCGAGATCGTTCAGGTGATGCTCAACACATGGGACTTGCCGGCCGATTGCAATGAGGGCGAGCTCTTCACCTACGCCGAGGCGCTTTACGATCGGATCATAGCCGGCGACAGCAGGGATAAGCTCTACGCTTATCTTTCCGAGGTGCAGGTCGACCACCTCGAAATGGCGAAATCCGATGCGTTCAGGGCGATCGTCGACCGCGCGGTCGAACTCTCCTGAGCGGCGAGCGCTCAAGGCGCTCGTCTTCTGTGATCGGCCTCACAGTCTAATTCCAGTCGCAGGGTATATTGCCGCCTCATGCGATCCGCATGACGTCGTTCCCGCTGTCATATTGTGTGGAGTAGGTAGTTTTACCTATGGACAAGCCGAAAAAGCGGTCCCCAGTCTCGGCCATCTTCCAGAGTTGAACGGCAGGCGAGAACGAAAAGATGCGTAGATAAGGCGGTCGGGGCGAACCGGCTTTATCTGGTAACGAGTATGGAGCTTATCGATGTCCGCAATGTTCTCGGTCGCGGCGCCCGAAGGGCTTCGGCCCGATCCGGACGAAAGCTCAGCGCCGATCGCAACCCTCGATCCAAGCGATGTGGTCAGCATCGACAAGACGTTGGACCCGTGGACCAAGGTCACGCTGACCAAGGCCGGCCTTCCCCTTGCGGGCTGGATCATCTCGGCGGACCTCATTCCGGTGCAGCAGGCGACCGTCAGGCTGTTCGACGAGCCGTTGGGCAACCTCGTGCAAACGGTGACCGGCCGCATCGACGTCCTGGCGAAAGTCGCCACCTGGGCCAAGGTCAAGGTCACGCCGCCGGATGCATCGGCGCCTGCGGTCGGCTGGACCGAGGACGTCGCCGCCGCCCCCGCCCCCACCCCGACGCCGACCGCCCCCAGCAAACCAGCCGGACCGCCTGCGAGCGACCCGGGGGCCACGCCAGCCCCGGCTGCGGACGATCTGGTGCTCGGGGCAAACGAGCGCTACCGCGAAGCCCTCCTCGAGGCCCAGTCCATCACCGGCATCGATGCTGCGGCGCTTGCGGCGCTCATCGACGCCGAGGCGGCCAAGATCGGCAGCGGCGCCGACGCCGGCGTCTGGGACGCCAAGTCGAGCAACGCCGGCACAAGCGCCAGCGGACTGACGCAATTTCTCGAGGCCACCTGGTGCGACATGGCCTGCCGTCCCGGCAAGCTTCTCAACAAGACCGCCCGCCAGAGCCGGATGGTGAGTGGCGACAACCAAGTCGTGGCCAACATGAGAAAGGGACTGCTGGCGCTTCGTTTCGACCCGACGATGTCGATCGTCACCGCCGCTGAATATGGCGTTGACAACCTGAAAGCTCTGGTCAAGGACAAACTTGTCGATGCCAATATCGGCGACGACGATCGCGCCTGGCACATTTATCTCGCTCATCACGAGGGACTTGCGGGCGCGGAGCATTTCCTGCGCAACGACGAGACGATCCCGTTCAGCAAGTTGATCTCGCAAGTGGGGACGGCGCGCGCGAACCAACTCGTTTTCGCCGCGGGCGGCGACGTCACCATCGCCTATCGCAAATGGCTCACCGACTTCATGGAGCAGAAGATCCAGCCATCGCGATTCCGGCTGGGAAGGGCGCCGTCGGGCGCGGTGATCGCCCCGACCACGCGGGCCTTAGGCAAGCTCCAGGGACCGGCGATCGCCTTCGACACCCTCGCAGGCGAACGGCCAGATCTTGTTCTCGAAACGCAGCAGATCCTTTCAAACCTCGGCTATCTCGATCCGCCGCCTGACGGTTTCATGGGCCCGACGACGCGATGGGCGATCGACGAGTTCTGCAAGCTGAACGGCCTCTCCACGACCGCGGGCTTCACCCAGGACATCGCCGCCGCCCTGTTGAGCCCGCAAAAGCTTTTGCCCGAAATCCAACCGGGCGGGCAATGGATCGACCGCATCGTCGCCTACATGCAGAAGAAGAATTACTTCATCTGCCGCCATCCCGACTGCAAGAACATCGTCTATGTCGAGGGCGTCGACGCCGATGGAAATCTCGACCCGCAAACGCCGAACGTGTTCGAGGACCTGAGGGTCGTTTTCTCCATTGGACCTGACGGCAAACCGCTGATTCAGCCATGGATCGCGACGACGGCGCCGGGGAAACTCTACGTGATGAACCCCATGAATCCGAAGGGCGCGGCCCGTATCGCGCTTGGCCAGTACAAGTCCTGGGCCGTCGGCACGCATGTCGGCGCCTCGGGAAAGGATCCGCACGAGGCGCTGATCCAATGCGCGCCGATCGACATCTATCGCGACAGCAAGAAGGACTTCAAACGCGAGGGGCCGACCTACACCGGCATTTTCGGCATCAATCAGCACTGGGGTTACGACCAGCCCAAGGATGACGTGGGCCCGGCGAGCGCCGGCTGCCTGGTCGGCGAGAAGAGGGACGGCCACCGCGCGTTCATGGCGGTGATCAAGTCGGATCCGCGCTTCCGCGCCAACAACGGCTACAAGTTCATGGCCGCCGTCATCCCCGGCCACGAGGCGCTCGCACCCGTCGCCTGATGCTTGAGCCGAGACAGCGGGCGCCTGAGCGTCCCCCGCTTAGGAGCCGCCGGCCTGTGGCGCGCCGGCTCCCTGCGCTGTCATCGTGGGCTGCTGGCGCCAGACCCACCAGCACAGAATGGCGACCGGCGCGCCGATCAGCGAGGTTTCGACGAAGAAATGTTCGAAGCCCAATCGCTCGACGGCAAAGCCCGAAACGCCCGCAAGCAGGCTGCCCGGCAACGCGCAGATCGAGGTCAGGAGCGCGTATTGGCTGGCCGCCAGCTGGGTCGACGCCAGCGAGGACATGTAGGTGATCAGCACGATCGAAGCGAACGCATAGGCGAAACTGTCGAGGCTGACGGCGACGGCGAAGGTCCAGAACTCGCTTCCGCCGTGATCGCCGTGGGCGGCAAGATAAGCCAGAGCCAGATGCGACGCCGAGCCTGACACGGTGCCAACGAGCAGGCTCGCCATCATGCCGAGGCGCGGGATGATATAGCTTGCGAGAAAGGTGCCTCCGAGCCCGACCCAGAAGCCGAACAGTTTGGTCACCGTGGCGATATCCGTGTCCGAATAGTGCAGGCTCTTGAACAACGGCACGGCCATTGCGCTCGAAATGTAGCCGGGCATGCGAAACCCGGCGACCAGCACCAGGATCGGCACAGCCAGGGGTCCGAGTCGCGTCATCAATTCCCGGATCGGGGCGACGATTGTGGAAACGAAGGTCAGGGGCGGGTGCGTCGCGGTCTTGTCCGCCTCCGGCTCCGGGGCGAGGAAAGCCGCGAGCATGCCGGGCGTCATCAACAAAGCCATGCCAAGGTAGGCGGCGCGCCATCCGACCCTGTCCGCGAGCAGGAGCGCGCCGGCTCCGGCGGCGAGGACGCCGAAACGATAGCCGACCTCCGACCATGAGGCCATCAGCGCCTGGCGTTTGGCCGGCGCGACGCTGATGCGCCAGCCATCGATCACCACGTCCTGAGTGGCTCCGGCGAAGCCGAGCGCGAGGGAAAACGCCACCGTCCAGGCAAGCCAATGCCCTGGATCGCCAAGCGCAACCCCAGCCAGCGCAGCCATCACTCCAAGTTGAGACACGACGATCCATCCCCGCCGTCGGCCTAAGAGGCGGCTGAAGACGGGCGCATCATAGCGGTCGAGAAACGGCGCCCACAGGAATTTGAACTTGTAGGCGAGGGTGAGTTCGCTCATCAGGCCGATCGTCGCGATCGGCACCTTGGCCTCATAGAGCCAAGCCGACTGGGTGATGTAGACGAGTTGGTAGGGGATACCCGAGGCGAAACCGAGCACCAGCATCGGCGCAATTCGCCGGTCGGAGAAGAGATGGCTCAAGAAGGAAGGCGGTTTCGCGCTCTCCGCAGCCGTGTTTTGCATCTGGACCCCCAACGCGAACGGGAGTCTAACAGGTTGCGATCGCTGGGGCTCGCGGCTGCCGACAAGTGATGCAGATCACATACCGCGGGACCAAGCTCATTTTAAGCTTGGCGCGAGGACAACGAGGCTTGGATTGCGAGACCGGCCGAGGGGAACGCCCATGCAGGCAACCGCCCACCCGGATTCGAGGCGGCTGAGGCAGAAAGTGAGCAAGCTGTCCGCCTTGTGACGCATCCGCGAGACGCCAGAAGGTTGCGGCTGGTTTCTTCACGATCACCGTTCCGTTGTGACCCGGACGCCCGGAAACACCAGGACTGGAGCTCTACGCTATGGCCTCTTTCGCGATTCCCGTGAGTTGGTACAATTTTGTCGATTACTATCCTCTCTTCACAAAAACGAACATGGCGACGAAGACCGGCAACAAGATCATCGTAAAACTGAAAGATCCTCGTGGTTCTCTCAACGGCGAGCTCGACGATTGGGTGACCGAACTTTTCAGCGAGGACGTGAATTACACGACCTGTTGTATCCAGATGTCCCACGCCATCAATATGGCGTTCGTCAACAGCGACGTCTCAAAAATGGTCGGGGCGCATTCCGTCCGCCGCAAGACGCACGCCGCCACGATCGCAAGGGCCGGCAACAGGGAATTTCACTATCTCGCCGCGGTCGACGAAATGAAAGCGTTCCTCGACGACACTTTCGAACCGGGGCGGAAGATCTCGAGCCGCAAGGACATCGACGATCAGCCCGGAATTGTCGTCTTCATGGGCACGTCTCCATGGGGCGTCCACACGGAAATATGGCTCGGCGACAATTTCCACCAAACATTCATGAAGAACAACTTCGCCTCCTTGAAAATGCCGAACGTATGGTTCTGGAGCCTGGGCGATCAGACTCTGGTCGACATTTGAGCGCGTCCTGGGCTTCAAGGAGATCGCCTGCCCGGGAAGTCGCCTGAACACCTCGTGTTGGGGCGCCTATATAGAATCATAGCGCCGTCCGGGATGGATCGTGTAGAAACGAAACCGATCGCCACGGCCCCCCAATTTTTGCTCCAAAGGGAGATCGACATGTCCGCCTCTGAGATTGTCATCGCCAGCGCCAAACGGACCCCTGTGGGCTCATTCAACGGCGCCTTTGGCTCGACCGCCGCGCATGAACTGGGCGCAATCGCCATCAAGAGCGCTCTCGAAGCGGCGAAGGTCGAAGGGGCCGAGGTTGACGAGGTGATTCTCGGGCAGATCCTTTCGGCGGCGCAAGGCCAGAATCCGGCCCGCCAGGCGGCGATGAAGGCTGGCGTTCCACAGGAAAAGACCGCTTTCGGGGTCAATCAGCTGTGCGGCAGCGGCCTGCGCGCGGTCGCGCTCGGCCTGCAACAGATCGCGAGCGGCGACGCCAACATCATTGTCGCGGGCGGCCAGGAATTGATGTCGCTCGCCCCCCATGCCGCCTATCTGCGCAGCGGCGTCAAGATGGGGGAGATGAAGCTCGTCGACACCATGTTGCAGGACGGCCTCATCGACGCCTTTCACGGCTATCATATGGGCAATACGGCGGAAAACATCGCGAAAAAGTGGCAGATCACCCGCGAGGAACAGGACCGGTTCGCCGTCGCATCGCAGAACAAGGCCGAAGCGGCGCAGAAGGCCGGCCGGTTCAAGGATGAGATTGTCCCTGTGACAATATCGAGCCGCAAGGGCGACATCGTCGTCGACGCCGACGAATATCCGCGCGCCGGCTCCACTTACGAGGGGATGGCGAAACTGAAGCCTGCCTTTTCCAAGGATGGATCGGTGACCGCGGGCAACGCCTCCGGCCTCAACGACGGGGCGGCCGCATTGGTCATCATGAGCGCGGACGAGGCCAAGCGCCGGGGGCTGACGCCGATGGCGCGCATCGTTTCCTGGGCGACCGCGGGCGTCGATCCGGCGATCATGGGCACGGGGCCGATTCCGGCGACCCGCAAGGCGCTGGAAAAGGCGGGCTGGTCGGTCAAGGACCTCGAGCTCGTGGAAGCGAACGAAGCCTTCGCCGCCCAGGCGCTCGCGGTGAACAAGGACCTGGGCTGGGACCCGGCGATCGTCAACGTCAACGGCGGCGCCATTGCGCTCGGCCATCCGATCGGCGCTTCGGGCGCGCGGGTCCTGACGACGCTCTTGCATGAAATGGCGCGCCGCAACGTCAAAAAAGGCCTCGCCACGCTTTGCATCGGCGGCGGCATGGGCATAGCGATGGCGGTCGAACGGTAGTTCGCGCGCACCGGGTTCAAGGGCGCCGCGTCAAAAAATCTTGGGAGGAAACATGGCGAGAGTCGCAGTGGTGACGGGCGGCACGCGCGGTATCGGGGCCGCCGTATCCAAGGCGCTGAAGGCCGCCGGATGCCAAGTCGCCGCGACCTACCATTCCAACGATGACGCCGCCGCCAAATTCAAGGCGGAGACGGGCGTGCACGTCTACAAGTGGAATGTTGCGAAATATGAAGACTGCGCAGCCGGGCTCGCCAAGGTCGCCACCGACCTCGGCCCGATCGATATTCTCGTCAACAACGCCGGGATCACCAGGGACGGAATGTTCCACAAGATGACCCTGGACCAATGGTGCGACGTCATCAACACCAATCTCAACTCTCTGTTCAATATGTGCCGGCCGGTGATTGAGGGGATGCGCGAGCGCGGTTTCGGCCGCATCATCAACATTTCGTCGATCAACGGCCAGAAGGGGCAGATGGGCCAGGTCAATTATTCGGCCGCGAAGGCCGGGGACATCGGCTTCACCAAGGCGCTGGCCCAGGAGAACGCCAACAAGGGCGTCACCGTCAACGCCATCTGCCCCGGCTATATCGCGACTGAAATGGTGATGGCTGTCCCCAAGGACGTTCTCGAAAAATCGATTATCCCCCAAATTCCGGTTCGCCGCCTTGGCCAGCCGGAGGAGATCGCGCGCTGCGTCGTGTTCCTCGCTTCGGACGACGCCGGCTTCATCACCGGCTCGACGCTGACCGCCAACGGCGGCCAGTACATGGCGTAAGGCCCTAAGCAGGTTTGCGTTGGCGGACCAACGCAAACTTGCTCAGATCCTTTGATTTCGCAGGATTTTGAGCCGAAAACCGGCATCCACTTTTCGGCAATCCTGCTAGGCCCGATCGACATGAGTTGCCGCTGGCTGTCCGGCGCGGCGATTGCATCGGCTGCGGAACGCGCGCCGGCTTTAAAGCGGCGACTCATGTCGTTTGAGCGGGCGCCGAGGGAGCCGGTTTTTTCAGCATGAACAATTGGCGCCAGGGCGGCATCAGCATTCGCGAGGCTCGCCCGCGCGATCTCGACGCCATTGGCAGGCTCGAGAACGAATCGTTCGAGAGCGACCGGGTTTCGCGGCGCTCTTTACGCGAATTCCTGCGAGCGCCTCATCGGCCGGTGATCGTGGCGGCCATCGACGATGAATTGGCGGGCTACGTTTTGGTCTCGCTGCGCAAGGGCGCGCGGGCTTTGCGCATCTACTCGCTCGCGGTCGGCGCCCGGTTCGCCCGCCGCGGCGTCGGCCGGGCGCTGCTGCAGGCCGCGGAGGCTTACGCGCGCCGTCACCGCCGCGAAGCGCTCACCCTCGAAGTGCGCTACGACAACGCGTCGGCGATCGCGCTTTACGAGAGCTGCGGCTTCCGCCAGTTTGGCGACCACACGCACTATTACGCGGACGGGGCGACCGCGTTGCGCTACGAGAAGTCGCTCGCTCCCCCCTCCGAACGAAACGGGGAACAATTCCCCGCCCGAGCGTGTTCGACCGTTGCGCCGCGCATCACGCCCGCGCTAGGGGAAGCCGAAAGAAGCGCGGAACTGAGTCGCGCCGGACGCTCGCTCGAACCTCTTCGCGCCGAACTTCAGGGACCTCGTCCGCCCGTCATCATGCAAACGCTGTCGCGACTGCCCGCACGGCCCCAGAGGCGTGCGTCATGAACGGTTGGGTGATCCTCGTCGATCAGGCGCGCGACTTTCCCAACGCGGATACGCCGCACAAGGTCATCACGACCGGCGACTATCTGGCGCGTCCGAAGCTTTTCGCAGGGCTCGGGCGCGCGAAGATCATCAATCTGTCGCGCTCCTATAATTACCAGTCCAAGGGCTATTACGCCTCCCTGCTTGCCGAAGCGCGCGGGCATCGGGTGATCCCGACCGTCGAGACGATGCTCGATCTGCGTGAGCTTAAACTCTACGAGCAGTCGCTGCCGGAATTGCAGGAGGCGCTGACCGCCGCGGCGAGCAAGGCGCACGCGACGGAGGATACGACCTTCGACCTCCTGTTCTGCTTCGGCTTCGCCCAGGACCAGCGGTTCGAGGCCTTCGGCCGGCTCCTGTTCGACTGGTATCGCTGCCCGGCGATCGAAGTCACGATCACGCCCGGCAAACGCTGGAAGATCGATCGGCTGCGCGCCCGGCCGCTCGCCAAGCTCGGGCCGGAAGAGACGGAATTCTTTCGCACCAGCCTGCATCGGCACACCCAGCGCGACTGGCGCAATCCGCGCGGCCGGCCGATCGCCCGCTATTCGCTGGCCGTCTTGCACGATCCGCAGGACGAGCTTCCGCCGTCCTCTCCCGAGACGCTGCGACATTTCCAGCGCATCGCCGAGAAGCAATCGGTGGAGGTCGAGCTCATCACTCGCCGGCAGCTCGCGGAATTGGCCGAATTCGACGCTCTCTTCATCCGCGCGACCACGTCGATCGACAATTTCACCTATCGCTTCGCCCAGCGCGCCAGAAGCGAAGGCATGCCGGTCATCGACGATCCACAGTCCATGATCCGCTGCACCAACAAGGTCTACCTGCACGAGCTTCTGGAGGCGCATGGCGTGCCGGTGCCCCCGACAGTGATGCTGGCCGACGATGACGACCTCATCAAAGCCGAACGCCTGCTTGGCTGGCCGATGGTGGTCAAGATTCCCGACGGCTCGTTCTCGCGCGGCGTGCATAAGGTCGAGACCAGCGAGGAGCTGAAAAAGCTGTCCGACAAGCTGTTCGAGGACACCGACCTCTTGCTGGCGCAGAAATTCATGCCGACCAAATTCGACTGGCGGGTCGGCGTCCTGGAAGGCGAGCCGCTCTTTGTCTGCCAGTACCAGATGGCGCGAGGCCACTGGCAGATCATCAAGCACGGGCCGAACGGGGCGCGGGAGGGCGGATCGAAGACGCTTGCCGATCGGCGACGCGCCGCCGCCCGTCATCGACGCGGCGCTCAAGGCGGCGCGCGCGATCGGTCCGGGTCTTTATGGCGTCGACATCAAGGAAACGGACGGCGCGATCGTCGTCATCGAGGTCAACGACAACCCGAACCTCGAACACGGGGTCGAGGACCAGATCGGCAAGGACGAGGTCTGGACGCGTATCCTGAACTGGTTCATCAAGCGGATCGACGCCTGATCCGCGGAGCGTCCGAGGCGGCGCGTTGGCGCCGACGGCGAGGCTCCGGAAGTGCGTATTTCTACCCAGGGCGCCGGATCGGCGTCTCGGCTATAAGCCGCCGCCTGCCGGGCGCACGGGTCGCCGCGCGAATCGACGGCTCGGGAGGAAACACATGAATCCAAACAAAGCGCTTTGGGAAAAGGGCGACTTCACCCGCATTGCCGAGAGCATGAGAGAAAGCGGGGAGGAACTCGTTCAGAAGCTCGACGTCGCGCGGGGCATGAAGATCCTTGATCTCGGCTGCGGCGACGGCACGACGGCGTTGCCGGAGGCCCAGTTGGGCGCCGACGTGCTCGGCGTCGATATCGCCGCCAACCTGGTCGAGGCCGGAAATAGGCGCGCGAAGGCCGAGGGCTTGGCGAACTGCCGCTTTCAGGAAGGCGACGCCTCCGACTTGCGCGATCTCAAGGACGCCGCGTTCGATCTGGTCGTCAGCATCTTCGGAGCCATGTTCGCGCCGAAGCCGTTCGATGTCGCCAAGGAGATGACCCGGGTGACCCGCCCCGGCGGCCGGATCGTGATGGGGAACTGGATTCCGAACGACCCGACGCTGGTGGCGCAAATCCTGAAGATCAGCTCCGCCTATTCGCCCCCGCCGCCGGAAGGGTTCGTGAGCCCCATGACCTGGGGGATCGAGAGCAACGTGATCGAGCGATTCGGCGCCGCCGGCGTCCCGAAAGACAGCATCTCGTTTGTTCGAGACACGTATACCTTCCGCTTTGCCTCGCCGCCGGCGGAGCTGGTTGACGCCTTCAGACAATACTACGGGCCCACGATGAACGCCTTCGACGCCGCGGAAAAGAACGGCCGCAGCGAAGACCTGAAGACGGAGCTGGACGCTCTCTTCAATCGGGAGAACAAGAGTTCGGTCGCCGGCGCGACCATAATTCCGGCGACTTACTTGCGAGTCACTGTCGCGCGCTGAAGCGAGGACGCGTCTGCGTCAGAATAAGGCGGCGATTGTGGTTTCGGCCAAACCCTGTTAACGGTCGCCTCGCCAATAGTGGCGAATGCGGGGCAAGAATTCGGGCGGGCCGAAATCGTCGCGGGGAGTGAGACATGCCGGATATCGCCAGCGCGCCGACGGTTTCTGCTTTTTCTTGTCAAGCCGTCGCATTACGACGACGAGGGCTACGTCATCCAGTGGTGGAAGTCGGCGCTGCCTTCCAATTCGCTCGCCTGCCTGTTCGGCATCGCGCAGAAATGCATGGAAGATCAGGTCCTTGGCGAGGACGTCGCGATCGAGATCTTTCCCGTCGACGAGACCAACACCCGCGTCCGGCCTGACCAGCATCGTCCGTCAAATTCAGGACAATGGCGGCTTTGGCATGGTCGGATTCGTCGGCGTGCAGTCGAACCAGTTCCCGCGGGTCGATGGATTGCGCCAAGCCGCTGCGGGCCGCCGGGATACCGGTGGTCATCGGCGGATTCCATGTTTCCGGCTGCCTCTCCATGCTGCCGGAGAAGCCGGATTCGCTGAACGAAGCGCTCGACCTCGGCATTTCGCTCTATGCGGGCGAAGCGGAAGGGCGGTTCGACGAAGTCTTGCGCGACGCCGCGGCGGGCGCGCTCAAGCCGATCTACAATTACCTCCATGATCTCCCGGGACTCGAAGGCGCGACCGGCCCCTACATGCCGCCTGAGCGCGTGGGGCGCACGCTCGGCATGATCTCGAGCTTCGACGCCGGACGCGGCTGTCCGTTCCTCTGCTCGTTCTGCACCATCATCAATGTGCAGGGCCGCAAGTCGCGCTATCGCAGCGCCGACGACATCGAAGCGCTGGTGCGCGTCAATGTCGCCAACGGCGTCCGCTACTTTTTCATCACCGACGACAATCTCGCCCGCAATCGCAACTGGGAATCGATCTTCGACCGGCTGATCGAGCTGCGTCAGCAGGGCATCCACTCGCGCTTCATCATTCAGGTCGACACGGCCTGCCACAAGATTCCCCGCTTCATCGAGAAGGCGGTGGCCGCGGGCGTCAAGCGCGTGTTCATCGGGCTTGAGAACATCGACCCCGACAATCTGGCCTCCGCGAAGAAGAAGCAGAACCACATTTCCGACTATCGCGAGCTTCTGCTCGAATGGCGCAAGCACCGCTGCATCACCTATTGCGGCTACATCATCGGCTTCCCGAACGACACGCAGGAATCCCTCGTCCAGCGCATTCAGATCATCCAGCGCGAACTGCCGCTCGACATCCTCGAATTCTCGATCCTGACGCCGCTCCCCGGCAGCGAGGATCACGCCAAGGCGGTGGCGAAGGGGGTCGACATCGACCCCGACCTCAACAAGTTCGACCTCGAACATGTGACGACCGACCATCCGCGGATGTCGCGCGAGGAATGGCAGGAGGCCTATCGCCTCGCCTGGCGCACCTACTACACTCCGGAGCACATCAAGACGGTCATCCGCCGCGCTGTGGCCGGCGGCCCGCGCCCGGACACGGTCGCCTATCTCTTGACCTGGTTCTGGGCGAGCTTCCACTTCTACAATATCTACCCGCTCGAGACTGGCATGATCCGGCGCCGCTACCGCCGCGACCGCAGACCCGGGATGCCGCTCGAGAACCCGCTCGTCTTTTACACCCGTCACTGGGGCGGGCAGGTCGTGACCTACGGCCGGATCCTGGCGATGTTCGCCAAGATCCATGTCTGGACGCGCAGGCTCGAACGCGATCCGAACGCCAAGACCTATACCGACGAGGCGCTGCGAGCCTCCGATGATTACGATCATCAGGAGATGTACCAGCTGACCGAAGCGGCCCGGCAGGCGGGCGCAAAGGCAAAGCGCATCGAAGAGCACAAGCACGCCCGGGCTCATGTCGAAGAGCCGGCCGTGGAGGCGGTGAAGTAGGTCTTGAGCTGAGCCTCCTTGGGCTCGCGGATTTAACCAGCGCGCGAGTTCACGCAAGCCTCAATGCTCGGCCAGCCGCCGCCCCGTCAGCAGGGCTTGCTGGTCCGAATCATAAAGGGAAGCTCAGCCGGCGGGATTTGTTTGGCGTGGGGCAATTGCTCGCAATTGAGCAATTGCCCTGAAGCCCGCTAGCCTAATTCAGCCTATTCCGTCACTGAGAGTCATTGTCGCCCGTCGCACGCCTCCCGGCCTTCGGCGTCAGCGATCACGCTTAGAACTCCGGCCGCAATGTCGCGACGGACACGTGCGGCCAAAGAACCTGATTGAAGTTCAGGATCACAGTCTGGGTGTATTGTATCTGCAGATATGTGGACTCGCCGGGGAACGGATTGAGGCCCTGCAAGACCTCGCTATGGTAATGCGGATGCGGGCCGTGATGGTGTTCGTCGGCCTTCACCCATTCGATCCAGAAGGTTGAGGTCGCGGAGTGCACGAAGGCATTGGACTGGCCGGCGGGCGCATCCATCGTCGTCGGCTCCAAAGCCGGGTCGGCGATCCCTAAAAACTGGATTTGGCCGATCGCCGCGGGCGAAGGCGTCGCGAGCGCGATTGGAATAAACCCGAGAATGGTCTTGTGGTGGTTCGCCCTTCGCAGAACGACATTGGGATCGTTGACATAGTCCTGCCATTCGAGAGGAAAGGGTCCGTTGCTCTGCGCCAGTTGGAGGTTCGGGTACGGTGCGTCGTTGGCTAGGGTGTTTTCGGGCACCGTGTGAACGACGGTACTGAGCGCAAGCGCCTGTGCCGGCACGTTGGACGGCTGGATGCCCAGCCCGAGTTGCGCGGCCGGAAACGATTCGTATTCCGTACTGAAGGCGGTTCCCTGCGCCGCCGAATAGCCCGGGAAGTCGGCGTAGATATTTGAGAATTCGGCGATCGGATAAATCGGAGGGATGACGGGCGCTCCTAAATTCAGCACCGCAGTCGAGGCGTCCCCCTGCATCAGCACCGAGACGCCGTGCGGAATGGTCGCCAGCCGCACGATCCGTGCGGGCGCGGGTGGGACGGGGACGGGCGGATCGATCGAATTGATGACGGTTGAGCCTCCGCTGGATGGAACATTGAGGAACAGCCCCGGCTCGATATGCAGGTCTTCCCCGGCGTTCGGGAAGTTTGGTATGTCTGTATCGTTGTCCTTGACCTTCTGGAGATAGTTGAGGCCGTAGATCGTGATGTCAGGTTGGTTCGCCACACCGCGGTTGGGGATGGGACTTGAAATGACGTCGAAGGCGAGCGTCTCAGAGGTCCGGTTGAGTTGAAGAAAGCGTCTTTGGGGCTTTGGAGCCCCGACGAGGGCAGGGTCCGAGAGGTTGTCAGGCCGCCAGATCGTGTTGAAACCGGAGCCGACCCAGTGGCCGGCTAGCAGTGCGAGCGGTCCCAGATTTAACAGCGTATCGATGGGCGGTTGCTTGACCCGTCGTGGATACGAAGTGACAGGTTCGCGTTGTCGGTCCCTATGGTCTTTGGGCCGAGTGCGTTCTTCAGTTTTTACAGGCATAGCAAAATTCCTTGTTTGTGAATGGTGGAATCAGCGTAAATCGCGGAGCATTCCGCGCGACAAAGCCGTATCGAGCTAAGATCGTTGCGATAGAAACCGCACCAGCCGCCGCGACCGATGCAGCGGTGAGAAATGAAAGAGAAAAACGAAGCCCCGTTGGGGCGAAAAATAATCAAAGAACAGTGTTCACCCCGCTAACATGATCGCAAGATAATGGCTGTGACGGGCGTCACACGTTACATACTTCGGCCGCCCAGTACGCAGGAATGCGGTCGACGCATGGGGACGGACTCCCACTTTCCCGAGCCGACCGCGCTGCGGATTCAAGGGCGTTTCGATCCTATCCAGCGCCGTTGCTCTGAGGTTTACGGCGATCGCGCTCATGCCCTATGAGGAAGCCTGCGGTCGCCCTCATCTCACGATCCGCGCCGCGCGGAAGACGGGCGCTGTTTCGGGGGCGGCGACGGGCTTTAGGAGCGAGACGACGAATCCCATGCATCCTCTTTATCGGGCGATCCTTGTCGCGGCGATCACGTTTGGCGCGAGCCTCGTCGGCATGGCGCTGCAATGGGAAGTGCCGGCCGATGTGCTGACCGCATCAAAGGGCTCGGTCGGCGCGATGGTCGAACTCGTCACGCTTCTGCTCGCGCTCGTCCTCGGCCTCCTCGTCTTCACCGCCTTCTCGGTGTTCACCACTCAGAGGGACGAAGCCTATTCGCTCGGGCCGATGGTGGCGGAGGTCGACCTCGCGCTTGAACTTTACGGTCCCGAAGCGAGCCGCGGCCGCACCGGCTTGCGCGGCGCCCTTCAACGTTCGCGAGCCCGCTTCTTCGGCGATTCGGAGCGCGGGCCGCAGCCGTTCACGTTCGAGGAAATGCGGACGATATTTTTAAGCCAGAACAGCTTTTTCGATCGCCTGAAACCTGAGACCGACGCACAGAAGGGGCTTCTGGCCACCGCAAGGGATCAGGTCAGGAAACTCGCGGACACGCAGATGCTGATGGCGCGCCAGCTCGCCAATCCGTTTCCGCCCCATGTTCTGACCGTGGTCATCTGCTGGGCCTCGGCGCTGTTCCTCGGCAACGGCCTTGTGGCGGCGACGAATACGGTAAGCGTGCTGGCGCATCTCGCCGGCGCAGTCTCCATCGGGATCGCGATCTTTCTCATCCTCGAGCTCAGCCATCCCTACACCGGCCTGATCCGCCTTTCGCCCGACGGTATCGATCGAGTGCTCGAGATTCTGAGCCAGACGGAGAAGAAAGAGACGCCCGCGAGTTAAGGCCAAGCCCATGCGCGTGACCGGTTGGCTTTCGCTACGCATCCTCGCAGCCGTCCTGGCTCTCATAGGTTCAGGCGCCTTCACGGCGGCGAGCCTCGCGACAAGATCCAGTCCCGGCAATCTCATCAGCGCGAATTGCAGGACTTGAGAAACGAGGCCGCTGTGGAGTGGGATGCGGGCGCATGGACGAGATCGAACGGCTCGAGCTTCGGATCGAGGAATTGCGCGAGCGGATCGCGCGCAGCCGCAGGCTCAGGCTCGTCGGCCTCGCGTCAGCCGTGATCGGACCGGCGCTGATCGTCGCGTTCATTCTCGGCCTCGTCGATTACACGCCGGCGCGCGTGCTTGTCGCCTTCGCCCTCGCTATCGGGGGCATGGTGCTCATGGGCTCGAGCCGTTCCAGCACCGAGGAATTGGAGCGCGCCCTGAAGCAGGCCGAGGCCGAGCGAATGGCGGCAATCGACGCGCTCGAACTTGTGCAGGTTGGCGACGGGAAGGGCTGATGAGCAAAGTGAACTTAGCAAAGGTAGAGGTTGTGAAGGCTGCCAAACGGCGTCTTGTTGGCACAATCTACAAGCGTACGCGCGTGAACGAGGCCGGTCGTAGAGATTCAGCGTGCGGAAGTTCGCTTCGATGACGTGGCCGGTTGTCTGCGAACTCCAGCGGGCGGCTGCAGTCGACAGTCCATCATGCTCGTTCACGGAACAAAGGTACGGTCTGGTCTGCTTTCGTCGCGCGAAGCTGGGTTCTGTGCGTCAAGTTCTGCAAATGGCGGTCAGGCGGCTTGGCGGAGTTGGGTTTTCTTGTGCTCTTTGAGATCGTTCATGTTGAGGTAGCGGTGGGCCTCGAGCCCGTTCTCATGGGTTTCGAGGGCTGGGGCGCGAATAAGGCGGCAGGCGTTTGAATTGGGGAAGATGCGCCCGACATAGGTTCGCCGCCTGATCTCCTCGTTGAAGCGTTCGAGCATGTTGGTGCTCTTGAGATGCTTATGGTGCTGGCGCGGCAAGCGGTGGAAGGTGAGCGTCTCCTCGATGGTCTCTTCGACCCAGCTGACGAGTTTGGGGTAGCGGCTTCCCGATTTGGCGATTCCTGCGGCGAGATCCTGGCGAGCCTCCTCGATTGAACGCCTGTGGTAGAGCCAGCGCAATTCCTGCAGGCAGTCGTCGTCGGCCTTGCGCGGCAGATGGTCGAGGGCGTTGCGGAGGAAGTGGACGTAGCATCGCTGGAAGGCGGCCTCGGGCAGGACCTCGCGGATGGGGGAGCGAAGGCCCGCGTGATCGTCGGCGACGACAAACTCAACGCCGGTAAGGCCGCGTCGGCGCAGGCCGAGAAGGAAGTCTTTCCACGATGAGCGGCTTTCCCGGTTGGCCATTTCGACGGCCAGAATCTGGCGGCGTCCGTCCCCGCCAATTCCAATAGCGATCAGCACCGCCTGGCTCATGACCACGCCGCCATCGCGCACCTTCTCATAGCGCGCGCCGAGGATGAGGTAAGGAAAGGGCTCGGCGAGGGGGCGGTTGGCAAAGGCGTCCAGGCTCTCGTCCAGGCGCTTGTTGATGGCGGAGATGGCCGAGGCCGAGAAGGCATGGCCGCACAGCTCCTCGGTGATCGCCTTCACCTTTCGGGTCGAGACGCCCTGCACCCTCGGGTCAAGCCCGAGGGCAGGCTTCCATCTCGGCCAGCGTGGCGACCAGCGCCTGCTCGGAGCGCGGATAGCGCTCGAAGAGCTCGGTCGAGAAGCGGCCGTCGCGATCCTACGGCACGCGCAGCTCGAGCTTGCCGACGCGGGTGACGAGGGTGCGGGTGTAATAGCCGGAGCGATAGCCGAGCCGGGCAGCCGTACGCTCGCCCTTCTCGGCCCCGAGCGCGTCGGTCATCTCGGCCTCCAGCATCTCCTGCATCACCGCGCGAACAATCTCGCGCAGCCCATCCGGGCTCTTCGAAAATGGCTCGTTGACGGCGACGATCGCAGGCTTCGCTTCACTCTTGGTCATGGCGGCGGTTCTCCCAGGAGAATCAGGTGACCTGACATCGCCAGCCTGACATGACCGCCTCTCGAATTCAGCGATTTTGCAGAACCTTCAGCACGCTACTAGTTGGGGCGCGCGCTATGATCTTCCCGGGTCGATCAGACGGATCAGTCGATGTTGGCGCACAGACTAGCCTTGGCGATCGCCGTGCTGGCCGGATTGATCGGCTCGCAGGCGCCCGAATTCGCGCAACAGTATCGCCAGCGCCTGGGCGGCGCGCTCGAAGAGCTCAACCGGATCGTGTCCGAGTTCGACGGCGAGGTTCAGCGCCAGAACCTCAGCCGCGCCGAGGGTTTGAAGCGGCTCGAGGACAATTCGGACCCCTTGGCGCACGAACGCGGCGAGGACATGGGCAAGGCCATCGATCGCTCGGAGCGTCTCAACGAGCAGATTCAGGCCATGAACTCGGTCGGGCCGCTCATGCGCCTTTACCTCGTCGCCACCAGCTTTGACCCGAAGATCGCGCAAAGCACGCTCGACAACTATGAACCCGCCGAGCCCCTGTCGCTCGGCGCTCTGACGGCCGGCGGCCTCGCCGGACTTTGGGGGTGGGCGGCGACGCGCCTCATCGTTTGGCCGTTCAGCCGCCGCTCCCGCCTTAGAGGCGCGCGTGGTGTCGCGGGCGGCGGACAAGCGGTAGGCCGGCACGGAAATTAGGCGAATTGCAGCATGGCCGGGTTGACGGCGACCATCGAGGGGGTGACGCCGGTAAGCGTGAGGCTGTCGCCGTGCGAGTCATGGATCGTCAGGCCGGACGAGGTCCTGGTGGCTTGTGACATCACGGCCGCCAGGTCCTCCGCCTGAGTCATGCCGGCGGTCAAATAGGAGAAAGCGGATTTCGCCAGGTGGATTGAATCCGGACTTGCGCCCGAGGCGTTATAGCCGTTGATCGTTTCCTTGCCGAAGCCCGCGCTAAAGATGAATTGCTCGCCGCCGCTGGTGGTCGCGTCGATGGTCTCGGTGGCATGGTAGGCGAGCGGATCGCTGCCCGTCCCCACCTGCAGGGTTTCGCTGCCGCCGCCTCTCGTGACCGTCTGACTGGGGTCGTAGAGGACGAGTTCGTTTGCGTTCGAACTCAGGTTCAGATCATCCGCCGCAAGGTTCTCATAACCGGAGCCGTAGAACGATTTGTACGATGTATAAGCTCTATCCTGAACGGTGGAATACACGTATTCAGTCGGAGCGCCGGCGGCTGTCGTGACCTGGGTATAGGTTAAGGCCGCGCCATTGGCGAGGGCGGCCGTCGACTGAGACGAGGTGAGCGCGAAGTTGGCGGCCGTGAGCGGCACGAGTCCATCGAGCGTGATAGAAAAATCGGCCGTGATATCGCCGGCCAGGGTGGCCTGAACGGTTGTGGTGTCGTTTGTCGGATCCACCTGATAGCGCACTTGAGCGCCGCCGCTGAATGTAGCGGCCCCGATGAAGGTGAAATTCTGGACGCCAGCTTGAGTGACGTCGGCGTCGACGGCGCTGAGATCGATCACGTCCTTGGCGGGATCGAAAGCAGTCACCAGATCGCCGCCCTCGCCAATGGCGAGATAGGTAAGGATATTCACACCCTGACCGCCAAACAGAAGTTGCTCGCCCAGACCGCCAACAAAGTTCGTCTCAGCAGGGCCAGACACGCCCAGATGCGCCGACACGTAACCGTTGCCCAAGATCGTCGTTGGCGCCGTCCCGCTGGCGGTACCCCCACCTGGGGTCCCAGAGACCACATTCGCCGTTGGAGCGACGTAGTTCGCAAGGGCTTGGGTTGAAGCGGCGGGATTCGAGAAATCGACGGCCGTGTTCCCGGTCACGGTCGCATAGTTGGTCGTGCCTGGGTAATATTGACCGAAGAGTCCGAATCCCGTGTAGTTGTTGGTGATCGACACGTTGCTCATTGTATTGCTGGAGCCCGGAGTTCCGGCTTCAAACTCAAACCCAGCGCCGATCAGATAGTTGCCTGAAACGGTCACGTCGCTGACGTTACCGTATTCGGTCGTGATGCGAAGGTCGGAGTTGTTAAAACCCTGCGCCCCGGCGTTCGACGTCTCGTCAATGAAGTTGTCAGAGATGGTGACGGGCCCAGTCGTGTCGGGAACATAAATTGCGTCGCCATGCGCCAGCGTCGCATATCCCTCTCCGGACATGTAGTTTCCGGTAACGACGCCTTGCTGAATCGCAATCGTATCGGCTGGCGAATTGAGAAAGGTGTTGTCCTCGATTGTTATCCCCAAGACGGAACTGATCCAGACGTTTTTCTCAGTCGGCGATTTGCTGCCCGTGAAGGTACAGTTCTCTACTGTGGCGCCGCTGACGCCGGAGGGTTGAGATATCCCCCAAAAGCCCGTCGTATCAGAGAATGTGCAGTCCTTTATCGTGACGTTGTTCGCCTGGAGGTACACCGTCGCGCTGCCAAAATTGATGCCGCTGAGCACGGCGCCGGCCTGCGTGACGTACACGATATTTGCAGACGGGGAGTAATAGTAGGGCGCCTTGGTGTTTTGGCTGATTTTCGTGACGTCGAGGAGCGAAGACGTGGCGTACGGATTGCCGGTCATCGTATCGATGCCCGGCAAGACGGCGCCCGGATCGTTGTCTCGGATCGTTTGAATTTCTGCGGCGGTGATCATGCCATCGTGCCTCGGTCACAAGCGGGGGGAAAGACCGCCAAGCCGAGCAATAGAGGGCCGCCATTGTCAGCTGCTGAACTTGACTGTTAAATTCCAACCGGGAAGCGGTCTTTGCCGCCGGGTGAGCTTCCTGAACGGGCCGGCGCTCGAAGAGCGCCTCTTTTCTCGGACTTTTTTCGCTAGAATCGAGTTGCTTGCGTCAAAGCGACCGCAAGATAAGCTTGCTGACCGTTTATGGCCGACGAGCACCCGGCAACCGCGGCGCTTTGCTTTCAGGGGTGAAGAACCGTCTCCGAGCGCGGCGGCGCCTCTCAGATCAAGCGGGAGTGTGCCTAACGATAATGAAGGTGTAGCCGATTCCGGCGACGATCAGAACGACAGCCAGGATATTCATTGTGACGTCACTTCCGGCGTGGTTGCCGACCTGATTAGCGATCGCGAAGGCCGCGGCCGGCAGCATGAAATGCGCCAAGATTTTCATGCCGCCTTCGGTGAACATGAAATAGGTCACTACAATACATATGAAGCATATGACAGTAACGAAATCATAGACGGTCTGCATCAGGTGCGTCCAACTGTTTCGGCCGCGCGCAATTAGCAAGCCGTTCGCCCTACCCCAATTGTCCTGCAAAAATGTGAAGCAACCGCCAATCCGGCTAAGGCACAAGAAAAACGCCTGCTCGCGCGCCCAAATCGCGCGTCGCCGAATTCTCGTGGCAGGCCTTCATGCGGCGCTTCTCGCGCTTTTTGATCCGAGCGTCTTCCCAACGAGGAATTCGGCGGCGATGAGGACGCGATCCAGGAGGAAGAACAGGACCAGCGCGAAGACAAACAACGCTATGCCTGTCAGGTCGTGAAACAGGCCCTCGATGGTATCGACCCCAATATAATAGGCGCCCAAAACCAGCGTCACGACCCGAAAGACATTTGCCAAGATGGTGATTGGAACAATCGAAAGGATCAAGAGCACCTTCCGGATCGGGTGATCGCCCACAAATTCATGAATATAGAAAATCCCGATCGCCGACAGGGCGAAAATCGAGTTCACGCCGGAGCACGCGTCTTTGACCATGAGTTCGTACGAGCCGATCATGATCATGACGCCGTTCTGCGCCACCGGGTAGCCGAGATCGTAAAGGACATTTGAAACGATGTCGGAAATCCCGACCTTCAGCGGCACGGTGAAGGCGTCTAGAAGCCAGTTGGGAGGGGGCACCGAGAAGATAAGAAAAGCAAGCGGAAAGGCAAAAACGCGGGCAAGCGGCCAACCGCCGATAAGAAGCAGACATCCCAGCAGCACCGGGATTTGGGTCGCAACCTCGATCATCGGGATGTCTTGTGACCGCGTGACCGCCATGAGCAGGAGCGAAAGGATCAAGATGATCCAGCCGGCGACGGGCGCCGGGCGCAATACGGTTGCCTTCAGCCTGTCGCGTTGCTGCCAGGCCAGCCACGCGGCGGCCAGCATGATGAGGGGGCCATGCCCCTCCTGCTCGGTTTGCCAGGCGCCCCCCGCGAGCCTCAAATAGGTCGGCAGGTAAGCGACGAAGAATGAGGCGGCAAGCGCCCCAAGGAAAACCAGATTGACGCCGCGGCCTTCGGCACGGTCCCATAGGGAGGCCGCTCGAACGGGCTGAGTTTTTAGCGACTCGATGGACATGTCTAAGTTCTCTCGCGTCCCCAGATCCTCGAACCGCGCGCCCTCACCGACCGAATGTTGCGCAGCGCTGCCGTCTTCAATGCGCGTTGTCGTCTGTAAATACGACCAGAACCGTCCTTATCATGACGGAGAAATCTAGCCAAATACTCCAGTTGTTAATGTACCAAACATCGAGCTCGACCCGGCGCTCCATCTTGTCGAGCGTATCCGTCTCGCCGCGGGCGCCGTGAACCTGAGCCCAACCCGTAATACCGGACTTCATGTGGTGACGGAATGCATATTTCTCGATGGTTGACGTGAAATGGCGTTCGTGCGCGGACGCGTGCGGCCGTGGTCCGACCAGAGACATATCACCAAGAAATACGTTAAGCAACTGTGGTAGCTCGTCGATGCTGTACCGACGCAGCCATTTGCCGACCCTCGTCACTCGCTTGTCGACCTTCTGCGCCTGCTGAATGATGTCGCCATTCTCCATGACGGTCATGGTGCGAAACTTGTAGATCCGGAACGGCCGCCCGTTGAAACCGTGCCGGGTCTGCCGGAACAGGGCCGGACCATGCGAGTCCAGCCGGATCGCGATCGCCGCGGCGAGCAAGATCGGCGACAAGACAATCAAAGCAAGCAACGACAGAATGATGTCGATCGCGCGCTTGGTCGCCTGCTCGGTCGGCGAGAGCGCCGCCCGTTGAAGCTCGATCGCAACCGTATCGCCAATGTCGTAGCGCGCGCGCTGAAACAAGAGCGCAAGCGTTCCGAACGGAACCAGCGTCACGGGCAAGGGGAGCACCCTGAGCCGGCGGGCGATCCACCGCACGTTCGACATGTGCTCGGGATCGACGAACAGCATGACTTCTTGAATATCGGACGTGCGGCAGAGCGAAATGATGCTCTCAATGACCTCTCCAGCGCCCGCTTCGCTATCGGATATGTGGAAGTGGGCCACCGCATGGTAGCCGTGTCGGGTCAAATTCTCGGTGAAGTGCGGCGGCACACTCTGCTCGCACGCAACGCTGACGATCGTGCGACCCCGTAGCGCCCCGCTCTCCAGTGCGCGCGGCAGCGCAAATCTCCAGACGGCCCGGTGCGCAAGAAGCACGACGACGCCGCCCGCCCAAAACAGGAGCACGTCACCGCGCGAGAGGTCTTGGCTCATGCCCCAGCTGAAAACGCCTGACGCCAGGATCAAGAAAGCTCCGCACCAGGCGCCCAGCACGGCGCGAACCTGGTCGTCCCATACCATCAGGCGGGTGGGGCTATAGAGCTTCTGCACCCGCATCGCGGCCACGAAGAGAATGGCGACAAAAATAGCCGCTGCAAGAGTGTGAGAATATTCGCCCGCGAACTCGTCGGGAATCTTGTGATAGACCGTCTCAGCGAACGTCGCGCTCCCAAGGATAAGCGCCAAGTCGAGGCCCAGCGCAACCGAAGCGATGGACCCATAGGCGATCGGCAGTCGCCACCGGCGACCGTCCGCAAGAAGGGGGCGGCGGCTCCCTCCGGCAATTCCACTCGCCAATTCAGGCGCGGTTTGACTGTCAGTCGTCATCGACGGGCTCACAATTCCTTTAACGAGCACCGACCGGACATCGAAGGAACGCCCCACAATGCTGGTCTTCGCACATTCCCGATCCCTTTTTGATAAATTCAGCGGCGACGGTAAACCGCTTGCCCGTGTTTGTGGGCGCACAGACCCAGGCTGGCGCCGGCCCCGATCGCCCCCGCAATTAGCGCGGTGCAGTGTAAGCAAATCTAAGTCCAAAACAAGCCGACCAGAAAAGGGACTCCTCCGTCGCGACGACGGTGTCCCTGATTCGTCAACAGCCAGAAGCGCTTGGGCCGTCGGAAATCTTGTCTGCCGGCGCGCCCGCGTCTGGACAAGCAAATTTTGCCGAGCTATGGGATTGTCCTGTCGCCGCCGGCGGTTTGATTAATAACAATATCAATACAAACTGGTGCCCCCCATGTTTAGTGCGCTGGTGGTTCTGTTCCGACTTGTCGCTGGCCTGGTTATACTCGCGGGAACGTGGTTCGTTTTCGACAATATCCACGATCGTAATACGGAAATTATCGTCGCGGTAATTGGATTACTGTATTCGTTCATTTTCATTATCTCGGGTAGACTGCAGTATTTCGGCCTAACGGCATTCTCATTTTTCGGGAGGACGTCTTCTTATGTTCAAAAAATCCCTTATGACCACATGATGCATGACGAGGTGGGACTGCGAACCCCAAGAGGATCTACATTCCTTAATCTTATTTTCGCCGGCTTGATCGAGATGCTCTGTCTGTTTCGCCTCTTTTCGTCGCTTTTGGGCCTAGGCTGGGATACGCTGTCCGAACCGATCCACACGGTCGTCAACGCACTTCTCCAATCGGCCCATTTCTAGAGCTTTGCTTAAGAGAGGTCTTGGAGAATCCCGCGTCCTCTGCCGGTCAGCGTCGGTGGGGAGTGATGGCGCGGCCAGGGAAAGACATCCATGACCCTCGGATCGACAGTCTTGGGCGTTGGATTCACCGCGCTGGCGGTTGCGCTGACGCCGCCGCCAGCGATGGCGCAATCGAATCATCCCGAGCTCACCGCGCTTGCCGTTCATATCAACCGCACGCCGCGGCAGCCATGGCCGGGCTATGGCGTTTATCTCGGCAATGGCCTCATTCTGACGGCCGAGCACGTGGCCGGAGACTTCCTCCAGACAAAACCCCACGTCATCATTGCCGGGCTAGATTTGCCGGCTGCGCTCGTCAAGCAAGGCAGCCTCGACAGCGTTGATCTGACGCTCTTGTCGATCGACGATACGAAGCTACCGGTCGGTCTGCGGATGCGCCGCACGCCACTATGCGAGCATCCGCCCTTTGCTGGGGAGAGGGTCGTCGTCGCCATTCCCGAGGGCACAGCGCCCTCGAAGATCTTGCCTCGTCAAGCGATTCCGGCCGACCTGCGAGGACGGTTCGACACTGCCATCACCGACGTCGCCACCACCGGCAATTCCGGTTCGGGCGTGTTTGACGCCGAAAATCTCTGCCTACTGGGCATCATGAGCCGCAAGCTTTCGGTGACGTCACGATCATTAATCGGCGGCGCACCGGGTCGCACCACCGACATTGCAAAGTATTTCGTCCCGGCGGCGCAGATTAAAGCCTTCATTCCCTCAAACGTGTCGTTTTAGATCGGGGCAGATGAGTCGGAACGCCTGAAGGACGAAAGGAACGCGGCGGTCAAATTTGGTTGATGAGGTCCCGCACCCCTCAAAAGGATGGTATAGCCAGATTTCCCTTGAGAACCGGCGTCTGGAAAACGCTGCGTGCTGGGGAAATCCGGCGCTGCGCGGCGCAGTGCGTGAAGGCGCTTCGTCTCGCGCGGTCTGTTTGAGGCGAAGAAAGGCTTTCGACGATGAAGCTCGGTGGGTTCGTGTGGATCGCCATACTGGCGTGCGGCGCAGCCGCCTATGGCGTTTACGCGCCCCAAACGGCGGACCGGTGGCTTCCGGCCGCCGGCGGGCTCGCCCACGGGGTGCACGACAAGATCTGGACTCCGCCCGCCCAGGCCGCATCGGCCCCGGGGCAGAGCCAACAGCCGCAAGCGAACGGCCCCGCGCCGATCGTCGTGACAGTAACGCCGGTCAAGCGGTCCGATTTCCCGATCGTCCTCCAAAGCATCGGCCAGGTCCAAGCCTACAACACCGTTCTGGTGCGGGCCCGAGTCGATGGCCAGATCATGAAGATCGGCTTCAACGAGGGCCAAATGGTCAAGCAGGGCGATCTTCTGGCTCAGATCGACCCGAGGCCCTTCCAGGCCGCGCTCGACCAGGCCGTCGCCAAGAAATCGCAGGACGAGGCGAATCTCGCCAATGCGAAGCTCGATCTTACGCGCTTCACCACGCTCGCCAAGCAGGACTTCGCCACCAAGCAGCAGCTGGACACCCAGAACGCCATGGTGCTGCAGCTCACCGCCTCGATCGCCGCCGACGCGGCCGCGATCGACGCTGCACGAACGCAGCTCGACTATACGACCATCAGGGCCCCGATTTCGGGCCGCGTCGGGTTCCGGCTTATCGACGAGGGCAATCTCGTCAATGCCGGCCAGCAGACCGGAATCGTGTCGATCGCGCAATTGCAGCCGATCACCGTCGTCTTCGCCGAACCGCAAGAATTCGTGCCGCGCATCAACCAGGAATTGGCCGCCGGCGCGCCCCCCGTCACGGTGATGGACGCGGAAGGCCACAAGCTTGCGAGCGGACGCCTGTCGATCAGCGACAATCAGGTGGAGCTCGCAACCGGAACGATCCGGCTCAAGGCGGAATTCGACAACAAGGACGATGCGCTCTGGCCAGGGTTGGCGGTAACGACGGGGTTGCAGCTCGGTGTGGAGAAGGGCGTCTTGATTGTCCCTGCCGAAGTGGTGCAACATGGCCAAAACGGGCTCTACGTGTTTATTGTCGACGATCAGAACCGCGCCGAGGTGCGTCAGGTGAAGATCGCGCACCAGGACACGGCGACGGCCGTCATTTCCGATGGCTTGAAGGAAGGCGACCGCGTGGTCACGCAGGGCCAGTTCCTGCTTCAGCCAGGGTCGATTGTGTCAATCGACACGGGAAGCGGGACCTAGTCGATGTACAAGGGCCTCTCCGCCCCCTTCATCAACCGCCCGATCGCGACCACGCTCATCATGGTCGCGGTGTTTCTGGTGGGGCTGGTCGCGTTCCCGTCATTGCCGGTGGCGCCCCTGCCGCAGGTCGACTTTCCGACGATCACCATCTCGGCCTCCTTGCCCGGCGCGTCCCCGGATACGATGGCGACCTCGGTCGCGCAGCCGCTCGAACGGCAGATCGCGCAAATTCCGGGCGTCTCGCAGATGACGTCGACGAGTTCGCTCAGCGCGACAGCAATCACCGTGCAGTTCGATCTCAACCGCAACATCGACGCCGCCGCCAACGACGTCCAGGCTGCGATCAACGCCGCCGCCGGGCAACTGCCGAAGGATCTGCCGAGCCCGCCGACCTATCGCAAGGTCAATCCGTCCGACACGCCCATCCTCATCCTGTCCGTCCGGTCGGACGTCGCGCCGGTTATCGACGTCGACGACGCGGCTGAAAATATCCTCGCCCAGCACCTCAGTCAGATCTCAGGCGTCTCCCTCGTGCGCGTCGGCGGCCAGCAGACGCCCGCCATACGCATCCAGATCGATCCGGCGAAGCTCGTCGAGAAGGGGATGCAGCTCGAGGACGTGCGCCAGCAGATCGGCATTGCGACGGTCGACAGCCCCAAGGGCGCGCTCATTGGTCCGAAGCAGACCTTCACCATCCAGGACAACGACCAGCTGACCCAGGCCAAGGACTGGAACGACGTCATTGTCGCCTATCGCAACGGGGCGCCGGTGCGCGTGCGCGATATCGGCCAGGCGGTTGCGGGACCGCAGGACTCGACACAGGCGGCGTGGAGCAATGGCAAGCCGAGCGTCTTTCTCGTCGTGTACAAGATCCCCGGCGCGAACGTCATTACCACAGTCGAGGCGATCAAAAGCGCGCTGGCGGTCTTGCAGGCCTCGATCCCCCCGACCATTCATGTCAGCATACTCTCTGACCGAACCACCACCATCCGCGCCTCCCTCCGCGACGTCGAGTACACCCTCGCGCTCACCATCGCGCTGGTGGTGATGGTGATCTTCGTCTTTCTGCGCAACGTTTGGGCGACGATCATTCCCAGCGTTACGGTCCCGCTCGCCCTGCTCGGCTCGTGCGCGCTCATGTGGATCGCAGGCTACAGCCTCGACAATCTATCGCTGATGGCCTTCACCATCTCCGTCGGCTTCGTCGTCGACGACGCGATTGTGATGCTCGAGAACATCACGCGCCACATCGAAGAGGGCGAAAAGCCGTTTCAGGCAGCACTCAAAGGTTCTGCCGAGATCGGTTTCACCATCATATCGATCTCCGTCTCGCTGGTCGCGGTGCTGATTCCGCTCCTGATGATGAGCGGCATCATTGGCCGCCTGTTCCGCGAATTCTCGGTCACCATCGCGATGACGATCGCCGTCTCGGCGTTCGTCTCGCTGACCCTCACCCCAATGATGGCGTCACGCTTTCTCAAGAGCCACGACGAGGAGCGACACGGTCGGCTCTATAACCTCAGCGAGAAAGGCTTCACAGCGCTGGCCAACGGCTACGCGCGCGGCGTCGATTTCGTGCTGCGCCACCGCTTCCCCACCCTGCTCACCTTCATCGGCACAGTGATCGCCACCGGCTATCTGTTCGTCGTCATTCCCAAGGGATTCTTCCCGCAGCAGGACACCGGCATTCTGTTTGGCACGACCGAGGCGGGCCAGGACGTTTCCTTTCCGGTCATGTATCGGTTGCAGCAGGAAGTCGGGCGGATCGTGATGGCCGATCCGGCCGTCGACACAATGGCGATGGGACTTGGGTCTGGCGTCGGCAATGCGGCGCAGAACAACGGCCGCATGTTCATCACGCTAAAGCTGCGCGAAAACCGCGACGTCAACGCGTTTGAGGTGATCGCCCGATTGCGTCCGAAGCTCGCTCAGGTGCCGGGCATGCGCGTCTACCTGCAAGCGGCGCAGGACGTGACGGTTGGCGCGCGCTTCGCCAAGACTCAGTTTCAGTACACGCTGCAGGACGCCAATTTCGACGAGCTCAACGCCTGGGCGGCCAAGATTCTGGACAAGCTGAAAACGCTGCCTCAATTGCGCGACGTCGCCACCGACCAGCAGAGCTCCGGCACGACGCTGACGCTCAAGATCGACCGCGACATGGCCGCCCGCTACGGAATTCAGCCGCAACTCATCGACGATACGCTCTACGACGCGTTCGGCCAGCGGCAGGTGACGCAATATTTCACCCAGGTGAACACCTATTATGTGATCGAGGAAGTGCTGCCGCAGCTGCTCGGCGATCCGGCGACCCTCGACAAAATCTACATCCGCTCGCCGACCAGCAATCAGATGGTGCCGGTCAGCGCCTTCGCCAAATGGACTACCGCTTCGGTCGCGCCCCTCTCGATCAGCCACCAGGGACAATTCCCCGCGATCACCCTCAGCTTCAACCTCACGCAAGGGGTGGCGCTTGGCCCCGCGACGGAGGCGATCCAGCGCGCGATGCAAGAACTCCAGCTGCCGCAGGGTCTGACGACGACCTTCCAGGGCAACGCGCAAGCGTTCCAGGATTCGCTGACCAGTGTGCCGCTGCTCATCCTCGCGGCGCTCGTCTGCGTCTATCTCATCCTCGGCGTGCTCTATGAGAGCTTCATCCACCCGCTGACCATCCTGTCGACGCTGCCGTCCGCGGGCCTTGGCGCGCTCGCCACGCTCATGCTGTTCGGCTACGAATTCAGCCTTGTCGCCCTGATCGGCACAATCCTGCTCATCGGCATCGTGAAGAAAAACGGCATCATGATGGTCGATTTCGCCATCTCCGCCGAGCGCGAGGAAGGCCTGACGCCGACTGAGGCGATCCGCAAGGCGGCGCTATTGCGCTTCCGTCCGATCATGATGACGACCATGGCCGCTTTGCTTGGCGGCGTGCCCTTGATGCTGAGTCACGGCACCGGCTCGGAGATGCGCCAGCCGCTCGGCTACACGATGGTCGGCGGCCTGATCGTGAGTCAGGCGCTGACCCTGTTCACGACCCCGGTCATCTACCTCTATCTCGATCGGCTGTCTCACTGGATCTCTGGATCGAAGAAGAAAGCCAAGGCGCCAACGCCTAGAGCTGAGCCTGGGCCTGCACATGGCGAGCGCCCGTGGGAACCGGCGCAAGCGGCGGAGTAATTTGACGGCCTCGGAGCGGTCCAAAATTCTTGGGAATTCGGTAGCACCTGCCGCGACGTCGGGTCGCTCCATATCGATCAACTGACCTGCGAAGCTTCTGACTTCGCGCGGCGCAATCTGGTCGCCGTGTATCCCGTGGGGCGGTTGGTGGAAGGCCAAGGCGTTACTGCGCAAGGCCCCACCCGCTCCGCCTGTTGATTTCCACTGAGCGCTGACCCGGGCGGCACGGGTTTTTCACAAAGTCGATCGTCTGAGGAGATCCTTGGCCGACTTCGCCAAGCTCGTCGAGCTGTTCGACGAGCACGAGGTGCGCGATTATGTCGAAGCAGAAATCGCCTACGAGCGATGCTTTCGCGAGACGGTTGTGAGCAAAATCGGCGAGCTGAGCAAACGAAGGAGAAATTGAATTCGGGAGCAACAGGCAGTTTGGCGGTGTCAAAGTAACGGAGGCTCGTCGACATGCAGCGCGACCGCCATCTCGCGAGCGGCGATCTATGCCGCGAGAGCGCGCCACTCGGCCAAGGCAGCAGAGCGCCTCTGCTTGTAGACTTGCCTCGTGACGAGATGGCGCTCCTGATTGAATTGGTTGTGCAACTGGGCATGAACTGAGCTGAACTTCTGCAGCGTCTTCGGACTTCGAAAGCGCTGCATCGCCCGTTCGCGTCGCCGAAGCGACTAATGCGAATTCTCCGCCCGATTGTTGAGCCGACCGCCGGCCTCGTGCCGCTCGGCGGCAACGCCAATCTCGTTCATCGCCGCCGAATATGCCCGAAGCCCATCGGTGACGATGCTGCGAGGAGTCCCGTATTTCTTTATGATCCACTCGAGAAGCTTCAGCGCCGCGGCTTTATTCCGTTTTGAGGTGACCACCGCCTCCAAGACCCCGCCTTCATGATCGACCGCGCGCCAGAGGTAGCAGAGCTTGCCGTCGACTTCCACGAAACCTCATCCAAATGCCAGCGCCACCGCGGATAGCCGCGCATGTGCGCGAACGCCTCGCTTCCGATCTCGGCGGCGAACACCGGGCCAAACTGGCTCCACCAGAATTGGACGGTCTCGTGGCTGATGTCAATTTCGCGGTCAGCGGTACCGCACGTATACGCGCCTAGGTTAGCACAACCGGGACAGCCCGAGAATTGCACTGACACCGCCCATTTGCCGAACATCGAATCGAGGGCGAATTTGTCCTGCCAGGTCTACCCATATCATTATCCTGGCGGCGACAATTGCGGGACACCTCGACGCAAGGACTCACGCGAGTGTTCGCCTAGAACAGCATTCCATTGAGTAGACCCGTCATCGCGAGACGCACGGCGCCGCGACGAGGAACAGATTGTAGGGGCGTTTGACGATCCTGGGTCGCCCCATGGGCCTTGACTTTGTGGCTCTTGGGAGGCATACATATAGACAACTAGCCGTCTAGATATCATTCTGTGGCGGCAATAACGATAAGGGAGGAATCATGTACAACGCCACTCGCCGACGCTCGCCCTCGATATCGGAGCCGCCAGGAAGCGCGCCGTTCTGTCCCTGCTTGGACTCGCAGCGCTGGTCGGATTTGGAGATTCCTCCAATGCCGCGCAAGAGTTCTCTAAGGAGCACGCGCGGCAGGAGGCTCCATCGAGGCTGCAGATCCCTACCGTCCCTGCGAAGGCGCCGAAGGGGATCAAAGTTGGCATCATTCCCTGCGGCGCCGCGTTCCACGGCTGCACCGCTCCCGCCGACGCCGCCAAGGAGGCGGCGGAGAAGCTCGGTTGGACCGTCACCATGTATGACGGCGGAGCGAGCCAGCAGAAGCAGAACGCGTCGATCCTCGACGCCGTATCGGCGGGGTCGAATCTCATCCTGCTCTCCGCTCTCGATCCGAACTTCATCCAGCTCGGCCTCGATGCGGCGAAGAAGGCCGCCATTCCGGTCGTCTCCGCGTCCGAAGGAACCGACACGCCAAATCCCGTCGTGAAGCCCGGGGGCGACAATCTCAAGTACGTTCTTGACGTCGGCACCAATTTCCCGCTGCTCGGCGAGCGCATCGCCGAATGGATCGCCGCTAACTCCGGGGTAAGGCAAATGTCGTCGTGTTTACCGACGAGGAATTCTATTCGGTTACCTCCACGATCGACGGACTTCTAAAAGGCCTCAAGGCGTGTACGACCTGCGTCGTCCAGCCGGTGCAAAAGATTACCGCCTCGCAAGTCGGGACCACGGTCGGCCAGCAGGTCGTCGGCTATCTGCAGTCTCACCCGGAAGTAGAGTATGTTTATGCGCCGTACGATCCCGCCGCGGCCGTGATGGTCAATGCGATCGCTCTTGCCGGTCTCGGCGACAAGGTGAAGCTTGCAAGCATTGTCGGCGATGCTCATGACCTCGACTTCATCCGCAAGGGACGCGTGCAGGTAGTCGATGGCGGCTTCGACAACAGCTACATGGGTTACGCCATGGTTGACCAGGCCATCCGAGTGCTCAACCGCCAGCCCCCGATCCAGCCCAACGACGAAGGAACGCCCTTTCAGGTGATGGACAGCACCAATCTGCCGCCTGCCGGCTCCGACTGGTTCACCAAGAGCGACTACAAGGCGGCCTATTTAAAACTGTGGCAATGAGACCGAGCGCCGAGACGCAAGAGGCCCAGAGATCGTCTACGGCGCCCCGAGAGGGCGAGGAGGAAACATGGCGAACCGTGCGCGCACGGAAGCTTCGAGCCGCCGCTGGATCCGTCGACCGGACCATTCAAACTGGGGCGACTTTGGCGAGGACGATCAAATCGGCCGCCTCAATCTGATTACGCCAGAACGGCGCAAGAAGGCCGCCCAAGAGATCAAGGAGGGGCTCGCCTTCTGCCTTAGCCTGCCGCTTGATCTTCCCGGCGGCAACCTGCTTGTGGCGCAAAGACATCCGCCCAAACGCAGGGTCGAGCCGATGAACGAAGGCCATCACTTCGTCAACTTTCCGCTTCGCTTCGAGAACCAGCATTGGACCGACTTCGCCTGCGACGACGCGGTCACGCTCTGGACCCAATATTCGACGCAGTGGGACGCTTTGAGCCATATCGCGGAGCCGTTCGACGTAGACGAGGATGGTGTGGATGAGATCGTCTACTACAACGGCTACCGCGCGAGCATTGATATTCTTGGCCCAGAAGATCCAGGCGGTCCCGGCGCGCGCAATCTTGGGATCGAGCATATGGCCGAAACGGGCGTGCAAGGCCGCGGCGTGCTCGTCGATCTCTTCGCCCACCACGGCGCGAAGCGCGCTTTCGTCGGCTACGATGAGCTGATGCGAATCATGGAGACAAACGAGGTTGTCGTAGAGACGGGCGACATGTTCTGCGTTCATACCGGCTGGAGCCAAGCGGTAATGGATCGCAAAGGAAACCCGGACGTCGAGCTTCTGCACAATTCTCACGCAGTTCTCGATGGAGCAGATGAGCGGCTTTTGCGCTGGATCGACGAGTCGGGCTTGTCCGTGCTCATCGCCGACAATTTCGCCGTGGAGGGCTTTCAGACGGAAAGTGCGCAGCGCCGCAAGCGCTTTCCGGGATTGCCGATACATCGACGCTGCATTGTCGAGCTCGGCATCCATCTCGGCGAGCTTTGGTATCTGACGGAGCTCAACAATTGGCTGAAAGCCCACTGGCGGTCACGCTTTTTTCTGACGGCGCCGCCGCTGAGGCTGCCAGGTTCGTTTGGATCGCCGATGACGCCGGTTGCGACTGTCTGAGCGTTTGCACGATCCATCGAGTTCAGGGCGTTTCGGGAGCATATACGAATGAGCGACAGCGTGGCCGTCGAGCGGCCCAAGCACAAACATCGCTTCGGCAACGGATGCGGGGCGCACGTCTTCCTCGAGGCCTTGCGGCGTCACCAGGTCGAGGTGATTTTCGGCCAGAGCATTCCGTCGGTGCTGCATCTCATCGCGCCCGAGTTCGGCATCCGGCAGATCGGCTACCGCACCGAGAACGCAGGAGCGGCGATGGCTGACGCCTACGCGCGTGTTTCTGGTAAAGTGCCGGTGGTCACCGCGCAGAATGGGCCGCGGCGACGCTGCTGGTACCGGGCCTGGCCGAGGCGCTGAAGAGTTCGATCCCCATCGTCGCGATCGTTCAGGATGTGCAGCGATCGAACCGCGATCGCAACGCCTTCCAGGATCTGGATCATCTGGCTTTATTCGGCGGCTGCGCCAAATGGATCCGGCGCGTCGATTCCGTCGAGCGGATCGCCGACTATGTGGACATGGCGTTTACGGCGGCGGCCGGCGGCCGTCCTGGCCCTGCGGTGCTCCTATGCCCCATCGATCTCTTTGAGGATCCGATCGCGGGGCCGATGCCAAGCGCGCTTACGCCTTCGCGCCAGTCGTCGCTTGGCGCCTTTCCGCTGGATAGGCCAGTCGCGAATCGCGCGCGCTCATCGAGGCGGCGCAGCTTATCGCCGCCGCGGAGCGGCCACTCGTCATCGCAGGCGGCGGCGTCCATGTCTCCGGAGCAGCAGAGGCGGTCGCTAGGCTGCAGGAGATCGCCGCATTGCCGGTGGCGACGACCAGCATGGGCAAGGGCGCAGTAGCCGAGGGTCACCCTCTCTCGGTCGGCGTCGTCGGCTATTTCATGGGGCTCCGCGGGATGACCCGGCATCTGCGCGATTTGGTGACAGAAGCCGACCTTATCCTCCTTATTGGTAACCGCACCAATCAGAACGGCACCGACTCATGGAAGCTCTATCCGAGAAGCGCTCGCTACATTCATATCGACATCGATGGGCAGGAAATCGGCCGGAACTACGAAGCGCTGCGTTTGCAGGGCGACGCGCTCGCGACCATCGAGGCGTTAAGCGACGCTTTGAAGCAATGCGATCTCGTTAAGCGGCGGGAGCGCAGGAGCGCCATTGAAAATACAATCCTTGCGGGGCGGCAAGCCCACGCCAAGGAAGCGGCGTCGATGACGCAGAGTGCCGCGAGCCCCATCCGTCCGGAGCGGGTGATGGCGGAGCTCGACCGCCGCCTGACGCCCGACTCTCTAGTGGTCGCTGATGCAAGCTATGCGTCGATATGGACCTTGAATTTCCTGTCGGCGCGCCGCGCCGGCATGCGATTTCTGGCGCCGCGTGGCATGGCGGGGCTGGGCTGGGGCTTCCCGTTCGCCATCGGCGCTCGCATCGCCAAGCCAAATGGGCCGATTTACTGCGTCGCGGGCGATGGAGGGTTCGGGCATGTGTGGTCGGAGCTGGAGACGGCGCGCCGACACGGGCTGAGCCTCGTCCTGATGATCCTCAACAATCAGATTTTAGGTTATCAGGCTCATGCCGAGGATTTGTTCTTCGGCGATCACACGGACGCATGCGCCTTCACGGCCGTCGACCACGCGGCGATCGCCCGCGCTTGCGACTGTTATGGGCAGCGAATCGCGGATCCAGCGGGACTGGGGCCCGCACTCGACGCCGCCTCCGTTAGGGACGGCCTCACGCTACTCGACATCGTCACCGATCCGCTCGCCTATCCGCCAGTTACGGCTTTCGACGCGAAGGCGGCCGCGGCGTGACGAGCCCGCCAGACTATCGAGCCTCGCGTCTCGGCGGGGGGCGGAGCGCCGATCGATGAGACTTCGCGGAAGCGTGTCGCATGAGTGCGGATCTGCAATGAGCGGCAAACTTCTCGTCGCCGGCGCGTCAGGCCTCGTCGGGCGAGCAGTGATCGACCATTTCGAGCGGCTCGGAGATTGGGAGATCATCGGCCTCTCGCGCCGGCCGCCAGTGCTTGCCGTCAAGAGGGCGCGTTACGTCGTCGTCGACCTTGCCGACATCGAGGACTGCCGCGCCAAACTCGGCGGCTTCTCTGGCGTGACCCATGTCGTCTATACGGCGCTGTTCGAGAAACCGGACCTGGAGGCTGGCTGGATCACGCCGGATCATATGGCGTTGAACCTTAAGATGTTTGCCAATTTTTTTGACACGATCGAGCCGATCAATCGCGCGAGCCTGCGCCATGTGTCGCTGCTGCAACGGGCAAAGGCCTATGGGGTGCACCTGGGCCCGGCGAAAATTCCGGGGCGGGAGGTTGAGCCGCGTCATATCCATCCGAACTTCTATTGGCTGCAGGAAGATCATTTTAAGGCCGCGCGCGCCGAGAAGTCCTGGACTTACACGATTTTCCGACCTCAGGAGCCCAATGAGCTTATTAAGTGCGATCTCGGTCTACGCTTGGATTAGCAAAGAACTCGGCTTGCCGCTGGTCTATCCGGGAAAGGGCGGTCCGGCGGCGATCGAACTGACCGATGTCCGCATCCTGGCGAGCGGTATCGCCTGGGCGGGGCGCACGCCAGCGGCCAGCGACCGCGCGTTCAACATCACCAACGGCGACGTCATCATCTGGGAGCATGTTTGGCCCGAAGTAGCGAAGCGCTTCCGCATGGCTGTCGGTACGTCGCACCCCATGACCCTTGCAACCGTGATGCCGAGCAAAAAGAAGCTTTGGACAGCGATGCAGTTGAAATATCCTGGAAGTCGAAGGCGGACTGAATTGACAGCCGCGATGCGCTTTCCTAGGAGTTTACACGTCTAGACAACCAGATCGCAATGGGCACGCCTGCCTACCAGAAAATCGCCGACGACATCGCGGCCCGGATCAGGTCCGGCGAGTTGCGTCCGAGCGACCGTCTTCCGCCCGAACAGGATCTCGCCGAGCAATATGGCGTCGCGAGAATGACAATGCGACAGGCGATCAGCCGGCTTGTCGACGGCGCGCTGGTTGTACGCCAGCAAGGCGTTGGTACCTTCGTGGCCAAGGAGCCGGCTGCGCGGCGGTCGCTTAATCGGCTGACGGGCTTTAGCGAGGACATGCACGCGAACCATCAGCTCTTCAAGACGGAGGTTTTGATCCAGGCGACCGAAGATCCCGCGCCCGATATCGCCCGCGAGCTCGAACTTGACCGGGGGGCCCGCGTCGTCGCCGTGAAGCGCCGGCGTCTCATCGAGGGAAAGGCGGTTTCGCTTCATTATTCCTATCTGCCGTTCGGGCTCTATCCCTCTCTGGCGCGGGAGCCGCTTGTCGGCGGCTCGCTCTATCGTACGCTTGAGCAGAAGCTCAACACGAAGCTGCGCCGCGCGGACCAGCGGCTCAGCGCGGTTACAATCGGACGGGCGGAGGGGCGGCTTCTTGAGGTTCGCGCCGGGACGCCAGCGCTACGGACCGAACGCATCACGTCCGACGATCGAAACGCTCGGGTCGAATTCGCGCGCAGTTGGACGCTGCCGGGATTTGAGCTGGTCGTTCATCTCGAACGCTAGAGCTTTTCGCGCGAGAGTCGCGCACGAATGCGTCAGGCGATGCACGCGAGGCGAAGATACGCGTTCCTGTGGGTTTTCGTTCCTATGCCCCAGCCTGCGAAATGGGCGCCCACGAAGGCGCGCATCTGGACATCTGGTGAAGTTCGTCGTTAAGTGACCGGGTGGAGGACGACTGCGTCGCGCGCCGGCTTGGTCGATACGAGGGCACTCAAGGAACGCCGGCCGAATGCGGTTAAGGCGGACGACAACTTGGTCCCGAGCTTTCTGACGATTGACGTCGGGTCATCGCGCATCCGGACCGCGCTGTTCGCCCGCAACTCGATTTTGCTTGCGGAGCATTCCCGCCCAACTCCGGCCAAAGCGCCCGCGCCGGATCAGTCCATTATCAATCCCGACCGTCTTTGGCGCGAAGTCACCGCAGCCGTTGCTGCGCTCGGCGACCGCCGGCGCGAGGCGCGCGGGATCGGCGTAACAACTCTCCTGAGCCTTGTCGCCCTCGACGCGGCGTATGAGCCAGCGTGTGCCGCCATGCTGTGGCCGGACCGACGCGCGATTTTTGAGGCCGAGGAGATGAATGCGGAAGCGGGGTCCCACCTCCTTGCTTCGATTGGACGGCGCTTTCGACCCGAGGCGGCCGGACCGCGACTGCGATGGCTCGCAAGACAGAGACCCGAGATCTTTGCGCGGGTCGCGCATCTCGCGTCCCTTAAGGACTACGTCAACTTGAAGCTGACCGGGGCGCTGCTGACCGACTATACCAATGCGTCCTACAGTGGGATTTTCGACGTCGAGCGGCGGCAGTGGTCCTCCCAGGCGGCGCGTCTCGCGGGCGTCTCAGTCGACGTCTTCCCGCGCGCCCTCCCTGCGACGGATCTGGCGGGTCGACTGACCCGCAAGGCGGCCCAGGCGCTCGGCTTGCACGAGGGCGCGGCTGTCGCCGTCAGCGCATCCGATGGGACCGTCGGTTCTCTCGGCGCCGGCGCCATCAAGGCCGGCGTTACCGTCGATATTGCCGGAACCACGGACGTTATTCTTCATATCGCCGAGCGGGTACTCTGCGATCCGGATGGCTCGGCCGACGTCAACGTTCACGCGGTCGACGGCCTTTGGGCGGTTGGCGGCGCGACAGGTCTGACTGGCGGCGCAGTGGCTTGGGCAGCGAACCTGCTTGGATATCCTTCCGTCAAGGCGGCCAAGGAGGCTCTCGCCAAGGAGTTGTCGGCGATCCCGGCAGGATCAGACGGACTCTCGTTTAGGACCAGCTTGTCGGGCAGCCGCTTTCCTGACTGGCGAGCGAATGACAGAGGCCTCATTTCCGGCGTTGACCCGAGACACGGTCCCGCTCATCTCCTCGCCGCAGCTGAGGAGGGAGCGTCGATCGCCGTCGCGAACGGCCTTGATACGCTTCGACGTTTCGGAGTCGTCGTGCACGAACTGATCGTCGGCGGCGGCCTGGCCAACGATGTAAGCGCCCTCAAAAGGCGAGCGGATCTTCTCTGCCTTCCGATCGCAGCGGTCTCCGAGAGGGAGACGTCCTCGATCGGGGCGGCAATGCTCGCGGGCGTCGCGAGCGGAGTCTTTCCGGATCTGGAATCCGCGGCGAAAATATTCGTCCGTTATGGCGGCCGCTATATGCCACGGCGCATCGACGCGGCGCATAGGGCGGGACAGGGAAGTCTCGGCGCCCTCGCAAATCTGGTCGAAGGGTAATATCCCGTCGCCGGACGCTTCGTCTAGCGCTTGCGCGAGTCGGGCGCGGCCGTTCTGCTGATCTCCCATAATCTTCGCGAGGTCTTCGCCATTTCGGACTTCATCGCCGTGATGTTCCTTGGGCAAGTGATCGGCGTTTTCGAGGCGGCGAAGGTGACGGAGGAGAAGATCGTCGCGACGATTGTGGGCGTTGAGCGCCGTCGTCCCGAGGCGGTCTGACGCGTGGCGGAGGGCGCGCGAATTGGCGGCGAAGTAGGCGCCGCGGACAGGCTTGGTCAAGAGGCAGGGCCGGCTGCCACGCGGCCGACTATCAAACGCCGACTTCGGCTGCTCGCGAGGAGGTGCAATGGGCTCGCTCGGCCAGGTGATCGCGCTAAGGAGGGGCGTTGCCCAGTTCCTGCCGCTGATGGCCTCCCTCGTTGCGGTCGGGGTCATTTTTCAGATCCTCTCCGGTCTCTTTCTCGATCCGAGAAATCTCGGAAATCTCTTCATCGAGGCCGCGCCGCTGGCGCTCGTCGCCGTCGCGTCGACGCTGATGATCGTGATGGGAGAGATCGATTTGTCGCTGGGCTCGGTCGCTGGTGTTACTGCGGCGATTTGCGCCGGCGTGATGAGCCATGGCGCGCCGTGGTGGGTCGCTGTGGGGGCGTCGCTTATCTGCGCGTTGCTGATCGGAACTCTACACGGACTCATTGTCGTGTTCGCCAATGTCCGCTCATTTGTCGTCACGCTGGCCGGTTTTCTCATCTGGTACGGCGTGCAGCTGATGATCCTGCGGCCAGCCGGGTATATAGCGGTCAATTCGCCCTTCATGCGGTCGCTTGCGACGGCGCGCGTGCCGTCCTCCTTCAGCGTGACAGTGATCGTCCTAGTCGGCGCGCTATGGATCCTCGGCGAGGTTATGACGGCACCCGTCCGCGCCGGCCGCGGTGGTGTTTTCGGGCTTGTAACGCGGCTCTGTGTCATCGCGTCGAGTATTCTGGCCCTTCTCTACCTCGGCCAAAGCGGTGGGATCCCCGGCATGTCTGCGATTGTCGTCGCGATCACCGCCTTCGTTTGGGTTGCGCTGGTCAAGACCGCGCCGGGCCGCCACCTCTATGCGATCGGCAGCAATATGCTGGCCGCGAAGGAGCATGGCGTTCGCGTCGAGCTCGTTAAGTTCTATGGCTTCCTAGCAACGAGCTTTCTCGCGGGCGTCGCGGGCCTCATCCTCGCTTCGTACACCGCCGGCGCTGATAATTCGACCGGGACAGGGACACTTCTGCTTGCCGGCATCGGGGCCTGCGTCATCGGCGGTGTGAGTCTCGCGGGGGGACGCGGTTCCGTTTGGGGAGCGCTAGGCGGGGCTCTTCTGCTCGGCGGCGTTCAGAATGGCCTGAACCTTCTCAATCTCTCGATTGATCTTGTCTACATCGTCGAAGGCGCAGTAGTCGTCGCAGTTCTGCTGGTCGATGCGGCGGCAATTACTCGCCGGCTAGGACGGTGAGAGCGAGGCGGCCTGGCGCGCCCTGCTCGACGATCTCGTCCGGCGCGGATTGCCAACGCCGGAGCTGGTCGTCGTCGACGGCGCGCCGGGCCTCGAAAAGGCGCTGGCGGCGCTGTGGCCCGACATGGCTGTCCAACGCTGCACCGTGCACAAGCATCGCAATCTCCTCGCCCATGCGCCCGAGCGCCTGCACGAGGAAATCTCGAGCGACTACAAAGATATGATTTACGCCGCCAGGCGCGGCGAGGTCGAGACCCGGCGCAAAGCGTTCATCCGCAAATGGCGCCTCAAATGCCGCGCCGTCGCCGAGAGCCTGGAGGAAACCGGCGACAAGCTGTTCACATTCACGCGGTTCCCGCCGAGCCAATGGAAGTCGATCCGAACCTCGAACGCGATCGAGCGACTGCACGAAGAGTTCAAACGCCGGATCAAGACCCAGACCGTGCTGCCCTGCGCCGAAACCGCCGCCATGCCGTTCTGGGCGTTGCCCGCCTCAGGACAGATCACCATGCGCAAGGTCGACGGATGGCAAAGCCTCGCCGAGAAACCAGACCATCAGATCATTGACCTCGCCGCATGATCGGATAGCCTCATGTCCCCCGAAGACGCGCCACTCAATTCCAACACAAATCGCGACGGGACCCCCGTCTGATTGGGAGACGTTCAATTCAACCGCGGCATGGGAGACTTGGCCAGTCTCGGCGGCCGTGATGAAATACCGAATCTGCTTCAGCGAGAAACTCAATGCAGGTTCTGCCTTGAAATTAGGCGGACGCGCCGCCTGAGCGCGCAGCGCACGAGAATTTCCGATTTTACAATACAGTGCATCCTTGCCAGGGTGCCTGCCACGCCAGCGGAGAGGCTGATGACGCTATTGAATTGCGATAAGGGCGAGAGCTTTGGCGTCTGGCCGACGACCGCGAGATCATGCCGTTAATTCATATCGCCAATGTTGCGTGCGGATTCCACGCCTCCGACTTCAATCATATGCGTGAGACTGCGCGCCTGGCGAAGGCGTACGGAGTCGAGGTGGGCGCGTATCCGTCGCTCCCGGACAGACAGGGTTTCGGCCGGCGTGAAATGAAGATCAGCCGCGACGAACTGGCGAACTGCCAAATTTACCAGATAGGCACGCTCAAAGGCTTCCTGGAGGCCGAAGACACGACGCTTCATCACATCAAGCCGCACGGATCGCTGTACGGAATGGCGGGGCGCGATCCGGAGATCGCCAATGCGATCTGCGACGCGGCTGATGTCTTCAAGACGCCGCTGCTCGGGATGATCAACACCGAGCACGAACGTGTGTACCCTGCCCGCGGCCATCGGTTGATCGCCGAGTACTACACCCGCGAGCACGAGTCGGTCGAGCCCGAAGTCGCGGCGAACAAGGCCGTCCGGGCGCTCAAGGAGGGGGTTGTCCGATCAGTCGGCGGCAAGGACATCCCTGTCCGGGCGGAGACGGTATGCGTCCATTCCGATAGTCCAGGTGCGCCCATTCTTGCTCAGGCGGTCCACGACCGGCTCGCGCGGAAAGGCTTTATCGAGCCGCGCTCCGCGCCGCGCTGACGTCGTCGCAAGGATATTTGTGGTCATGGCCATCAAGACGATCGAGGCTCCAATTCCCGGCACGTTTTACCGTCGCGAGTTTGGCGATAAGCCATCGTTCAAGAATGAGGGCCACACGGTCGCGGTCAGGGAGACAATTGGACTGATCGAGGTGATGAAGACCTTCACGCCGGTCGTTGCCGAGGAAAGCGGAAAAGTTTGTCCCGTTTCACGTCGAGAACGAAGATCCGGTGATGGCGGGGCAACCGCTCTACGTCTCGATAGTCGGTTTCGTTGCAGGTCTGCCCTTCCTCTATCAAATGGTCGAGCGGCAGAAGCAGATCGAGGCGCCGAAATATCTGCGCCCTCGGACCGACACGCCGAAACTCACGATCGGCCATGGCGGCCGATGCGCTTCGTCGATGTCGATTACGCCGACGACGGACGCCTCATCATCCCCATTGACCCAAACGCCGAACCCTCGGCGATTGAAGAGGCTTACTCTGGAGAACGTTGCGTGAGCGCCCGCGTCCATGTTGCCAAATCGATCGAGGATGCGGCCGCCGCTCTTGTGGCGACAAGCGAAGATAACGCGCGGCTCCTGGCCGGTGGAACTTGGGTCATGCGCGCGCCCATCAGGCGGCAGGATTTCGCCGCGAGGTACGTTGCGATCGGACGCATAGAGGCGCTGAGAGCCCTCGAGGCGGACAATCAGGAAGCCAGGATCGGCGCCTGCGCGAACTCACGCCGAGATCGCGGAGTTCCTGAGGCCCTTCCCCGAGTTCGAAGGACTTCGTGCGGCGGCCGGCAATTCCGCCAATCCGGCGGTGCGCAATATGGCCACTATCGGCGGCAACATCTGCACCGCGAGTTTCGCCGCCTCGGACTTCGCATCCGTGCTTCTCAGCCTCGACGCGTCCGTCGATGTGGCGACGACGAGAGGAGAAGGACGCCTCTCGTTTGCAGAGTTTCTGTCGGCGCGCGCGGCGCCAAGTGTATTCGTGACCCGAGTAGTTATTCGCCGGTCAGCCTGGCGCTCGACACATGTGCGCCTACCGCTGCGGAAGGCGGGCGACTATCCGGTCGCCATCGTCAGCATCTCGGCGAACATCGACCCAGGCGCAACGGTGAGTGACGCGCGTATCGCCGTCGGCTCGGTCGAGCAGGTCGCGAAACGCTGGACGTCGCTTGAACAGGTCGTTATCGGAGCGCGCTTGCAAACACAAGCCCTAACGAAGCTGGCGGGCGAACTCAGCGGCGACTTCACCGGGCGTGAGAGCGTCGAGGCGCCGGGCTGGTATCGAGTCAAAGTGCTGCCGAGCCTCGTCGGGAAGGCGTTCGCCGATCTTGCAGCGGCGTTTGCGCGATGATCGGAGGGCGGGGATCGATGCCGACGAGACTTCTGGTGAATGGCGAAGAAAGATGGAGTGACGCCGCGCCGCTCACGCCGCTCATTGACGTCTTGCGCGACACGTTCGCGCTCACCGGCGCGAAAGCCGTCTGCCGTGAAGGTTTCTGCGGCGCTTGCACGGTCTTTCTCGACGGGCGGCCAATCGTCTCTTGTCTCATGCCGCTCGTATCAACGGACGGCTGCGAGATCGAGACCGTCGAAGGTCTCGCGCCGGGCGGGGCGCTCTCTCCGGTCCAGCAGGCCATGGAGGATCTCGACGCGGTTCAATGCGGCATGTGCTTTCCGGGAATGGTGATGACGCTCACCGCTTTCTTGCGCACGCGGCCGGAGCCGAGCTCCGCGGAAATAAAGGCAGCCCTTGCAGGGAACGTGTGCCGGTGCACGGGTTATGAGCGGATCATCGAGGCGGCGATTCAGGCGTCGCGCGCCTCCGGACGACTTGCGGCGGCGGAATGATTGATCCAGCCAGCGCAACCCTCGACCTCCCTCGGCGCGATGCTCGCGACAAGCTGCGCGGTCGCACGCGCTACACCGTAGACCGCGCGCGTCCTGGCATGTTGTATGCGGCAATTCGTCGCGCAGAGACAGCGTCGGCAAAGCTCGTGCGGCTCGACCTGAGGAACGCCCTCGCGATGCCCGGCGTTCGCGCCGTAATCACCGCCGATGATGCTCCGGGGCTCCACGGCATCGGCGTCGCCGACCAACCGCTCTTCGTGCGGGATCGCATTCGCTACTACGGCGAGCCCCTCGCCGCCGTCGCGGCTGACACGCTCGTAATCGCCGAGGCGGCCGCCGCCGCGATCGTGATGGAATATGAGGACCTCCCGGCCGTCATCACCATGGCGGAGTCGCTCGCGCCGAAGGCTCCGCTCGTGCATCCTGAGTGGCGCGAGTATGAGATCCTGTTTGAGGGCGGCGCGCGGCGCGACAATGTCGCCTGGGAGGCGACGGTGGTTCGAGGCGATTGCGATGCAGCCTTCGCGCGGCGGGATGTCGTCGTTGTCGAGAGCCGCTTTCGCGTGGGGCGACAGAATCATTTGAGTTTTGAGCCGCGCGCCGTGATCGCTTCCTTTGAGGATGGGCGCTATCACATCGAAACCTCGACGCAGGTTCCCTGGACTGTGCGAAACGTTACGGCGCGCACTCTCGGCGTCTCCGCCGGCAAGGTTCGTGTGACCGTGCCTCCGGTCGGCGGCGGATTCGGCCTGAAGTTCGACTGCGCGCTCGAACCCTTCGCCGCGATCCTCGCCAAAAGAACGGGCCGGCCGGTGAAGCTAGTCAATTCACGGCGCGAGGAGATGGAGACCTGCCTCTGTCGTGAGAACGCCGATATTGCCATCCGCTCGGCTGTGACGAAGGCGGGCGAGATCGTCGGGCGCGAGGCGGTCGTGCTGATGGATTGCGGGGCGTATGGCGGCGAGCAGATTTTCTTGACGACGATGACCACCCACACGCTGGGTGGCAACTACCGACTCGGGGCGGTTCGGCTCGCGAGCCGCGCCGTCTACACGAACACGCCGCCCAACGGGGCGTTCCGGTCCTGCAACGGGCTCTACAATACTTTCGCGCTGGAACGGCACACCGACGAGATTTGCGTCGCAATTGACATGGATCCTATCGACTTCCGTCGAAGCAACGTTCTAGGCGACGGGAGCCTGGGATCCACGGGCCAGAAGTTCGAGGGCGACGTCCTTGGGCCTATGCTTGACCGGATGTCGGAGATCAAGGCTGCGGCGCCGACCAAACGCGGCGAGGCGGGCGACCGTCTCTACGGCCGCGCCACGACGGTCGGCACATGGTTCGTCTTCGTCAGTCCCTCCGCTGCGACGGTCCATCTCAATACGGACGGGAGCGCGACGCTTGTCACGTCTGGGGTTGAGATTGGCTCCGGGTCCATGGTGCAGGCGCTTCCGCAGATCGTGGCAGGCGTGCTCGGACTGCGGCCCGAAGACGTCATTGTGCGGACTGCCGACACCGACGGATCCGGCTACGACGTCGGAGTTGGCGGTGGCCGGACAACAGTGTCGCTCGGAGCTGCGAGTTTCGAAGCCGCGACCAAGGTTCGCGCGAAGATCCTTTCGGTAGCTTCCGAGATGCTCCAGACGCCGCCGGATCAGCTTCACCTTTCAAATGGGCGCGTCGAAAGGGCGGGGAGGCCAGGCGCCGGCGTCGCGATCGGCAAGGTCGTGGAACGCGCGCACGAGCTCTCCGGACCGGTCGCCGGCGAAGGTTCGTTCACACGCCCCGGCGTCCCGGCAATGCCCGGCTGTGCGCTGGGACATTTCATCGACGCGCTCGATCTTCCGGTCTTTGCCGTGCATGACTGCGAGCTCGCGGTCGACCCCGACACGGGTCATGTCGAGGTGCTTAGCTACAGCGTCGTTCAGGACGTCGGCCGCGCCTTTAACCCGCGCGCCATCCAGGGTCAGATTCAGGGGGGCGTCGTTCAGGGACTCGGCTACGCCCTGCACGAAGACATGTCGGTCGACGAGGCCGGCTGCATTCGTCAGACCGGGTTCGAGACCTATCGCGTTCCGCTTGCTCAGGACGTCGTGCCAGTCACAGTGAGCCTTTACGAGGGAGCGCCGTCCATCGGTCCGTTCGGCGCCAAGGGAGCGGGCGAGGTTCCAATTCTAAATGTGGGCGCCACCGTAGCCTGCGCCGTATCCGCCGCCATCGGGCGGAAGGTTGAGGAGCTTCCGCTTACGCCCCCTCGTGTGCTTGAGCTCATGCTCGACATGAAGAAGCCTCTCGACTTCCCGCATATTGCGCCGGTGTGGGCGGACAATGTCATCACCAAGCTCAATCGACCCTAGGCGCAGAAAGCTTACTCGCGGGCCGCGCAATTCGGATTTCGGAGTTCATGGATCAGAAGCAGAGATCTCAATCGACTCGTTCCCGCGCCGCCGACGTGACGCGAGAGGTCATCGGCGGGCGTCTTCTGGCGCTGGTCGATGAAATGGCGATCGTGCTCGCGCGCTCGAGCATGAGTTCGGTAATCTATGAGGTGCTCGATTTCGCCTGCGGCCTCTGCGATGCCGGGGGGAGCCTGCTTGCGCAGACCAACGGCATCACACTTTTCACAGGCACGTTCACGAGCCAGGTGCGCTTCATCAAGTCCCGGTTCGAAGGCGCGATGGCGCCGGGGGATACCTTCCTGACCAATGATCCCTATCAGGGCGGCACGCACGCCTGCGATTTCGCGGTTGTCCGTCCGGTCTTCCATGAGGGCGAGGTCATCGCCTTCGCTATCGCCGTGGCGCACCTCCTCGATGTCGGCGGCGCCCAGCCGGGGAGTCTGCCGCCTGACGCAAGCTCCGTCTTTCAGGAAGGGCTACGTCTGTCCGGCGTCCGGCTTACGCGAGGCGACCGCCTCCTCGATGACCTTGAGCGGGTAATCGTCGAGAATGTGCGACTTCCCGCGTTGGTTCTTGGCGATATCAACGCCGAGCTCGCGGCCGTCCGCGTGGCGGAACGGCGGCTGGTCGAGACGCTGGAGCGCTATGGGAGGGAGACGACCCTCGCCGTCTTCGACCACATCCTGCGCTCCAGCGAAGCGGAAGCGCGTGCGGTGATTTCGGCGCTTCCAGATGGCGTCTATCGCGCCGAGGACGTGATCGACGGTGACGGCGTGGACTCGTCGAAGATCCCCGTTCAGGTCGTCGTTCGCGTCGTGGGCGACAGGATGGAGGTCGATTTCACGGGATCTAGCCTAGCGCGAAAAGCCCCGATCAATTGCAGCGCGGGCGCGCTGCAATCGGCGGTGAAGACGATTTTCAAGGCGCTGGTCGCTCCTCACGCGCCTTCGAACGAGGGATGGTTCCGGCCGCTGATGATCATCGCGCCCCCGGGAACCGTTTTCAGCGCGGAGAAGCCGAGTCCGACGGGATGGTATTATGAGGGTTCGGCGCACGCCTCCGAACTCGTTTGGAAGGCGCTCGCGCCGCTCGTTCCGAAACGTTTCAGTGCGGGGTCCTATCTTAGCCTTTGCGCGACCTATATCGTCGGTCACGGGCCGGACGGGGAGTTCGTGCACATCGAGCCGCAGCACGGCGGCTGGGGCGCCTCCGAGACGGAAGACGGCGCGTCCGGCCTGATCGCGATCACGGATGGCGACACTTACAATTATTCGGTCGAGCTGATCGAAGCGCGGTTGCCCCTTTTCGTTCGCCGCTACGGCTATAACGTAGAAGGCGGCGTTGGAGCTGGCCGCCGGCGCGGCGGCTACGGCCTCGTTCGCGAATACGAGATCGTCTCCGACGAGGCGCTTCTCTACTGCAGCTTCGGGCGAAACAGCACGCGTCCCTGGGGCATGGCGGGCGGCGATGCGGGCAGCCCCAATAGCGTCGTCGTCGCAAGCGCGGACGAAGCCGTCGCGCTTTCTCGAACCCCAGGCCATGCTTTGCGGCGAGGCGACCGGGTGCGAATCGTGACGGGTGGGGGCGGGGGCTGGGGGCCTCCGTCGGAACGCGATCCGTTCGATGTCGCTGAAGACATCCGGGACGGCTTACTGGATGTTCCCGAGGCTGAGCGGCTCTATGGCGTTGTATTTGATGCGGCGTCCGGTGCGGTGGACGACGCGGAAACGCAACCGCGACGGGGCGCATGATCCGTATCGCGACCGACGTCGGCGGCACCTTCACAGACCTCGTGGGAATCGACGAGGAGAGCGGCCGCGTCATCCAGGGCAAGGCGCTGACCACGCCCGCCGACCCTGCCCAAGGTGTCCTGAACGCCCTCGTGCAGGCTGGCCTTGAGGGCGACGTCTTGGCGCAGGTCGGTTTCTTCGTCCACGGCGGCACGACGGTCATCAATGCGCTCCTCGAGCGAAAGGGCGTGCGCACCGCCTTCGTCACCACCGCAGGCTTCCGGGACGTGCTGCTGATCGGCCGGGGCAATCGTCCCGATCTTTACAATTTGCGTGCCCGGTCGCCCAGGTCTTTTGTTCCACGGAGCCGCTGCTTTGAGGTCGACGAACGGATCGAGTCCTCCGGACGGATCCGCACGCCTATCTCGCTCGCTTCGCTCGAAGCGGTGGTCGAGGCCATCGCCGCCGCGCAAGTCGAGGCCGTGGCGGTGATGTTCTTGCACAGCTATGCCAACGCCGTTCACGAAGAACAGGCGGCGGCTTTGCTGCGCGAGCGTTTGCCGGCCGTCTCAATCGTGGCCAGCCACGAAATATCGCGGCGGTGGCGCGAATACGAGCGGGGGACGACGGCAGCGCTCACCGCCTACGTGCAGCCGGTGATCGCACGTTACCTTGCCAATCTCGCGCGGGCGACGCGGGGACGCGGCTATACCGGCCCGATCTACATCATGCAGTCCAACACCGGGCTCGCGGACGTGGAAGGCGCGCGGCGAAATCCTCTTGCGATGGTGGAATCCGGTCCCGCGGGCGGCGTTGCGGGGGCCGCTCATCTTGCGCGTCGGATGGAGGGCGAGCCCATCCTCCATCTCGACGTCGGCGGCACGACGGCCAAATGTTCGCTGGTCTTGGGCGGCGAGCCGCGGCTGAGCGCCGACTATCGCATCGAATGGTCCCGGACGAGCCCTGGCTACCCGATCCAAACTCCGGTGGTTGACATCGTGGAGATTGGAGCCGGCGGCGGCTCCCTTGTTCGCCTTGGTCCAGGCGACACGATCGTCGTCGGACCGGAGAGCGCCGGCGCCGATCCTGGACCAGCCTGCTATGGACGCGGCGGGGTCGCCCCTACGATTACGGATGCGAAGCTCCTGACAGGCGTGCTCGACCCACGCCGTTTCTCTGAAGGCGTCCATCTCGACAAGGACGCGGCGCGCGCCGCCTTCACGCCGCTTGCCGCGAGGCTCGGGGTTGACCCAGAGCAGGCCGCCGAGGCGGCCATCTCCGTGGCGGAGAGCAAGATGATCAGCGCGCTGAAACTTGTCTCCGTCCAGCGAGGGCATGATCCGCGCGACATGGCGCTCCTCGTCACTGGGGGGGCAGGCCCGATGCACGCTGCAGCGCTCGGGCGCGAGCTTGGCGTGCACAGGACAATCATCCCCCCGCTTGTGGGACTGTTCTCCGCGTTCGGAATGCTCGTTACGGCGCCGAGGATCGATGTCGCACGCACGCGCCTGACGCTCGCGGACGACGCGGGCGTCGCAGCGGCATTGGAGCTGTTTGGGGAGTTGGAGGCGGAGGCCGCCGCCCGGTTCGACGCCGGAATGGGGCCGCTCGCTTTCACGCGCAGCGCGGAGATGCGCTACCGCGGGCAGGAGCATACAGTGACCGTGACTTGGCCGACCGGGCTTCGGGGCGCGGTCGACCTGATCCCGCAGTTCGCCGCCGCCCACGAGCGGGCCTATACGTTTCGGCTCGACGGAACGGCGGTCGAGATCGTCACCTGCCAGGTCAGCGCAAGGGGACCGTCGGCCGCCGTGAACATAGCGCCAGCGCTGGGGAAGGCCGACCCGCCTCGGGGCTCCCGGCCGCTGATCATCGAGGGAATTGTCGAGGACGCTCCCGTTTTCGACCGAGCCTCGCTGACCCAGGACCAGTCCTACTCCGGGCCAGCGCTAGTCGAAGAGCCCACGGCGACGACCCTGGTCTTGCCAGGGCAGCGGTTGAGTGTCGACCCCTTCGGGTCTCTCGTGATCGAGGAGGCTTAGCTCGCGCGGGCGGCTTTCTTCTTCGACACCTGCGTCGATCATCAGCCGGGCGTCCAGCCGACGCCAGGGCCCTGGATACAACCAGACCGCGAATTCCTCGCAAATTAAACGCCAATGAAAGCGCTTAAACGCTAGTAAACGTTAGTAAAAGTTCTTGCATTTACTAAGGTTTATTTTTCGAAATCGAGCCTTTTCAAAAGCTTACGGGCGATTCAAATAAAAAAATTTGGCCGTCTCTCTAACTCGCTTCGCAGGTTGCGGCCAAAGCTATCACGCGCTCCATTCTCTCCTGCTTTTTTGTCCGTCGGCGTCGGTGACGAGACGGATTCTGTCAGCTGAAAACTATAGAATAATATTCTGGTATACGCAAGAGATTGCTTCGGCGCCGATTGCCCATGCCGAAACACAATCCGTTGGACCTTCGAACCGAGGTGGGGAGTCGACATCGTGCAAAAATTGAATTTGCGCCGTGAGTCGGCCTCAGCAGCATCGGTAGATTACGCGGTGCAGAAATCAGGTGCGTAAGGTCAGCTTTTTCGCCCAATAGGCCGTATCCCAAATCAGAGGCGCTCGGGTTGAGAACCCGAGCGCAGGCGCCCAGGACCGCGCCGTACGGCTCCGGTCGCGTGGAGCGGCGCAAGCGGCGCAAGCGGCGCAGCAAAACGCGCACGTGTGGCGCAATACGATTGAATTCTCGCCCTCTCAGACCGCGTTTTCGTGCAATCTCAGGCGATCCACACATAGCGTGGCGCCCGCGGGGACATAAAGGATCATGAAGCCGGCGCCAGGGTCGATCCGTCTCCGCGCCACGCAGGGCCTCTCAGGATTTCGCCTGACACGTCACTCGTCATCTCGCTTTGCAGGGTTTCTTACGCGAGCTCGCGCAGCGTCTTGGGCGCGACCGGCAAGCGTGGCGTAAGGATTGCATGTCTTCGGGGACGGTCGCGAGGGTTCGGCCGGGGGGCAAGAGAAGGGAAGACGAACATGAGTTCAAAAAGATTGGGCCGCGTGGGCGTGACCCTCGTATCTGCGCTTACGGCGATGACCTTGGCGGCCAACGTCGCCTCCGCGGCGGACGAAAAGTGGTGGCCGTTCAAAGTCAACGACGTTTCGTCCGGCAAACCTGTCCCGGCCGAGTACATGCCGCTCGGCAAGGCGGAAAAGCCCTACAACATCTGCGTGCTGTTCCCGCACATGAAGGACAGCTTCTGGGTCGCCGTGGCGTACGGCATTGTGAAGCAGTCTCAGGCGCTCGGCGTAAACATGACGCTTTATGAAGCGGGCGGATACGAGAACCTGCCCAAGCAGCTTTCGCAGTTCGACGACTGCGTGGCGAGCGGGGTGAGCGCCATCGTGATCGGCGCGATCTCGGAAGCGGGCGTCAGCAAGAAATTCGCCGAGGCCAAGGCCAAGGGCATTCCGGTGATCGGCGTCGCCAATCCGACCACTCCCGGCGCGCTTCCTGCCGCCGTTTTCGTCGACTTCAAACAGATGGGATCCATGACCGGCGAAGCACTCGTCAAAAGCCTGAAGAGCGACGAGAAGGCGAATGTCGTCACGTTCCCCGGTCCTGCCGGGTCGGGCTGGGCGGAATCCTTCAATGACGGATTCAAAGCCGCCGCGGCCACCAGCCCGGCGGTGAAGATTCTCGGCGAGAAGTTCGGCGACAGCGGGGTCGCCGTGCAGCTTCAGCTGATTCAGGACGCGCTGCAGGCCTATCCCAGCATGAACGTCATCTGGGGCACGGCTCCGACCGCCGAAGCCGCCATCGGCGCGGTGGCCGAAGCTGGCCGTAGCGACATCAAGATCATATCGTCTTATGAGAACCAGGCCATGCTCGACGCGCTGAAGCGGGGCGATATCATGGCCTTCGCGACCCAGTATCCGGTCGCCGAAGGCGCCATCTCGATCGATCAGGCGGTGCGACTGATTGAGAAGAAGCCAGTCATGTCTTTTGTTCAGCCCTTGCCAGACGTGGTCTTGAAGGGCGGTGAGGACAAGATCCATATGGACCTGGTGCTGGCGCCGGGAACCTGGACGCCTGTATATTCGGTGAAGCAGTAAGGGCAATGCCCGCTGTCGAAGTGGGATCCTTGATGTCCGATTCGACGGCGAGGCCTCCTCCATCCGCGGGCCGAAACACTTCCTCAGAGCCGCTCTTGCGGCTCCGAGGCATCACCAAGCGCTTCACCGGGGTGCTGGCGCTGGACAGCGTCGATTTCGATCTGCGCCCGGGCGAACTGCACGTCCTGTTCGGCGAGAACGGGGCTGGCAAGTCAACGCTGATCAACGTGATCGCAGGTATTTTCGCGCCGGACGGCGGCGAATTCCGATACAATGGTCAGGAGATTCACAATCTGACGCCGCATCGGGCGCGCGCGATCGGGATTAGCCCGGTGTTTCAGGAGTTCTCCCTCGTTCCGAGTCTCACGGTCGAGGACAACCTGTTCCTAGGGCGCGAAATGTCGGCAAGCGGCGTGCTGGATGCCGGCCGAATGCGTCGGGCCGCCCGCAAGTTGATCGACGAGCTCGGCTTCAGCCTTGATACCAACAAGCGCGTCGACGATCTCTCGCGCGCTCACCAGCAGATGACCGAAATCGCCAAGGCTCTGCTCGGCGACGTGAAGCTGCTTATTCTTGACGAGCCGACAGCCTCCCTGACCGAACGGGAGACTGGGCGTCTCTTCGAGCTGATCGCCAAGCTCAAGAGCGAGGGCGTCGGGATTATCTACGTGTCGCATCGCATGCGCGAGATCCGCGCGCTTGCGGATCGGATTACCGTCCTTCGCGATGGGCGCCTCGTGAAGACTTCTCAATGCGGACAACGTCGCGGACGGCGAACTCGTCGAACTGATGACCGGACGGAAAATCGACGTTCTGTTTCCCAAGATCGCTCATACCCCCGGTGAAATCGCCGTGGATGTGCAAGAACTGGTCCTCGAAGGCGGCGCCGTCGCAGGCGCGAACTTCTACGCCCGCGCAGGCGAGATCACCGGGATTGCCGGACTGGTCGGCTGCGGCAAGTCGGAGCTGGTGCGCGCCGTCTACGGGCTGGAAACGATCGCAGGGGGAACGATCCGCCTCCGAGCAGAACCTTACGAGCAGCCGCGTCCGAGGGACAGTCTTCGGCGCGGGGTCGCTTATTTCCCGGCGAATTGTGTCGCAGAAGGGCTCGCGCTGTCGCTACCCGTTCGAGAAAACGTGTCGATGTCGGCGCTTGACCTCAGCCCGTTCGCGCGTTTCGGCGTGCTCAACATCGCAGCTGAGCGAGCGGCCGTTCAGCCGATCATGGACCAGCTGAAGCTCCGGCCGCCGGACATTGAGCGAGCGGTCGCGAAGCTGTCAGGCGGAAATCGGCAGAAGGTGATGCTCGGGCGAGCGTTGACTCGCGAGCTCTCAATTTTTCTCTTCGACGAGCCGACCGTGGGCATCGACGTCGGCGCCAAGCTTGAGGTCTATGAGTTCATGAAGCGACTGGTCGAAGCTGGCGCGGCGGTGGTCATTGTCTCTTCGGAGCTTCCCGAGGCGCTTGCGCTGTCCAATCGACTCTACGTGATGCATCAAGGCCGCGTCGTGGCGGAGTTGCAAGGCGAGAAGAAGACGGAGAGCAACGTGCTCGCGTCCTTTTTCAAGGACGAACTTGCCCCGCGGCGGCGGCCGCGCGATGAGCGTCTCGGCCATTGAATCCGGGGCCAGGCGAGGGTCTCGCGGCTCGGTTTGGCAAGGGGCTCGCGGGGGCCGGGCTGCTGCCGCTCCTGCTCCTCATCGTCGTCGTCGTGATGTCGCTCATTGAGCCTCATTTCTACGGCGTTATTAATATCCTCAATATTCTCCGCAACGCCTCGTTCCTGACAGTCGTCGCCAGTGGGCAGGCGCTCGTGCTGATCGCGGGCGGCTTCGATCTTTCCGTCGGCGCCATCGATCGCGTTGGCCAGCGTCGTCGCGGCGAAAGTCATGGCGTGGGGCGCGCTGGCGTATCCAAGTCAACCCGGTCTCGCGATCGCCATGGGAGTCCTGGCCAGCCTCGGCTGCGGCGTCGCGGTCGGTCTCGTCAACGGACTCTGCGTCGCCAAGCTCAAGATCAGCGGCTTCGTGGTTACGCTCGGCACGATGTCCGCAACCGCCGGCGTCGCGTTGATGATCACCAACGGCATTCCCGTCTACGGCATGCCCAAGACCTTCGTACAGGATTTCGGACGGGCGCAGTGGCTTCGGGCTTCCGACCGCCGTCTATGTCGCACTGCCCTGTTCGCTCGTGATCATGGCGTTCGTCACAGAGGCGGACCACTACTCGGGCGCTACATCTACGCCATTGGCGGCAATTCCGACGCGGCCATCGTCTCCGGCGTCTCCACTCAACTCTACGAGGTCGCAACCTATGTCATATGCGGGTTTCTTGCGGCCCTCACCGGCGTTCTGCTGACCGCGCAGGTCGGCTCCGGTCAGGCGAGCTTCGGCGGCGACCGCATGATGTTGCAGTCGATCGCCGCGGCGGTGATCGGCGGCGTGAGCCTGCGCGGCGGCGTCGGACGGGTCGAGATCGTGGCGGTCAGCGCCCTGTTCCTGACAATTCTGACAAATGCCCTGAATCTCTGCGCGTCAACTCGCGGCTTCAGCCGGTCTTTCTTGGAATCATCATGGTGGCGGCCGTGGCGCTCGATGTGGCCAGCCGTCGCAGGAGGAAGGCTCGTGACTGACGCCACGGACGGCACGGTGTCGCGTGGCGGCGGAGCCGCCCGCTTTCGCCTGTCGATCTTCCGGGCGATCCTGCCGATCGCGCTTGTCGTTCTGCTTCTTGGCTTCGCGACGATCGATAGCCGAGTGCTGTCGCCTGGGAACCTCGTCAACATTCTTCAGCAGACCAGCTACCTCGCCCATTTTCGCAATGGCGCAGACGGTCGTGATCCTCACGCGCGGCTTCGACCTTGCGCTCGGTCCGACCGTGTCGATGGTCAGCGTCGGCGCGGCTCTGGCGATGGCGAAGCTGACGGGGAGCGGCGCCTCTCCGTCCTCGTGTTGATTATTGGACTTCTCGCCGGTCTCGCGCTCGGTTGGGCGGCGGGGCTTTTCAATGGCGTTTTGATCGCCGCGCTCGGCGTCAGCCCCTTTGTGACGACGTGGGCAGCTACAACATCGTCACCGGCGTGGCGACCACGATCTCGGGCGGCCGGCCCGTGCAGGGCGTCCCGGATCTCTTCGCGCAATTGCTTTACAGCGGCGGCCCGCTCGGCATCCCCGTTGCGATCGTCATTGCAGTCATCATCGGCGCGCTGTTGCACCTGACGTTGACCTACACCGTGTTCGGCCGTTCACTCTACCTTATCGGCACAAACATGCGGGCGGCGGGCGCGGCCGGCCTGCCCACCAGGCGCCTGCTTGTTTACCGCCTACCTCTGTCGTCGACCCTCTCGGCCATCGGAGCCCTCATGCTGACGGCGCGGACCGGATCGGGAGAGCCCAATCTTGGCGGCTCGCTTTCGCTGCAGGCGATCGCGGCGGCCGTGGTGGGCGGCACAAGTTTGACGGCGGGGGCCGGGGGCGTCGGCACCGCCGTGCTCGGCGCGCTCTTCGTCACGATCCTCTCGAACGGCATGGACCTCGCCCAGATGAACGGATACGTCCAGATGATCGTGCTCGGCGCCATCGTCATCGTGGGCGTCGTGCTCGATCGCCTGCGCCTCAAACAGCGCTGAACGCGCGCGCAACAGTCCAACTGCAGGAGATCCCTCTATGGCCGTAAGCGACGCTGAACTGATCTCCGCCTGGAGTCGCGTTCTGACCCTGTCCAAGCTCGAGCCCGGTCAGATCGTCACGATCCTGACCGATCCGTCCACACATCCGCAGACCCTGCAGACCGCGGTCATCGCGGCGACCGCGCTGGGCGCTGTGGTCAACAGACTGGACCTTCCCGCGATGAACGCGGAGCGTTCCCTCAGCCGAGACAAGCTCGCCTACGTTGGCAAGACGGCGCTCGCCGGAAACCGGGCGGCAATCGCAGCTCTCAAGGCGAGCGATCTCGTGATCGACCTCATGGTGCTCCTCTTCTCGCCCGAGCAGATGGAGATCCTGCAATCGGGGTCACGGATTCTGCTCGCGGCCGAGCCGCCCGAAGTGCTGGTGCGCATGGTGCCGACGCTGGAGGATCGGGAGCGGGTGTTGAAGGCGTCCGAGTTCCTTAGAGCAGCCAAGACGATGGCCGTGACCTCCGCTGCCGGAACCGACTTCCATTGTTCGCTGGGCCAATATCCCTTGCTGATTGAATATGGTTTCGTCGATGAGCCCGGCCGGTGGGACCATTGGCCGAGTGGATTCCTCGCCACCTGGTCCAACGAAGGCTCATCGGACGGCGCGATCGTGCTCGACCGGGGCGACATCCTGCTGCCGCAGAAGTCCTACGTCCGCGAACCGATCCGCATGACGGTTTCAGGCGGCTACGTTCGCGCGATCGAAGGCGGCCTCGACGCGGAATTGCTGGAAGACTACATCGCCTCGTTTGATGACCCGGAAGCCTACGCCGTCTCGCATCTCGGCTGGGGCCTCCAGCCGCGCGCCCGCTGGTCGACGATGGAACAATACGACCGCGAGGCGACGATGGGCATGGACGCCCGCGCTTTTGCCGGAAATTTCCTGTTCTCGCTCGGACCCAACACCGAGGCCGGCGGCGCGCGCGACACGGCCTGCCACATCGACATTCCCATGCGCCGCTGTAACGTGGCGCTCGACGGCAAGCTGGTGGTGGAGAATGGGCGCGCGCTCCAGCTCGATCTCAAAGCAGCAGCCTAAGCTACGCTTGCATCCTGGCTACCAAAGCTTCGAGGCGCCGCGGACGGCTGATCGTCCTCAAGCAGCCCAGCCATCGTCAACCATCAGTACCGCGCCGTGAACGCCCTTGGAGTTGTCGCTCGCGAGAAAGACTGCGGCGCCCGCCATGTCGTCCGGGTCCATGAAGGAGCGCCGGGTCGGCGTGCGTTCGCTCATTTGGCGTTCGTAGTCCGCATGGCCAAGCCCGCGTAGGTGCGCATTGATCTGCGTCGCGACATTGCCGGGCGCGAGCGAGTTCACATTGATCTGTTCATGAGCGAGTTCAGCGGCCAGCGCCTTGGTGAGGTTCACGACGCCGCCCTTGGAGGCGCAATAGGCCGCACAGTTCGGGAAAGCGCCGACACCCGCGATCGAGCTGATATTGATGATCTTGCCGCCGCCGCGCCTAAGGAAATAGGGGATCACGGCCTTCGAGCAGAAGAACACGCCCTTGAGATTGAGATCGATCTGCTCGTCCCAGATCGCCTCCGTCGTGTCCATGATCGGCGTCGTGCGGAAAACGCCCGCGTTATTGACGAGAATGTCGATGCCGCCGAAGCGGTCGGCCACGGCGGTCGCCAGGCGCTCGATATCGGCGCAATCAGCGCAATCGGCCTTGAAGGACGCTCCGCTGCCGCCATCTTTTTCGATAGCCCGGACGACGACGGCCGCCGCCTCGTCGTTGCGGCTGTACACGATCGCGACATGCGCGCCTTCGGCCGCGTAGCGCCGCGCTATGGCCTCGCCGATTCCCTGCGACCCGCCAGTTACGATTGCGACCTTGTTTGCTAGCTTCATCCCGCGATCTCTCGAATCCTTGAGCGACGGCGGGCGTCGGCATGTTGAACGTCCGAGAGCCTGCCCGCGGCATGATGGAAGGGTTGCGGCGCCGAGGCAAGGCGATGCTTGAGAAATGCGAGCCGCTGTCCCACACAGCTTCTGCGCCGTGAAATGCGGATTACCTGATATAGCTCACCTTAATAACACTGGCTGGGGCGGGAGGATTCGAACCTCCGGATGGCGGAATCAAAATCCGCTGCCTTACCACTTGGCTACGCCCCAATGCGTCCCAAGGCTCGAACGGCCTTGGCGGAAAGCGGGCGGACAATAGTTCGGGCTCCACGGCATCGCAACGGCTGAACGGACGAAATCTGCTCCGTCATAGCCCGTCCGGAAGGACGGGCGTCTTTCGACGCCCGATCGCTCGCAATGACGACCGCGGTTCGAACCCAATGCGATTGGCTCTGGCCAACGTTTCGTCTGAGCGCCTGCGTCTGCTTCTGCGCAAATCAGCGTGGACATTGTTGGAAGGCGATAGCAGTGTGCCGAGTTGGCCCAGGCGCTCGGCTTGAGGACAATGCAAGTCGCCGATCTCATCTTGCCGGTGTTCGCGGTGATCGTGACCGGATGGCTCGCCGGCTATCTGGGATATGTCGCGCGCGACCTGTCCGACGCCTTGATCCACTTCGCCTATAACGTCGCGATGCCAGCGCTGCTGATTGTCACGATCGCGCACGAGCCGGCGCGATCCCTCCTGGCGTGGCGCTTTCTGGTTGCGTTTGGCGGCGGGTCCCTGTTGTGCTTCGTGATTGTCTTTGCGGCGTTGCGCGCTTTCGGCGGCCAAGGGCTTGCAGGCGCGGCCATGCTGGGATGGGCCGCCTCGATGACGAATACCGGCTTCGTCGCCCTTCCGGTTCTTCAGGCGACTTACGGGGCGCCGGCGGTGTTGCCCGCGGCGATCGCGACGGTGTTCGTCGCGGTGGTCATGTTCCCCGCGGCGGTGCTCATGCAGGAGCTTGATCCCCATGGCTCGGGCGGATCGGTCTTCGCGCCTTGGAAGCTCGCTCGCCACGTGATCCTGAATCCCATGGTGCTGTCGACCTTGGTCGGGATCGCCTGGGCTGCTGCAGGCGTTCCCATGCCCGGACCGGTCAGCGCCTATCTTCAAATACTGGCGGACGCCTTGACGGCCTGCGCTCTCTTCGCCATCGGCCTTGGCGTGTCGATCGAGGGCCTGCGGTCCAACATTGGCCGCTCGGCCGCGCTCGCGGCGGTCAAGCTCGGACTGATGCCGCTCATCGTCCTCGGCCTCTCGATCGCGCTTAAGCTCGAGCCCCTCACCCTCACCGCCGCGGTCGTATGCGCGGCGGTTCCGACCGCCAAGACGGTCTACATCCTTTCCGGCGAATATCACTGCGAGGAGGCGACCGTCGCCGCGACCATCTCTCTCACGACATTGTGCTCGATCGGCACGCTCATCGTCTGGATCTATGTTTTGACCAAGTTTTTTCCGCTGGCGTAAGCAGGCGAGCGCCGCGGCGTTCGCAAATCTCTTAAGGCGCCGCGCCAGCCGCGACCGTCTTTGCGAACGTATTGAGATCGGCATTGGAACCGCAAACGAGAACCCCGACCCGCTCGTGAGGCTCCGGCCGATAGGCGCCGCTGGCGATGGCGGCGAAGGCCGCCGCGCCACCCGGCTCGGCGATGATGGAATGGTCCGCCCACAGCCGGCGCTGCGCCTCGGCGATGGCCGCGTCGTTGACCAGGACGACGCCACTGACGAACCTCCTGGCGATATCGAAATCGAGTTCGCCAACCCGCTTTGCGCCCAGCGAATCCGCGGCGAGCGAGTTGATGGTCACGTCAACCGGCTTGTCCGCCTCCAGCGCGGCGTGAAGCGCGCGCGAACCTTCCGGCTCGACGCCGACGACCTTGACGCCGCCTTGAAACCAGGCGGCGACACCGGCGATAAGCCCGCCGCCGCCGACCGCAATGAGGACCGTGTCGAGCTTCTTAAGCCCCAGTCGCTCGAGGTCCTCCTCCCACTCGAGGGCCACGGTCCCCTGGCCGGCGATCGTCTCCACTGCGTCGTAAGGATGAATTAAGAGCGCGCCGCTCTCGGCGACATACGCGTCGCACCACTCCTGGGCCTCGGCATAGGCCGCGCCTCCAATCATCGCTTCCGCGCCGTAAGCCTTGATCTTCGCGATCTTGGCGGGCGATGCGATTTCCGGAACGAAAACGCGCGCTCGGACCCCGAGCTTCTGGGCGGCGAAGGCGACGGCGGCGCCGTGATTGCCGCCCGAAGCGGTGGCGCAACCGGCCGCGGATGCGGGTCGCGTGAGGAGATTGTGAAAGGCGCCGCGCGCTTTGAATGAACCTGTCGCCTGCAGGCATTCGAGCTTGAGCGACAGCGGCGGCGCGCGATCGATCGGCGAGGCGGTCTCAAGGAGCGGCGTGCGACGAATATGTTCGCGGATCCGCGCATGGGCCGCGCGGATGTCGGAAGGGGTGACGGTTGCCGTCAAATGCGAGCCCTCAATGCCGCTTGAGTTCTTGGGCAGCGCCGCGAGAATCATCGCGTAGCTCTGTCGGATATATGGCTTCAGATCATGGTCGCTGAGAGAGCGCGTGTCGATGCGCTGCATCCACAGAAGTCCGCGAGAGGCCAGATAAGGAGCCGGCCGCAGGCCCTGCAATTCGCTAAGGATGGCGAAACTCGTCTTCGAGCATTTGAAGCTGACGGCGAATTCATCGCCGTGCGACCAGCCGCCGATGGCAAACACCTTGCCGCCGATCTTCCAGACGCTCGCATCGCCCCATTGGACGACATGCGTTGCGTGCGGCAGGCCGCCGCAAAAAGTGTCATAGTCTTCGCGCGTCATCGGCGCCGTCTTGTCAGGCCGCGTGACGCCGACATTCCCGCTTCGCGATTGAGCTGTCGCTCGGCTTCACGTCTTGCCGCGCGAGCGGGTCGGCCAGCCGACGCGCACCAGAGTTTCGTCAGGACCGGCTGCAGCCACCCTTCGACCCGTCGAGACGATTGCCGCCGAGCCTATCGCGACTGCTGCGCTATCATCGAGGCCGCCCTGGTTACGCTGAAATCCCAGCCGCGCGAAAAACGCCTCTGCGGCATCGAGATCGTTGCAGGGGAGGATGGCCGTAAGCCGTTGCTGCATGGCGCAGCGAAACTTGCCAGCCTAAACCTTGATAACGTCCTTCAGCTCGCGCAGGCGGTCGAGCTTCTCTTGCGCGAGTTGCTTCTGGTCGTCCTTCGCGTCAGCGAGATCTTCCTCCGCGTTCGTGATCTCCTCACCGAGCTTGTCGGCGCTCAGATCCTCGAACGGGATCGCGGTTTCCGCGAGCAAGATGAGACCTGCTTTGCTCGCGTCGGCAAAACCTCCGCGCACGAAAACCCGACTGTGCTTGCCCTCAGCATCGTCGATTCCGACAACTCCGGCGCGCATCGCGGTCATCACCGGCGCGTGGTCGCTGAGCACCTGGAAGTCGCCTTCGGCGCCTGGCACGAGCACCGCCTGAGCGGAGCCGTTGAAGAGCATCTTGTCCGGCGACACGAGCTCGAAGTGGAAAGTCGTCGGCATGGGCCGTCCTCGAATGCGGTTCTGATTAGGCCTCTGCCGCGAGCTTCTTCGCCTTCTCGACGGCCTGCTCGATCGTGCCGACCATGTAGAAGGCGGCCTCGGGCAGATTGTCGTACTTGCCTTCGACGATACCCTTGAAGCCCTTGACGGTGTCTTCGATCTTGACCTGCACGCCGGGCGTGCCGGTGAAGACGGCGGCGACGTCGAAGGGCTGAGACAGAAAGCGCTCGATCTTGCGCGCCCGCGCGACGATCTGCTTATCCTCTTCCGACAATTCGTCCATGCCAAGGATCGCGATAATGTCCTGCAGCGCCTTGTAGCGCTGCAGGACCTGCTGCACCTGGCGGGCGACATTGTAGTGCTCCTCGCCCACAATCGCGGCGGTTAGCATGCGCGAAGTCGAGTTCGAGCGGATCGACGGCGGGATAAATGCCCTTTTCCGAGATCGCGCGCGACAGCACCGTGGTCGCGTCGAGGTGGGCGAACGAGGTCGCCGGCGCCGGGTCGGTCAGATCGTCCGCGGGGACATAGATCGCCTGCACCGAGGTGATCGAGCCTTTGGTCGTGGTGGTGATACGCTCCTGCAACGCTCCCATGTCGGTGGCGAGCGTCGGCTGGTAGCCGACCGCGGACGGAATGCGGCCAAGCAGCGCGGAGACTTCCGAACCGGCCTGGGTGAAACGAAAGATGTTGTCGATGAACAAGAGCACGTCCTGGCCCTGGTCGCGGAAATGCTCGGCGACAGTGACGCCAGCCAGTCCAACGCGCATACGTGCGCCAGGCGGTTCGTTCATCTGGCCGAACACCAGCGCGCATTTCGATTTGACGTCCGAGTCGGGATCATGCGGATCGGCGTTCACCTTCGATTCGATGAACTCGTGATAGAGGTCGTTGCCCTCGCGGGTGCGCTCGCCGACGCCGGCGAATACCGAATTGCCGCCATGGGTCTTGGCGACGTTGTTGATCAATTCCTGGATGAGCACCGTCTTGCCGACGCCCGCGCCGCCGAACAGCCCGATCTTGCCGCCCTTGGCGTAAGGCGCGAGCAGGTCCACGACCTTGATGCCGGTGATGAGAATCTGCGCATCGGTCGATTGCTCGACATAGGACGGAGTGGGCTGATGGATGGCGCGGCGCTCGTCCATCTTGATCGGCCCGGCTTCATCCACGGGTTCGCCGACCACATTCATGATGCGCCCGAGCGTGCCCTCGCCGACCGGCACCGAGATCGGCCCGTTGGTGTCCGTGACTTCCTGGCCGCGCACCAGACCCTCGGAGATGTCCATGGAGATGCAGCGCACGGTGTTCTCGCCCAAATGTTGCGCAACTTCGAGCACGAGGCGATTGCCGTTATTGGTCGTCTCCAGCGCATTGAGAATGGGCGGCAGATAGCTGTCGAACTTCACGTCGACGACGGCGCCGATTACTTGAGTGATCCGGCCGGTGGCATTCGCGATATTCGCCATTGGTCTTCGTCCTCGTAGTCTTCGATCTTGCGCCGCTGAAGGCGCGAGGTCCGGTCAGAGCGCCTCGGCGCCGGAGATGATCTCGATCAATTCCTTGGTGATCATCGCCTGGCGGGTGCGGTTGTAGCGAAGCGTGTACTTTTGCACCATTTCGCCCGCGTTGCGGGTGGCGTTGTCCATCGCACTCATCTGCGCGCCGAAGAACGAGGCCGCATTTTCGAGCAGTCCACGGTAAATGCGCACGCTGACCGCGCGCGGAAGCAACTCGGCGAGGATTTCTCCCTCGTCAGGCTCGTAGTCGTAAACCGGCGCGTTCTCATCCTTTGAGCCAAGTTCCGGCGGGATCAGCTGCTGGGCGGTGGGGATCTGGGCGATCACCGACTTGAAGCGCGAGTAGAAGAGCGTACAGACGTCGAACTCGCCGTTCTCGAACAGCGCGATCACCTTGTCGGCGATCGGCTTGGCTGTCGCATAGTTGATCGTACGCACGGCGCGCAGGTCGATCAGCTCCAGGATCTGCCGCTCATGTGTGCGGCGAAGCTGATCATAGCCTTTCTTGCCGACGCAAAAAATCTTGACCGTCTTGCCTTGCCCCGCAAGCGAATTGGCCCTCTCGCGCGCAAGGCGCACGATCGCGGTGTTGAAGGCGCCGCACAGCCCGCGCTCGCCCGTGCATACGAGGAGGAGATGAGTCTGGTCCGCGCCGCTGCCGACCAACAGGCGCGGGCCCTGACCATCGGTCGCGGCGCCGGCCAGATTCGTCAGCACCGTTTCGACCTGCTCAGCATAGGGACGCGCCGCTTCGACCGCGCCTTGCGCGCGACGCAGCTTCGACACCGCGACCATCTGCATGGCCTTGGTGATCTTCTGCGTCGACTTGACCGACGCGATCCGGTTCCGAAGCTCCTTTAGCGACGGCATCGCTTAACGCCTCCACGGGCGCCCGCTCGAGGAGCGTCGCACGGCTTGGTGAGGAATCGGCTCATCTTACGCAAAGGTCCCGGCGTAGATTTCGACCGCCGACTTGAGCTTGGCTTCGACGTCATTCGTCAGATCGTTCGAGGAGCGGATCGAATCCAGGATATCCGGGTTCTTCGCCCTCAGGAAACTGAGGAGTCCGTCTTCGAACGGCCGAACCTTGTCGAGCGGCAATTTGTCGAGGAAGCCGTTCACGCCGGCATAGATGACGCAGACCTGCTCTTCCATCTTGAGCGGCGAGAACTGCGGCTGCTTGAGAAGCTCAGTCAGACGCGCGCCACGATTGAGCAGGCGTTGAGTGACCGCGTCGAGATCGGAGCCGAACTGGGCGAACGCCGCCATTTCGCGATATTGAGCGAGTTCCCCTTTGATCCTGCCCGCGACCTTCTTGGTCGCCTTGGTCTGCGCCGCGGAACCCACGCGCGAAACCGAAAGACCGACGTTCACCGCGGGCCGGACGCCCTGGTAGAACAGATCCGTTTCCAGGAAGATCTGACCATCGGTGATCGAGATGACATTGGTCGGAATGTAGGCCGAGACGTCGTTGGCTTGCGTCTCGATGATGGGCAGCGCGGTGAGCGAGCCCGACCCGTTGTCCTTGTTGAGCTTGGCGGCGCGCTCGAGCAGGCGGGAGTGCAGATAGAACACGTCGCCGGGATAGGCTTCGCGGCCCGGCGGGCGGCGCAGCAAGAGCGACATCTGGCGATAGGCGACCGCCTGCTTCGAGAGGTCATCGTAAACAATGACCGCGTGCATGCCATTGTCACGGAAGAACTCGCCCATCGCGCAGCCGGAAAACGGCGCAAGAAATTGCATCGGGGCCGGGTCCGAGGCCGTGGCCGCGACGATAATCGTGTATTCGAGCGCGCCGTGCTCCTCCAGAACCTTGGCGAACTGCGCAACCGTCGAACGCTTCTGCCCAATCGCAACGTAAACGCAATAGAGCTTCTTCGATTCGTCCGTGCCCTGGTTCAGCGACTTCTGATTGAGAATGGTGTCGAGCGTGATCGCGGTCTTGCCCGTCTGCCGATCCCCGATGATGAGCTCGCGCTGGCCGCGACCGATCGGAATCATGACTGTCGATCGCCTTCAAGCCGGTCGCCATCGGCTCGTTCACCGACTTGCGGGGAATGATGCCGGGCGCCTTGACGTCGACGCGAGCGCGTTTTGAGGCGTTGATCGGGCCTTTGCCATCGATCGGATTGCCCAGCGCGTCGACGACGCGGCCGAGAAGCTCCTTGCCGATCGGCACGTCGACGATGGCGCCGGTGCGCTTGACCGTCTGGCCTTCCTTGATCTCACGGTCGCCGCCGAAAATGACGATGCCGACATTGTCGCTCTCGAGGTTGAGCGCCATGCCGCGCGCGCCGTTCTCGAATTCGACCATCTCGCCGGCCTGAACCTTGTCGAGGCCGTAAGCGCGCGCGATGCCGTCGCCGACGCTCAGCACCTGTCCGACTTCGGTGACCTGCGCCTCAGCGCCGAAGTTGGCGATCTGAGTCTTGAGGATCGAGGAAATTTCAGCGGCGCGGATATCCATCAGCCGACCTCTTTCATGGCAAGGCGAATTGCGTTGAGTTTGGTTTTGAGCGAGCCGTCGACCATGCGCGACCCAAGCTTGACGATCAAGCCGCCGATGATCGAAGGATCGACCTTCATGTCGAGATCGACTTCCCGGCCGCCGGAAGCGGCGCGCAGCGACTCTTTGAGCGAGGCGACGTTCGCATCGGTCAAGGCGGCGGCGCTGGTGACTTCAGCCCGCGTCACGCCCCGGGACGTGTCGTACAGCTTACGATAGTCCGCGATCATTTCGCGGACGAAGTACAGCCGGCGCTTCGTCGCCACGAGTTTCAGGAAATTCGCCGCCATGCCGCCAATTCCCGCCTGCGCGAGGATGGCGTCGAGGGCCTTGAGCTGGTCCGCCGCCGAAAACACGGGGCTCCGCACCAGCCGTTCCAGATCAGGGCTTTCGGCGATGAGGGCGTCAAATCTCCCCAGCGCCTCTGCGACGGCCTGGCCCTCGCGTTGGTCCTGGACGAGCGAAAACAGGGCGGACGCGTAACGTCCGGCCACGCCGGAAACAACCGTGTCTTCCTCTGCCACGCCGCCACCTCAGATGACGATTAAGCTCCGCCGCGCCGACTCTCCGAAGGCCGCCCGAACCCCGGAAATTCTTGACAATTCCGCGCTCAAAATTGAGCGCTCGGCTAAAGCCTGCCCGAAAGGCTGGGTTGCCTAACATAGGCGTTTTGCAGGCGCAACCCATTGCGGGCGCTCGCGGCGTGTCGCCTCGATGCGTGGCCAGATGACGATGCGAGACGGCTTGGCGAGACAGCTTGTTTCGCCACGAGCCAACCGGCCCTTAAAGGCGCTTCAAATGCACTTCGGTTTCACGCAAACACTTCGCCAAGGCTGCGCCGGCCGTCGACCGCAACGACGCGGCCAGCGCCTCGAGCGCAGCCTCCCGGGCTGAGCCGCGCTTGAAGACGAGCCTGACCAGGCGCGATGCGCCGTCGCCAACAATCTTCAAGCCCGCGATCCTGGCGCCCGAGCGCCGCCAATCGGCGTAGGCGAGAAGGGGCGCGAGCGTCGCCCCCTGCCCGGCCGAAGCGAGATGGCGCAACGTCTCGAGGCTCGTCCCCCGGACGTCGGCGCCGAGCGCCGTCCTCTCCGCCGCATGACAGAGCGCCAACGCCTGATCGCGCAGACAATGCCCCTCGGCCAGCAGCAGAAGAGTACTCGGATCGATCTCCTCGACGCCAATCGAGACGCGTCCGCGCTTTTTCATACGCCCGGAAAAGACAAGGAAGAAAGGCTCATCGTAAAGCTCGGTCGACGCCAGCCTGGCGTCTCGCGGGTCGGTCGCGATGACCACCGCGTCGAGGGCGCCGTCGCGCAAGCGCTGAAGAAGCCGGTCGGTCAGATCCTCAACCAGATAGAGCGGCGTCTGCGGCAGCGCCTCGGCGAGCCCCGGCAGGGCGATCGGCAGCAAATAGGGCGCAACGGTCGTGATGACGCCGATGCGCAGTTCGCCGGCGAAGGGATCACGCGCCGCATCGGCGGCGGCGCCGACCCCAGCCGCCGCGGCCAGCGTCGCGCGCGCCTGCGCCACGACGGTCGCCGCCCGGTCGCTGACGCGAGCGCCACGGCCCTCGCGGTCGAACAGGCGAAGACCGAGCTCCGCCTCAAGCTTGAGGATTTGACCGCTCAACGTCGGTTGACTTACGTTGCACGCTGCCGCCGCGCGGCCGAAATGGCCACAATCGGCGACCGCGACCACATATTCGAGGTCTCGAAGGTTCATGGGCAAAAGATCGGTGAGGCCGATCACTTGTCAAGGGACAATCGATTGGACCTATGGGGTGACGCAGCTTATCGACAAGCGCACGAGATGGAAGTGACGCTCAACGCCACAAGCGATGACTATCATCGCGCCCCATCATCTGGATCTTCGACGGCGCGAGAAGCTGAACACGGTTGGAGGAAAGCATGACGAGTGAAAGCAAATGCCCGGTTGCGGGCGGCGGCGAGCGCGAGGGCAAGTATGCTGAAAAATCGGACGCGATGCGGGCGTTCGCGAACAGCGACTGGTGGCCGGAGCAGCTGAACCTCAAGGGTCTGCAACACGATTCGCCCCTCGTCGATCCGATGGGCGAAGAGTTCGACTATTCCAAGGAATTCGAGAGCCTCGACCTGAACGCCGTCATCAGTGACCTGCGCGCGCTCATGACCGACTCGCAGGACTGGTGGCCGGCGGACTTCGGCCATTACGGGCCGCTCTTCATCCGGATGGCGTGGCACAGCGCGGGCACCTACCGCGTCCACGATGGCCGCGGCGGCGCCGGATATGGGCAGCAGCGCTTTGCGCCGCTCAACAGCTGGCCCGACAACGCGAGCCTCGACAAGGCGCGGCGCCTGTTGTGGCCGATCAAGCAGAAATACGGCCGCAAGATCTCGTGGGCGGATCTGATGATCCTCACAGGCAACGTCGCTCTCGAATCGATGGGCCTCAAGACGTTTGGCTTCGCTGGCGGGCGCACGGATAGCTGGGAGCCCGACGATTTCATCTATTGGGGCCCGGAAGGCGAGTGGCTGGCGGATGATCGCTATTTCGGCGACCGCGAGCTGCAGCATCCGCTTGGCGCGGTGCAGATGGGCTTGATTTACGTCAATCCCGAAGGCCCGAACAGCAAGCCGGATCCATTCGGCCTCGGCGCGCGACATTCGCGAAACGTTCAAGCGCATGGCTATGAATGACGAAGAAACGGTCGCGCTGATCGCCGGCGGCCACACCTTCGGCAAGACCCACGGCGCGGCGGACGCAAAAATCAATGTCGGCCCCGAGCCGGAAGGCGCGGCGATCGAAGACCAGGGCTTCGGCTGGAAGAACAAATTCGGCTCCGGCAAAGGCAATGACGCGATCACCAGCGGTCTCGAGGTCATCTGGACCCAGACGCCGACGAAATGGAGCAACAACTTCTTCCAGAACCTGTTCGGCTTCGAATGGGAGCTGACGAAGAGCCCGGCGGGCGCTTTTCAGTGGACCCCGAAAGGCGGCGCAGGCGCCGGCACGGTGCCGGACCCGCACGATCCGTCGAAGCGGCGCTCGCCCTCGATGCTCACCACCGACCTCGCCTTGCGCATGGACCCAGCTTACGAAAAGATCTCGCGCCGTTTCTTCGAGCATCCGGACCAATTTGCGGACGCTTTCGCCCGCGCGTGGTTCAAGCTCACCCATCGCGACATGGGCCCGATCGTCCGCTACCTCGGCCCGCTCGTGCCGAAGGAAACGCCTGATCTGGCAGGACCCGATCCCGGCCGTGAACCATCCGCTGATCGGGGAGAAGGACATCGCCGATCTCAAGGCGAAAATCCTCGCCTCGGGCCTTTCGGTGTCCGAACTGGTCTCGACCGCCTGGGCGTCGGCCTCGATCTTCCGCGGCGGCGACAAGCGCGGCGGCGGCAACGGCGCGCGCATTCGGCTTGCGCCGCAGAAGGACTGGGACGTGAACCAGCCCGCGCAACTGGCCAAGGTTCTTGGCAAGCTCGAGGAGATCCAGAAAGCGTTCAACGCCTCGGCCTCCGGAGGCAAGAAGGTCTCGCTCGCCGACCTGATCATTCTCGGCGGCTCAGCGGCGGTCGAGAAGGCGCGCCAAGGACGCCGGCGTGGATGTGAAGGTCCCCTTCACCCCTGGCCGGATGGACGCCTCGCAGGAGGAAACCGACGTCGAGTCCTTCGAGCCGCTCGAGCCGACCGCGGACGGGTTCCGCAACTACACCCGCGGTAAGCAGATGCTCAAGCCCGAGCAAAACCTGATCGACCGCGCGCAGTTGCTGACGCTGACCGCGCCGGAAATGACCGTTCTGGTCGGCGGCCTGCGCGTGCTCGGCGCCAATGCCGGCGGGTCGAAGCACGGCGTGTTCACCAAGCGGCCGGGGACGCTGAGCAACGACTTCTTCGCAAACCTGCTCGACATGAGCACGGAATGGAAGCAGGCCGAAGGCTCGGAAGGCGTCTACGAGGGACGCGACCGGAAGTCGGGCGAGGTCAAGTGGACCGCGACGCGCGCGGATCTCATCTTCGGCTCGCACGCGCAGCTGAGGGCGCTGGCCGAGGTCTATGGGTCGTCCGACGGGAAAGAGAAGTTCGCCAAGGACTTCGCCAAGGCGTGGGCCAAGGTCATGAACCTCGACCGCTTCGACCTCGTCTACAGCAAGGCGCCCCTAGCCATGGCGGCGGAATAGGTTCGTCGCGTTGCCGTCGACGCACGAGCAACCCTTCTCCCTCAGGGGAGAAGGTAGCCCCGCCATAGGGCGTCCGGAAGGACGCCCGTCCTTCTGGACGGGCAATGGCGCGGACGGATGAGGGAACCCTCACCCCTACCCCTCTCCCGTTGGAGAGGGGACGGCACGGAGCAAACCGGGCGTCGAGCGCGCTTCAAGCTCGAATCCCGTTCCCTTGCCCTTCGCGCCCTGCTATCCCGCGCGCCATGACCGCCCACTCTATCGAGAATATCCGCAACTTCGCGATCATCGCCCATATCGACCATGGCAAGTCGACGCTGGCCGACCGTCTCATCCAGCAGACGGGCACGATGGCAGCGCGCGACATGGTCGAGCAGGTGCTCGATTCCATGGACATCGAACGCGAGCGCGGCATCACCATCAAGGCGCAGACCGTGCGCCTCGAATACCGGGCCGAGGACGGGAAGCCCTATATCCTCAACCTCATGGACACGCCCGGCCACGTCGACTTCGCTTACGAGGTGTCGCGGTCGCTGGCCGCCTGCGAGGGCTCGCTCCTGGTGGTCGACGCGAGCCAGGGGGTCGAGGCGCAGACGCTGGCGAACGTCTATCACGCCCTCGACGCGGGGCATGAGATCGTGCCCGTGCTCAACAAGATCGACCTGCCCGCCGCGGAGCCCGATCGGATCAAGGAGCAGATCGAGGACGTGATCGGCCTCGACGCCTCGGACGCCGTGTCGATCTCGGCCAAGACCGGCCTCAACATCGATCTCGTGCTCGAGGCGATCGTCAAGCGCCTGCCGCCGCCCAAGGGCGACGAGTCGCGCTCCGCTTAAGGCGCTCCTCGTCAATTCCTGGTACGACGCCTATCTCGGCGTCGTCGTCCTTATTCGCGTGATTGACGGGACGCTTAAGAAGGGCTCGCGCATCCGCATGATGGCCGCGGACGCCGTCTACGAAGTCGACCGCATCGGGGTCTTCCGGCCGAAGATGATGGAGATCGCCGCGCTTAGCCCGGGCGAGATCGGCTACATCACCGCCCAGATCAAGCAGGTCGCGGACACGCGTATCGGCGACACGATCACCGACGAGCGGCGCCCCACGCATGAGGCGCTGCCCGGATTCAAACCAGCGCAGCCTGTCGTCTTCTGCGGCCTCTTCCCGACCGATGCGGCCGATTTCGAGGATTTGCGGGCGGCGATGGGCAGGCTCAGGCTCAACGACGCAAGCTTCTCTTACGAGATGGAGACGTCTGCGGCGCTCGGCTTCGGCTTTCGCTGCGGTTTTCTCGGGCTCCTGCATCTCGAGATCATCCAGGAGAGGCTGGAACGCGAGTTCAACCTCGATCTCATCGCGACCGCGCCATCGGTCATCTACAAGATCGCGCTCACCGACAAGTCGGAGATCGAGCTGCACAATCCGGCCGACATGCCGGACGTGGTCAAGATCGCCGAGATCAAGGAGCCGTGGATCAAGGCGACCATTCTCACCCCCGACGATTACCTCGGCGCGATCCTCAAACTTTGCCAGGACCGGCGCGGCGTCCAGCTCGACCTCAACTACGTGGGAAAACGGGCGATGGTGGTCTACGAGCTGCCGCTCAACGAAGTCGTTTTCGACTTCTACGATCGCCTGAAATCGATCTCCAAGGGCTACGCTTCGTTCGACTATCAGCTCACCGACTATCGCGCCGGCGATCTGGTGAAGATGTCGATCCTGGTCAACGCCGAGCCGGTCGACGCGCTATCCATGCTCGTCCACCGCGATCGCGCCGAGGCGCGCGGCCGAACGATGGTCGAGAAGCTGAAGGACCTCATCCCGCCGCACATGTTCCAGATCCCGGTCCAGGCGGCGATCGGCGGCAAGATCATCGCCCGCGAGACGATCCGGGCTTTGCGCAAGGACGTCACCGCCAAGTGCTATGGCGGCGACGCCACCCGCAAGCGCAAGCTGCTCGAGAAGCAGAAGGCCGGCAAGAAGAAGATGCGCCAGTTCGGCAAGGTCGACATCCCGCAGGAAGCCTTCATCGCCGCGTTGAAGATGGATTCGTAAGCGCCAGTTATGCGATGTTCGCTTCGGGCGCTTATCGCTCGCGTCGAGGCGTCGGATCGGGAGGAGCGTCATGATCGATCGTAGAATTTTTGCCGCGCTCAGCGCCGTTGCGTCGATGGGCTCGGTTGCGCAGGCGCAGACGTTGCCGACGCACCGGATACCCGCGGCGCTCGCGGTCGAGGCGGCGAGCGAGACGGTCGCGGCCTGTGCGAAACAAGGCTATCACGAGACGGCGCAAGTTGTGGACGCCGATGGCGTGATCATCGCCACCCTGCGCGGCGACGGCGTCGGCGCCCACTCGCTCGATAGCGCTCTCGCCAAGGCCTATACCGCCGCCTCGTTCAAGAACGACACGCTTGCCCTTTCCGAACGGGCCAAGGGCGAGGATTCGATTCTGCCCCTCGCCAAACTGCCACATGTGATGTTCTTCGGCGGCGGCGTCCCGATCAAACTCGGCGACGAAATCATCGGCGCGATCGGAGCCGCGGGCGCGCCCGGCGGCAAGCTGGACGACGCCTGCGCCCGCGCGGGGCTCGACAAGATCAAGGATCGCCTGCAATAGGCGACCGCGGCGTATTATGCAGGCCTTCGCCGACGTTCAGGCGCTCGTTTTCGATGTCTTTGGCACGGTCGTCGACTGGCGCAGCGGCGTGGCGCGGGAATCGACTCCGTTCCTTGCCCGCTATGCGCCGAGCGCCGAACCGGCCGCCTTCGCCGACGCATGGCGGCGGCGCTATTCACCGGCGATGGAGGAGGTCCGTTCTGGCCGCCGCCCTTTCGTCCGCCTGGATGTCCTGCATCGGGAAAACCTCGAAGGCGCGCTGCCGGAGTTCGGCATCGATCCCCCCTCGGTTCCGCCTGCCGAACTCGATGCGCTGAACCTCGCCTGGCATTGGCTGGAGCCCTGGCCGGACTCGGTTCCCGGCCTTACGCGGCTCAAGCGCCGGTTCATCATCGCGCCCCTGTCGAACGGCAACATCCGACTGATGCTGGACATGGGCAAGCGCGCCGGCCTGCCCTGGGACGCCATTCTGGGCGCGGAAGTCGCCCAGGCTTACAAGCCGGCCCCGGAGGCCTATCTGCGCACCGCCGAAACGCTGATGCTTGAGCCCGCGCAGGTCTGTCTCGTCGCCGCGCATAATGACGATCTTGCCGGGGCGCGCAGGTGCGGGCTGCGGACCGCCTTCATCCCCCGGCCGACGGAGCATGGCCCGGGACAAACGACCGATCTCAGGCCTGAAGAGGATTGGGACATCGTTGCGAGCGATCTCGTGGATCTGGCCGACCACCTCGGCGTCTGATTGTCGCCCTTTCCGAACGGCTAATCGATCGACGTTGACGCGCGGACACTGGGCTCGCGGCCACCTTCGCGCTTCGGTGAATGGGTCGTAAGAGCGGGAGGGAATCGAACGCTCGTATTCCCTGGAAAGCAGCTGACCGACATAGCCCCGACGGGACTCGACGCCCGCCTTTCCAACAACCGACGAATCAAGGCTCGCTTGCAGTGTTGCGTTCGTAGACATCGTAGAATTCGTTGTCTTCCGCTGCGTGCACGATCAGCCGATAGCGGTTGCGCAGCGTCGCCGCGATCAGGTCCCATGACTCAGAACGTTCGCAGGAGAGCCGCACGCGACGATCGGCGACGACGATATAACGCGGCGCTGCGGCAAGGGCGTCGCTGACCGCGTGACCGCTTCGCGGGTCGAACTCGCATAGGGTATGAGAAGGATGGATATAGGGCGTCGGGGGATCAAGGTCGGTCGCGGCGTTGACCCAGAGGCCTCGGTTCACCGCGAAAAGCCTGTCTGCACCGGAGGGTTTCGTGGCGCGGATCGCCATCGCCGCTTCAGCGATCGCTTGAGTTGGATGACGGTTCGTCAAATCCCCTCCAAAATTCTTAATGCCGACAACGAGGCTTAGAAGGGCGAGAGCGCCGAGGCGCGCCCATTTGGGCACGCGGCGAAACTCGGGAACTGCGGTATCCATGCAAAGGCCAGACAGAAGCAGCGCGGGCGGAAGTGTCTGATTGATATAATCGACGTGCATCGATCGCTGCGCGAGAGTCGTAAGCAGGGCCGCAAGCAGCCACCCCTCAAGGATAGGCAGCGGCGCTCCGGGTAAAGATTTGGCAAGGTGGCGATGGCGCGCTACACCGATGCAGGCAACCACGAACACCGGCAGGATGCTGCGGTGCAAGGGCATAAACCGTAAGACCCCATCAAGGAACGTGAACCCTTCGGCAGCGCTCGTAGGGCGCCTGAGCGCCCCCATAATGACAGCGTCGATCAGGGATCGGACCGCGCCGTGCCAAGCGAAATAGGCCAGGAAACCAGTTGGGACGACGCTAGCGGCGAGCAAAAAAGCAACCGCGACGGTCGTTCTACGTCCAGCGGCGTCAGGCGCTCGAACCAAAGCAAAGAGCACAACGATCGCCTCGGCCGCCGTCGTCTGCTTGATGCTACATGCGGCTCCTGCCGCCAATCCCGCCAGCATGGCTCGTCTGAAGACGCCGAGGGGCGACAAGGCCGCGAGAAAAGCGACAGTCGTCACCGCGCCAAGGGCGCTGTAGAAATCGTTGAAGGCCACGAGTTCGGAGAGAGGCGGGTAGACAACAGCCGCGAAAACGGCGACTCGCGGCGCTCCAAAATATCGGCCAAGAAAGAAGAGCGCCGTCGCTGTTACGGCGTCGAGCGCGACGCCGACGGCGCGGGCCGAAGCGAGAGTCGGACCAAGCGCCAATTGTGACGCAGCGACGAGAGAGAAAAACCCGGGGGGCTTGACATCAAAGGCGCCAACGTAGGGAAGAACACCCTTGGTCCAAAGATGGGCGACTTCGACATAGAAGACCTCGTCGATTCCATCCAGACGCAAAAGCGGAAACCGAACGAGCAGGGTCCAGGCTAACGCCATGGCGTAGACCGTAAGCGGCGAACTGAGAATTTGCTCGGGCCGCGAACGCGCCAAAGGAGACTTTAGCGGAGGGCTTGTCGCAACCACGGTCATTTTGAGCTCCGGGCAAACGCGAGCAGGTCGCGAGCTGCGCACCCATGGCTTGCAGCGTCCGGCCGAGGGTCTAAAAATGCGAACGTTACTTGGTAGTTCTGAAAGGCTGGTAAAGCGGCGCCGGGGATGACCGACGACATTCATCTCTCGGTGCGTTCAGCCGATGCGAAGCCGCCAAATTGTGCGAAGCTCGCCGGGCTGCCGTGGGACGCCATTCTGGGCGCGGGAGGTCGCCCAGGCCTACAAACCGAGCCCAGAAGCGTATCTGCGCAACGCCGAACCGCTGATGCTCGAACCTGAACAGATCTGCCTCGTCGCCGCGCACAATAACGACCTGGCGGCTGCGCGCAGGTGCGGGCTGCGGACCGCCTTCATCCCCCGGCCAATGGAGCATGGCCCGGGACAAACGATCGATCTCAGGCCTGAGGAGAATTGGGACATGGTCGCGAGCGATCTCGTGGATCTGGCAGATCAACTCGGCCTCTAATTAGCCGTCGCGAGCCGGCTCTTGCTACGCTTGCGGCACGCCGCGTGGGCGAGGGCGGCGAAGCCGAGCAGCATCATCGCCCAGATCGATGCCTCCGGTACGGCAATGGCCGTCAGGGTCGCGCCGGCGCCCGTATAGTCCACGTCCGTAAGGACATCGGTCACGGCGCTACCGGTATAGCCCACGTCCGAAGCGCCAGTGACGAGGCCGCTTGGCGTGGTAGAAGGAGGGCGAAGGTCACTTCCCCCGCCAGCCAAGTCGAGGGCAGACGGAGGCGGAGTTATACCATACGCTATTTGGTAGAAGACTTGGCCAAGCGCGATGTTGCCGCCCAATTCCGACAGATAGCCCAGCCGACGCAACTGATCTTCCTGATTGGCGTAGGCTTGCTGAGCAGCGGTCATCGGCTGACTGCCAAGCCTACTCTGGTAATACGCCTGACTGGTGTAACCCCCTGACGGCCCCAGAACGTTGCTGAGGTCGATCACGGCGGCGTAAGTCGTCGAGGCGGTGAGGGTCAGGGCGGCAATCGCCGTTGAAAGTCTTAAGGTTTTCACGAAGCCCTTTGGATTTCCTGGTGCGGGCCCTTTGCCCCGGCTCCTATATAGCGTACTGGAAGCGTAAAAACTAGGGCCTGCAAATCGCGGCCGCCAACACGCGAGCGTCCCTGCGCTCGCGAACGTGTCCATACTTGTATTTTCGACTATGCCGCTTCCCCGTTTTTCGCCGATTGGCCGCCACGCTCCCGGCGGCGCGGCAAGTCGCCCGCATGGCCTGAAAAAGCGGTGAAAAAGCAGAAGGTTGGCGTCCGGCAGCAAGGTCTCGCCGCCTACGTATTTCGCTCCGAAGTGGAAGGCCGCCCGGCAAGGCTCACTCGCGCTGCCGTTAACCCATTGTACAATTTGGAGCGGGTGAAGGGAATCGAACCCTCGTATTCAGCTTGGAAGGCTGCTGCTCTACCATTGAGCTACACCCGCGCCCGAGCCGCTCTGCACGGGTTCGCGAACACGGGCGCAGCCTGAGCGCGCCGTTTCTCGCAATCCGGGGCGGCGAAGTCAATTCGTTGGCCGCCTCGCTCTCGGGCGCTTTCCGGCGCGCCCTTGCTGTCAGGGGCAAGAAAATGCGAATGTGACAGTCAATTGGCGCTAGCCGCCAGCCCTTCGCCACTCTACCGGCGTCTTTACCCTATAGGCGCGACCCATGCCTCCCTATCGCTCCCGCACTTCGACCCATGGCCGCAACATGGCCGGCGCCCGCGGCCTTTGGCGCGCAACCGGCATGAAGGACGGCGATTTCGGCAAGCCGATCATCGCCATCGCCAATTCCTTCACCCAGTTCGTGCCAGGCCACGTGCATCTCAAGGATCTCGGGCAATTGGTGGCGCGGGAGGTCGAGGCGGCGGGCGGCGTCGCCAAGGAATTCGACACCATCGCCGTGGACGACGGCATCGCCATGGGCCACGACGGCATGCTCTATTCGCTGCCGTCGCGCGAGCTCATCGCCGACAGCGTCGAATATATGGCCAACGCCCATTGCGCCGACGCGCTGGTGTGCATTTCGAACTGCGACAAGATCACGCCCGGCATGCTGATGGCCGCGATGCGCCTCAATATACCCGCAGTGTTCGTCTCCGGCGGACCGATGGAAGCCGGCAAGGTCAAGCTCTCTACGGGCACGCGTAAAGTCGATCTCATCGACGCGATGGTCGCCGCGGCCGATTCCAAGGTCTCCGACGCCGACGTCGCGGTGATCGAGCGCTCCGCCTGCCCGACCTGCGGCTCCTGCTCGGGCATGTTCACCGCCAATTCGATGAACTGCCTGACCGAGGCGCTGGGCCTGTCCCTGCCCGGCAACGGCACGGTGGTGGCCACGCACGCCGACCGGCGGCGCCTGTTCGTCGAGGCCGGGCACCTTGTCGTCGATCTCGCCCGGCGCTGGTACGAGGAGGGCGACGAAGGCGCGCTGCCTCGCCGGATCGCCACCTTCAAGGCGTTCGAAAACGCCATGTCGCTCGACATCGCCATGGGCGGTTCGACCAACACCGTCCTGCATCTGCTCGCAGCGGCGCACGAGGGCGAGATCGACTTCACCATGGCCGACATCGACCGGCTGTCGCGCCGCGTGCCGTGTCTGTGCAAGGTCGCCCCGTCCGTGGCCGACGTGCATGTCGAGGACGTGCATCGCGCCGGCGGCGTGATGGGAATTCTCGGCGAGCTCGACCGGGCCGGCCTCCTCAATCGCGACGTCCGGATGGTGCACGCCGAATCGCTCGAGCACGCTTTGTCGCGCAACGACATCATGCGCGCGACCGGCAACGCGACGCGCGAGTTCTTTCTCGCCGGGCCCGGCGGCGTGCCGACCCAGGTCGCGTTCAGCCAGTCGGCGCGTTATCCCTCGCTCGACGAGGATCGCGCAGAAAGGCGTCATCCGCGATTCCGAGCACGCCTTCTCCAAGGACGGCGGCCTCGCGGTGCTGTACGGCAACATCGCGCTCGACGGCTCGATCGTGAAGACCGCGGGAGTCGACCCCGGCAGTCTTAAATTCAAAGGCCCGGCGCGCATCTTCGAGAGCCAGGACGACGCGGTGCAGGGGATCCTGGGCGGCAAAGTCGCGGCGGGCGACGTCGTCGTCATCCGCTACGAGGGGCCGCGCGGGGGCCCGGGCATGCAGGAGATGCTCTATCCGACCAGCTATCTGAAATCGCGCGGGCTCGGCAAGGCGTGCGCCTTGGTCACCGATGGACGCTTCTCCGGCGGCACGTCAGGCCTCTCGATCGGCCACGTCTCGCCGGAAGCGGCCGAGGGCGGCACGATCGGCCTCGTCGAAGAAGGCGACATGATCGAGATCGATATTCCCGCGCGCACAATCGAAGTTCTCGTGGACGAGGCCGAGTTCGCCCACCGCCGCGCGGCGATGGATGCGAAGGGCGCGAACGCCTGGAAGCCGGCTCACCCGCGTAAGCGGGCGGTGTCGACGGCTTTGCGCGCCTACGCCGCCTTCGCGACCAGCGCGGCCCGCGGAGCGGTTCGGGAAGTTCCGTAAGCGCCTTCATGTTCAAGGCGCTGAGCGCACGTTCGATCGCTTCGCGCCTTTTTCTCTCCGCGGCGTTCTGGAGCATCCTGATCCTCGCGCTCGCGGGGCTTGGCTTGAGCGCGCTCAACAAGCAATGGAGCGAGGCCAATTTCGACGACCAGCTCGGTGTCTATCTCAAGGCGCTGGTCGCCAATGTCGCCGTCCCCACCGAAGAGGCGAAGACCGCGGCGCCGGCTGCAATCGCACCGCAATTCGAGCTCGCATTCTCGGGCTGGTATTGGCAGATCACCCGCACCGATGTGAACCCGCCCGAAATCCGCGCCTCGAAGTCGCTGTTCGCGACCCAATTGCCGCAACTGGTCGCGGTGGGCAATGATCGCGGCGCCATTCTGAGCGGCTACGCGGTCGGTCCGGGTGGCCACCAATTGCGGATGATCCAGCGCCAGATCGACGCCGGCGACGACGGGCGCTTTCTGGTGCAGATCGCCGCCAACGCCGACGTGATCCAGGCCCAGGAGCGCAGCTTCGAAACTGCGCTCGCCGCGACATTCTTGACGCTGGCGATGGCGCTGATCGGCTCGACCGCGCTTGCGGTTCGTTTCGGCCTGCGCCCGCTGAGAGTCCTGCGGGACGGCGTGGCCGCGATCCGGCGCGGCGAGGCCGAACATATCGCAGGCGAATTTCCGCAGGACGTCGCTCCGCTGGCGACGGAAGTCAATCAACTGATCGACGCCAACCGCGAGATCGTCGAGCGCGCGCGCACGCAAGTCGGCAATCTCGCCCATGCGCTCAAAACGCCGCTCAGCGTTTTGATGAACGAAGCCGATTCGATGAGCCCCGCCTTGCCGGAAAAGGTGCGCGAGCAGACCGAGATCATGCGCCGGCAGGTGACATTCTACCTCGACCGCGCGCGCGCCGCCGCCCGCGCCAGGACCTTTGGCGTCGCGACGGAAGTGAAGCCGGTCGTCGAGGGGCTCGTGCGGACATTTGAGAAGCTCCATCGCGAGCGCGCGCTCACCTTCGACGTCGAGTTGCAGCCGGGTCTCAAGTTCCGCGGCGAAGCGCAGGATCTCACCGACCTCATCGGCAACCTGCTCGACAATGCGGGAAAATGGGCGCGCGAGCGGGTCTCCATTCATGCCGCCCGCGCCGCCGAAAGGGATTCCGACCCCGTTCTCGTCGCGGAGATTGACGACGATGGGCCGGGCCTCGACGAGAACGCGCGCGCCGCGGCGGTCGAGCGGGGAAAGCGGCTTGACAAGTCCCGGCCCGGCTCCGGACTTGGCCTGTCGATCGTCGTCGAGCTCGCCTCGATCTACGGCGGCTCGCTCAAGCTGGACGAAAGCCCGCTAGGCGGCTTGCGCGCGATCTTAAGGCTGCCATGCGTGTGACCCGCAGGCGTTCGACGCCGCCTCTGGCAAACCTCAAATGACCAAGCCCAGGAGAATGCAATCGATGCGGCTGACCCCTCTCATGATTGCTATTGGATCGATGGCCCTTGCTGGCTGTCAAAGCGTCGGATCCAACGACGCGCCGCCGGTCACCGGCTCGACGACCCCCGCCGGCGCCGCGACGCCGACGGTCGCGCCTGCGGGAATACCTGCCCCGGCAATTCCGACCGGCGCTGCGCTCGGCGGCGTCCTCGGCGGGCCGGTCGGCGCCTCGCTGACCGATGACGATCGCCAGGCGGCGTGGCAGGCGCAGGTGGGGGCGCTCGATTCGGGTCAGAAGCGCTCATGGCGCGGGGCTAAAGGCGTGTTCGGCTTTGTCGAGCCGGGCGCCGCGTCGGGCGATGGCTGCCGCGCCTATTCGCAGACGGTCTATGTCGCCGGCCGGCCGAAGCGCGGCAAGGGCGTCGGGTGCAAACAGGCCGACGGAAGCTGGAAGATGACGAGTTACTCAACCTATGGCGGGTCCCTTAACGATCAATTCCATCCCGCTACCTGCGGAGATGAGGAATAACGGCTTTCCTGAAATTGGCGATTGACTGAAAAGTCACCCGATGCAACCACGTTCCCATCGGCCCAAAGATGGCCGGATTCGGAGTGAGACGTGTCAGGAGCGGCCTGCGCGCTCGATGTGCGTTCCGTATCGAAATCCTATGGCGCGACCGTCGCGCTGCAGGATGTTTCGATCGAGCTTCAGGCCGGCGAAGTGCACGCCCTCCTGGGAGAGAACGGCGCGGGCAAGTCGACGCTCGTCAAGATCCTGAGCGGGGTCGTCAAGCCAAACGTCGGAACCATGGGGATGGGCGGCGAGCCCTATGAGCCGTATTCGATCGTCGACGCGCGTCGCCGCGGCGTCGCGACAGCCTTCCAGGAACTCAGTCTCGTCCCCAACCTCACTGTCGCGCAGAATCTGTCCTTGCCTCGACAGGCGAAGGGAAAGTTGGGGCTGGTATCGGGCGCGGCGACGCAGAAGCAGGGCGCTGCCATTCTCGAGCGCTTCGGCCTGCGCCTTTCGCCCGGCGCCATCGTCGCCGGCCTGACGCTGGCCGAGCGCCAGCGGCTCGAAATCACGCGAGCCTTCGCCTGCAACCCGAAGGTGCTCATCCTCGACGAGCCGACCGCCGCCCTGGCCGAGACCGACTGGCTTTTCGGTCTCGTCCGTCAGGCGACCGCCGCGGGCGCTTCTGTCCTCTACATCTCGCATCGGCTGGCCGAGGTCCGCGAGCTTTGCCAGCGGGCGACGGTTCTCCGCAATGGCCGCAGCATCGGGACCGTCGGGCTCGAGGATGCGACCGACCACACCATTTTCGAGATGATGGTGGGCCGCAGCCAGGCGGAGGAAATGCAGCGCCGCGTGGCGCCCGGAGAGTCGTCGCGTCCCGCTGTCCTCGAAGTCGAGGGATTGGCGGGAGCGAGCCTCAAGGATATTTCCCTGAAACTGCGCGAGGGCGAGATCCTCGGCGTCGCAGGACTCGAGGGACAGGGACAGCGCGCGCTCTTCCGCGCCCTCGTCGGGCTCGCCCCGCTAAGCTCCGGTTCGGTCAAGGTGGATGGCGCTTCGGTTCGGTTGTCGGGTCCCGATGTCGCCCTGAAGACGGGCCGGGGAATCGCTTTTCTGCCGGAGGAGCGCAAGACCGAGGGCATTTTTCCGGCTCTCGCGACGGCGACCAATATCGTGCTCCCCGTCGTTGGCCGGATTGGACGCGCCGGTCTCATCTCGGAGCGCCTGGAGCGCGAAGCGGCAGCCGGGTCCTCCTCGGAGGTCGACCTCAGTCCGCGCTATCTCGATTTCCGGATCGGCGACCTTTCCGGAGGCAACCAGCAGAAGGCCATGCTGGCGCGCGCGATGCAGACCGGGGCCAGAATCCTCCTGCTTTACGATCCGACCCGCGGCGTCGACGTCGGGACGAAGCAGTCGATCTATGCGGCCATCCGGCGCTTCGCCGAGGCCGGCGGCGCCGTCCTGCTCTATTCCTCCGAATTGCCTGAACTCGTTCACCTCGCCGATCGCTGCCTAGTCGTCTATGGCGGACGGATTTTCGCGCAACTCACCGGCGCCGACATCAATGAGCGCACCCTGGTCGCGGCGCTCACCGGCCACTCGATCCAAGACACCGCCGCATGAGCGCGAATGCTGACGCCGCGGCCGTAAGCGCGCCAGGCTCGAACTTAAGCCTTGCCATCCGGCGCGGCCTGACCGATGGCGCGGGCGTCGTCGCCATTCTCTACGTCATCCTCTTCACGCTTTACGCCTTGTGGGATCGCAGCGCCCTTTCGGTCTCGGGCGTGACCAATCTCTCCAACAATGCGGCGCCGCTCGCGCTTGCCGCCGCCGGCGAAAGCCTTGTCGTGATTTCGAAGGGCTTCGACCTCTCGGTCGCCGGAATCGTGTCGCTCTCGAACGTCCTGATGGCGACCTATCCGGTTGAAGGCCCAGGCGGGGCGCTTGTCAGCCTTCTGATCTGTCTTGGCGTTGGCGGCGCGATCGGCGTGCTCAACGGCATCCTCGTCGCGGTCCTGCGCTTGCAGTCGATCGCCGCCACCCTGGGCACTATGATCATGGGTCAGGGTCTCGCGCTCGTCATCATGGATGCGCCGGGCGGCACGATCGCGGATTGGGTCAGCTACACGCTCACCGACGTGCTCTTCGGCATCATACCGATTTCGGGTCTGATCGTGCTGGCGGTCGTCGCGCTGTGGCTTGTTTTCCGCCGCACCGACACTTGCATGGGCATGTTCGCGGTCGGCGCGGACGAAACGGCGGCTTCGCTGTCGGGGATTTCGGTGGTGCGCGCCCGTTTCGCGGCTTTCGTCGGCGCGGGCCTGCTCTATGAACTCGCGGGCTTCATGCTGAGCGTGCAGACGGCAACCGGCAATCCCAGCGCGGGAACCCCGTTCCTCATGCTGACGTTCGCCGCCGTGGCTCTCGGAGGGGTCTCGCTGACAGGCGGCAGAGGCAGCCTCGTCGGCGCGGTGATCGGCGCGGCGACGCTGATGCTCTTGCAGAAGGTGCTGTTCTCAGGCGGCGTGTCGTCGTTCTACACCGGGATTTTCCAGGGCGCCGTCATGGTGCTGGCGATCGTGTTCGGATCCTTGATCTCGCGCCTCGCCTCGACGGGAGTACGCGCGTGACCAGCGCGCGACCCTCCGCCGCCTTGCAGCCGCCCGCGGATACGCGGCGGATCGGACGCATTCGCTCCGAGACAATCAGCACCGCGGCGATTTTCGCCCTCACGATCATCCTCATCCTCGCCTCTCGGTTCGTGAGCCCGGCGCTCGGGTCGTGGGATCAGGTCGATACGATCATCACTCTCGCCTCGTTCCTGATCGTCGTGGCTTTCGGTCAGGGCCTCGTCATCCTGGTTGGCGAACTCGACCTCTCGATCGCCTCGATGATCACGCTGGGCGGCGTCCTCGCGACCACCTGGAACGGCTCCCTCGGATCCGAATGGGCCGTGATACCCGCGGTCCTTCTCCTCTGCGCCTGCATCGGCGCGCTCAATGCGGTCGGGGTGATCTGGCTGAATATTCCGCCCTTCATCATGACGATGGCGAGCGGCATCATCGTCGCGTCAGCGGCGCTTGGTTACACGAGCGGAACCCCTCGCGGCGCGGCGCCCGACGCCTTCCTTGCGCTCATGAAGGGGTCGGTCGGCCGCCTGTCGGCGGTTCTGATCTTCGTTGTCATCTTCGTTTTCATCGCCTGGGCGTTGCAGAGCGCGACCGCCTTCGGGCGGCGGCTCTATGCGGTCGGCGCCAACCGGGAAGCCGCGCGCATCGCGGGCGTCGCGACGTGGCGCCCGATCATGGCCGCCTACGCGATCAGCGCCGTTTGCGCGGGCTTCGCGGGCATGATGCTGGTCGGCTACGCGAACGGCGCGACTTTGCGCATGGGCAATTCCTACCTTTTGCCGAGCATCGCGTCCGTCGTCATCGGCGGATCGTCGATTCTTGGCGGACGCGGCAGCTTCGCCGGAACCGTCGGCGGCGCCATGCTGCTCACCACGCTCGGCACGGTCATTTCCGCGCTTGGCATGGATCAGGGTTGGCGCACGGTGATCGAGGGCGCAATCATTGTCGGCGCGCTGCTTCTTCTTCGAGAGGATCTTATCGCGAGACTCAGAAACAGGTCGGCTGGCTAAGCCACGAGCCAGCCGGCTGGAGACGGCCCACCATTGAGTGTGGGAACGTTCTCACGGGCAAAACAGTGGCGCCACTAGGGAGGTTATTGGAATGACGACATTGAGAAAGCTGCTCATGACGACCTGCGTCGCCGCCGGCGCACTCGCATCCGCATTCATGGCTACGACGAGTTCCGGCGTCGGCTGATGAACCGAAGAAGTTCAAGATATTCCTGAGCCTGAGCTACAGCGGCAATTCCTGGCAGTCCGAGGCCGCCAATATCGTGAAGGCGCTCGCACAGACGCCTCCCTACGATAAGGAGGTCGAACTCAAGGAGGTGATCTCCGGAACCGACCCGCAAGCTCAGATCGCCGCCTACGAGAGCATGATCGATGCAAAGGCTGACGGCGTCATCAGCTTCCCCATCTCGTCGACCGCTCTCAATCGGACAGTCAAGAAGGGCTGCGAGAAGGGCGTCCTGTTCTTCATGTACGACGCGACCGTGACCGAGCCTTGCGCCTATAATGTCAGCTACATCACCGCCGGCTTCGGAGAGAACACGGCGCAGGCTTTGGTGAACGCGCTCAACGGCAAGGGCAAGATCTTCCTCAGCCGCGGCGTCCCCGGAAATTCCGTCGACAAGCGCCACACCGACGGCGCGATGCACATCTTCAAGAAATATCCCGGGATCCAGGTGGTCGCGGAATATTATTCGTTCTGGGACGACCGGACGACGCAGCAGGAGACAGCCAAGGCGCTTGCCGCGCATCCCGATGTCGACGGCATCTGGGCGCAGGCCGGCGAGTTCGGCGCCATCCAGGCTCTGCGCGACAAGGGAACCCGCCTCGTCCCGATGACCGGCGAAAACTCGAACGGCTTCCGCCTGGCGCTCGCCGATCCTACGGCCCAGAAGGAGGGCCTCAAGGGTGTCTCCGCCGGCTCTCCTCCGGCGACGGCCGGCTACGCGTTCAAGCTGATGATGGAGATCCTGACGAAGAAGCGGGACCTGAAGGCGATGAACATCCAGTATCCGCTGCCCTGGGTGCCGGCCGACAAGGTCAAGCTCTGCAAGGGCGACACCTTCGAAGACGGGTGCAACACCTTCCCCGACGGCAAGGTGCCGAGCTCCTTCGTGACCGAGGTCTTCAGTCCTGAGTTCCTGCCGGAACTCAGCCTCAAATCCGCTCTCGATGGCGCGCCAACCCCCGGCAAGACGATCCAACCGCTGCCGGCGGAAGTCGTGAAAGCCCCCAACGAACCGGGCATCAACTGCCAGAAGTGCGACCCGCCGGCCGACTTGTACAAGCTGACCAAAATCGAGCCGACGGTGAAGCCGTAATCTCTATCGTCCCGGGCGCGCTTGGGCCGCCCGGGACGCCCTTCTCGAACCTAAGGACAAGACAATGGCCAGACATCTCAAGCGGGGCCGCGACGCCAAAGAAGTGGCCGCCAGCGACGCGAAAGTGCGCGCCACGGTCGAAGGCATTTTGGGCGATGTCGAGACGCGCGGCGACGCGGCGCTGCGCGAGCTGTCGGAAAAATTCGACAAATGGTCGCCCGCGACCTTCCGCCTGTCCCCGGCCGAGATTGAAGCGGCGATGGCGAAAGTCGCGGCCCAGGACATCAAGGACATCCGCTTCGCGCAAGCGCAGGTGCGAAACTTCGCGCAGAAGCAGCGCGAGTGCATCAAGGACCTCGAAGTCGAGACGATGCCCGGCGTTATTCTCGGTCACAAGAACATTCCTGTGAACGCGGTCGGCTGCTACGTCCCTGGCGGCAAATATCCCATGGTCGCGTCGGCGCATATGAGCGTGGTGACGGCAAAGGTCGCCGGCGTCGAGCGCATCATCGCGTGTGCGCCGCCATTCCAGGGCGGACCGCATCCCGCCATCGTCGCGGCCATGCATATGGGCGGCGCCGACGAGATCTATGTCCTCGGCGGCGTGCAAGCCGTCGCCGCCATGGCGCTTGGAACCGAGACGATCGCGCCGGTCGACATGCTGGTCGGGCCCGGCAACGCCTTTGTCGCCGAGGCCAAGCGACAGCTCTACGGCCGCGTCGGCATCGATCTTTTCGCCGGTCCAACCGAAACGCTCATCATTGCCGACGAGACGGTCGACGGCGAGATCTGCGCCACCGATCTTCTCGGTCAGGCTGAGCACGGTCCGACCTCGCCCGCGATTCTCCTGACCAACTCGGAGAAGCTCGCGCGGGACACGATGAACGAAGTGAAACGGCAGCTGGCGATGCTGCCGACCGGCGAGACCGCGGGCCAGGCGTGGGAGGCTTACGGCGAAGTCATCGTCTGCGATGACGAGGCCGAGATGATCCGCGAGGCGGACCGGATCGCTTCCGAGCACGTCCAGGTGATGACCCGGGATCCCGACATGTTCCTGAACAGCATGACCAACTATGGCGCGCTGTTCCTCGGGGCCGCGCACGAACGTCGCCTATGGCGACAAGGTCATCGGCACCAATCATACGCTGCCCACCAAGAAGGCCGCGCGCTACACGGGTGGCTTGTGGGTCGGCAAGTTCCTGAAGACCTGCACCTATCAGAAAGTGCTCACCGACGAAGCGAGCGCGATGGTCGGCGAGTATTGCTCGCGCCTCTGCATGCTCGAGGGCTTCTACGGTCACGCCGAGCAGGCCAACATCCGCGTGCGCCGCTATGGCGGACGCAATGCGTGAGCGGGCGCGTTAAGGGGCTCGCGCCAATGAGTGGGGACGACAGGCTTCGCTTCCGCAAGGCCCGCGTGACGGTGAAGGACCTTGCGCGCGATCTGAGCCTGTCGACCTCGACGATTTCGCGCGCGTTCTACGACGACGCGGTGATCGCGCCGAGCACCCGGCAAGCCGTCCTCACACGGGCCGCCGAAATTGGATATGCGCCCAATCCGCTGGCGCGAAGCCTGATCACCAAGCGCACCCGGATTGCGGGCGTGGTGGTGTCCGACATCACCAACCCCTTCTATCCCGAGGTCCTGACGCGGCTCACGGAAAGACTGCGCGAGATCGACCTCAACGTGATGCTGACGGCGGCCGGCTCGAGCGATTCGCTCGATGACGCGGTCAAGCTTCTGTTGTCCTATCAGCCAGACGTCGTCATCGTTCTCGCGGCGACGCTGTCGTCCGAGGCCGCCGAAGCGTGCGGGCACGCGGGCACGCCGGTTATCTTCTTCAACCGGCGACCGCTGAACGTCGACGCATTCGGCGTGACCTGCGACAATATCGGCGGCGGGCGCCTCGTCGCCGATCATTTGATCAAGCTCGGTCATCGGCGGCTCGCCTTCGTGGCGGGCCTGCCGGACGCCTCCACCAATGTCGATCGGTGGGAGGGCTATCGGCGCGGATGCCTCGATCACGGACTCAAGGAACCGATCTGCGTCGAGGCTGGCGCCTTCGCTTATGAGCGGGGATACGAGGCGGCGTCCCGCTTGCTTGGCATGAAGATCCGCCCGGATGGCGTGTTCTGCGCCAACGATATTCTCGCCATCGGCTTCATGGACGCGGCGCGCCGCGAGTTCGGACTCGACATTCCAGGCGACCTGTCTGTCGTCGGCTTCGACGACATCGCCATGGCGCGCTGGCCGTCGCACGCGCTGACCACCGTGCGCCAGCCGGTGGCTAAGATGATCGACGTGACCATGGAGCTGATCGGAATGCTGTTCGGCTCCGCGCAACTGGAGCCGCGAATCGAACGCTTTCCGGGCGAACTCGTCGAACGCGCCACCACGCGGGAGATCAGCCATGCCAAGTCGTAGCGGCAGAGGCATGCTCGATCGCGCGGCCCTGGTCCATCGCTGGGACTGTCCGGCCGTCGCCGAGCCAACGCTTCCTGAGCCTGACGTCGCGGAGGTCGACGCCGCCGCGGCGGCCGCGCTGAGACGACCCTATGACGCGTTGCGCCGGCTGATCGGGCAGGCGGCGGGACTGCTCGTTCTCGCGCAAGCAAGCCAACGGCGCGAGATCCTGGATCTTCCAGCCGTCGCAATTGCGCGCGAGCAGTGGCGCGAAGTGACCGCAACGCTTGCTGACCTGAGCGCGCCGCGCGGCTGCGAGCGCCGGAAAGAAAACCTGATCCGCGCCGCTCGCCTGGTCGGCGCCTGCCTCGACGCGCTGGAAGCCTCTGCGACGAAAGAAAAGGTAGACGCATCGCTCGCTCTCGATCGTGTCGCGGCGGCCTATCGGCTGGTTCAGAACTCTTCCAGCGACAAGCTCGGCATGACGATGGTCGACTTCCGTCAGTCGTGCTGCAATTGCGCGCCCATGACGGCGCGCGCCTAGAAAATAACAAAGGAGGGAACGCATGGCCGATTATTCAATTTGGGTTTTGGAGTACTCGTACGTCACCAAGTACCACAAGAGCGGCGTTCTCTACGGCGCGCACAATCAGGGCTACGTCAAGCTCCCCTATTGCTACGCGCTGATCAAGGGGAAGAACCACGTCGCGATGGTCGATGTGGGCTACAACAACAAGGAATACGGCAAGGTCCTGGGCGACAAGTTCGGGGTCGAGAACTGGCGCTCTCCGAAGGACGTCCTGGCCGGCGTCGGACTGACGCCGGCGGACGTCGGCGCCGTGTTCATCAGCCACGCGCATTTCGATCATTTCGGCAATGTCGAGGACTTCCCGAAGGCGACCTTCTACATCCAGGAACGCGAGATCACGAAATGGGTCTGGGCCATGTCGCTGCCCGACCGGCTGCGGTGGATGATGGTCGCCATCGATCCTGGCGACATCATTCGCGGGGTCGACCTCGCCCGCCAGAAGCGTCTCGTCTGCGTCGACGGCACGCTCGAGAATGTCCTTCCGAACATCGACCTGCATGTCGCCTATGACAGCCACACTTACGGCTCGATGTGGGTGCACGTCCGCAACGACGGGAAGGCGCAATCGAGCGACGCCTGGGCGCTCGCCGGCGATCTTGTCTACGTCTTCGAGAATGTCGAGGGACCCGGAGCGGTCGTGGACGTCGATCAGATGTATGTGCCCGTCGGTCTCGCCGTCGGAAGTCAGGAGAATCTCGTCATGGCGACCGAAGCGATGATGAAATCCGTAGGCTACGAGGCGCGCCGGGTCATTCCGGTGCACGAAGAACGCCTCAAGGACCGGTTCCCGTCCCGGATCACGGCGGATGGCCTGCGGATCAGCGAGATCTGCCTGGCTGACGGCGAAAAATCGCGGGTGCGTTGATGGCGGGCGCTTCGGTACAAACGGTCGGTGTCGTCGGCGCGGGCCTTGTCGGCTCAGCCTGGGCCATCGTCTTCGCGCGCGCGGGCGTCAATGTCCGCGCGTTCGACGCCAGCGAGGACATCCGCCGAACGACGGCCGCGCGGATTCGCGCAAGCCTCGAGGATATGGCGAAAGCCGGCCTGGTCGACGGCGTCGAGGCCATTTGCTCGCGCGTGACGGTCGTTGACGAGCTCAGCGCCGCGGTCGCCGACGTCGACTACGTTCAGGAATCGGTGTTCGAGCGCGTGCCCGAGAAGCGCGAGGTCTCCGAGGCCATCGGCGCCCTGATCCGGGATGACGCGGTCGTTGGCAGTTCGAGCTCCGGCATTCCGGCTTCCGCCTTCACCGAGCACGCGCCGCGCCGGGAGCGGTTTCTCATCGCCCATCCGGTCAACCCGCCCCATCTTGTGCCGCTGGTTGAACTCGTTCCGGCGCCCTGGACCGATCCGGCGATTCTCCCGTGGCTTCGGGCCATGATGCAGGCGGTCGGCCAGGCGCCGATCGTCGTCAAGCGCGAGATCGAAGGGTTCATCCTTAACCGTCTGCAGGGCGTGCTTCTCAAAGAGGCCTGGGCGCTGTTCGAAGAGGGCTATGCAAGCGCAGCCGACATCGACCTCTGCGTCTCGCAAGGCCTGGGCTTGCGCTGGTCGTTCATGGGGCCGTTCGAGACGATCGACTTGAACGCGCCGGGTGGCGTGGACGACTACGCCCGCCGGCTCGGGCCGCTCTACCATTCGATCGCGCAATCGCGGTCCAATCCGCGCCCGTGGTCGCCGGAACTGATCGAGCGGGCGAGATCGGAGCGCCGCGCGGCGCTGGCGCAAGACAAGCTTCCGGAGCGATCGGCGTGGCGCGACCGGCGGCTGATGGCCCTCGTTGCGCATCGCCGCTCGCAACCTTCGGACTAGCGGGGGTCGCCTGGTGTCGTCTGAACCTCTCGCGGGCCGCGTGGCTGTCGTAACCGGCGGCACGGGAGGCATTGGCGCCGCGATCTGCAAGGCGCTCGCGCAAGCGGGCGCAGCCGTGGCGGTCGGGTACAATTCATCAGCTAAGAAGGCGGAAGCGATGCTTGGCGACTTGCCGGGCGGCGGGCACATGGCGTTGCGCATGCCGGTCACGGATAGCGCGGCGCTCAAGGACGCGATCGCGGCGGTCGACAAGCGTCATTCCCGGCTCGACCTTCTCGTCAACTCGGCCGGCGTCACGCGCTTCGTGCCGCATGCCGATCTCGATGCGCTCGATGACGCGCTCATCAGCCGCATCCTGGACGTCAACGTGCGCGGCGTGATCGCGAGCGTCAGGGCGGCTGTCCCCCTCATGCGCCGAGGAGACGGCGGCGCGATCGTCAACATTTCCTCGATCGCCGGCGTCACGGCGATGGGAAGCAACATCGTCTATTGCGCCTCGAAGGCCGCGGTCGACAATCTGACAAAATCGCTCGCTCGGGCGCTCGCGCCCGACATCCGGGTCATCTCGGTGTCGCCGGGCCTTGTCGACACCGAGTTCGTGCGCGGACTGGACCAAAGCTGGCGCGACGAGCAAGCCGGCCGCACGCCGCTGCGCAGGCTCGCCGCGCCCGAGGAGGTCGCCCGCGCCGTGCTTGCGGCAGGAACGAGCCTGACGTTCATGACCGGGGCGATTCTGCCGGTGGACGGAGGCAGGCCGCTCGGGTGATGCAATCGGAGGCGCCCGGCGGGTCACGCGCGAGGGAAATCGCGGATTTCGCTCTGAAAGGCGCCAATCGGCAAGCCTAAGCCACGGATTTGCTGCGCTTCTTCCATTTTGACGAGACCTAAACTTCGCTTTGCGATAACAGACCCCGGACTTTTCCCTACGGCCGCCTGAAGAGGCCGCGTCGAGGCTCATGAATGGTGTGGTTTGTCCTGGCGGGAATGGCGGCGCTTGCCGTTCTCGCCGCGCTTTGGCCGCTGCTTCGCCCGTCGCCGCCCATGAAAGTGGACCCGGCGGCGAACGAAGCCGCGTTCTACAAGGCGCAACTCGAGGAAATCAGGCGCGACGTCGAGCGCGGTCTCCTGCCGCAAGGGGAGGCGGAGAGCGCCCGCGCCGAGGCCGCGCGCCGCCTGATCGCCGCGGCGTCCGAGCCCGCGCAAGCGCCGCCGCCGGCGCGGCGCACGCGTCTGGCGGCGGCTGTGCTGATCGCGGTCGGACTGCCGGCGGTCGCCTTTCCCCTCTATGCGCGCCTCGGCCAACCCATGCTGCCCGACGAGCCGCTGGCGAGCCGCAAAGTCGCGCCCCAGTCGAACGGCGAGATCGAGGCGGCGGTGGCGGCGGTCGAAGCGCGGCTCATCGCCAAGCCCGACGACGGCAAAGGCTGGGCGGTGATCGCGCCGGTCTACATGCGCTTCGAGCGCTATGCCGACGCGGCGCACGCCTATGCCGAGGCGCTGCGCCTTCTTGGCGAAGACCCGTTACGCCGGGCCGCTTACGGCGAGGCTCTGGTCGCCGCGGCCGGAGGCGTGGTCACCGCCGAGGCGCGGCAGGCGTTCGATCGGGCGTTGACCGATCAGCCGGGCCAGCCGCAGGCGCGCTATTATCTCGCCCTCGCCACCGAGCAGGATGGCAAGAAGGCCGATGCAATAAAAGACTACCAGGCGTTGCTCGCCGACTCGCCGGCTGACGCCCCTTGGCGGAGCCTCGTGAACGCGCATTTGGCCGCGCTCAACGGCGCGCCGGCGCCCGCTGCCGACACGGCCGCTATTCCCGAGGCTCAGCGGCCGATGATCGAGGGCATGGTGTCGAAACTCGCCACGCGGCTCGCCAGCACGGGCGGCGGCGTCGACGAATGGTCGCGCCTTATTCGCGCCTATACGGTGCTGCATGAGGCCGACAAGGCCAAGGCGGCGCTCGTCGACGCGCACAAAGCGCTGGCGTCGGACGCCAACGCGGTCGCGAGCCTCGACGCGCTGGCGCGCAACCTTGGCCTCGGAGACGCCAATTGACCCGCCGCGGCCGCCGCCTTGCTCTCATCGGCGCAGCGCTTGCCGTCGTCGGCGGTGCGGCTGGTCTTTCGCTGTACGCGCTGAGCGACAGCATCGTGTTCTTCTACAGTCCGTCCGAGGTCGCCCAGAAAGCCGTCGCGCCCGGCGCGCGGCTGCGCATCGGGGGCCTCGTGAAGACCGGCTCGGTCGTCAAGTCCGCGGACCAGAACGTCGCGTTCGTCATCACCGACGGCGCCAACGATCTCAAGGTCGCCTATCGGGGTCTGCTGCCGGACCTGTTTCGCGAGGGTCAGGGCGTGGTCGCCGAGGGCGTCCTGGAGCCGGGAGGGGAGATGCGAGCCGAGACAATTCTGGCCAAGCATGATGAGCGCTATATGCCGCGCGAAGTGGTCGACGCCCTCAAGAAACAGGGGCGCTGGCAGGAAGGAACAACGGCCACACAATGATCGTCGAGATCGGCCATTTCGCATTGGTGCTGGCGTTCGCCGCCGCGCTCGCCCAGACAATCATCCCGTTCTGGGGCGCCCGGGTCGGCGACGTCGGGCTCATGAATGTCGGGCGCAACGCCGCGCTGATCCAGCTCGCGCTGATCGCGGTCGCTTTCTTAGCCCTCGTCAACGCGCATTTGACCTCGGATTTTTCCGTTCTCAACGTCGCCGAGAATTCGAACGTGGCGATGCCCGCGATCTACAAGATCTCGGGCGTCTGGGGAAACCACGAAGGCTCGATGCTGCTGTGGGTTCTCATCCTGGCGATCTTCGGCGCGCTCGTCGCCCTGTTTGGCCGCGCGCTGCCGCGCGCCTTGCGCGCTGACGCGCTCGCCGTTCAGGGCCTGATCAGCCTCGCCTTCCTCGCCTTCATTCTCCTGACCTCGAACCCGTTCGAGCGCCTCGCGCCGGCGCCATTCGAGGGACGCGACCTCAATCCGATTTTGCAGGACCCCGGCCTCGCGATCCATCCCCCGCTCCTCTATCTCGGCTATGTCGGCTTCTCCATCGTCTATTCGTTCGCCGCCGCGGCGCTGATCGAGGGGCGCATCGACGCGGCCTGGGCGCGCTTCGTGCGGCCGTTCACGCTCGTCGCCTGGAGCTTCCTCACGCTTGGCATCGCCGCGGGCTCGTTCTGGGCCTATTACACGCTCGGCTGGGGCGGCTTCTGGTTCTGGGACCCGGTCGAGAACGCCTCCCTCATGCCGTGGCTCGCCGGCACCGCCTTCGTGCATTCCGTCGCGGTGATGGAGAAGCGCGACGCGCTGAAAGTCTGGACGATCTTTCTCGCCATCCTCGCCTTTTCCTTTTCGCTGCTCGGCACCTTTCTCGTGCGTTCCGGCGTGCTCACTTCCGTCCACGCCTTCGCCAACGATCCGCGGCGCGGCGTCTTCATCCTCGCGATCCTGGCGATGTTCATTTGCGGTTCGTTCGCCCTCTTCGCCTGGCGCGCGCCGATGCTCAAGCAGGGCGGATTGTTCGCTCCCGTCTCGCGCGAGGGCGCGCTCGTCGTCAACAATCTGCTCCTGACGACGGCCTGCGCGACTGTGCTGTTCGGCACCCTCTATCCGCTCGCGCTCGAGCAGCTGACGGGTGAGAAAATCACCGTCGGCGCGCCCTTCTTCAATCTCACCTGCGGTGTGCTCTTGCTCACCGCCTGCTTTGCCGCGCCGTTCGGCTTCTCGCTCGCGTGGAAGCGCGGCGACTTGTTGGGAGTCGTGCAGCGGCTTGCCTTCGCCATCATCATCGGCGCCGTGACCGCGATCGTCGGCGCGGCCTGGCTCGGCGGCGGCTCGATCTTTGCGCCGCTCGCGATGGGCCTGGGCGTTTTCGTCATCATCGGCACGCTGATCGAAGTCGTCATGCGCGCGTGGCGCCCGGGGCTTAGCGCAGGCGTCGCGCTGAAACGCACGTTCGGCCTGCCCTTGTCGTTCTTCGGCGCGGCGCTCGCGCATTTCGGCTTGGGCGTCACGCTGCTCGGACTCTCCGGCCTCGGCTTTGGCGCCGAGACGATCGCCACCTTGCACAAGGGCGTCCCCGCAATTGTCGGCCCCTATTCGGTCAGTCTCAATTCGGTCGGCGAGCGCGTCGGGCCGAACTACAAGGAGGCGATCGCGTCGATGACCGTGCGCTTAGGGAACGCCGTCGTCGCTCAGATTGAGCCGGCGCGACGCCAATTCGCGGCGCGGGAGATGAGCACGACGCAGGCGGGTCTCAAGACGCTGCATTTCGGTCAGATCTATGTCTCGATCGCCGACCCCGCGCCCGATGGCTCCGTGCCCGCCCGCCTCTACTGGAAGCCGCTGGTGACGCTGATCTGGCTCGGCGGCGCAGCCATGGCGCTCGGCGGCGCGCTGTCGCTCGCCGACCGGCGCCTCCGCTTCGGCGCAGCCACAAGGGCGAAAGCCGGCGCGCGCGCGATGGCGCAACCGGCAGAGTGACGATGACTTGGCTCCGCCACCCCTTCTCCCCCGGGGAGAAGGTGTCGCGCGCAGCGCGACGGATGAGGGCTCTCCGAAGCGAGAAGCGCGCTCCGCGCGCGAACCCTCACCCCAACCCCTCTCCCCATAGGGCGTTCGGAAGAACGCCCGTCTCTCGACGGGCTATAGGAGAGGGGAGACCGGCGCTAAAGCTTCTCCTCCTTCTCCCCCTGCTCGCCTTGCTCGCCGGTCCCGCGCTCGCCGTGCAACCCGACGAAGTGATGAAGGACCCGGCGCTGGAGGCGCGCGCCCGCGCACTCTCGAGCGAACTGCGCTGCCTCGTCTGCCAGAACGAGTTGATCGACGATTCCGAGGCGCCGCTCGCGCGCGACATCCGCATCCTCATTCGCGAGCGCATCGGCAAGGGCGAAAGCAACGATTCCGTGCGCGCCTATCTCGTCTCGCGCTACGGCGATTTCATTCTCCTGAAACCCCCGTTCAAGCCGGAGACGCTGCTCCTGTGGCTGAGCCCCGTGCTCACGCTCGGCCTTGGCGTCACGGCGGCGTACTACGCCCGCCGGCGCGCGCCGAGCGCAACGCCAAGCCTGAGCGCCGAGGAGGAAGCGCGGCTCGCGGCGCTGACAGCGGAGGACAGCCGTTAGCGCCACTCGCGCCGGCGCGAGCTTCGCGTTACCCTGCCCGAGGGTTTCATCGTCGAAAGGCACGGCATGCGGGCGACCGGCGCAGTCTCTTTGCTGGCGCTCGTCGGGGCGCTGAGTTGCGCCGGCGCGCCGTCCTCGGGCGCCAGTTCCTGCGACAAGGAGGTCGCGGCGCGAATCCGATTTGCCCAAGGTCGGGCCTGCTGGACCTACAATGGCCCGGCAACCTTGTTTGTCGGCAAATTCTCGAGCGGGCGGACCATTTCGGCGCAGATGACAGGCGAGGCGACCGATTACGACCCGCGCGACGGGAGCGCCGCGACGGTTTCGCGGCCGCGCGATCCGAATGTCGAGGGACCCGGCGGCTACTTCTTCGCCGTTCCAGACGCGCCGGGCGTTCTGACCTTTGTCGCGCCTGCGACCGGAACCTATCGCTTCAGCTTCTCGCCCTGCGCGATGTGGGGCGCGCCGGGCGCGGTCAGGATTTGCACACGCTGACGGGGCCCACGAATGCGCGCGCCCTCAGACGTCGGACATGATCGTGGGCTGCTCGGAGACCTCGTAGGTCCAGACCCGAAACGACTTCAGAACATGGGGTCCGAATGAATTGATGAGCGGAATATCCGCCGCATCCCGGCCGCGCGCGACCACGATCCTGCCGATTCGCGGCATGTTGTTGCGGGGATCGAACGTCCACCACGCCCCCTCGAGGAACACCTCGATCCAGGCGCTGAAATCCATCGGATCGACGACCGGCACGCCGATGTCGCCGAGATGGCCGTTGACGTAGCGCGCCGGAATGTTGAGGCATCGGCAGAACGCCACCGCGAGATGGGCGAAATCGCGGCAGACGCCGATCCGCTCTTGGTAGGCGTCGAACGCGCTTCTCGTCGATCGCGCCTGCTGATAATCAAACTTGATGTGCTGATGGACGAAATCGCACACGGCCTGCACGCGCCCCCAGCCGGGCGGGGTGGCGCCGAACAGGTCCCAAGCCGTCTGGCTCAGCTTGTCGGTCTCGCAATAGCGGCTGCCCATCAGAAAGAGCAGGCAGCCGTCGGGCAACTCCCCGACCGGAACTTCCCGTGCGGCGAAGTTCGCCGGGTCGATCTTGCCGTCGTCTTCGATCGTGGCGTCGCCCCAGATCGCGAAGTCGCCGACAGGCGCGACCAGTCTCCGGCAGCGATTGCCGAACGTGTCGAGATAAGTGGTGGTCGGGATGATCGGCGTCGTGAAGACCTTCTCGGCGACGCGCATGTCGGCCTTTCGATCTTCGCTCACCGACAGCAGGCAAACCATCGGGGTCGGCTGCGGGCAATTGATGGCGATCTCATAACCATAACGGATCAGCATGGGTCGCAGCTCCTGATGCGTCTTATCGAGACGCGATGAACGAGCGGCCCCCCGGCGTCAGCCTCGAAACGAATGATTACTCATAAAGAGCGGTCGGCGCGAGCGTCGCGCCGACCATCGGCGTTCAGCTTTTGCCGGCTGAACTATTTCACACTGCTGAGCAGAGCAGCGCACGCCTGGGGCACACCGGAATCAGCCGCCTTGCTGCCAGGCATCACGGCCCAACCGCCCTTTTCGACATAAGCCGCCTGCTGCCAGGAGTCGGTCTTTTTCAGCGCCGTCATGTTCGCGGCGGCGTCGGCGCTGCGTTGGAACTGGTCGACGCAGATCGGCGCGACCGCGGCAACCACGGCGCTGCTTGCTGTATTGTCCGCCAGGGTCTTCGCCGAGCTTGCGAGCATCCACCCGCCCCAGCCGAAGCCGACGGCGAGAGTCGCGGCGACGCCGACCGCGGCGCCTTGCAGAAGCCGCTTCAGCGAGTCTCCCTGATACCACGCCACATTTTGCATGAGCCTCTCCTCCCGATCGGGGCGGAAGGATTCCGCCCCTTTCTGAGTGTTGAGCGACACCTTCCAGTGGAGCCGTCGCCGAGACCCGGTCTTTGCTTTAGACGGCGATCAGTAGTCCATCCCGCCCATGCCGCCCATCCCACCGCCGCCGCCCGGCATCGCCGGAGCGTCGGCCTTGGGCCGGTCTGCGATCATCGCTTCGGTCGTGATCATGAGGCCGGCGATCGAAGCCGCGTCCTGGAGCGCGACCCGCACCACCTTGGCCGGATCGACGATGCCGGCGTTCAGCATGTCGACATATTGCTCGGTCTGCGCGTCGAAACCGAAGGTTTGCGACTTGTTCTCGAGAATCTTGCCAACCACGATCGAACCTTCGACGCCCGAATTCTCGGCGATCTGCCGGATCGGGGCTTCGAGCGCCCGGAGCACGATGTTGATGCCGGACTGGACGTCTTCGTTCTCGTTGGTGAGCTTGCCGATCGCCGCCTTGGCGCGCAGGAGCGCGACGCCGCCGCCGGAAACGATGCCTTCCTCGACCGCGGCCTTGGTCGCATGCATGGCGTCGTCAACGCGATCCTTCTTCTCCTTGACCTCGACCTCGGTCGAGCCGCCGACGCGGATGATCGCAACGCCACCGGCGAGCTTGGCCAAACGCTCCTGCAGCTTCTCCTTGTCGTAGTCCGAGGTCGTGTCCTCGATCTGCGCCTTGATCTGCGAGATGCGGCCCTCGATGTCGGACTTCTTGCCGCCGCCGTCGATGATCGTGGTGTTCTCCTTCTCGATCCGCACCCGCTTGGCCTTGCCGAGCATCTGCAGGGTCACGTTCTCGAGCTTGATGCCGAGATCCTCGGCGATCATCGTGCCGGCGGTGAGGATCGCGATGTCCTCGAGCATCGCCTTGCGGCGATCGCCGAAGCCAGGAGCCTTGACCGCTGCGACCTTCAGGCCGCCGCGCAGCTTGTTGACGACCAAAGTCGCGAGCGCTTCGCCCTCGATGTCCTCGGCGATGATGAGGAGCGGCTTGCCAGCCTGCACGACCGCCTCGAGGACGGGGAGCATCGGCTGCAGCGAGGAGAGCTTCTTCTCGTGGATGAGAATGTACGGGTCCTCGAGCTCGGCCAGCATCTTCTCGGCGTTGGTGACGAAATAGGGCGAGAGATAGCCGCGGTCGAACTGCATGCCCTCGACGACGTCGAGCTCGGTATCGAGGCTCTTCGCCTCCTCGACTGTGATCACGCCCTCGTTGCCGACCTTCTTCATGGCGTCGGAAATCATCTTCCCGATCGTCTTGTCGCCATTCGCGGCGATGGTCCCGATCTGCGCGATCTCATCCGACGACTGCACCTTCTTGGCGCGCTTTTCGATGTCCTTGACGACCGCGGTCACCGCGATGTCGATGCCGCGCTTGAGGTCCATCGGGTTCATGCCGGCGGCGACGAGCTTGAGGCCTTCCTTCATGATCGAGGCGGCGAGCACGGTGGCGGTGGTGGTGCCGTCGCCGGCAAGATCGTTGGTCTTCGAGGCGACTTCGCGCACCATCTGTGCGCCCATATTCTCGAACTTGTCGGAAAGCTCGATTTCCTTGGCGACGGTCACCCCGTCCTTGGTGATGCGGGGCGCCCCATAGGACTTGTCCAGAATGACATTGCGGCCCTTCGGGCCCAGCGTCACCTTGACGGCGTTATTGAGGGTTTCGACGCCGCGCAGCATGCGGTCGCGCGCGTCGGAGGAGAAACGTACATCTTTGGCTGCCATTGGTCTGGTTCCTTCAATTAACGAAAAATGGATTTGGTATTAGGCGGCCTTCTTGGAGGTTGTCTTGGGCGCGGCCGCGCCTTCGATCACGCCCATGACGTCGGTCTCCTTCATGATCAGGAGCTCCTCGCCGTCGATCTTCACTTCCGTGCCCGACCACTTGCCGAACAGGATGTGTTCGCCGGGCTTGAGCTCGGTCGGGACGAGTTTGCCGTTCTCGTCGCGGGCGCCGGGGCCCACAGCCACGACCTCGCCCTCCTGCGGCTTCTCCTTGACGGTGTCGGGAATGATGATGCCGCCCTTCGTCTTATCCTCAGCCTCGATGCGGCGGACGACGACGCGGTCGTGTAACGGTCGAAATTTCATGGAGCGTTTCCTTTCAGTCAGTTGCTGCGCCGGGCTCAGGAGCATCTGGCCCTGGCTCTCAACGGCGGTCTGACGACGCCGCTTACATAGCGAGTGTTAGCACTCAATACAAGAGAGTGCTAATCGTGCAATGCTCTAACCTATCCTACGTTCGAGCGTGGCGCCATCGCGACCCGAGCAGAGCGAAGGCGTGGCGATCCTGGGATGAAAGGCGGCGGCCTCTGGATCGCCGCGCCGTTCTGCTCCTCGGATGACGTTTCCATGCTTCCCGGAAACTCCGGATTCCCGCATCCGCGCATGACAAGACGCTCTTTCAAGAGCCGTGTTCAGCCATGCATGCGCGCGCCTTTGGTGATCTTGTCGACGAGCTTCTTGTCCTCGCGCAGCGCAAGGCCGACGACGTTCATCGCGTCCGGCGCATATTGCTTGACGGTGGCGCGATTGGCTGCGTCGTGGCCGGTCGCGAACATGTCCTCGATATAGAGCGAGAAGCGGACGCGGCGCTCCATCGCGCGCCCATAGATCGTCTTCAGCGTCTCGCGGTCGGCGCTCAGAACGATCGCCGGCTGGATCATGAGCGCATTGTAGACGTTGCCCGCGGCGTCCTCGTAAGGCTCGCCGATAAGGCCGGCGTTCGCGCCGACCACGCCGCTCATGAGAAAGGCGACGACGTTGAGCTTCTGCCATGTCGCGAGATCCTCGCGCACGACGATCGAGATTTTGGTGTCGAACATCGCCGCTCCTTACTCGCGCTCACGGCGCCCTGACCGCCGCCCGGTCGAGCCGCGCTCTTTCGCGTGCGACCGTCCGCTCGCGCAACGAATCGTAGATCGGCGGATCCTTGATGAGCGTCGGCGTCAGCATGGCCATCGCGCAGGCGCCCAGCATCGGCAACAGCATGGTGACATTGGCCGTCATTTCGGTGGCGAGCACGATGCCGGTCAGCGGCGCGCGCACGATGCCGGTGAAGAGCGCGGCCATTCCGACCACGGCGAATCCTTCCGGCTGAACATGCAGGCCCGGAACGGCGGATTGGCAAGCCAATCCGAAGAACAATCCGAATTGCGCGCCAAGCACCAGCAGGGGAGCAAACAGGCCGCCGGGCGTGCCAGCCGAATAGGAGAGCGAGCCGAGCACGAGCCTCAAGAGAAAAACCAGCGGAAGCAGGGCGAGCGTTCCAGCGCCGAGCAGCGTCCGCTGGGTGATCGCATCGCCTCCGCCGACGAGATCGGGAAGAAACCAGGCGAGCGCGCCAACGCCGGCCCCGATGAGCGCGGCGCGGATCTCGACCGGGACGTGGTCAAAGCGGTCGACCGTCGCCATCGTTTGCAGGAGCACGCGATTGGTGATGACCGCCATGACGCCCGCGAGCGCGCCAAGAACGAAGAAGAGCGGCCGGATCGCCAGGTCCGGCATGACCAGGGTCCCCACAAGGAAGTCCTGGCCGTCGCCCAGAATTGCGCGTGAGACCGAGATGGCGCTCGCCGAGGCGCCGAGCGCGGCGATCGCGATCCGCAATTCGAACCGCCGCACCAATTCCTCGAGCACGAAAATGGCTCCGGCGATGGGCGCGTTGAACGCCGTGGCGAGGCCCGCTCCCGCCCCGGCGGCCAGCAGCACGCGGCAATCGGGCCAATTGCGCCGAAAAATCTTGCCGACCAGATGGCCCAGGGTCGCGGCCATGTGCACGCTCGGCCCCTCGCGGCCAAGCGCAAGCCCGGCGCCGATCGCGAGCGCGCCGCCGACGAACTTCACCGGAATGATGCGAAACGGCGCCTGCTGCAATTGCCCGTTGAGGACGGCTTCGACATGCGGGATGCCGCTTCCGACCGCATCGGGCGAGATCCGACGAACCAGCGAGGCCGCAACGCCAGCCGCCGCCGCGCAAGCGCCGATCAGGAGCCACAAGCCCTCGGGCCCCTGCGCATGGGCGAAGGCGACAAGCGCATCGCGCAGTCGGTCCGCCTGTTCGAGCAGGAGCATGAAGCAGGCGACGCCAGCGCCGGAGACCGCGCCCACGATGAGCGCCAGAACGGTCAGGAGCGCGAGGCTCCCGCCCTCCCCTTCGCCTTCGCCCCCAGCTTTCAATTCCGAAATCATGCGCCGCGCCGGTTTCGACTGCCAGAGGGTGAAAGCGAGCCTAACTAAGCAGGATTGCCGAAAAGTGGATGCCGGTTTTCGGCTCAAAATCCTGCGAAATCAAAGGAATCTAAGCAAGTTTGCGTTGGTCCGCCAACGCAAACTTGCTTGGTCAGAAACCGCCAGCCCGCGCTTATTGCGGCTTGGCGCATTTGTCTCGTGGCCCGCAGCGTTGAGGTCTATCCGCAACGGGATGTTTGAGCCAATCCCGGATCGCGCCGGCGCATGATCTCTGCCTCAGAGGCTCGTCCGAACGGCGGGGGCAGGGGCCGCCCGAAAACCCCCACGGCGCCTTGCGCTGAATACCCAAACCCGCGGACTTTTCGCCGATTTCGGTCGATAAAGGGGCAAAAATTCGCTTGAATTAGCGGTCCGCGGAGTGCTCGCTCGCATACATTGTACGGTCGTATATATTTGCTAAATCAGAAATCATATGCTATAGTTCCTATGAGCAGGATCGCAACTCATAGACGCGAAGCCGGCGAGGAAACGGGTGCTGGAGGCGATGGGCGCACAACCCGAGACGCGAGTTAACCCGGAGGAGGATTTTTTTTATTTGGATTCGCTGTAACCCTTTGAAAAGTCCCGATTCGGCCAAGAGAATCGCAAGGAAATCCAAGTCTTTTTGCTTGGTTTTATTTGGTTTTGCTTGGATTTATTTGGAGCCAACTCGCGTTCTGGTTGTCTCCCACTCTTGAGCGCGGCCTTAAAGCTCGTCGCCCGGGCTCTCGTCCTTGGCCTCATATTTCATGATGAGCGGCGCCTGGGCGAGGGCAAACAGCAGCGTCAGCGGCAGGAAGCCGAAGGTCTTGAACTTGACCCACATGTCGGTCGTCTGCGTGCGCCAGACGATCTCGTTGAGGACCGCGAGGGCGAGAAAGAAGAACGCCCAGCGCCAGGTGAGCTTGCGCCACCCTTCGTCGGTCACATGCAGCGCGCCGTCGAACAGGATTTTCAGGAGCGGCTTGTTGAGCCAGAGGCCCACGAACAGAGCCGCGCCGAACAGGATGTAAAGCGCGGTCGGCTTGATCTTGATCAGCGTCTCGTCATGAAGGACGAGAGTGAGCGATCCGAAGATGAGCACGATCACCGCGGTGACGAGCGGCATGATCGGAAAGCGCCTGAGCATCGCATACGAGACGGCAAGCGTGACCAGGACGCTCGCCATCAAAATGCCGGTCGCGGCGAAGATGCCGACCCGCGAATAGACGATGAAGAACAGCGCCAGCGGCCCAAGTTCGAGCGCGAACTTGAGCATCGGATTGAGCGCCTTGCGCGGGCTCGGAGCGACGGTTTCAGTCACAGGCGTTTCAGTCATCGAGCGTTCCAAATCGGGCGCCGTCATGCGGCCTCTCTGTCGATTCCTGCGATCGCATCGGCGAAGTCGCGCGCGGTGAAGGGCTCGAGATCGTCGACGCCCTCGCCGACGCCGATGAAATGGACGGGCAGCGCGAATTTGTCGGCGATCGCCACCAGAATGCCGCCGCGCGCGGTGCCGTCGAGCTTGGTCATCACAAGGCCGGTAACGCCCGCAACGCGGCCGAAAATCTCGACCTGGCTCAGCGCGTTCTGCCCGACGGTGGCGTCGAGCACGAGCAGCACGGCATGGGGCGCGTCGGCGTCGACTTTGCGCATCACGCGGATGATCTTCTCAAGCTCGCTCATGAGTTCGGTGCGGTTCTGCAAGCGCCCGGCGGTGTCCATCAGCACGACGTCGACGTTGAGCTCGCGGGCCCGCGTCAGCGCGTCGAAGGCGAGCCCGGCCGCGTCGGCGCCCTGGTCGCGCTCGACGAGCGCGGAAAGGGTGCGCCGCGCCCAGATGCGCAATTGCTCGATCGCGGCGGCGCGGAAGGTGTCGCCCGCCGCGAGCAGGACCGCCTTGCCCTCGGCCCGGAACTTGGCGGCGAGCTTGCCGATGGTCGTGGTCTTGCCCGAGCCGTTGACGCCGATGACGAGGATCACGAACGGGCGCTTGAGCGGATCGATCACCAGGGGACGCGCGACCGGCTCAAGCGCGCGCTCGACCTCGTCCGCGAGGATCTGTTTGACCTCGTCCGGACTGACGCCACGCTCGTAGCGCCCGTGGCCGACCGCCTCGCGAATGCGGGACGCCGCGGCGAGGCCGAGGTCGGCCTGGATGAGAACGTCCTCGAGGTCGTCGAGCGAGGCGGCGTCGAGCTTGCGCTTGGTGAAAATGTCGGTCACGCCGCGCGCGATCGTGGTTGATGAGCGCGAGAGTCCAGCGCGCAGGCGCTGGAGCCAGCTTTGCTTCGGCGCGGGCGGCGGGGCGACGGTCAGAGGCGCTGGGGCCTGAGGCAGCGGCTCGACAGCCAGCTCGGCTTCATCCGCAGCCGGCGTGGGCGCCTCGACCGGCGCGAGCGCCTCGCCGCCGCGGAACCAGCGGCCGAGCAGGCCCGATTTCCCCTTGTTTTCGTCTTCAGGCGACGCCACAAACCCTCCTCAAGGCCGCCCTATGCGTGGACGGCCGATGCTGCCATACCACTTCTTCCCATGACGCCGGAAGAAACAAGAGAGCGGCTCCTCTATCGCGACGGGCTTATGCTCGTCCTCGATAAGCCCGCCGGAATCGCCGTCCACGCCGGGCCGAAAGGCGGCGCAAGCCTCGAGGATGATTTCGACGCGCTACGCTTCGGCCTGCCGCGCAAGCCCGCGCTTGCGCATAGGCTCGACCGCGACACCGCGGGCTGCCTGGTGCTCGGGCGCCATCACAAGGCCCTGGAAACATTGGGGCTTCTGTTCAAGCAGGGCAAGATCGCCAAGACCTATTGGGCGATCCTCGCCGGCGCGCCCGAGGGCGAAGAGGGAACGATCGACCTGCCGCTCGGTCGCCTCGATGACAAGATCGGCTGGTGGATGAAGGTCGATCCCAACGGCCAAAAGTCGCTGACGCTCTGGCGCGTCAAGGGACGGGGGACATGGCGCGGCGCGCCGATCGCCTGGGCTGAGCTCGAGCCTAAGACGGGCCGCACGCATCAGTTGCGCGTGCATTGCGCCTCACAGGGCTGGCCGATTTTCGGCGATGCGATCTACGGCGCGCGGGCGGACCTGCCGCTGCAATTGCTGGCGCGGAAGGTCATCGTGCCGCTTTCGAAATCGAGGCCGCCGATCGAAGTCGAAGCGCCCGCGCCGCCCCACATGCTGGAGGCCTTGGCCGCGTGCGGCTTTGAAGGGGAACCGCCGACGCCCCTGTAGGCGCGGTCGTTGACCGCGCCGCCATAGGGGCCGCCCATGTAGGCGCGGTCCATAGCCCGTCGTTAGACGGGCATCCTACCGGACGCCCTTTGGACCGCGCCAGCCGCGATCAACGATCGCGGCTACATTCGCGCCGATTGTGCGGCGCAGCAGATTGTGAAAGGGTCTTCGAACGCCACAAACCCCCGGAAGCCATGTCGATCCGAGCCGCAATCCATCACCTGACGCACTATAAATACGACCGTCCGGTCTCGCTCGGCCCGCAGATCATCCGGCTCAGGCCGGCGCCCCACAGCCGCACCCGGGTCATATCGCATTCGCTGAAGGTTTCTCCCGCCGACCATTTCGTGAATCACCAGCAGGATCCGTACGGCAACTGGCTCGCGCGCTACGTCTTTCCGGACCTCGTCAACGAACTGAAGATCGAGGTCGACGTCGTCGCCGACATGACGGTCTACAATCCGTTCGATTTCTTCGTCGAGGAGAGCGCGGAGACATGGCCGTTCGAATATCCCGAGGACCTCAAGCCCGATCTCGTCATCTACCGCACGCCCGAGCCCGCCGGGCCTCGGCTTCAGGCCTTCTTGGCCGGGATTGATCGGACGCCGACGCGCACCGTCGATTTCGTGGTCGATCTCAATCGGCGGCTTGCGGGCGAAATTCGATATCTCATCCGCATGGAACTGGGGGTGCAGACCCCGGAGGAGACATTCGAGCGCGGCTCGGGCTCGTGCCGCGATTCGAGCTGGCTTTTGGTGCAGATTTTCCGTCATCTGGGCTTGGCCGCCCGGTTCGTGTCCGGCTATCTCATTCAGCTGAAGCCCGATCTCGTCGCGCTCGACGGGCCGCCGGGCACCGACCACGACTTCACCGACCTCCACGCCTGGGCCGAGGTCTACCTCCCCGGCGCCGGCTGGATCGGGCTCGATCCGACCTCGGGCCTGTTGGCCGCGGAAAGCCACATTCCGCTGGCCGCAACGCCGCACTATCGCAACGCCGCGCCGATTTCGGGCCTCGCGAGCTTCGCCAATGTCGATTTCAATTTTGACATGCGGGTCGAGCGGGTCTCCGAACATCCGCGCATCACCAAGCCGTTTTCTGAAACCGCCTGGAAGGCGCTCGACGCTCTCGGCGAGGAGGTCGACAAAAAGCTCGTCGCCGACGACGTCCGGCTGACCATGGGCGGCGAGCCGACCTTCGTTTCGATCGACGATTTCGAAGCGGGCGAGTGGAACGCGGACGCGGTCGGTCCGACCAAGCGGGCGCTCGCCGACCGGCTGATCCGGCGCTTGCGCGACCGGTTCGCGCCCGGCGGATTCCTGCATTACGGGCAGGGCAAATGGTATCCGGGCGAGTCCCTGCCGCGCTGGACATTCTCGCTCTACTGGCGGCGCGACTTGAAGCCGATCTGGCAAAATCCCGAGCGCATCGCCGCGGAGGGCCAGCAAACCGGCGCAAGCAAGGAGACGGCGGAGGCGTTGCTTGGCGCCATGGCGTCCGAGCTCGGCATTGCCTCGGATTTCATCGCCCCAGCTTACGAGGATCCCGCCGAGTGGCTCGTCAAGGAGGCCAATTTGCCGGCGAACGTCTCGCCGGAGAACTCGGAACTCAAGGACCCCGAGGAGCGCCACCGCATCGCTCGCGTTTTCTCGCGCGGGCTGACTGAGCCTTCGGGCTATGTCCTGCCCGTCCAGCGCTGGCAGGCGAAGGCGAGCGGAATCCGCTGGCGCAGCGAGAAGTGGAAAACCCGTCGCGGCGCGCTCCATCTGGTCCCAGGCGACAGCCCGGTCGGCTACCGCCTGCCGCTGGGCGCCCTGCCCTACGTTCCGCCTTCCGCGTTCCCCTATGTCGTCGAAGCCGATCCGACCGAGCCGCGCGGGCCATTGCCGGATTTCCACGATGCGCGGGAGCACGCCCAGCGGGTCGCGTCGTTCGCCGCGGCCGAAGGGTCGGCACAGGAGCGTGTCGAGCAGCGCCTCGGCGATATCGACGGCGCGGTGCGCACCGCGGTCACCGTCGAGCCGCGCGACGGGCGCTTATGCGTTTTTCTGCCTCCGGTCGAGCGGCTCGAGGACTATCTCGAACTCGTCGCCGCGGCCGAGGCCGCCGCAGAAAAAATTGGGCTTCCGGTGCAGATCGAGGGCTACCCGCCCCCGGTCGATCCGCGCATGAACGTCATTCGCGTCGCGCCGGACCCCGGCGTGATCGAAGTGAACATCCATCCCTGCTCGAGCTGGCGCGAATGCGTCGCCACCACCGAGGCTGTCTACGAAGAAGCGCGGCTTTCGCGCCTTGGCGCCGACAAGTTCATGATCGACGGCAAGCATACGGGGACCGGCGGGGGCAATCATGTCGTCGTCGGCGGGCAGACGCCGCTCGACAGTCCGTTCCTCAGACGTCCCGATCTGCTCAAGAGCCTCATCATCTATTGGTTGCGGCGCCCGAGCCTGAGCTATTTCTTCTCCGGCCTGTTCATCGGGCCAACCAGCCAGGCGCCGCGAATCGACGAAGCGCGCCACGACAGTCTGTACGAGTTGGAAATCGCGCTCGCTCAGATCCCAAAGCCTGGAGACGGCGCCGCGCCGCGGCCGTGGCTGCTCGACCGGCTCATGCGCAATCTCCTCACCGACGTCACTGGCAACACCCATCGGGCGGAAATCTGCATCGACAAGCTCTATTCGCCGGACGGGCCAACGGGTCGGCTCGGCCTTGTCGAGTTCCGCAGCTTCGAGATGCCGCCGGACCCACGCATGAGCCTCGCTCAACAGCTCTTGATCCGTGCAATCCTCTCCCGGCTGTGGCGTGATCCGCTGGATGGACCGCTGCCGCGCTGGGGCGCGTCGCTGCACGATCGGTTCATGCTGCCGCATTTCGTGTGGGAGGATTTTCTCGGCGTCCTCACCGATCTCAAGGCGCACGGTTATCCGTTTCGCTCCGACTGGTACGAAGCGCAGGCCGAGTTCCGCTTCCCGTTCTGCGGCGAGGTCGGGTACGACGGCGTTCAGCTCGAACTGCGCCAGGCGCTGGAGCCGTGGCATGTGCTGGGGGAGACAGGCGCGATCGGCGGAACGGCGCGCTATACCGATTCTTCGACCGAGCGGCTGCAGGTGAAGCTGACGACCGCCGATCCGGATCGCTTCGTTGTCGCCTGCAACCGCCGCCGGGTCCCCTTGCAGGGGACGGCGACGAACGGCGCCGCGGTCGGCGCGGTGCGCTATAAAGCCTGGAAGCCGGCGACGGCGATGCACCCGACCGTCCCGGTCCACGCGCCTTTGGTGTTCGACATTTTCGATTCCTGGAGCGGGCGTGCGCTTGGCGGCTGCGTTTATCACGTCGCCCACCCTGGCGGGCTCAGCTACGACACCTTCCCCGTCAACAGCAATGAGGCGGAAGCGCGCCGCCTTTCGCGCTTCGAGCCGCGCGGCCATACACCCGGGGCCTATGAGCCTGCGCCCGAGACGCCGCATCCTGAGTTTCCGCTGACGCTTGATTTGAGACGGCCCGCGGGAATTTGAGGGCGACCGCGCGAGGCGGCGTCCCTGGGGCGCCGAGCGGGCCCAACCGCCATTTCACCGGCGCCCCTCAAGGATTTCAGATGCTTAGGACCCGTTTTACCGGCGCGTTTCAAAAACGGCGGATTTGGCCGCGCGCCGTGGCCCACGGAGTGCGCTTTAATACAATAAAACAGTGTAAAATAGCATCCTCCCATACAGGAGGATTTCAGCCCTTCTCCACAAACGCCCCTGTGATGTCGTTCATCGTCGGCAGATCGGCGAAGGCGTCAAACCGCCCATTGTCGGCAATGTCTTTCGCGGCCCGCATGAACCCGCCCCAGGCGGCGCGAGCGAGCGCGCCCCCAACGCTGATCCGTTTGACGCCGAGATCCTCGAGCTCCTGCTTGGTGAAGCCCGGCCAGCCGGCCAGCACATTGACCGGCAGCTTGCCCGCGACGCGCACGACCTCGGAGACCTCCGCCGCTGTCTTGACCAGCGGCACGTAGAGCACGTCGGCGCCGGCTTCCGCGTAAAGGGGAAGGCGGCGCAGGGCCTCGGCGAGCCCGCCGGCCTGGCGCAGGATCGCCTCGCTGCGCGCGGTCAGCAGGACCTTCTCGCCGCTGGCGCTGATCGCCGCGCGCGCCGCGCGCAACCGGTCGACCGCTTCAGTGACGCTGTAGAGGGGAGCGCCGGGGTTGCCGGTGTAGTCTTCGATCGAAAGGCCAGAGACGCCGGCGCCGACGCAAAGCCGCACGCTCTCGTGCACGCCGTCAGCGTCGCGGGCGAAGCCGGCCTCGAAGTCGGCGTTGAGCGGCAAATCCGTCGCTTCGGCGAGATCGCGCAGGTGGCTCAGCGTATAGGCGCGGTCGACGGCGCCATCGCCCTTGCCCGCCGCGAAGGCCATGCCGGCGCTGGTGCTGGCGAGCGCCGGGAAACCGAGCGAGGCGAGATATTTGGCCGAGCCGATGTCGAACGGATTGGGAATGACAAAACAGCCCGGAGCCGCATGCAGCTCGGCGAAGCGGGCGCGCTTTTCTGCGATCGTCGGCATCATCCATTCCCCTTCGGCATCAAGGCCGAGAGCGCGACCTTTTGCCGCCCGTCGGAATCGAAATTATCCGGCGCAAGCCAGCGTTCATAGGCAGCCTTGCGCGCCGGCCACTCGCTGTCGAGCATCGCAAACCACGCCGTGTCGCGATTGCGGCCCTTGACGATCATGTGCTGGCGAAAAATCCCCTCGAAGGTGAAGCCGAAGCGCTCCGCGGCGCGACGCGACGGCGCGTTGAACGCGTTGCACTTCCATTCGTAGCGGCGATCGCCAAGCTCCTCGAAGACATATTTCGCGAACAGATATTGCGCCTCGGTCGCGCCGGCCGTCCGCTGCATCGCTGGCGTGTACAGGATGTTGCCGACCTCGATGACGCGATTCGGCGGATCGATGCGCAGGAAGGTCTGGTAGCCCACCGCTCTGCCCCGATGCGTTGTCGATGACGGCGAAGAACAGCGGATCGGTCGAGCGCGCCTTGGCCTCGAGGTTGGCGCGAAATTCGTCGAGGCTCTTGTATGGCCCGTCGAACAGATAGGCCCACACGGCTTCGCGCGCCGCGTCGCCGTTCGAACCCTCGTAGAGCGCCTTGGCGTGCGCGTGCGGGTCGAGAGGGACGAGCGTGATCCACCGCCCTTCGAGCGTGACGCGCTCGGGCCGCTTGGCCGGATGCGAGTCAACCAGGGGGCCTATGGGCAAGGTCGTCGTGCGCGGACGTCATGCAGGATCTCGGGTGCTTGCGGACAACCGGCGCGACAATGCAACGCCGTGCGTTGCAGCGTCAACGCGCCTCAACGTCAGTTTGCGCAAAGTCCTCGCCCTTGAACAGCAATGCTGCGCCATGAGCTTTCGCGCAGGCGTATGATAGACAGTCGCCAAAATTAAGTCCCGCCGGATGTCGACCTTTGCCGAATCTCTCGAAACATTCGACCGCCATCCGACCGACGCGTTCATCAATAGCAAGCTCGACGACTTCACTCTGCGAAAGAAAATCGTCAAAGAGATCCTGTGCGGCAAGCGGCGGAATGTCGAGACGGCTTGTGAGAACCATGCATGTTTCAAGTCGCACGGCCGGGGAAGTCAGTCGGCGCTCCGCGCGCTCGAGCTGACCGACGAGCGCAGAAGCGCCCCGCTCATCTAATATGAACGCCACGATCGCCGACGTGTCGACGAACACCGTTACTGGCCCCACATCGCATCGATGTCTTCCTTAGTGACGTCACGCGGATTGGGGCCCGCCTCCGCTCGCGCCCGAGCCGCAAGCTCCGCGAGTCGCTCCGCCAACGGCCGCTTTTCGCGCTCGCGTTTCAGTTCGGCTGCGCAGCGCATGAGCGATCGCCTCGGTCATGTTGGTCTTGCGCAAGTTGGCGAGCTCGCGCGCGAGCTCGCCAACTTCGGGATCGCGGATGCTGATGCCCATGACGGTCCCGTCTATACAATTAACGACTACTGTATATACGAAGGCCGCCGGCCCGTCAATGATTGTCCCGCGGCACCCCCATGGTCTGCGCCAGGCGCTGGTACTGAACCGCGGGCTTCAGCACCATGCCCTCGTCGAACTGCGCCACCATCTCGCGCTGGATCTGCTGCCAGGGCGTCTGGCTCTTGGGATAGGGGAACCCGCCGTTTTGCGCGAGGGTCGCCCGACGCTCGTTCAGCTCGGCGTCCGAGATCAGGATGTTGGCCGTGCCTTTCTTCAGATCGATGCGCACCCGGTCGCCGGTCTTGATCAGCGACAATCCCCCTCCCGCCGCCGCCTCAGGCGAAGCGTTGAGGATCGAGGGCGAGCCGGAGGTGCCCGATTGCCGGCCGTCGCCAACGCAAGGCAGCGCGTGCACGCCTTTCTTGAGGAGCGCCGCGGGCGGCTGCATGTTGACCACTTCCGCCCCGCCCGGATAGCCGATCGGCCCCGTGCCGCGAATGAACAGAATGCTGTGCTCGTCGATCTTGAGCTTCGGATCGTCGATGCGGTGGTGATAGTCCTCGGGCCCTTCGAACACGATCGCCCGGCCCTCGAACGCGTCCGGGTCCTTCGGGTTGGAGAGGAAGCGGGCGCGGAACTCCTGATCGATGACGCTCGTCTTCATGATCGCGTCGTTGAACAGATTGCCGCTCAGGACGACGAAGCCGGCGTCCTCTTTCAACGGCTTGTCGATCGGCATGATGACGTCGGGATCGTCCGAATGGATCTTGGCGCAGTTTTCTCCCATCGTCTTGCCGTTGACGGTCAGCGCCTTCTCGTGAATGAGCTTGCGCTTCATCAGTTCGTTGACGACGGCCGGAACGCCGCCGGCGCGGTGATATTCTTCGCCGAGGTATTTGCCGGCGGGCTGCATGTTGACGAGCAGCGGCACCTTGTGCCCGATCGTCTCCCAATCCTGAATCGAAAGCGGCACGCCGATGTGGCGGGCGATGGCGTTGATGTGGATCGGCGCGTTGGTCGAGCCGCCGATGGCGCTGTTGACGACGATCGTGTTCTCGAACGCCTCGCGCGTCAGGATGTCCGACGGCTTCAAGTCCTCCCACACCATTTCGACGATCCGCTGGCCGGTCCGATAGGCGATCTGGCCCCGCTCGCGGTGGGGCGCTGGGATCGCGGCGCAGCCGGGCAGGCTCATGCCGAGCGCCTCGGCGAGCGAGTTCATGGTCGAGGCCGTGCCCATCGTGTTGCAATGGCCGACCGACGGCGCCGAGGAGGTGACGATCTCCATGAATTCTTCGTAGTCGATCTTGCCTTCGGCAAGGTCGGCGCGCGCCTGCCAGACGACAGTGCCCGAGCCGCTGCGCTGACCGTGGTGCCAGCCATTGAGCATCGGTCCGCCAGAGAGGACGATCGCCGGGATATTGACCGTCGCCGCCGCCATGATGCAGGCCGGCGTCGTCTTGTCGCAGCCGGTCGTCAGCACCACGCCGTCGATGAAGTAGCCCATCAGGATCTCGACAAGGCCGAGATAAGCCAGATTGCGGTCGAGCGCGGCGGTCGGGCGCTTTCCCGTCTCCTGAATCGGGTGAACCGGAAATTCGAACGCGAGCCCCCCGGCCGCGGTGATCCCGTCGCGCGTACGCTTCGCGAGTTCAAGATGATGGCGGTTGCAGGGCGAAAGATCGGAGCCGGTCTGCGCAATGCCGATGATCGGCTTGCCGGAGCGCAATTCACCAGGCGTCAGGCCGAAATTGAGGTAGCGCTCGAGGTAGAGAGCCGTCATTCCCGGGTTATCGGGATTGTCGAACCACTGCCGCGATCGCAGCGCGCGCTTGGGGTCGCCCTTGGAGCCGCCATTGGATTTCGTCTTCGATTTATCGGCCATCACTCTCGTTTGCCTCCCTGGCGCATGTTCCGTATGTCGCGCCGGCGCTGTCACGCCATTATGAACCAGATCGCGGAGCGAATTCAATGTTTCGCTTGCGCGAGCCCTGCTCTGTGTCGTTGGCGCGGCGACCCGAGGAGCGTTTCACATCGCAAGCGGCGAGACGCCGAACAGCCGCAGGTGCAGGCCGCCGATCAGCAGCGCATAGACGACCAGGCCCACGACAATTGCGCCCGCCGTGGCGCCGAGTTGCGGCTCGGGATAGACGATTCCGTTCCGCCGGTCGCGGGCGTACGAGCTTACGAGATCCGCAGCAGACCAGACGAGGAAGGCGCCGAAAAGCAGAAGATCCGCCGCCGAGCCGTTGGCGATGAGGTGGCCTGCGCTCCACAGGAGCACCGACCACAGCATGGGATGATGGGTCATGACCGCAATATGGCTTCGCTTGAAGAGATAACTTGCGAGCAGGATCAGCGCGATCAGCATCAGCAACATCGTGATGTGGCGGGCTCCGGCCGGAGGCGTCCAGAGCTGGGGCGCATCATAGCGCGCTCGCACGAACCCCCAGACGATCAGAACCAAGCCGACTGCCGAAATAAGCGAATAGATCCCTTTCCAAGGGCCCTCGCCGATCCGCGCGATCGCCCTTTCCCGACCGCTCTCGGAAACGATGCGGATCGAGTGAAGGCCGAGAAAGATGACGAGGCCGAGGACCAGAATCGCCATTCGCAGTTTCGCCTTGAGGCCAGAGTCGTTCGCTAGCCACGAAGGTTAGGCGCCCAAACACGACGAAGGCAAGACCCGCGCATCCTTGCGTCATCAGGGATCGGGTCGCATGAAGGCGGCCCACCTTCATGGAGTCGCCCGCAATGACCTGGTCCGCCGCCCAGTACCTCAAATTCGAACATGAGCGGACCCGGCCTGTGCGCGATCTCGTGGCGCGGATTCCGAACGCAGAAGTTCTCAGCGCTGCCGACGTCGGCTGCGGTCCCGGCAATTCGACCGAAGTCCTGCGCGAGCGGTACCCTGAGGCGCGCATCGTTGGCCTCGATTCCTCCACCGACATGGTCGAGGCTGCGCGCAACCGGCTTCCCGACATCCCTTTCGAGATCGCCGACATTCGCGAATGGCGCCCGAAGGCGCCGCTCGACGTGATTCTCGCCAATGCCGTGCTGCAATGGCTTCCGGACCACGAGACGCTGTTTCCGGCGCTGATCGCCCAGCTCAAGCCCGGCGGGACGCTTGCGGTGCAAATGCCCGACAATCTCGAAGAGCCGTCGCATCGGCTGATGGGCGAGGTCGCAAGTCAAGGGCCTTGGGCGGCGAAGCTCAAGGGCGCCGACAGGCACCCGCACCGAGCGCCATCTCGCGGACTGGTATTTCCGCTTGGCTCGGCCCCATGCGCCGCGTGTCGACGTTTGGCGCACGACCTACTTTCATCCGCTCGCCGGGGCGCGAGCCATTGTCGAATGGCTGAAGGGAACGGGTCTTCGCCCATTCCTCGACCCCCTCCAGGAGAGCGAGCGGGAAGCTTTCCTTGCCCGCTACGAAGCGGCGATCGCCAAAGCCTATCCGGCGGAAGCTGACGGAACGGTTCTCCTGCCGTTTCCCCGGCTGTTCCTCGTCGCCGTGCGCTGAACCTCCAATTTGCGTCCTGCACTTGGGAAAGATAGCGTGGAGGCGCCTCGAAGGGAGGACGCCATGCCCAAATATCTGTTCGAAGCGCGCTACAGTGCGGAAGGTGCCATTGGCCTCGCAAAGGAAGGCGGCACAAGTCGACGGGCGGCAGTCAAGAAGCACCTCGACGAGATCGGCGGCAAGCTGGAATCGATGTATTTCGCGTTCGGCGACGTCGATTGTTTCGTCATCGTCGACCTGCCCGACAATGTCAGCGCGGCGGCTCTCTCGCTCGCTGTCAACGAGAGCGGTCTGATCGCGAGCAAGGCGATCGTGCTGTTGACGCCTGAGGACATGGACAAGGCGGGCAAGACGAAGGTCCATTTCCGCGGCCCCGGCAAAAAAGCTCCGACCTGATCGGCTTCCAAGGCGCTGCGGCTTCGTGCTATGGCGACCGCGCTCTAAGCGCCCGTAGCTCAACTGGATAGAGTATCGGTCTTCGAAACCGAGGGTTGGCGGTTCGAACCCGTCCGGGCGCGCCAATCCCCAAGGTCCTCAGATCTCGTAAGCAAGCCGGAGACCAGGCTCGTGCCAGTCAGCGACAGCCAACTGGCCTTGGTAAGATAACGTGATGTAGGCCTGCCGAAGCTGTGGGCCGCCGAAGCAGATGTTGGTGACCATCAGATCGGGCGCGGGATGGTGACGGATACGGTTTCCGTCAGGGGAAATCTCGACAACAGCGCAGGCGGTTAGCGCGGCCACGCAAATGGCGCCGGAGGCGGAAACCGCGAGACTGTCGAGCCGCGTTTCTCCAGGCAGCCCCGCGACGAGCCAGCCGCCGTAAAGCGAAGGCCAGGGCGCCTTGCGCACTTCGCCGGGACCGATGATGTCGAAAGCCCACAGACGCCCGGTCAGCGTTTCGGCCACGTAGAGTATCTTGCCATCCGGCGAGAGGCCGACGCCATTGGCGGTCATCATGCCGCTGACAACCTCGCGGACGCCGCTTCCGTCGGCTTTCGCGTAATAAACTCCGCCGAAGTCCAGATCACGGGCGCGGCGCTTGCCGAGATCGGAGAACCAGAAACCGCCATGCGTATCGAACACCAGGTCGTTCGGACCGACCAGCCTTCGACCTTCGCAGCTGTCGTAGAGCCGCTCGATCTTGCCCGTCTTGGGATCAACGACGTCAATCGAGCCGCCCTGATAGTCAGGCGGCTGCAGACCCGTCCGCAAAGTATTGCCTTCACGAATCCAGCCAAAGCCACCGTTGTTGGTGATGTAAATTTTGCCATCAGGACCCACCGCGGCGCCGTTCGGACCGCCGTCCATTTGGGCGACCATCTCGACACGCCCATCCGGGCAGACGCGGGTGAGCGTCTTGCGCTCGATTTCGACAAGGAGCACCGACCCGTCTGATGTCCAGATCGGCCCCTCGGGAAAGCGAAGGCCAGAGGCGATGATGCGCATAAGTCTCCTCCTCTACGTCTGGCGACGCATCGGCCGGGCTCGCGCCGCCGATAGCCAATCCAACGTCAGCGTTTTCACATTATTCACGCGCGGCGCGCGCCGATCACTGATCGCCGTTGCGTCGATCCTGGAACCGCGCACGGGCCATTGCCCTCAATGGAGACGCCTCATCGCCTTCACGAATTGCCCGCGTTCGGGCACCAAAGTTCGTCCGAGCGCGATGAACTTGTGTTTGTGCGTCTCATCGAGGCTCGCGTACAAGGGCTTGGCCGCGTCGACGATCTTCTCGAGATTGGCCTGGCCCTGCGCAATGCGGTCCGCTTTCGCCAAGTTGCGATCCATCGGTGACAGGTTGCCGCTTTGCTCCTTTTGCAAGGCGAGCACACGCGCTTTGGCGGCGTCCCTGACCGCAGTTTCAAACGCGCTCCAGTCCGTTTCCTGGTCAGCCTTCAGCCCGAGACTGGCCTTCATGCCCTTGAGCTGGGTATCGAGAGCGGCCTCCGCCCAATGCTGGGCTTGCTCGGCGTGCGTGGGCTTCTGGTCGCTCTGTGCGGGGGGCTGCTGATCGCTCTGTGCGAAGGCGGAAGCGGAGAGGGCGACCGCGGCAAGCGTCGCAAGGAGAGTGCGTTTCATGACAACCCTCGTGGGCAGAGCGTTCTTTAGTCTAGCCACGCGTGTGGTTAAAGTCACCGCCTTCGACTGCACATCCGGGCGCCTTAGCCGCGACGTCTGCGCCTGGCGACCCCGCCAACGTCGGTCAGCGCACTGTAGAGAGCGCGCGCCTCCGGCGCCGGGCCGCGCCGCTCGCCGAGCGCTTCAACCTTCACCGCGACCCATCGCGGTCCTTGGGCGAAGCTCAGCACGTCGCCGCAACGGACGGGGCGGCTCGGCTTGTCGAGCGGCGCGCGCGATTGGCCGCGCAGGAGCCGGACCCCGCCGTCCTCGACGATGCGCGCGGCCAGGCTTCTCGTCTTGAAAAAGCGGGCGCGCCAGAGCCAGACATCGATGCGGCAAGCGTCTTCCGTCACGAGGGTGCGCGTCCGGCGGTCTGGGCGCGTCTTCGTTTGCGGCGACGCATCCGACGGTCCGCCGGCTTCGTGAGCACGGCAAGCGCGGCGAACGGGGTCGCGACGGGGCCGGGTTTGAACGTCGGCTGGTCAGACGCGGCGCGGCGGCGAAATAGAGCGCGATCGGCGCCGTCGCCCTCGCGCACGCGCGCAAACCCAAGGGCGCGAAGAATGTGATGACCGTCGTCGCGCCGCCATCCCAGATCTGCAAGCAGTGCGTCGGTGACGTCGATGGCGCCCGCCCCCTCGGGCCAAGCGACGCGCGCGAGCGCGTCAAGTCGCTCAAGCTCTGCGATCGGCGCGGCAAGCTGGCCCACCGCGCGCAAGCCACGCAGGGCAAGCGCCTGCGGACGGGGCGCCGGACGCGGCAGCGGATTAAGGGCTCGTGCGTCGGGCCGCCACCCGGAGCTTGCAAGTTCGGCGTAAGCAAACGCGAGCACTTGCGCTTGCGGCTCGAGAAGCGACGGCAGATAAAGGCTGAACGCGCCAAAGCGCACGCCAAGCGCCTTGAGGGTCCGCCGCTCGTTGCGGCTGAGTAGCCTGATGCGCGCTTCGGCCGCACGACGATCCAGCACCCCGAACTGCTCGACGAGTTGGTAGGCCAGGCCCCGCGCGAGTCCCCTGAGCCGCCCGTCCTCGACCGCCTCCTTGAGATGCTTGAGCGCGTAGAGACGCCGGCTCGCCTCGGCGGCCACGAAAGCTTCCAGGCGGCGTGCGGCGCGCTCGCGTTGCGGCTCGGCGCCAAACTCGCCAATGAGCCTCACCCGCGGCGCGAACGGCTCGCCGGCGATGATTTCGCCCGCCGCTTCGCCCCGCCAGTTCACAACCCCGCCGGGCGCAAGGCCGAAGGCCTCATCGCCCTCGCTCGCAAGCGCGCCGAGCCGACGGGCGACCTCAGGGGCGACGACCCGCTCGACCGCGCCGCGTAGCGCACGATTCTCGAGCGCCGTCGCGCCGCGCTCGGGCTCGAAATGGAAGCCGGCGAGCCGGCCGACCAAATGGCCCTCCACCGTCACCGCGCCCTCGGCATCGATGCCGCCGAGAATCGAACCCGCGCGCTGACTCAAGCCGCGCAGCAGCGCGCTGGTGCGCCGGTCGACGAACCGCTGCATCAGCGATTGGTGCAGCGTGTCCGAAAGCCGGTCTTCGAGATCTCGCGCACGGCCTTGCCATGTTTGCGGATCGGCGAGCCAGTCAGCGCGATTGGCGACATAGGCCAGGGTCCGCACTCGAGCCAGTCGCCACGACAGCGCGTCGATGTCCCCGTCGGTCCGATCGAGGCTCGCGATCTGCCCTTGCATCCAGTCTTCAGGCAGACGCCGGTCGCCTTGGGTGAGGTGCTCGAACATTGTCCCGAGCAGGCGCGCGTGCTCGTCCTGCGTTGTCTTGCGAAAGTCGGGGATTTGGCAGACCTCCCACAACCGCATCAGGTTGGATCGGTCGCGCGTGCGCCGGATGATCAACTCATCGCTCGAGAGTTGGCGCAGCGTGGTTTCATCCTGGCTCTCCGCCGAGAGCCTCAAGCCTAGCGCGGGCGGCGGTGCGGCGAGCGAGCGCATCAGCGCTTGAATTGACTGGAAATCGAGCCAGGCGTTGCGCCATTCCGCAGCCATGACTGACGGAAAGACATGGCCTTCGACCGCCGCGACGATGTCCGGATCGAGGTCAGGCGCGTCGCCCGTGACCCCGAACGCGCCATCCTTGCGAAAACGGCCGGCCCGCCCGGCGATCTGGGCGATCTCCTGCGAATAGAGCCCGCGCAGCCGACGCCCGTCGAATTTGCGCAATCCGGCGAAGGCGACGTGGTCGACATCCATGTTCAGCCCCATCCCGATCGCATCGGTCGCGACCAGGAAATCGACTTCGCCGGACTGGAACAGATTGACCTGGGCGTTGCGGGTGCGCGGGCTGAGCGAGCCCATGACCACGGCGGCGCCCCGCGCTGGCGGCGGATGAGCTCGGCGATGGCGTAAACCGCCTCCGCGGAGAAGGCGACGACGGCGCTCCGCCGAGGCAGGCGGGTCAGCTTCTTCGGGCCGGCGTAGGTGAGCTCAGACAGCCGCTCGCGGAACTGGATCTCGGCCTCGGGGCAAAGCCTGCGAATCAGCGAGGCGACGGTCGCCGCTCCCATGAGCATCGTTTCGGACGTCCCCCGCGCATGGAGGAGCCGATGGGTGAACACGTGGCCGCGCTCGGGATCGGCGCAAAGCTGGATCTCGTCGACGGCGAGAAATTCAACCTTGCGGTCGAGCGGCATCGCCTCGACCGTGCACACGAAATAGCGCGGCCTGAGCGGAATGATCTTCTCTTCGCCGGTGATCAGCGCGACCTCGGCCGCGCCCCGCGTCTTCACCACCCGATCGTAGATTTCGCGGGCGAGGAGCCTCAGCGGCAGACCGATCATGCCCGAGGCATGGCCCAGCATGCGCTCGACCGCCAAATGAGTCTTGCCCGTGTTGGTCGGGCCCAGAACGGCGATGAGCCGCGAGGCGTCGCCCCGCGCTGGCGAGCGATTCATGTCCATCAATGTGGCGGATGCCGGCCGACACCGCAAGCCTCGGCGCTCGTTTAAGTGCGACGAACGCCTTAAGGCCGCCCTCACTTTTCCTTGACAGGCGGCAGGCGGCGCCGCTCTTGCCCTTGCGCGCCGAAGGCGCCAACCTCACCCGAACAGTCGCCACAGCAATTGGGGGGAAGCAGAATGTATCATGGGCAAGTCGAGGGCACGGACCTCGTTGTGCTGGACAAGCGCTTCGGGCAGCTCTTCGCCGGCTACATGCGGGTGACGCGCCACTGGACTGGCGCCGACTGGGCTGAGGGCCCGGCCTGGTTTGCGGCCGGCCGCTATCTGATCTGGTCGGACATTCCCAACAACCGCATGATGCGATTCGTCGAGGAATCGGGCCAAGTGTCCGTCTTCCGGCAGGCCTCCAACAATTCGAACGGCAACACGGTCGACAACCAGGGCCGGCTGGTCACCTGTGAACATCTAACCCGCCGCGTGACCCGAACAGAGTTCGATGGCTCGATCAAGGTGCTGGCGGACAAGTGGGAGGGCAAGCGTTTCAACTCGCCAAACGACGCGGTCGTGAAATCGGACAACTCGATCTGGTTCACCGACCCGGCCTACGGCATCGACGGCGACAACGAGGGCGAGCCGGCGACGCCCGAAATCGATGGCTGCTACGTCTATCGTATCGACACGACCGGCGCCGTCACAAAGCTCATCGACAATATGGTGCGGCCGAACGGCATCGCTTTCTCGCCCGACGAGAAGCAGCTCTATGTCGCGGACACCGGCGCGTCTCACAAGGAGAATACGCCGCGCGCCATTCGCCGCTACAGCGTCAACGCGGACGGCAAGAGTGTGAAGGGGCCGGGCGAAACTTTCTGCGAATTGTCGGCAGAAGACGGAATGTACGACGGCTTCCGCGTCGATCGGTCCGGACGCATTTGGACGAGCACCGGCAAGGGCGTCTATTGCTACGAACCGGATGGAAAGCTGATCGGCAAGATCCTGATCCCGGAGATCGTCGCCAACGTGACGTTCGGCGGTCCGAAGCGCAATCGCCTCTATATCTGCGGCACGACGTCGCTCTATTCGGTCCTGCTGATGACCAACGGGTCGAAGCTCGGCTGAAGCGACTCGCCGCCGCTCGCGGACAATTGAATGTGAAGGCCGGGGCGTTCGGGGTACCCGTCGACGCTTGTCGGAGATCGGAACGCAGCGGAGAAAACAATGGGCGCCGAAATCACTTTCAAACGCCCCGATGGCGGCGACGCCAAGGAATATCTCACCAACGCCGCGCGTGGCGACGCCCCTGGGGTTATCCAGGAGTGGTGGGGGCTGGCCGAACAGATCAAGGCTTTGGTCGATCGTTTCGCGCTTGCCGGTTTCGACGCTCTAGCGCCCGACCTCTTCAACGGCGTCGTCGTGCCTTAATCATGACGCAGAGCGCGCCGCGACAGAGATGATGTCGCTGAACTTCCTCGACGCGACCGAGCAGACCGTGCGCGGCGCGGTTCAATATCTCAAGCGGAACGGGGCCAAGATCGGAATCGCCGGATTTTGCATGGGCCGGGCGGTCGCGATCATCGGGGCTGCAAAAATCCCGGAGTTGACCGCCGCGGTTTCATTTTACGGACTTCCGCTCGAGCAGGCCGTGAAAGCCGCTGACGTGAAGATTCCGCTTCAGGGCCACTTCGCCAACAAGGACGATCACATAACGCCCGCCGCGGTCGATGCTTTCGAAACGGCGCTGAAGGCTGCGAGCAAGGATGCCGAGTTCTTCCGCTATGACGCCGATCATGCGTTCGTCAACGAGCAGCGAATGGCGGCGCACGATCGCCAGGCCGCCGAGCTGACCTGGGGCCGGGCGACCGCGTTCTTGAACAAGCGCCTCGGCTAAGCCCGGCGATGGAGCTTGGCCTCAAAGGTAAAGTCGTGCTCGTCACCGGCGGCTCGAAGGGCATCGGGCTTGCTTGCGCGCAAGCCTTCGCGGGCGAAGGCGCGCGGATCGCCATCTGCTCGCGCTCCCGCGAAAACATCGACAAAGCCAGCGCCGAGCTCAACGGGGCGTTTGGCGTCGTCGCCGATCTCGTGGACGCCGCGGCGGCGGAGAGAGTGATCGACACGGTTGAAGACCGCGTCGGGCCAATCGACATCCTGGTGAATTCGGCCGGAGCCGCGAAGCGCACGCCGCCGGACGAATTGAGCCCGGCGGTCTGGCGCGACGCGTTCGACGCCAAGTTCTTTTCTTACATCAATGTCATCGATCCCGTGGTGAAGCGCATGGCGAAGCGGGGGAGCGGGGTCATCGTCAGCATCATCGGCGTTGGAGGCAAAGTCGCCTCGTCGAGCCATCTCGCCGGCGGATCGGCCAACGCCGCCCTGATGTTGGCCACAGCCGGGTTTGGCGCGACCCCGTGCGAATCTGGTGCGGCAGCATCAGTTCGTAACGCACGAGGGCTCCCGCGTCGTCCCGCGCTTCTATCCCAGCCGCTTGCCGCTTTCGGCGTCGAACAGGTGGACCGCCTCCAGGTTTGGCGAGAGCAGCAGGCTTTCGCCCGGCTGCGCCGAGATGCGCTCACGGAAGACGGTGACGATCGGGTGGCCTCCGACCTTGGCGAACACCTGGGTTTCGGAGCCGGTCGGCTCGACCACGGAAACCTCGGCTTTGAAGTCTGAGCCGATGGCCAGATGCTCGGGCCGAATTCCGTAGATGCAAGGGCGCCCGTCAATGTTCGGCGGCGCCGATCTGAGAGGCAGCTCCACGCCGCCTTCGGTCACGAAAACGGGCTTGCCTTTCATGGCAACCGCCCCTTTGAGCAAGTTCATCGACGGAGACCCGATAAAACCCGCGACGAAAAGGGTCGCCGGCCGGTCATACAGCTCGAGCGGAGCGCCCATCTGCTCCACCACGCCGTCGCGCATGACCACAATTCGATCCGCCATCGTCATCGCCTCGATCTGGTCATGCGTCACATAGACCGTCGTGGTCTTCAGGCGTTGATGCAGTTCCTTGATCTCGGCGCGCATCTGAACGCGCAACTGAGCGTCCAGGTTCGAAAGCGGCTCGTCGAACAGAAAGACCTGCGGATCGCGAACGATCGCCCGTCCCATCGCGACACGCTGCCGTTGTCCGCCCGACAACTGCCGCGGGTAGCGCGAAAGATAAGGAGCGACATGGAGGATATCGGCGGCCCGCTTGACGCGCGCCTGAATCTCGTCTTTTGGCGTGTTGCGCAGCTTCAGCCCGAAGCTCATGTTCTGTTCGACGGTTTTGTGCGGGTAGAGCGCGTAGTTCTGAAAAACCATCGCAATGTCGCGATCCCTCGGCGGCAGGTTGTTGACCACCCGGGCTCCGATCTTGACCTTTCCCTCGGTGATCGATTCGAGACCCGCGATCATACGCAGAAGCGTGGATTTCCCGCAGCCCGACGGCCCCACGAGCGTGACGAATTCCCCATCCGCGATCGAAAGCGAGACGCCGTGAATGACTTCGACGCCACCATAGGCCTTGCGTGCGTTGACAACGTCGACCGACGCCATTCTTCTCTCCAAACGCGATTGTCAGGCCTCAGCGTAGTTCATTGCCGAATTGGCGTCGAGCGTCGAGACGAGTGAGACAGGGCAAATTGAAGGCGACAGACGCCAACGGTTTGGGCGGCTAGCTCGCCACAGCAGCAAACATTGAAAGAGAGAGGAAATGACCGAGGGGCACAAGCCGCGCATCGCGGTCGTCGGCAGCAACATGGTGGACCTCGTCACCTATGTGGATCGGATGCCGATCAAGGGTGAAACCGTCGAGGCGCCGAGCTTTGAAATGGGCCACGGCGGCAAGGGCGCCAATCAGGCGGTCGCTGCGGCCAAACTGGGCGCCTCGGTGGTGATGGTCACGGCCGTCGGCGACGACATGTTTGCCGACGCCACCATTCGCAATCTCGAGGCGGTTGGGGTCGATACGAGCCATGTCCGGCGCGTCAAGGGGAAGCCGAGCGGGGTCGCGCCGATCATGGTCGAGCCGAACGGCGAAAACTCGATCCTGATCGTGAAAGGCGCGAACGCCGACCTTTCGCCAGCCGACATCGATCGCGCGGCGGAGGATTTGAAGACCTGCGATCTCATCCTTTTGCAACTCGAGGTTCCTCTCGAAACTGTCTACGCGGCCATCGCTTTCGGCAAGCGTCACGGCGTGAAGACGGTTCTCAACCCGGCTCCGGCGACGGCGGCGCTCGACGTCGATCGAATTCGCGATGTGACGTTCTTCATTCCCAACGAAACCGAGCTTGCGATCCTGACCGGCATGCCGGTCGATACGGACTCGAGCATCGTGACCGCCGCGCGAAGCCTGCTCGACAAGGGTTTTGGCACCGTGATTGTCACGCTCGGCTCGCGCGGCGCGCTTCTCACGACACCGACTGAAGCGCGAAGAATTGAACCGGTTCCGGTCAAGGCCGTCGATACGACAGGCGCCGGCGACGCCTTCGTGGGGAGTTTTGCGCGCTTCTTCGCGGAAGGCGTTCCTCTGGAGGCTGCGTTGAAGCAGGCGGCGCGTTACGCGGCGGATTCCGTGACCCGGCGCGGCACCCAGAAAGCCTACGCGTCCGCGGATGAATTCAAGCGGTTTTGCGACGCTCTGGGTCAAGACGGGTAGACGGCCTCGACAACGCTTGACGAAACTTTTGCGCAAGCGTGAAATGTTCGCCGCGACGTCACGGGAGGCAACGATTCAAAGAGATCCCCGCTCGTCATGAGTCCTCCTTCCCGTTGATCGAACCTCAACCTCGGGCGCGCCGCCGCTGGTGCGCGTGGCTGGGATGACCAAGAGCTTCGGCGGAGTGCAAGGCTCCAATCGGCGATCGAGATCGCCAAGGGCGGTCCGCTCAAGCCGACCTGATCGCAACGCCCATACGACCAGGGCGCAGCCGAGGCGATGGCGATGATGAACGCGCTGATCGGCAAGGAGACGCCAGCCTGGGTCGGCGTCCAGTCGTTGCCGGTCGTTCAGTCGAATGTGCTCGAATTGTTCAAGACCGTGTTCAAAAAAGATCCGCCTGCAGAGCTCACGGATGCCTGCAACGCCGCCAAACCGGGCTAATTGCGAGGTCGTCGCGTCAACGTCGGCTGAAATCAAAGTGGTCGCGAGCGTCGAAACGACGCCCGCGCAACGAGGGGTTTGAGCTCTCTTAGGCTAATTAGAGCGCGCTGCGTTTACAGGAGCGCCGTCATTGCGAGGAGCGATAGGGCGTCGAAAGACGCCCTATCGCTCCTCGCAATGACGGTTTGTGTGACGCAGCGCGCTCCAGAATCGCCGCACTTCGGCTGGGTTTCAGCCAGCCTCGAGTTCGAGCCCGCGCTTGCGGAACAGCGCGCCGGGCGATGGCGACGGCCGCGAAAGGCTCGATAGGCCTCGTCATAGTCGCGGCTGCCGCCGGCCGCATAAACGAAATCATTGAGACGCTTTGCGATCGCGGGATCGAAGATGTCGCCGCTCTCCTCGAACGCCTCGAAACCGTCAGCGTCCAGAACCTCCGACCACAGATAGCTGTAGTATGCGGCCGAATAGCCGCCTGAGAAAATATGCTGGAAATGCGGAGTTCGGTGGCGCATGCCGATCGCGTCGGGCATGCCGATCCGCTTGAGTTCCTGGCGCTCGAACGCAACGACATCGACCTCGTCGGGCGATGGATCGAGGTGCAGCTTGAGGTCGACGAGCGCGGAGGCCGTGTATTCGACCGTCGCCCAGCCCTGGTTGAACCGGCGCGCGGCGAGAAGCTTGTCGACCAGCGCCTCGGGCATCGGCTCGCCGGTTTTATAGTGGAGCGCAAAGCGGCGCAACATCTCGGGCTGCAAGATCCAATGCTCAAAGACCTGGGAAGGAAACTCGACGAAATCGCCGGCGACGTGAGTGCCCGAAATGCGCGGGTAAACGACGTTCGACAGCATGCCGTGCAGGCCATGGCCGAATTCGTGAAACAGCGTCCGCGCGTCGTCGACGCTCATGAGGCTCGCCTCGCTGTCGCCGCCCTTGGCGAAGTTCATGACATTGACGACGATTGGCAATTGCGCCCGATCGAGCTTCTGCTGGCCGCGGAAGCCGCTCATCCACGCGCCGCTCCGCTTTGAAGGCCGCGCGAAATAATCGCCCAGAAACAGCGCTTTCGGCGCACCGTCGCGCCCCGTCACCTCCCACGCGCGAACGTCGGGATGATAAAGCTTGAGGTCGAAGCGCTCGGTAAAGCTCAGGCCGAACAGGCGGTTTGCGGCGTAGAACGCCGCGTCGATCACGCGGTCGAGCTGCAGATAAGGCTTGAGCTCACTCTCGTCCAAGTCGAACTCGGCCTTGCGCCGCTTCTCCGCGAGATAGCGCCAATCCCAGGGCGCGAGCTTGAAATTGCCGCCTTCGCTTGCGGCGATCGCTTGCAGCGCCTCTTCATCTCTGCGCGCCCGAGCGACGCCCGGAGCCCAGACCGACTCGAGCAGATCGAGCGCTGCCTGCGGCGTTTTCGCCATCGTGTCGGCGAGGCGGTAATGGGCGTAAGTCTCATAGCCCAACAGCCGCGCGCGCTCGGCTCTCAGGCGCACCAATTCGGCGGCGATGGCCCGATTGTCGGTCGCGCCGCCGTTGTCTCCCCGAGCCGTCCAGGCGCGAAACGCGGTCTCGCGAAGATCTCGGCGCGCCGAGAATTGCAGGAACGGCTCGACGCTGGAGCGTGAGAGCGTCACGGCGTACTTGCCTGGATGGCCCCGGTCGGCGGCGCTGCGCGCGGCGCTGCTGACGAAAAAATCCGGCAGACCCTCGAGATCCGGCTCGTCGAGCAGCATGAGCCAGTCTTTCTCGTCCTTGAGCACGTTCTGGCCGAACTGGGCGGCGAGTATCGCCAGCCGCTCGGCGATCGCGGCCAGTCGCGCTTTGGCCTCGGGCGGGGCGGCCGCGCCCGCGCGGGTGAAATCGAGATGATAGCGGTCGAGCACACGCGCCTGTTCGGCCGACAGCCCGAGCTTGCCGGCGTCCGCCTTGAGCGCGTCGATGCGCTTGAACAGAGCCTCGTTCAGATAGGTCTCGCTGCGATGGCGCGCGAGCTTGGGCGCGATTTCGCGCTCGATCGCCTGCAATTCGTCATTGGTGTGGGCGCCGGCCAGGTTGAAAAAAACACTGGCCACTCTGTCGAGACTACGGCCGCTGCGCTCCAGCGCCTCGATCGTGTTGGCGAAGGACGGCGGTTCGGGATCGGCGGCGACCGCGTCGATCTCCGCTCGCGCTTGGGCGAGCGCCGCGTCGAAGGCCGGCGGAAATTGGCGAGGCTCGAAGCGGTCGAACGGCGGCGACTCGAATGGCCGGGTCCAGGGTTGGAGAAGCGGGTTCGTGTCGAGAGGCGAGGGGGTCGTCAGGGAATTGGGGCTCATGCCTCTCAGCTAGGAGGTCGAGCCGCGCTACGCAACCCGAGCGGTGCACGGGGGCGGCACCTCTGAGGATGGAATCGCCCCCGCCATGTCGTCATTCCCACGCAGGCGGGAATCCACGGCGCCGTTCGTCAATCGCGCCTTGCTTTGGAGGGCGCCCGCTATTGGCCGCCCGCCTGCACCTTCTTCACATAGGCGTCGACCGCGTCGACGACCTTGGTGTCCGGATTGGCTTTGCAATAGACGATGATCTCGTGGATCCCCTGTTTGGCGCGAGGGATGTTCACCACGTGTCGCTTCAGGTGGCCATTCCACCAGCCGCTGTACCAGGCGCCGAGGAAATCCGCGTCCTCCTGGAAGGTGTTGGCGAGCTGAGCGCAGGTCAGCGCTTTGACGTTGAGATAGCCTTTGTCGTCCATATAGGTCTTCAATTCGACCTGGGCTTGCGACGCCGAAACCGACGCGATCAGCCCCGCCGCCGCGATGAGCGCGACACGCAAATCGATCCGACCAAGCCTTGCTGAGAGCCTTGTGCTTGAGGCAACCATTGTCTTCTCTCTTTCCGATTTCATGAGTTCAACGAGGCGCGCCTTCGGCCGTCCGGAGAGCAGCGAGCGCGCAAGGCAAAGCTATTTCTCGTCGTTGACCTTGATGCCCTGTTCCTTGCGCATCTTCTTGATGTTGATGTCCATCGCCGCGATGACCTTCGTCTTCGGGTTGGCCTTGCAATAGACGATGACCCGATGCTCCAGCTCCTTGGCGCGATCGACCTTCAATTTGCTGTATCCAGCGAGGCCGTTGTACCAGCCGCTGTACCAGACAGTCATGAAGTCGGCGTCTTCCTGAAAGGTGTTGGCGAGCTGCGCGCAGGTCAGCTTCTGGACGTCCAGGTTACCCTTCGCGTCCGCATAGGTGTTCAGCTCGACCTGAGCCTGCGCCGCGCTCGCGCCAAACAGGGCCATCGCACAAAACGATATCATGAATTTCATCTGTACCCTCCCCAACCCAAGCGCGGTTGCGCCTCGAAGGCGGCTGAGCGGACATCGGTTGCGACTCGCCGCGTTCAGTCCACACTGTTCACGCGATTCTCCCTGACCTGGATCAAACGCCCGGTCAAGCCGCCGTCGCGCGGCGATTTCTGTTGTCCACCGCCGTCACACGAGCGCCAGCAATCGTCCGCTCGCGAGCCAGAAGGGCGGAAGGCACAAAGGCGTCGATGAGAGCGGCAAGATCGAAATCCTTGAGCGGGATTCCGAGCTCGTCGCGAACGAACCTTTGGCGCGCTTCGATCCGTTCGATCACCGCCGGATGGCGGGCTCTCAGCTCAGCGCGCAGCGCGGCGTCGGCAAACACAATTCCGTCCTCGCAATTGAGCGCCCATCCGTCACGCATCGGGGTCGGAATGATGTCGACCTGAAACGGCATGCCCGAAGCGATGCGCTCGCCGGAGCCCGGACGGACCGGGGTATGGATCCATTCGTCGTGGCCGGTGAGATGGCCCGGGTTGAGCGCGGAGCGCAGCCCGCCGCGTCCCAGCGCCGCGCCGACAGCGTCGAACAGTGCGCTGCCGCTCGCGCCGATGTCCGCGGCCTCATACCAGGCGACGAGGCCCTCGAAATAGGCGGACGCGGTCTTCAGGAACGCCTCATCATGCTCGGCGATCAATCCAGCGCGGGCGGAAAGGCCGCCCCAGAACCCAATTGCGGCTGTGACGCCGTCGCCACGGCGTATGACGCGGCCCCCTGGCGACCGCAAGCCGATCACAGGGTGGCCCGAATCGCCGCTCGCAACCATGACATGGGCGGAAAGGACCTCGCCGGAATAGCCCATCGCGCTCGCCGCCTCCATTTCGCTCACGCCGGGCCGCGTTCTTGTTACGAGTCGCCAGACGGCGGCGGAGGCGCGCGCGGCGCCCCATTCATGCAAGGCGATCTGATCGACGTCGATCGTCGAACGCAGCCCGGTCGTTGGATGCATGAGCACCGGCGTCGCGTCCTTCAAAGCCTCCGTCCCGCCCGCGATCCGGCTCAGCATCGCTACGAGATAGTGGGGAACGAACAGGCCCGGCGAGGCGTCATTCCATTCCGCCGGCTCGAAATATTTCCAACCCACGAGTCCGATCGTCTGCCCGCGGCTCATCCCCGCTTCTCTCAATACGGCCGCAAGATCAGGCTTGAGCGCGCGATCCTGACCCATGAGGCTCATGCTTTGCGCAAGCGAAATGTCGAGATCTGGAAGCCCGGCCAAGGGCGCGTAGGCTTCGCCCTCGTTGCCAACGACAAGCACACGCTTCTGCCGTGGGCCAAGCAGCAGCAGCGCCTCCTCGAATCGAGGATCGTAGCCCGAGAGGAAGGCGATGTTGGCGAGGTGTTCGCGGTCGGCGTAGACGACCAGCCAATCGCAGCCGGCGCGCGCATAGGCCTGGCGGCAGCGCTTATCATACGTCGTTGCGGGAATGCTCGGTGCTTCGAGCGGAACGCCGAAGTCGGGAACCTCGACGTCGCGCAGCGCAATTGGCATAGAATTTCTTTCCCCTCGAAGCGGTTAGGCGGCCTGCCGCCACGCTGTCGGCATCTGATAGCCGCTGACGCCGGCGAACGCGATCTTCCCGCGGCGATCCGTCGTGACATGTCGGCGCTGGGGAGCGGGCTATGCTAACCTTAAAAATTGATATGAAAGGTTACTACGCTCAGAGTCTCCGCGATTGTCGCTGCATCGCCGGCCGTGATCTTTGTCAACGACGTCGACCGGAACCGCTTCCGCGAGATCGATCGGATCGGCGGGCGCTAGACGGCGGGTATTCTGCTCTCTCGGCGTCCCTGCGTTTCGTAATGCAGGAGGGCGTTGACCTCGGCTTCGGCGACGTCGGGGTATCGGTCGAGATAGGCTCTGGTCGAGAAAAATGGCCCGGGATCCCGGCCTTCCCGGCCTCCGTGAACCAGGTAGTGCAAAGCGGCGTCCAACCCCGCGGCGCGCACGTCCGGGTTCGTCCCGAGGTAGTGCGCTGAATTGAAGAAGAGCGAGTTGCGAATGGCGGCTAGCTCTTTCGCGCTCGGGCGCGGCGTTTTTGAGCGCGGTTTCCAAAAGAAACGAGACCCGGGCCTCGTCGAACCGCGACTCGTCCGCCTGCCTTGATCCATAATGTCTTCAGCGCGCGCAATTTCCGCAGCGGCTTCCGACCGGACTCGGCGAGTCTCTTCGGCGATCTCGCGCATGGGGAGGTCAAAGATCGCCGAGGCTGTCTCAAGACGCGCGCGCAGGTCGTCGAGCTTTTTCAGGACGCAACTGTCTCCCGAGTCCTGGACGAGGTCGATCATGGCGGTGTAGGTCCGCCGGACCAATTCGTTGACGGCCGGATGCGCGTCAAGCTCCGCCTCACTTGCGCGCTGACGCCGCAGATCGGCCGATACGAATTTGTCCACCTCGGAGAAACCATCCTCATGCCAATGCGGCCAGATCAGGCCCCACTGTTCGCCGACCCGCGTGAGCGCTGTGCGGCGGTCGTCCAGAAATTGGGGCCAATCCAGAACGGCGCGCGCCATGCCGCGGGTTTCGAGCTCGGCGTCCAGGACGTGGCGCAGCCAGAGAAGACATCCGTAGGCGAGGCTGAGGCCGTCACGGCAATAGAGGGATTGGCCGACTTCGAGCGGCGACCGGATCGGCAGAAGCGCGCGCACCGACCAGTTGGCTTCCTCAAGCACCGGGCCCCAGAATGGCATGAGCCGGCACATGCGCGGGTCTTTCATGACCGCAAATCCGACATCGCCGAATTCTTCCGCCAGGGCTTCCTTGGCGCGTGCGCGCAAAGCGTTGGCCTTCAAAGCGTCGATCTTGTCGAGGTCGAATTTACGCCAGTCTTTCCAGTTGCTCCCGGCGGCGGCGAGAATGGCGTCATTCAAATCCACAATGACAGGAGATTCCCAAAATCCTCTCTCATTGTCCGCGCTCGGCGCCATCAAATGTTGAGGGGCGGCGGCGCCAAGACGAACAAGCGCGCCAGTCGCGCTCGACGTCCCGCTGCGATGCATGCCAAGCACAACGACCAGGATCTTGTTCAAACGTTCGGCGTCAACTCTTGGCTGACCGACGCTGATGAACAAGCACGCGACTCCCTGGGGCACGGCGCCTTTCCCAAGAAGGAGGCGCCTCTCAGCACAATCGAATCATCGCGCGGAGCTACGAGTTTAACTGCGAAGTCCGCAACGGATGAGGTTGTATTTGTGCTGGCGGATTGGTGAACGATTCCTTACCTCTGCGGACTGAGGCGGATCGTTTCAATACAAAAAGTCGTGATTGCTTTCGCTTTCGCCATGCAACGCCCGCGTTGCACAACGGCAAGGGCTCCGAGGACGATTAGCGGCGCGGAGCGTTAGGAGAGGCTCACGCCGCCGCCTTTTGATAGTCTTTGACGTCCGTGAAGGCGATCTTCGGCCAGCGCTCCTGCTCGTAGCGCAGGTTGAAGGCGCTCGACGCCATGAACACCGGCGCCCCATCGAGGTCGGAAGCGATCGAGGACGGATAGGCGTCGAGAAACTTGCTCATCTCCGCCTTGTCGCCCGATGAGATCCAGCGGCAGATCTCGAAGCGGCTCGGTTCGAAACTCACCGGCAAGCCGTATTCGGCGTTGAGCCGCTCGGTGAGCACGTCGAGTTGTAGCGCCCCGACCACGCCAACGATCGCCGCCGCGCCATCATGCGGCAGGAACACCTGCACGACGCCTTCTTCCGCCATCTGCTGCAACGCCTCGCGCAGCTTCTTGGCCTTCATCGCGTCGGCAAGCTTCACCCGGCGCAAAATTTCCGGCGCGAAGCTCGGCACGCCGCGAAAGACGATCTCCTCGCCCTCGGAAAGCGTGTCGCCGATGCGCAAAAGCCCATGATTGGGAATGCCGACGACGTCGCCGGCGAACGCTTCCTCCGCCAGCGAACGATCCTGCGCGAAGAAGAATTGAGGCGCCGACAGCGTGAGCGGCTTGCCGGTGCGGACGAGCTTCGCGCGCATGCCGCGCTGGAGCTTGCCCGAGCAGACGCGCATGAAGGCGATGCGGTCGCGATGGTTCGGATCCATGTTGGCCTGGATCTTGAAGACGAAGCCCGTCATTTTCGGTTCATCCGCCTTCACCGTGCGGCTCTGAGCTTCCTGCGCGCGCGGGCTCGGCGCGAATTCGGCCAAAGCGTCGATGAGATCTTTGACGCCGAAATCCTTGAGCGCGCTGCCCCACAGGACCGGGGTCATATGGCCTTCGAGGAAGGCTTTCTTGTCGAACGGCTTCAGCCCCTCGACCGCGAGGTTGAGCTCTTCGACCGCCGCGGCGCGCTCGTGCTCGGGCAGAAGCTCGGCGACACGCGGATCGTCCGGGCCGTTGACGGCATACGCCTGGGCGTCCTTGCCGAGCGGGGTAAGTCGGCTATTCCGGATGTCATAGGCCCCGGCGAGTGACCGTCCGCGGCCAATCGTCCAGGTGAGCGGCGCAGAGTCGAGCGCAAGGGTCTTCTCGATCTCGTCGAGGAGATCAAACGGATCCCGGGTCTCGCGGTCCATCTTGTTGATGAAAGTGATAATCGGAATGTCGCGCAGGCGGCACACTTCGAACAATTTTCGCGTGCGCGCTTCGATGCCCTTGGCCGCATCGATGACCATCACCGCCGAGTTGACGGCGGTCAGGGTGCGGTAGGTGTCCTCGGAAAAGTCTTCGTGGCCAGGCGTATCGAGCAGGTTGAAGACGCAATCGCCGTATTCGAACGTCATCACCGAGGTCACGACGGAAATGCCGCGGTCGCGCTCGATGCCCATCCAGTCGGAGCGGGTCTGGCGACGATTGGCCTTGGCGCGCACTTCGCCGGCGAGCTGAATGGCGCCGCCAAACAGGAGCAGCTTTTCCGTCAGCGTCGTCTTGCCGGCGTCAGGGTGCGAGATGATCGCGAAGGTGCGCCGGCGCGCGACGGGGTTGGGGTCAGTCATGGTCTTCGGGCTGTAGGGAAGAAGCCCTTTACTTAGTGCGGATGGGCTAGCGAGGGAAGAGCGCGCATGGCCGAGGGCGTCAAGGTCGTGTAGAGGGAAGAAGCACCGCAGGTCTCCGTTCGATTGGACAGCGCCTTAATCCAGCTTTGGATTCTTCGGCCTGACCATATTGTCCGATCGGTTCGCTATGGGTTATGAACTTGATATTGACGCGCTCGCAAAAACACCGGTGAAACCAATGCGCCGCGCGCGGAGGAGGAATGGATCGCAAGTGGCTGCCGCTCAACGCGCTCAGAGCGTTTGAAGCGGCCGGACAACATCTCAGCTTCACCGCCGCCGCCAATAGCCTGACGGTCGCGCAGAGCGCGGTCAGCCGTCACGTCATCGTGCTCGAGAATTTTCTCGGCGTGGCGCTGTTCGAGCGGCGGCCCCAACAGCTGGTGCTGACCGAGGCGGGGCGGCACATTCTGCCGGTCGTCTCGAAGTCCTTCGACCGTATCGACCAGGCGCTCGGCGAGGTGATCAAGGAGAAGGGTCGCCCGAAGCGAGTGCTCAAGGTCGCGCTTCCGACCTCGTTCGCTCACCGCCTCGCCATTCCAATCTTAAGGGATTTCCGCTCTGAAAACGCCGGCATCTCGCTCGAAATCGTCTCCAAGCCGACGACCGGGCCGGAAGTGGACGGCGACATCGACATCGCCATCGTCTATTCCGAGCCCCGCGTCACCGACGCGATCCATGATCTCTTATGGATGGTGCGCTCGACCCTTCTGTGTAGCCCGAAGCTGCTCGAAGGGACCGACGCCAGCGATCCGTGGCGGCTCATTGCGGCGAGCGACCTCCTGCATCTTAAGATCGATGGCCGGCCACGCCACTTTTTTTGGGAAATGTTTGTGCGCTCGATCGGACGTCCCGATCTCGCCGTCGACCGGGGCCTCGTGTTCGACACTCAGCAGCTCGCCGCCCAGTACGCGATGATGGGCGATGGGCTGGCGCTGCTTGATCCGCTGCTGTTCCACGAGGAGATCAAGGCCGGACGGCTGGTGCGCCCCTACGATCTCTGGCTTGACGAAGGCTACGGCTACTATCTGACCACCCATCCCGAGGATCTGAGCAACGAGGCGGTGGCGTTGTTCCGCTCCTGGCTCATTGCGCGGTTTTCAGGTGGCGCGCCGGCGCCGGCGCCGGAGCCGGAGCCCGCCGCCGACGGGCCGAAGCTGCAAGCCCCCCCGGCCGAGCTGCCAAAGCTCCGCGCGGCGAAATAGGCGGCGGAGAAAGCCCGGCGCTGAATTGGCATGGCCGACGCCATTTTGGCGCGCGCGTGGATGAGACGAGTGCGCTAGAATAACGGCCAGCGGCGAATCGCGATCGGCGCTCTCTGACCAGAATCCGGGGAAGGTCATGACGACGGATTCGCCGCCGCAGGAAACCGGGCGCCGCCGCCGGCGCACGGCCGAGCGGGGCGGAGGGTCCGGCGCGGTTCAGTCGTCGGGCCAGCCAGAATTGCCGTTCGCGCCGGTCGAGCTTGTTTCGCGCGACGAGCTCGAATCGATCCATCAGGCCGCGCTCATTGTGCTGAAAGAGATCGGGATCGACGTCCTGCACGCTGAAGCGCGAGCGATGCTGAAGGACGCTGGCGCCGAGGTCGATCCGGCCTCGGCCCGTGTCCGCTTCGAGCCTGCCTTGGTCGAGGCGCATATCGGTCTCGCCCCGAAGGCGTTCAGGCTGCATGCGCGCAATGCCGCGCGTGATCTTTCAATCGGTGGCCGGCACGTCGCTTTCGGCACCGTGGCGAGCGCCCCCAATTCATTTGACCGCGCGGGAGGCCGGCGGCCCGGCGCCAGGCGCGACTATCAGAACTTCATTCGCCTCGGACAGAGCTTCGATTTGATTCATTTCATCGGCGGCTATCCCGTTGAGCCGATCGACATTCCCGCCTCGATCCGCCATCTCGACGCGCTGTTCGACATGCTGACGTTGTCCGACAAGCCGGTGCACGCCTACAGCCTCGGGCGCGAGCGCAACCTGGACGCCATCGAGATGGTCAAAATTGCGCGTGGGCTCGGCGATGAGGCGCTGGAGCGCGAGCCCTCCCTCTTCACGGTCATCAACTCGTCGTCGCCGTTAAGGCTCGACACGCCAATGCTGGAAGGAATCATCCAGATGGCGCGCCGCAACCAGGTGGTGGTGATGACGCCGTTCACACTCGCGGGCGCAATGGCGCCGGTGACGCTCGCCGGCGCGCTCGCGCAGCAGCACGCCGAGGCGGTTGCGGGCCTCGTTTTGACCCAGGTTGCGCGGCCGGGCGCGCCGTTCGTCTATGGCGGATTCACGTCGAACGTGGACATGAAGTCGGGCGTGCCGGCCTTCGGCACGCCCGAATATATGAAGACGGCGATCGTCGGTGGGCAACTGGCGCGCCGCCTTGGCCTGCCTTATCGCTCCTCGAACGCCAACGCCGCCAATTCGCTCGACGCCCAGGCGGCCTACGAGAGCGTGTTCTCGCTCTGGGGCGCGATCATGGGCGGCGTCAACTTTCTCATGCATGGCGCGGGCTGGATGGAGGGGGGCTTGCAAGCCTCGTTTGAGAAAATGGCGCTCGACGCCGATCTTTTGGCCATGGTCGCCGAGTTCTTGCGACCGCTGCGCGTCGACGAAGCGGAGCTGGCGCTCGGGGCGATGCGGGAAGTCGGACCCGGCGGGCATTTCTTCGGCGCCGAGCACACGCAGTCGCGCTATCGCACCGCCTTTTTCCCGCCAGCCATCTCTGACTGGCGCAATTATGAGACTTGGCGCGAGGCCGGCTCGCCGACCGCGGTGGACGCGGCCGAGCGCATCGTCGCCGACCGCTTGCGCGATTTCGTCGCCCCTCCGCTCGAAGCCGAACGCCTCGAGGCGCTGACCGCCTTCGTCGCCCGCCGCAAAGAAGAAGGCGGCGCGCCGACCGACTTTTGAGCGCTCTCGCGCCGCCGGGCGACTCCCGCATGCGCCTGCATGCCGCGGTCGCCGCGATCTTCTTCGCCTTCGGCATCGGCGCCGGCCTCTGGGGCGGCGCCTCGGGCGCGATTTTGATTCGCGCCGGCGTCGACCCGGCGACGTTCGGCGTTCTCTTGACCGTCTACACCGGCGCCTATCTCATCGCCATGTCGGCGGGCGGGGCGGTCGCGCATCGTTTTGGCGTCGGTCAGGCGCTCTCCGTCTCGGCCATCATCTTTGGCGCAGCTTTGTGTGCGCTGCTCAACGCCTCGAGCGAGGCTTGGGTCGCGATCGCTCTGATCGTTTCAGGCTTCATCGGCGGCGTCGTCGACCTCTTGATGAACGCCGAGGGCGCGCGGATCGAGCGCCGGCTCGGCCGCCCGATCCTGGCCAGGCTGCACGCCGCTGCGTCCGCCGGCATGGCGCTCGGCGCGATCCTCGGCAGCTTGATCGTCGTCGGGCCAGCGCCGTGGGCGGGCGGCGTTCTCGCCGCGCTAGGGCTCGCGGGCGCTGGCGTGGCTTATCATCGCGCGGCGGCGACCGATCGCCCCGCTTCGGCAGGGATCGGGTCGGTAGGAAGAAGCGGATTGTCATTCGCGCCGGCTCTGATTGGGCTTGGCGTCGCGGTCGGCGTCTCGATCGCGGCGGAACTCGCGGCATCGGTCTGGTCGTCGCTGCTGTTGCGCGAGGAGGCGCCGAGGCTGGCGGCGATTTCCGGCCTCGGCGCGGCGTTCTTTTCCGCCTGCCAGGCTGCGCTGCGCTTCAACGTCGACGCGATTCGCCTTCGGGTCAGCGACCTTCGCATCATCATCGCTTCGTTCGCGATCGCGGCCGCCGGCTTCGGTCTGGTCAGCGTCCAGGCCGGGTTCGCGGCGAGCGTCGCGGGCTTCGCCCTGATCGGCGTCGGCACCGGGCCTATCGTTCCGTGCAGTTTCGCGCTTGCCGCGCGTCAGGCGACGGCCGGACCCGCCGTCGGGCTCGCGTCAGCCTCGTTGTTCAGCGCGCTGACCCGTTTGCCGGCGCCGTTGGCGACCGGCGCGATCGCGCAAGCCTTGTCCCTTTCAGCCGCGTTCGCCGCCTTCGCGCTTGCGCTGGTTACGACAGCGGCCGCTGTATCGATCGTCGCTTACGTCGGCCGCGCGCGGCGAGGGCCAAGCAAAGCATGACGGCTAAGAAGGAAGCGGGCGCGCGCTCAGCCCCGCCCCATTCGGGTTAGCGCCTCGCCGACCATTGTCAACAGGACATCCGGGCGGTTGGTGATGCAGAAGGCGCCGGCAGGGGTGCTCGCGCCTGGGTCGAGATTTCCAATATAGAGAATGACCGGCAGAGCGATTCCCTCGTTGCGGAATGTCGTCAGCATCTCGAGCCCTGCTTTCTTATTCTGTGTGGGAATGTCGCGCGAGATATCGGACAAAACGACGTCGAAAGGCCGCGACTCTGTGCTGGCCTCTCTTATTGCGTCCAGCGCCTCCTCTGTTGTGCAGGCAAAGGTGATACGGACGCCGAAGCTGCGCAACATCCACGCTTCGTTGCGATTGTTGGACGGGCGGTCATCGACCCAGAGGATTTCGGCGCCCTCATAGAATCTGCGGCGCTTGGCCGCCCTGTCCACCGCCCTCTGGCGGTCCTCACTGGGGACGTCAACCTGCCAGCGTTTGTTCTTTTCGGCCACCGCCACGGCGTCGTCGAGCGCCTGCTTGCCGGTCAGAGCAAACTTGACGCCCAAAGCCTCAACGCCGGTCAATCGATCGAGCGCTTGGACCAGAGAATCTCGGAGCAGCCAAACGATGTAAATGGCGAGGCCGACCCAAGCGACTGACGCTACACCGCCAAGCGCTTTCGCGATCCCGGTCCAGGACATTTCTTCGCCCTCCAGCGCCTCCCCATGTCGCCAAAACGCCACGGCGACAGCGATTGTTGAAACTAGAAGAGCGTCCCTGAGAGGTGTCAAGTTCCGACAGAGAACCGAGGCGAGATGGTGTCGGAAGGGCTTGGGCTGGCCGGGACGTTCGCCCCAGCGCCCGCGTTGGCGGCAGCGCTCTTAGCGGTTTGAGCAGGCGGACCCTGGTTGCGCGCAAGCCTTGTGCGGCTCTCGTCGGGCGCCTCAGATCTGGCATTGCTTTGGCGCCTCCATTATTGCAGAGGAGGCTCGGCTGGCGATTGCAATCGCTACGCGCAAACCAGGGGAACGAATGGCCAAGATCAGGCCTGTGATCATGTGCGGCGGGTCCGGCACCCGCATGTGGCCAGAATTGCGGGAGAGCTTGCCCAAGCAGTTCATCCCCTTAATCGGCCAGCGTTCGACTTTTCAATCCATCATCAGCCTGGTCAGCGACCCCGCAATCTTCGACCCGGCAATCGTCATCACGAATATCGAGTATCGGTTTCGGGTCGCCGAGCAATTGCGGGAAATCGGCGCCGAGGCGGTGATCCTGCTCGAGCCGGACCGGCGCGATAGCGCCGCCGCTGTCGGCGCGGCGGCTGCCTGGGCGGCTGCGAGCGAGCCGAAGACGGTTGTCGCCGTGCTCGCCGCCGACCATGTTTTCGAGGACGGAAAGCGCTTCGCCACGCTTTGCGGGCAGGCCTACGCCCCGGCCCATGGGGGGAAGATCGTCACTTTCGGCGTCACCCCCGATCATCCCGCGACCGGCTACGGTTATATTCACCCCGGCGCGCCGCTGGAACTCGATCCGCAAGTGCGGCGAATCGAGCGATTCGTGGAGAAGCCCGACGAAGCCCACGCGCGCGCGTTCATCGAAGACGGTTATCTCTGGAACTCGGGCAATTTCGTCTTCCGCGCCGACATCATGCTCGACGAGCTTCAGCGTTTCGAGCCGGAGATCGCGGTGGCGACCGTGGCCGCGGTGTCGGCGGCAAAAAAGGACCTCGGCTTCGTCATCCTCGACCATGAGGCCTTCGCCAAGGCACCGAAGACCTCGATCGATTATGCGGTGATGGAGCGTACCGATAGGGCGGTTGTGCTGACGGCGGATGTCGGATGGTCGGATGTCGGCGAATGGAGCGCGGTCTGGCGCCTCAGTCCGCGCGACGCCGCCGGCAACAGCTTGCGCGGGCGGGCGGTGGTTATTGACTCCTCGAACGTGCTGGTGCGGTCGGAAGGGCAGTTGGCCGCTGTCGTCGGCCTCAAGGACGTGGTCGTCGTCGCCACCGGCGACGCGGTTCTGGTCGCCGACCGGTCACAGACCGCCAAAGTCAAAAAACTGGTCGAGAGCCTCAAGGCGCAGGGCCATTCGGAGGCGACGGAGCATCGGCGCAATTACCGGCCATGGGGTTATTATCAGAGCATCGACCGGGGCTCGCGCTATCAGGTCAAACGCATTGTCGTGCAGCCTGGCGGGCGCCTCTCGCTGCAAAAGCACCACCACCGCGCCGAGCACTGGGTGGTCGTGCGCGGCGCCGCCGAGGTCACGCTCAACGACAAAGTGACGCTCGTTCACGAGAACGAATCGATCTACTTGCCGATCGGTTCGACGCACCGGCTCGCCAACCCCGGCAAGATCGACGTGGAGCTGATCGAGGTTCAGACCGGCAGCTATTTGGGCGAGGATGACATCGTCCGGATCGACGACGTCTATAACCGTAAATGATGCGATGGCGGCGCCGTTAAGCGGCGCCGCCATTCACGTTAGTGCTGCTCCTGCGAAGCAAGGCGCGCGATCTGGTAAATGTCGGCGCGGTCGATGCCGATGTCGTGCAGCTCGCGATCGGTATAAGCCGAAAGCTCCTGCAAGACGTTCCAATATACGCGGCGAGTGCGCAGGAAGCGCGTAAGAGAGAACTTCTTCATGGCGGTCTCCTTTTGATGACCGCCCTCCAAACTCGGCCTCGAGCCGTCGAGCCCGAGGAACTCGTTCCCTAACCTAGACCGGCACCATGTAAATTGCTGCACTGCAGAAGTCAATGGTGCGATGCAAAAATAAATGTGAAAACTGCATGACGGCGGCGGTAGGGATACGTGCTAGCGGCTACATTACGCAATGGAATGCAGAAAAAATGGATGGTTTCGGCGTTTGATATGGATAAGGAATGCTTAACAAGCATATCACGCCTGCATTCCGGGCTGCCCTTGACGCCGATAGGCGATCGGTCCTGAGCCGTTTCGGCGCCATCGCTGGCGAACCCTCCCGACCCGGCAGTTCCTGAACATTTGACAGCCGCCGTGCAGCCATCTACGAGGGCGCAACTTCAGGCGCGCTCTCGGCTAAGCGAGAGCGCGTTTGTCGTTTGACGCACCCGCGGCTTTCAAGCCTTGCTCGGCTGAAAACCTGTCGGCGCTCTTTCAAGCGCAGAGGAGGGCGCGTTCCTCGTAACCTGAACCGATTTTAAGAGGAATCGCGATGACGAAGCGCGCGGAAGCGAAGTACAAGATCGATCGCCGGATGGGCGAGAACATCTGGGGGCGCCCTCGCAGCCCCTTCAACAAGCGTGAATACGGGCCGGGCCAGCATGGCCAGCGCCGCAAGGGCAAGGCGACCGACTTTGGCACCCAGCTCAAGGCCAAGCAGAAGGTCAAGGGCTATTACGGCAACATTTCTGAGCGCCAGTTCCACTCTTATTACGTCGAGGCGCTCCGCCTCAAGGGCGACTCGAGCGCCAATCTCATTGGCCTGCTCGAGCGCCGGCTCGACGCCCTGATCTATCGGGCCAAATTCGTGCCGACCGTGTTCGCGGCGCGCCAGTTCGTCAACCACGGCCACATCCGGGTCAACGGCCGGCGAGTCAACATTCCCTCCTTTCAGGTGAAGGTCGGCGACCTCGTCGAGATTAAGGAAGCCTCGCGTCAAATGCCTCTGGTGCTTGAAGCCAACGCGCTGGCCGAGCGCGACGTGCCCGACTATGTCGAAGTCGATCACGCCAAGGGCACGGCCAAACTCTCTCGTGTTCCCGGGCTCTCCGAGGTGCCGTATCCGACGCACATGGAGCCGAACCTGGTCATCGAGTTCTACTCGCGCTGACGATTGGCTCGGGGTTCGCGGAAAGCGAGCCCCGCTGCTCTCAGGCCTTTCCCGGGCGCTGAGAGGTTAGAAAAGGCTTTGCTGGCCCCCCCGCCTGCACGGGGATGACGCGCCGAGCGGTCGCAGAACCGCCAGACCTCCAGGATCCCATGCCGATCCCTCGCTCGAACAATGCGGGCCTCGGCGTCGTCCTTTATCTCGCCGGCATCGCGATGTTCGCGGTCAACGATGCGCTCGGCAAATGGCTGGTCGCGGATTATGGCGTCGGCCAGTTGATGCTGCTGCGCTCGATCGGCGCGGCCGCCGTGCTTGCGCCGTTGCTCCTGTCGCTGCGCGTCAAGCTGATCGATCCCCGCCGGCCGGGCCTTCAGGTCCTGCGTGTCCTCTGCGCAGCGGCGGACACTTTCGCTTTCTATTACGCGACGCGCACCATGCCGCTCGCCGATGTCATGACCTTCTATATGGCGACCCCGCTCATCATCACGGCTTTGTCGGCGCCGCTGCTCGGCGAAAAGGTCGAGCGTTTTCGCTGGGTCGCCGTCCTGGTCGGCTTCGTTGGCGTCCTCATCGCGCTCCGGCCTTCGCCGCACATGTTCTCCTGGGGCGCGCCGATCGCATTGTTCGGCGCAATCGCCTATGCGCTCAGCCAGACGATCACGCGCGATCTCCGGGGCATCCACTGGGCGCCGCTGGTTTTGTGGCAATTCGTCGGCACGGGCCTCGTCGGCGCGGCGACCATTCCCTGGTCGTGGACGACGCCCAGTCTCTTCGACCTCGGCCTCATGTTCCTTGTCGGCGTGGTGGCGATGATCTGCATCATCTGCGTCGTTCGGGCGCTTGGGTTCGCCCGCGTAGCCGTGCTGGCTCCGCTGCAATATACGGGGCTGCTGTGGGCCGCGATCTTGGGGTTGCTGATTTGGCGCGACGTCCCGACGCTGCCGATCGTCATCGGCAACGCCATCATCATCGGCAGCGGGCTTTACGTGGCGGCGAGAGGCAAGATGGTCGGCAAAGCGGGCTAGTAGCGCGCTCACGCTCACGCCCATTGCGGCGCCGGACAAGGCAAAAAAGCGGCGCTTTGGTCTTTTGGTCCGAGGTTGGCCACCGTTTGCCCCAAGAACGTTACCCGATGGTTGAAAAACCGACACAAACCACCAACAGATTGTTTCTACCCAGCGCTTCTGCTCTTGCTGGCGAATCTCAACCTCGAGCCCGTGCTCGAGGAGCCCCCTGACCTACGCGATTATTTCCAAACGAAGCAACGACACGCCTTGATGTGCGGGCGTCGCGGACTTCCGCCGTCGAGGCCAATTTTGGGAGTTCATGATGAAGACACTTCTCCTGGCCGCTTCCGCGGCTTTCGCGATGGTCGCCGCGGCGCCGGCGGCTCAGGCCATTGTTCTTGACCCGGGAACGTCCGGTTCGCCTGACCTCCTGAGCTTGGGCGCCGGCTCGACGCTCGTCGCCGACACCGGGTCTCTCTCATTCAGCAACAGCGCCTTCTCGGGGACGATCGACGAATGGGTCTACCAGGATACTGCCAACTCCTTCGGCTCCGGCGACCTCACCTGGGTCATTCAGGTCGCCAACACCGGGAACTCATCTGACGCGATCGCGCGCGTCACCGCCGGCAATTTCGCGACCTTCATGACGGACGTCGGGGACGACGGCGGCGCCAATGCGCCGAGCTTGGTCGACCGCGACACGCCCGGGCACACCATAGGGTTCAGCTGGGCCCCAACGGGCGGCTTGCTTGCCGGTCAGACCTCGGATCTTCTTATGATCGACACCAACGCCAGTCGTTTCACCACCGGCACGCTCGCGGTTATCGACTCGCAGACTTCAGACCTGAGCGGCTACGAGCCATCCGCGGTTCCAGAGGCGCCGACTTGGGCGATGATGCTGCTCGGCTTCGCCGGCCTTGGCGTCGCGGGCTATCGCAGGTCGCGCAGGAGCACTGCGTTCGCAGCAGCTTAGCGCCTGGCCTATTCAAACTTTGCCCGAACGCCGCTTTCCCCGGGAGCGGCGTTTTTCTCATCCCGTGGCCAGGACAGGCGACCGGATCGAAGCCAGCCTTCGCTCACGCCCCGTCGCGGGTCGCGGGCCACGCGCCCGAAAATGTCTTGCCGGCCGTATCCTCGGCTTCCACGCGAAACATTTTTGCGCCGTTGGGCTTGTAGGTGAAGCGGAAGTTCGGGTCCTCCGAGATCGATATGCCGGCCGCCATCGAGAACACGAGATCCGGCCCCTGATAGACCGCGAGCTTGCTGATGTAGCGCGCCGGCGTATAGAGCCGGGTCACCTGATCCATCTGCAGCCCGGAATTGTTCGGGTGGCGGATCATCAGCAGCGCCTCGTTCGGCGCCTCGGGCGTGGGCGGCAGGATGCGGAACTTCATCTGCCCGAGCGTCGCCATCGCTTCGTCCATGCTCTTGACCATGGGCGCCGAGCATCCGCCCGACGCCTTGATGTAGCGCGTCGCCATATGCAGCGAGCCGTCGCTGAGTTCCGCCACCACGCGGGTGTTGGTGTAGGAATTGACCCGCACGCGGGTCGAGATGCGCGTGTCGCCAGCCTTCTTGCCGAGCGTGAACGTGGCCGCGAGCGGCACCGGATTCTCGTCGATGACAAGCGTCAGTTTGACGACGCGGCGCGTGTCGCCTTCCGGCAATTTCGCCGAAAACGACATCGGCACGATCGCGGCGTCCTCGGCGCGCACAGGCGCCTCGAACGACACGAGGCTTTTGTCCTCCTGGATTGGCGCGTCCTTGAAAAAGAGGTGCGCGAGCTCCGGCCAGGAATCGGGCTCATCGGCGGCCTGAGCGAAAGCGTGTCCGCCAGTCGCGCACCCAAGCGCGAGACCGGCCAGTGTCTGTCGTCGTGTGAGCATCCGCGCCATCGAAGCGCCTCCATCCCGAGCGCCGGTTATTGGTCCCATTCGAATTCCGAATAGGCAGCCGTCACGTTGCGGCGATTATAGTCCTCGAACAGCTTCCAGTCATCCCGCTCGGATTGACCGGCCCATTTCGTCGCGCCCTCGACCGGCTCGCCCTTCGCGATCGACGCCTTCACGTCCTTGGCGAGGCCCTCGAAATACGCCCGCTCGCTGTCGAGCGCTTGCGGCCAGGGCAAGCCGACGGGCCCATGGCCGGGAATGACGCGCAAGGCGGGAACCTTGGCCAGCGCGGGGAGATCGACCAGCCAGCCCTTCAATGAGCCATCGATGATCGGCAGATGCTTCACAAAGACGAGGTCGCCGGCGAAGAGCGTCTTGGTCGTCGTATCGAGGACGGTGAGGTCGCAGTCGGTGTGCGCCGGGGGCCACGCCTGCAATTCCAGAGACCGTCCGCCGAGATCGAGCGTCATGCGATCGGCGACGAGCAAGGTCGGCGGAATGAGCTTCACCTCGTCGACGAGCTTGTCGCCAATGATCCGGCGAAACGCCTTGAGGTAGAATTCGCCGCGCATCGCCAAGGCGCGCGGCAAATTGTGATGGCCGACAAACGTCGCGCCGATCCCCTCGAATGCGGCATTGCCGAAGACGTGATCGGGATGCTCGTGCGTGTTGATGACATAGAGGATGGGCTTGTCTGTCACGGACCGGATGGCGGCGAGCAATCGCTTCCCGACCGCCACGCTGCCGCCGGTATCGATCACCGCTACGCCCTTGTCGCCGATCACGAAACCGATATTGGCGATGTCGCCCAGATTCTCTTCGCTCATCAGGGCGATTTCGCCGACATGGACGAACACGCCCGGCGCGACTTCTTGGACGGCCAGGGGAGACAGAGCCTCGGCGTAGATCGCGCCTTGGGTCGAGAAGGCGAGCGCGGCGATGAGCAGAGTGCCGATGAGCCAGCGCATACTCTCGACGCCATGCCCAAGCATTTCCTTGATAGGACGGACAGGGGCAATGGGGCGGAGGCGCACTATTCCCCGCTCAAAAATTTGACCAGGATGTCCGCGGTCTCCTGCGGAAACTGATCGACGAAGAAGTGCCCGCCCGGAAGAGACGAGGCGCGCACGTCGGAACAGCGCTTGCGCCATTCGGCTGGGATGTCGAACCAGCGCGCCATCGTCCCGGCTGCGCCGTAAAGGACAAGCGTCCGGCACGCGGCTTTGCGATCGAGATCGGCCTCGTCATGGTCGAGGTCGATGGTGGCGGCCGCCCGGTAGTCCGAGCATGATCCGTGGATCATCGCGGGATCGCGCCAGCACCGCCGGTAGTCGGCCAGCATCTCCGGATCGAAGTCCTCCACGCGCGTGGCGCCCCAGCCGACGAGGCACGTCTCGTAGAAGAAGTCGGGATCGTTGCCGATGACGCGCTCGGGGAAAGGTTCCGGCTGCGACAGGAAGTACCAGTGCCAGTAGGCGCCGGCGACATGCCGGTTGGTGTCCATGAACATGGCGTAGGTCGGCACGATGTCGAGTACCGCGAGCGACAGCACTGCGTCCGGACGGTCGAGCGCCATGCGATGTCCGGTGCGCCCGCCGCGGTCATGCCCGACCATGTGGAAGCGAGGAAAGCCGAGCCGATTCATCAGCGCCGCCTGATCGGCGGCCATGGCCCGGAAGGCGTAGTTCGAGCGATCGGCGAGGCAATGTGGCTTCGCTGAATCGCCGTAGCCGCGCAGGTCGGCGCAGATCGTCGTGAACCCGGCTTCGGCCAGCAGCGGCGCGACCCTGGCCCACATGGCGAGGTTTTGCGGAAAGCCGTGCACCAGCAAGACGGGCGGGCCGCTGCCGCCAATCACACAGTTGATCGAGACGCCGTCGCCGATCTCAACCCGCCGGTGCTCAAACGCCTCGAACACTTTCATCCTCCTTTCGACCCACGCTGCAGAAATCTGTCGCCATCAAGGACAGCGCGCTCATGGAATCCGCGCACTCAAAGATTCTGCACACGCGGGCGTCGCGGTAGATCCGCTCGCCGAGGCAATCGGTGAGATAGCCCGCCATCGATCGGGATCGCCGCGCTGCTTTGCGGACGAGCATAGCAGCGGGCTCTGGCGCGCTGCAAACCTCCGCTCCGCTATGGCGCCTGCGGCCTGCGATCGGCGACGGCGTCGATTTGCTTTGAGCTCAAGTCGCGAGCTATTGCAAAGCCTGATGACCAGAATAGGCCGTTGGAGCTTCCTATGGGCGCTTATCAGCGCCCTTGGTTTCACTCTCGTTGCATCCTTTGCGGCGGGGGGCGACGCGCCGCCTGAGCCGGATTCTTACCGCCAGAGCGATTATCGCGCGCCGACGCCCGCGACTCTGAAAGGCGGGCGGGTGCTCACGACCGACGAGGCGGCCGCCATTTGGCGCGCTGGCGACGCCGCCTTCATCGATGTTCTGCCGCAGGCGCCGCGGCCCAAAAATCTGCCTGCCGATGTTGTCTGGCGGGACAAGCCGCGGTCCGACATCCCGGGCAGCCTGTGGCTCCCCGATACCGGTTACGGCGAACTCGCTCCCGTCATGCTCGACTATTTTCGGCGTGGGCTCGATAGAGCTTTGGCCGGCCGCCAGCGTCCGCTCGTGTTCTATTGCCTCAAGGATTGCTGGATGTCCTGGAACGCGGCCAAGCGCGCGCTCGCGCTCGGCTACACGAACGTCGCCTGGTATCCGGAAGGATCGGACGGTTGGGCCGCGACCGGCCTGCCCCTGGAGAAGCGGATTCCAGAGCCGCGACCGTAAGCGAAGGCAGTGAAATCCGCTGCGCTCTTGCGCTAGAATGCACGCTTCACAAGAGAGCGTGAGCGCATGGCCGACCTCGAACCGATTGCCTATTCCGACGCGAAGATCCGCGCGATCCTCGAGCGGGTGAAGACGATCGCGCTCGTCGGCGCGTCGGCGAACTGGAACCGCCCCAGCTATTTCGTCATGAAGTACCTGCAGGGCAAAGGCTATCGCGTTATCCCGGTCAATCCGGGGATAGCCGGGAAGCCCCTGCTCGGCGAGATGGCCTATGCCTCGCTGCGCGACATTCCGGACAAGGTCGACATGGTCGACGTGTTCCGCCGGTCCGAGGACGCGGCCCCCATCGTTGCGGATGCGATCGCCATTGGGGCCAAGGTCGTGTGGATGCAGCTTGGCGTTCGGGATGACGCGGCGGCGAAGACGGCGGAGGCGGCCGGGCTCGAAGTGATCATGAACCGCTGCCCGAAGATCGAGTTCGGGCGGCTCGGCGGCGAATTGTCGTGGAGCGGCGTCAACAGCGGCATCATCCAGAACCGCCCGCCCGCTGCGCCGTTGCAGCGCCGGGTCAAGGCCCGCCCGGCGCCGCCGCGCAATCTGGATTACGGCTTCGAAACCCGCGCGATCCATGCCGGCGCGGCGCCCGATCCGACCACAGGCGCGCGTTCGACCCCGATCTATCAGACGACGGCCTATGTGTTCGACGACGTCGACCACGCCGCCTCGCTCTTCAACCTGCACAATTTCGGCTACATCTATTCGCGGCTGACCAATCCGACCGTGTCGGTGCTGGAAGAGCGCATCGCGGCGCTCGAAGGCGGCCGCGCCGCGGTCGCCGCCTCTTCAGGGCATGCGGCGCAGTTCCTGACCTTCTTCACGCTGATGGAGCCGGGCGACGAATTCCTCGCCTCGCGCAACCTTTATGGCGGCTCGCTCACCCAATTCGGCCTCTCGTTCAAGAAGCTCGGCTGGACCTGCCATTTCGTCGATCCGACCGACCCCGAAAACTTCCGCCGCGCGCTGACGCCAAAGTGCAAGGCGATTTTCATCGAGAACCTCGCCAATCCCGGAGGGGTCGTCGTCGATATCAAGCGCGTCGCCGATGTCGCGCATGAGGCGGGTCTGCCGCTGATCGTCGACAATACGCTGGCAACGCCTTATCTCTGCCGGCCGATCGAGCACGGCGCGGATATCGTCGTGCACTCGACCACCAAGTTTCTCGCCGGCCACGGCAATTCGCTCGGCGGCGTGGTGGTCGAATCGGGCAAGTTCGATTGGTCGCAAGGGGGCCGCTTTCCTTCGCTGACCGAGCCGGAGCCCGCCTATCACGGGCTCAAGTTCTTCGAGAATTTCGGCGATTTCGCCTTCACCATGAAGGCGCGGGCGGTCGCGTTGCGCGACTTTGGCCCGGCGCTCGCGCCGATGAACGCGTTTCTCACCATCACCGGCGTCGAGACCCTGCATGTGCGGATGGAGCGGCATGTCGAGAATGCCCGCAAGGTGGCGGAATTCCTGAGCCGGCACCCGAAAGTCGCCTGGGTCTCCTACGCCAGCCTGAAGGACAGTCCGTATGCCAAGCTCGCGCAAAAGTATCTGCCCAAAGGCGCGGGCGCGGTTTTCACCTTTGGCGTCAAGGGCGGGTTCGAAGCCGGCGTCAAGCTGGTCGAAGGCGTGCGCCTGTTCTCGCACCTGGCGAATATCGGCGATACGCGAAGCCTGATCCTGCATCCGGCCTCGACGACCCATCGGCAGCTGACCGACGAGCAGCGCGTCGCTGCGGGGGCCGGCGATGACGTCGTGCGCCTGTCGATCGGCCTCGAGACGGCCGACGATCTGATCCGCGATCTCGATCAGGCGCTGGGGGAGTGAACGCTGTCAAGTTCCCCCACAACCTGCCAGTTGACATTTCATTAAAATTACGTAACGTAAGAGTGTTCAAATTAATGTGTTTCCGGCGACCGCCTCGGGGATTTAGCGGCATTCGCCTTAACAATGCGGGGGAAGCAATGAAGCGAAGCATTCTTATATCGAGTCTCTCGTTCACCGCGAGTGCGATAAACACATGGGCAGAACGCCGCATGGCACTCAAAGCTTTTGTCGTTGGATCGGCACTCAGCGCTTTTGCGGCAATGCCGCAGGCGCATGCCGGCATTTTGACACTGACCCCACAAGGAGTCGCGGATGGTTTCACGCTATCGCAGTTCGCTTATTTGAACAGCGGCTATGAGAACACTTTCAATTTTGGTCCCTTCGGAGTGGCCTATGCGGGCAATGGTAAGGTGATCGTCTCGAACTCTGCGAACAATACGATGTATTCGTTTAAAGACACCGACGGGCAAACGACCGGCTCAGCTCTCAACACAATCTCCGGGGGTGGTACGTCCACGACCGGAATGGCCTCGCTCGGTGGCGTCGCTTACGGGGCCGACGAGGCCACCGGCGGGTTCGCCGCTTACAACTCCGACGGCACGATCAACCATGCGTTGGCCGACGTTACGACTACCCCCTATCTCGGCATGGCGGGCGATCCTGCACGCAATTCAATCATTTCCACCAGCGGCTCCGGTCTCATTGAGATTGATCCCGCCGCCAACGGCGGCCTTGGCTCCTCCCGACTGATCGCCAATGTGTTTGGTGACGGCGTTTCGGTTTCGGCCGACGGCAAGACAGCCTACCTTGAAGATGGTGATCAAATCGTCGGTTTTGACATCGCAACTGGCGCCACCGTCCTGACCAGTCCCTTTATTTCGGGCCTTGACGGCACTGGCGTGATCAGCGGCGGGGCGTTCAATGGCGATATCGTGGCGAACAGTAATGACGGCTTCGTCGACCTTTACGACCCGGCCACCACCGGGCTCACCACCATCGCTTCCGGCGGCAGCCGCGGCGACTATGCAATGAATGATCCCTCGACCGGCACATTGTTTTTGGATTACTCGGAAGGAGTGTACCGCCTGAGCTGCGGCAACGACTGCTCAATCGGCGGCAGCGGCCCCGGCGGCCCCAGCACTCCGGAGCTCTCAACCTGGGTGATGATGAGCTTCGGCTTCGCAGGAATGGGATTTGTCGCCTATCGTACGCGCAAGGCAAGGGGAATTTCTGCGATCGCTTGATCGGCAGTTCCTAGCCTTTCGGGTGAAAGGAGACCGTCGCGAGGCGGTCTCTTTTTTGTTGAGGCCCCACGCTTGGGGTCGCGTCGCCTGCGCCGGCTATGTGTCTTTACCTTGCTCCGGTCGCCACAGGTCAGCGGACAATCCAGTGCCGTCCTGGGGGGCAAGGCAGCTTCTCGCCACGAACGCGTCAGAAGCTGAAGGATTGCTGGGCCTCTTCTGGCGGCCCGACGCGAACGCCCTCCAATTCGAGCATGCGGGCCTTCGTTTTCGAGCCGCCGGGCGCAGAGAAGCCGCCGATTTTGCCGCCGGCGGCCAGCACCCGGTGGCAGGGAATGATCAACGGCGTCGGATTTCTGGCCATCGCCTCGCCAACGTCGCGCGCCCGTTCGCGGCCGGCGCCAACTTCCTTCGCCAAGGCGCCGTAGGTGGTGGTGCCGCCCCAACCAACCTGGCGCAGGGCGTCATAAATCTGCGCAAAGAACGCATCCTGGCCTGTGAGGTCGAGCTGAACCTGCGAGAAGTCCGTTTCCTCGCCGTCGAAGTACCGCTTCGCCGCCTCGATGACCGGTGCAACGCCCTCCGGCGGGGCGGCCGGCTCCGCGCCAAAAGCGCGGCGGCGCATCAGCCGGTCGGTGGCCTCGGCGCTCTTCGTCGGCAATTGAAAACGCGCAATCCCCGCATCGCTCCACGCGATCGCGCAGAAGCCCATGGCCGTCTCAAAGACATGATAATGCTGTCTCGCCGCACTCATTGCATCGCTTCCGGTTCCGTCACCAAGGAAAGATGCGCCGTCCAGCTCCAAATTCAACCCGATTCCTGCCTTCGCATTCCCAGCCCGGATTAAGCCTTGCGCCTCAGCCGTCGGGGCGCATCATATCGGCCAGCGCGTTGCGCATTGAAGTGCTGGGCACGCCGAACAGTCCGCCATACGGTTCATCCATATCGAGGATGACAAAAACCGCGATCGTGATCGATAGCGCGCACAAAACCGTCATCGTCGCCACCATCCCGTTGGGATGCGCCGTCAGGCCAAACGATCCGAACAGGATCGAAAGCCAGATGACCAGCACCCAGTAGAACGGCGGCGAGAAGGAGGGTCGCGCGCCCTCGATCACCTTCCACCTGGCGTTCAGCAGGTCGCCGTAATGTTCTACGCACGCGGCCAGCTGGGTCCTGTGGAAGGCGTCTGTAGGCTGAAGCCCGTTAACCCCACGTCCGACGTCGCTCAGGACGTCGGACAGAAGCGGCGATTCGCCGATCCTCGGCATCTTGCTAGGATCGGGAAACGCGACCCCCTCAGGACGCGGTTCGTCAGGCCAGGTGCTCGCAATCACCGCGGCGACGTAGCTGCGCAATTGCTCGCGGATCGGCGTTGTCTCAGGACCGTAGTCGCGCAGGCAGCGGTCGAGCTGCGCCAACTGCGCGGCGTCCTCGCCACGAGCGCTATAGGCGGCGTCGAACCCGGCCTTGACCGAGGTGGTGAGAAGACCGAGCACGATCGCCGTGAATGTCACCAGGAGCGTGATCATCAGCTGCACCAGCGCGATGGACTCCGGCGACCGATGCTTCTCGGACAGGCGGGAATGAATGAAGAAGCCGACCGCCGCGCTCACGCACATGGCTGCGAACACGACGATGGAATAGATTGGGTCTTGCATGGATCGGCCTGCAGCTAAAATCGCGCTGGCCGGCGCAGAAACATCAGCCGCGCCGGTCGAGGCCCACCGCGCCTTGAGTCGGCGCGCCGCGTCAATAGCCGCCGCCTCCGTGCTGGTAGGCAAAATCGATCCCAGCCTGAACCTCGCCCATCGCATGTTCGATGAGCCGCATGGCCCGTTCGCGATGGCCGCCCTTGTTCGGCGTCGCCGCATGCAAGGATTGCATCGCGGCTCCCAGCGCGGCCAAGGCGCGCTCCATATTGCCCTGATAGGCCAAAGTGGGGGTCGATGTGAGCGCCAAAGCGGGCGCGGCGGCGACGCCGGCGGCTGCCATCAGAAGGAGATCGCGGCGGCAGGGAGCGGAAGTCATTGTTTCGTGGTCCTTCGGTTCGGGGCGGAGGGAAGGGTTCCTGGGCCGGAATGTCCTTTAGGGTCGGCGGCCGATTCCTTTATCCTAGAGGTCGCCGGAGAGATTAGCAGCCTGTCGAAGCCGCGCTTTCCCGGATGACGTACCGTAACTTGTTGACAACAACACGCGAACTCCAGCCTCGATCCAATCGAGACGGCAAAGCTCCTGCGCTTGCCCTTCCCCCAGCCCCCGAATTGCCCCATATTCCGCCCATGCCCACCCCCCGAAAATCCGCCCCTGGGCCCAAGTCTCAAGTCTCGGGCCCAAGTCCAAGGCCTCGCGGCCCGAAGTCCATCCGCTCGGCGAGCATCTCGCCGAGCTGCTCAATCCCGCTCTGGTCGAGCCCAAGCCGCAGGGGTTTGGCGAAGCGCCGCAGCCCAGATTCGAGACCTGCCGTGCCAGAGAGCCATCCCGCGCGGCCTGACCGGCGCCGCGGTCTCGGCCGATTTGCTCAAAGCGCTGCTGGAAGAGGGCGACCCCAACATCCGCAACCGGCCCCCGTGGCTGCCGCACCGGCCGCCGCGGCCGGACAAGTCCGAGGGCGGGCGGGCGTTTCGCGTCGTATCCGAATTCGAGCCGAAGGGCGACCAGCCGCAGGCGATCGAGGAACTGGTCAAGGGCGTTCGCGCCCAGGAGCGCGACCAGGTGCTGCTCGGCGTCACCGGTTCGGGCAAGACCTTCACCATGGCCAAGGTGATCGAGGCGACCCAGCGGCCGGCTTTGGTCCTCGCGCCCAACAAGACGCTGGCCGCGCAGCTCTACGGCGAGTTCAAGAGCTTCTTCCCCGACAACGCGGTCGAATATTTCGTCTCCTACTACGACTATTACCAGCCCGAAGCCTACGTGCCGCGCACCGACACCTATATCGAGAAGGAATCCGACATCAACGAGCAGATCGACCGCATGCGCCACTCGGCGACGCGGGCGCTGCTCGAGCGCGACGACGTCATCATCGTCGCCTCCGTCTCCTGCATCTATGGCATCGGCTCGGTCGAGACCTACACCGCGATGACTTTTTCGCTGAAGCTTGGCGACAAGGTCGACCAGCGCCAGCTCGTCAAGGATCTCGTCGCGCTGCAATACAAGCGCGTGCAGGCCGGCGATTTTTCACGCGGCTTGTTCCGTGTGAGGGGCGACACGATGGAAGTTTTCCCCGCCCATTACGAGGACCGCGCCTGGCGCATCGGGCATGTTCGGCGACGAGATCGAGTTGATCGTCGAGTTCGATCCGCTTACGGGTGTGAAGACGCAGGACCTCGAATTCGTCAAAATCTACGCCAATTCGCATTATGTGACGCCGCGCCCGACGCTGCTGCAGTCGATCGAGGGGATGAAGCTCGAGCTCAAGGGGCGCCTGGACCAGCTCCATGCGCAAGGACGCCTGCTCGAGGCGCAACGGCTCGAGCAGCGCACCTTGTTCGACCTGGAAATGCTGGAGGCGACCGGCTCCTGCGCCGGCATCGAGAATTATTCGCGCTATCTGACCGGCCGCAGGCCCGGCGAGCCGCCGCCGACCCTGTTCGAATATCTGCCCGACAACGCGCTCGTCTTCACCGACGAGAGCCATGTCACCATCCCGCAGATCGGCGGCATGTATCGCGGCGACTATCGGCGCAAGGCGACGCTTGGCCGAATACGGTTTTCGGCTGCCGTCCTGCATGGACAATCGGCCGCTCCGGTTCGAGGAATGGGAGGCGATGCGGCCGCAGACCGTGCATGTCTCGGCGACGCCGGGCCATTGGGAGATGGAGCAGACTGCCGGCGTGTTTGTCGAGCAGGTCATCCGCCCGACCGGCCTCATCGATCCGCCAGTGGAAATCCGCCCGGCGCGTGCCCAAGTCGACGACCTCTTGAGCGAGATCAAGGAGGTCGCGCGAGCGCGGCTATCGCACGCTGGTCACGGTGTTGACCAAGCGCATGGCCGAGGACCTGACCGAATATCTGCACGAGAACGGGGTCAGGGTGCGCTACATGCATTCCGACATCGACACGATCGAGCGCATCGAGATCATCCGCGACCTGCGCCTCGGCGCGTTCGACGCGCTGGTCGGCATCAACCTTTTGCGCGAAGGCCTCGACATTCCCGAATGCGCGCTCGTCGCCATTCTCGACGCCGACAAGGAAGGCTTTCTGCGCTCCGAGACCTCGCTCGTGCAGACCATCGGCCGCGCGGCGCGCAATGTCGACGGCAAGGTCGTGCTCTACGCCGACGTGGTCACCGGCTCGATCACGCGCGCGATGGAGGAAACGCGTCGTCGCCGGGAGAAGCAAGAGGCCTATAACGAGGCGAACGGCATCACGCCCGATGTCCATCAAGCGCGGCATCCAGGATATTCTGGGCTCGGTCTACGAGGCCGATCACGTCACGGTCGACATCGGCCTCGCCGATGCGTCCGGCCATCGGCCACAATCTGCAGGCGACGATCGCCGATCTCGAAAAGCGGATGAAGGAGGCCGCCGGCAATCTCGAATTCGAAGAGGCGGGCCGCATGCGCGACGAGATCAAGCGGCTGCAATCGGTCGCGCTCGCAATCGGCGACGACCCGATGGCGCGCCAGATGGACATCGAGGCGACGGCCGGCTCTTACGCCGGCGAGCGCCCCTTCGGCCGCGCCGCCAACCTGCCCTCAACAAGGCCCCGCAAACCCACCGACGCCGACATGGGCCCCCACAATTGGGGCGGCGGCGAAGCGCGGCCTAAGAGCGCGGGGAAAATGAGGGGGCGGAGGCGGGGGTGAGAGGCGCCCGCCCTCTGTGCTTTGCGCTTGCGACAGGCTGAGCCGGTCTGCTCCTTAGGCTTGCCAAACGCCGTCAGGGTCCAATTTTAGCCACGCGGTCTTTGGCCTGGCGTCGCAACCCTTCGAGGCCGCGACGCCGAGCGACACTTCGTTTTCCGACTACAACGCCAGCTTTTATTTCACCGGCTCCCCGCTCGTCCTCGATATTGCGGACGCCGCGACGCATTCGCCCGACGTCCTGTCGATCTTCGACAATAGCGTCTCCGATGCGACCGCGACGATTGACATGATTCCGGAAGCATCGACCTGGGCGATGTTGCTCATCGGCTTCGGCGGGCTCGGCCTGGCCGGATATCGGCGGACGAACGGGAGCGCTCGGAGAGCCTGATCCGGCATCATTCCGGCGAGCGGCCGTTCGGCCGCGCCGCCAAGGGATGAGGGGACCAAGGCTGTCGGATGGGGCTTCGGCGGCAATTGATTGCAGAAAATCAGAAAGTGAGTTAGAGTTGCTCAATGAGCTATACTGCGTTTCTGCATCGTAATAATGCTGGCGGGTGTCCCGACGCTGCTGTCCCACGGCAAAAGGGCGCGAGAAATTTCTTTGAGCGAAAATCCCGTGTAACTCATTGATAAGTCTCGATTCGGACGAGAGAATCCAAGGAAATCCAAGAGAATCCAAGGCTCAAAAGCGGGGGCTTTTGCCGCGAAACGGCCCCGATCCAAGAAAACCCATGTATGGATGCCCCCGTTCGCGCAAGGTGTTTCTGATCGGCTTGGTCACGTGATCGGGTGCGGTCATGTATCAGGCCTCAGATGCGGCTGTTACGTGCCGCGGGCCGGTATGGAGATGCGCGGACCAGGCGCAGATCAATCGGGCGAGCTTATGAGCTCGATGGGTTTTATTGCATTTCCTGGTCCGGATCTGACCGATCATTTGCCCTTACCGTTCGTCGACCTCCTCACGTGCCCGACGTTCCCTTGGCCGCAGTGTCCGATCGTGGATCAGCGCACGGCAGCTGCAGGAACCCGATAATCTTCGCCCCTCGTCAGCATGGCCCAGATCGCGCGCGCCATTTTGTTGGCGAGGGCGATCGCCAACACCATCCGTGGCTTGCGCGCCAGCATGCGATGCAGCCAGCTTCCCTCTGCCCTTCCCTTTCGGGAGGCCGAGCGGATGACGGCCATCGCGCCGATAATCAACAGGCGCCGGATGTCACGCTGGCCCATCTTCGAGGTCTTGCCGAGAAGCGGCTTGCCGCCCGTCGAATGTTGCCGGGGAACAAGCCCGAGCCAGGCGGCAAAGTCGCGGCCGCGACTGAAGACGGCCATCGGCGGCGCGAAAGTCTCAACCGCCATCGCGGTGATCGGTCCCACGCCCGGCATGGTTTGCAGGCGGCGCATCGTCGCTCCGCGCGTGGCTTCCTGAACCGTCGCCTTCTCGAGTTCGGCGATCGTCTTCGACAGCCCGTCGATCTGGTCGAGGAAGACGCGAGAGAGCTCCACGACGAGAAGCGGCAGGGACGTCATTTCCGACTCGATCGCCTCTGCAAGGCCCTTCACGTTCGCGGGTCCCTGCGCGACGACGACGCCATGCTCGGTCATGTGACCGCGGAGGGCATTGATCAGTTGCGTGCGCTGGCGAACCAGAAGATCACGGGTGCGAAACAGCATGGCGCGCGCCTGCTGCTCCTCGGTCTTGACCGCCACGAAGCGCATGGTTGGCCGGACTGCCGCCTCACAAATGGCTTCTGCGTCCGCCGCATCGTTCTTCTGGCGCCTGACGAACGGTTTGACATAGGCAGGTGGAATCAACCGAACTTCATGGCCTGAAGCGCCGATGGCGCGTCCCCAATGATGGGCGCTCCCGCAGGCCTCCATAGCAACGACGCAGCGCGGGTGCTCGGCCAGAAAAGGGAGGACCTTTTCGCGCGAAAGTTTCTTGCGGAACGCCACGCCGCCATCAGCACGGGCTCCATGCAGCTGAAAGCTCCGCTTTGCAAGGTCGAGACCGATAATGCTAACTTTTTCCATGGATGCCCTCTTCATTCGTGGGATGCGCAAACATCGCCACCTTGGCACATTGCGATGCCGTCAGGAGGGGGCATCCACTCCATCAAACGGCGACCAGAGCGAACCTGAAGTCGCCGATCGCCGCAAGCGGCGCGCGCGAGCGGTCACGCGTCGAACGATGGCGCGGCGCTCTCGGATCACGCGATGTTGATGAACCGAGCCAGTCAGGCGCCGCTCCCGTGGGGCGACGACGACCGGCCTCGAGGGCCCCTGTTCTGCGCCCCGCGCCTACCCTCTATGCGCGAGGCCGCGAACGTCGGATCGCATCGTACACGGCGAAGGGTGTCGCCGGCATGTCGATGTGCTCGATCTTGTAGGCGCGCCAGAGCGCGTCGGCGACTGCGTTCATCACCGCGGGCGTCGATCCGATCGAGCCGGCTTCGCCGGCGCCTTCAGACCCATCGGATTGGTCGTCGACGGCACGTTGCGCGTCTCGAAATCGAACGCAGGCAGATTGTCGGCGCGCGGCATACAATAGTCGAGGAAGCTCGCGGTCAGCAATTGCCCGTCGTCGTCGAACACGGCGCGCTCCATCAGCGCCTGGCCCGCGCCCTGGGCAATGCCGCCATGGACCTGTCCGGCGAGGAGCAGAGGGTTCAATGTGAATCCGAAGTCGTCGACGACCGAATAGCGCACGATCGTGGTTTCCCCGGTGTCCGGATCAATCTCGACCTCGCAAGCGTGGGTGCCGTTCGGATAGGTGGCGTTCGACGGCGCAAACGATTGGTCGCGCTCAATTTCGCCGCGCTGGCGCCCGGAAGCGCCGCGATCTCCGCATAAGAGATGGCGCGGTCGGTTCCAGCGATGCGCACCTTGCCGTCCGCGATTTCCAAGTCCGCGACCGCCGCCTCGAGCTTGTCGGCCGCGAGTTCCTTCAAGGATTTAGCCAGGGTTTCCGAGGCGCGGGTCACCATCACCGCGCCGATCGGAATGGACCGCGATCCGCCGGTGCCGAAGCCCGTCTTGACCCGATCAGTGTCGCCCTGCACGACCTTGATGCGCTCGAGCGGCACGTCGAGAAATTGCGAGACAGCCTGGGCATAAGCCGTCTCGTGGCCCTGCCCGTTCGATTGGGTGCCGATGGTGAGCGTGAAATCGCCGTCCTTCTCAAGCGTCAAAGAGCCCGTCTCGGAATCGCTCCAGGCGGTGCATTCGATGTAGCTCGCGATGCCAAATCCGCGGATCTTGCCGCGGGCGCGAGCGTCCTCCCCGCGCTGCATGAACCCCTTGCGATCCGCTTTCGCCAGGCAGGCCCGCAAAGCGCCTTCGAAATCGCCGACGTCGTAATCGCGATTGGTGTGGGTGTGGTAGGGCATCTGCTCGGGCTTGACGAAATTGCGCGAGCGAATGTCCTCGGGCGTCAGTCCGAGCTTGCGCGCGCAGCGTCGACCAGCCGCTCAAGCACATAGGCCGCCTCCGGGCGTCCGGCCCCGCGATAGGCGTCGACGGGCACGGTGTGGGTGTAGATTCCGCGAACCCGCGCGTGGAGCGCGTCGATGTGGTAGCACCCTGTCGCCATCGAGGCGCCGAGCCAGGGAATATAAGGCGCGAATAACGACAGATACGCGCCGAGATTGCCGAGGATATCGACCCTTAGCGCCAGAAAACGGCCATTGGCGTCGAGCGCCATTTCGGCTGTCGTCAGATTGTCCCGGCCTTGCGCGTCGCCGACGAAATGCTCGCTGCGGTCGGCGAGCCAGCCGACGCTCTTTCCGAGACGCTTGGCGGCTTCGAGAACAAGCGGATATTCCCGATAGACGACGGCCTTGGTGCCAAACCCGCCGCCCACGTCTTGCGTGATAACGCGCAGGGATTCGGGCGGAAAACTTGAGCATCGCCCCGGCGATCGCGCCCTGGATGCCGTGCACGCCCTGACTTCCGACGTTCAGCGTAAGGCGGCCGGATTTCGGATCATATTCGCCAACGGCGGAGCGCGGCTCCATCTAGTTGGCGACGACGCGCGAGTTCACGATTTTGATGCGAACCCTGTGCGCCGCGCCTGCAAACGCCTTGTCCGTCTCCTCTTTGGAGCCGATATGCGTGTCGTAGGCGACGTTGCCCGGAGCCTCGGCGAAGATGAGCGGCGCGTCCGGCCGCAAAGCGGCCTCCATGTCGGTCACCACGGGAAGCGCGTCCCATGTCACGCTGATCAGTTCAGCGCCGTCGCGCGCCTGATGAGCCGTGTCGGCGACCACCATGGCGACATGTCGCCCACGTGCTGCGCTTCATCCGGCGCCATCACAGGATAGGGCTTGAGCGGCGTGTTCGACCCGTCCGAATTGCCGACCGGGGCGACACAAGGCATGTCGCCAATGTTGGCGAAATCGCTGGCGACATAGACGGCTCGAACGCCGGGGGCGGCGCGCGCGGCTTCAAGATCGTCGATGCGAAACTTCGCGTGCCCGTATGGGCTGCGCAGAAAAACCGCCTTGAGCTCGGCCTTATCAACCGCATCCGAGGCGTAATTGCCCCGCCCGCTGATGAGGCGGATATCCTCGACGCGCTTGACGCTCTGACCTACCCCGAATTTTGTCGGTCTCACATTCATGTTCTGATATCCCTGTAGCAGCCCGCCGGGATCTTTGCGTCACCGAACGGCGTTCACTCTTACTAATCGAAACTCGCCCGATTGCGAACCCCGCGCCATCGTCGCTTCGGCGAGCCTCGTCGAAGCTCAGGTGGCCAAGCAGCGCGCGGCTTGCTATCACCGCCGCCCAAAGCGGCTCGAGGCAAAGAATTCGCCATGCGCAAGGGCGCAATCATACGCAAGACCAAGGAAACGAGCATCGAGGTCGGCCTCGACCTCGATGGCTCGGGGCTTGCCGATGTCACAACCGGCATTGGCTTTTTCGATCATATGCTCGACCAGTTGGCGCGTCATTCCCTGGTCGACGTCAAGATTCGGGCCGACGGCGATCGCCACATCGACGATCATCATACCGTCGAGGACGTGGGCATCGCGCTCGGCCAGGCGCTCATGAAGGCGCTCGGCGACAAGCGGGGATTGACCCGATACGCCGACTGCCTCTTGCCGATGGACGAGACCTTGACCCGGGTCGCCCTCGACGTGTCGGGCCGGCCGTTCCTCGTCTTCCGGACCGAATTCCCACTGAGAAGATCGGCGCTTTTGACACTGGACTCGTGCGGGAGTTCTTTCAGGCTTTCGCCGGCAACGCCGGGCTCACGCTGCATATCGAGACGCTTTACGGCGTAAACAGCCATCACATCGCCGAATCGTGCCTCAAGGGCGTCGCCCGCGCGCTGCGCAGCGCGATTGCAATCGATCTGCGTCAGGCCGAGCGCGTGCCCTCGACCAAGGGGGCGCTTTAGGGCGACATGCCATGAGCGTCGCCATCATCGACTATGGCTCCGGCAACCTGCACTCGGCGCGGAAGGCCTTCGAGCGCGCCGCGCGGGAGGCGGGCCTCGGCCTCGAGGTGAAGGTCACCGCGCGGCCCGAGGACGTGCTCGCCGCCGATCGTATCGTTTTGCCGGGCGTGGGCGCGTTCGCGGACTGTCGCCGCGGGCTCGATGGCGTTTCAGGCATGGTCGAGGCAATGGAGGAGGCGGTTCGCCGCCGCGGCCGGCCGTTCCTCGGCATTTGCGTCGGCGCGCAACTCATGGCGACGCGCGGCCTCGAACATGAGGTGGTTCACGGCTTGAACTGGATTGCGGGCGACGTCGCGGCGATCAAGCCCCGCGATCCGGGCTTGAAGATTCCTCATATGGGGTGGAACACCCTCGATGTGGGGCGCAGCCATGCGCTTTTAGAGGGCGTGAGCACAGGCGAGAGCGGACTGCACGCCTATTTCGTGCATTCCTATCAATTGTACGCGGACGACCCCGACGACCTGGTGGCGAGCGCCGACTACGGCGGCCCGGTGACCGCGATCATCGCCCGCGACAACATCGCAGGCACCCAGTTTCACCCCGAAAAGAGCCAAACGCTGGGTCTCAAATTGATCGCCAATTTTCTCAAGTGGCGCCCGTGATCCTCTTCCCCGCCATTGATCTGAAGGACGGCCAGTGCGTTCGCCTTGTCCAGGGCGACATGACGCGGGCGACGATGTTCAATGCCGATCCCGCCGCTCAGGCGCAAGCGTTCATCGCGCAAGGGTTCGACTATCTGCACGTCGTCGATCTCGACGGCGCGTTCGCCGGCAAGCCGATGAACGCCGAGGCGGTTCGACACATTCTCGCCGGGCTCACGGTCAAGCTGCAACTCGGCGGCGGGATCCCGACATGAAGACCGTGCGCGGCTGGCTGGAGAGCGGCGTGACTCGGGTCATCATTGGCACAGCGGCGGTGCGCGACCCCGATTTCGTGCGCGGCGGCCGGCTCTATCCCGGCCGGATTGCGGTCGGCGTTGACGCGCGGGAGGGCGTGGTCGCCATCGAGGGATGGGCGAAAACCTCGGACATGTCAGCTCTCGATCTCGCACGGCGGTTTTCAGGACGCCGGCGTCGCGGCGATCATCTACACCGACATTGCGCGCGACGGCGCGCTCGCCGGCCTTAACCTCGAAAGCACAATCGCGCTGGCCCGCGAGCTTGAGGAATTCCGGTCATCGCCTCGGGCGGCTCCTCGCCTCGATTGAGGACATCAGACGGCTGACCAAGCAGGATTGCGCCCGCCTCGCCGGCGCCATCGTCGGGCGTGCGCTCTATGACGGCCGGCTTGATCCGCGCGCGGCGCTGACGCTCCTCCACGCCGGCGGACGATCGGAACGGTCAACAGGATCGCCTCAGTGACATTGAAGGCGCGGGTCATCCCCTGTCTCGACGTCAAGGACGGCCGGGTCGTCAAGGAAATCAACTTCGTCAATCTGCGCGACGCCGGCGATCCGGTGGAGAGCGCGATCGCCTACGATCGAGCGGGCGCGGACGAGCTGTGCTTTTTGGACATTACCGCGAGCCGCGAGAACCACAAGGCGCTCCTGCTCGACGTCGTCAGGCGCACGGCGGAGGTCTGCTTCATGCCGCTGACGGTGGGCGGCGGCGTGCGCACAACGGAGGACATACGCAAGCTTCTGCTCGCCGGCGCCGAGCAAGGCCTCGATCAATTCTGACGGCTGTCGCCGACCGGGACATCGTGCGCCAGGCGGCGGAGAAGTTCGGCGCTCAGTGCGTCGTCGTCGCCATCGACGCCAAGCGGGTGTCCGCGAGCGGCGAGGCGCCGCGCTGGGAGATCTTCACCCATGGCGGGCGGCGCGCGACCGGCATCGAGGCGATCGGCTACGCACGTGAAGTCGCCGTTCTCGGCGCGGGCGAGATCCTTTTAACCTCTATGGACCGCGACGGATCGAGGCAGGGCTTCGATCTCGAGCTGACCCGAGCGGTCGCGGACGCGGTCGCCATTCCGGTCATCGCCTCCGGCGGCGTCGGCGATCTCGACCACCTCGTCGCTGGCGTGCAAGAAGGACGCGCCAGCGCGGTGCTCGCGGCGTCGATCTTCCATTTCGGCGAATTCACGATCCGGCAGGCGAAAGCGCGGATGGCCGAGGCCGGGAATCCCGGTGCGCTTGGACTGACCGTGCAAGTGTACACCCGGCGCCGCGCGCGCCTAGAGTTTGAGCCGTTTCATGGGACGCCTGATGGCCGCTGCGGGCGATCAAACGCATTTCGGCCAACGCACCGTCCGGCTGGACGAAAAGCAGAGCCTGGTGAACAACGTCTTCCATAGCGTCGCCACTCGCTATGACCTGATGAACGATCTGATGTCGTTCGGCCTGCACCGGGCTTGGAAGGACGCTCTCGTCGCCAAGGTCCGGCCGCCGCTGACGCGCCCGTTCCATCATATCGATGTCGCGGGGGGCACCGGCGACGTCGCGACGCGTGTGGCGAAGGCGAGCGGTCCGTTGACTGAGGTGACAGTCGTTGACGTCAATCCCGACATGTTGCGCGTGGGGGAAAAGCGGGCGGCGAGGCGCGCCTTCTCCAATCGGTTGACGTTCGTTGAAGGCAACGCCGAGGCGCTGCCGCTGCCCGACGCGCGGTTCGACACCTACACAATCGCGTTCGGCATCCGCAATGTGCCGCGCATCGAAACCGCTCTCAGGGAGGCTTCTCGTGTTCTCAAGCGCGGCAACCGTTTCCTGTGCCTCGAATTTTCGCGCGTCGATTTGCCTGTCATGGATCGCTTGTACAACGCCTATTCCTTCGCGGCCATTCCGCCGATCGGCAAAGTGGTGACCGGCGACGGCGGCGCTTATCGCTATCTTGTTCAAATCGATCCGGAAATTTCCGCCCCCGGAGCAATTGGCCGAGATGCGGCGATTACAGGGTCGCGCCGCGTGGACTTCACGCGCCTGACCGGAGGCGTCGTCGTGATCCACTCGGGTTGGAAACTCTAATTCATGCCGAATTCTGTCGTCGCTCGGCCACGTCTCAAGGCTGACGCGCGCTGCTTTCGTGTTCGCCCGAGAAGGGGCATTCGTCGGCGTCGACCCAGTGCCTCTGCCCCCGGTGTTGAGGCCGCCACTCGCGTTGGCCAACTTGATCGCAAAACGCGACGGCGATGGCCTGGCGGGCTTGTCCCGGGCGATCGATCGCTTGGGGCCGTCATACGTCAAGCTTGGGCAGTTCCTTTCGACGCGTCCGGACATCGTCGGCGGCAAGGTCGCCATCGAGCTCGAGCGACTGCAGGACCGTGTCGCGCCGATGAGCCGCGAAATGGCGGTGGCGATCGTCGAGGCCTCTTTCAGCATGAAGATCAAGTCTCTGTTCGAGAGCTTCGGCGAGCCGGTCGCGGCGGCTTCAATCGCCCAGGTGCATCGCGCCGAGGTGCAGACGGGCGAAGGCTTGCGGCCAGTCGCGGTCAAAGTGCTGCGCGCCGGGACCGAGCGGCGCTTTGGGCGCGACCTTTCGGACATGGCTTTCGCCGCGCGGTTCGCTGAGAGCCTGGCCCCGGAATTCCGCCGCTTGCGGCTCGCCCAGGTTGTCGAAACGCTCGCCCGCTCGGTGCGCATGGAAATGGATTTCCGGCTCGAAGCGGCGGCGGCGTCAGAATTCGTCGAAAACTCAAAGGATGATCCCGACGTTCGAGCGCCGGTGGTGGACTGGACCCGAACCACCCGCGAAGTGATGACGATGGAATGGATCGACGGGGTGCCCCTGGCCGACCCTGACCGTCTGATCGCGCTTGGGTTTGATCCTCAGTCCCTTGCCCGCGCTTTGATTCAGACATTTTTGCGCACCGCGCTGCGCGATGAATTTATCCACGCCGATATGCACCAGGGCAACTTCTTCGTCGACAAGGAAGGCCGTATCGTCGCTGTGGATTTTGGAATCA
>CAVPPX010000008.1:0-17311 GCA_963707355.1 uncultured Alphaproteobacteria bacterium | reverse complement strand
TTCGGCGTCATCGGAGGCAGCCGACAGGCCACCCGCGATGTAGCGGAGCGCCACCAGCGAAATGCTGGTGTCGAGCACCTCCATGAACGCCGGCACCACGACTATGGCGGCCACCACCCACGGGTTCCGCGCAACCTCGGGTCTGGCGGGCGAAAGCGCCGCGACTGTCACTTGTTTGCGTCCGGCGGGTTCTTGGTCGAACCCCCGGTCTAGCAATCGCGATCAACCACCGTGCCGACGCGGATCGTCGCTCGGATCCAAATATTCGAGGCCAAGCGGTCAGATCGCCGTGTGACCTCCGTGACGTACTCGCCGGATTTCGCCCAATGGAAATGTGGCGTATCCCCGGAAGGACAATGACGCTACCCGGCGGATAAGCGTTCATTTGATCGCCATCGAAGTGGTTGCCAAGCCCGGTGTAGAAGACGCCGGATATGACCGGTAGATGCGGTCTTCCGGATGCCGATGCGGCATGAGCTTCACGCCTGCAGGCACTTTGACCCGGACCATGTAGGCCCGGACTTTGAGGGTTCGCCAACAAGGACCGCGAGCCGGACAGAAGGCGGAAACGCCGGGAACGGCTCCCAGTCGATCGCTTCGGGCAGGATGGACCGGAAAGCTGATTGCCCCGGCTGGTGCGCTTGTGGCATTCGCAGCTGCTCGTGCTTCAGTTCGATTTAGTGGCTTGCCCTCTTGACTCCTCCCCGGTCGATAGGGGACTGCGGTCGGACACCTTGTCCTCACAGGTCGACAACGACGTCGCCGACCGGACGCGAACAGCAGATGAGCACGTTGCCGGTCGCTGGCAGGTCGAGCGGCTGAGGCTCGTAAGCGACCTTTCCAGAGACGAGACCGCTCTCACAATTGTGGCAGACGCCAGTCCGGCACGCCCAGCGCACCGGGACGTCGCACGCCTCCGCGAGTTCCAGCACGTTCTGATAGGCAGACGGATTCAGCGGGCGGTTATCCCGCTGCGCGCGAACGAGACGAGAGGGCCGGTATCGAGGTCGAGCGGCGACCGATGCGGTGTCTTTGCCACGGCGCCGGCGACCCCCGGCGTCACGGATTCGCCGCCGTTGAAGATCTCGACGTGAATACGATCCGGCCGCACGCCGAGTTGCGTTAGGTCCGCTCTCATGTCGGCCATGAAGCGGGTGGGGCCGCATAAGTAGACGTCAGCATCTGCCGTTACTCCCGCTTCCTCGAACACCGCCTGCGAAAGACGGCCTGCGGCGTCAAAATCCGCTCCGAGCTGGTCGGCGACCTCCGGTCGGCTGAAACAGACATAGCTGCGGGCGAGCGACAGGCCTGAGACAAGGCGCCGTACCTCGGCCGCGAACGGAAAGTGCTTCCGTCGCGCGCAGCGTGCAGCCACAGCACCGGACGCGTCGAATGCGCCGACGACAGGGCGTAAAGCATTGCCAGGACGGGCGTCGCCCCGATCCCTGCGCTGAGGAGCACCACGGGCCCCTCGTCCGACTGCAAAGTGAAACTCCCGCGCGGCGAGCTAACCTCGAGAACGCTGCCCACCCGCACATGATCTTTTAGATAGGCGCCTGCGGCGCCGTTGGCTCGACTTCACGCTGATCCGATAGCGATCCGTCGAGACGGGTCCTGAAAGCGAGTAACTGCGAAAGAGCGGCGCGCCGCCGATGCCTGGAAGACGCAGCACCACGTACTGGCCGGCAGCGCCTCCGTCAATGGCTCGCCGTCAGCGCACTGCATCGTCAGCGACACCACATCAGCCGCTTCCTGGTCAATCGCCGTCATCTTCAGCGGGCGAATCCGGGCGCGGCGGGGTGCCCAGCCGACGCCGGCGCCAGTCCTGCGTTGCCGTCCGACCGACTAGCGAGCAAGGCGGTGAACGACGACCGCCAGCCGGGCGAAAGCGCCGCAATATCCAACGCGCGTTCCAGTCGGTCGCGCGGGTGCTGAGGTGAATAGAGCAGGGCGTTGACCTCGGCGACCGACATCTGCTCCTTGCCCTCATCGACCTTCACGATCTCGTCGCCGGCGCCGACCTCGCCCTCCTCGAGGACGCGGAAGTAGAATCCGGGCCGCCCGCTGGAGGTCAGGAACGCCGCCATGCGAGGCTCGTTCATGCGAATGCCGACGCGATAGCAAGTCACCCTGGGCTGCGTGACCTCGAACAAAGCGCTGCCAATCCTATAGCGATCACCGATATAGACGCCGTCGTCCGGCAAGCCTTCGATCGTGAAGTTCTCGCCGAATTGTCCGTAAACAAAGTCGGAGCGTTGGAGCTGATCCTGCCAGTGGCGATAGGACTTGATCTGGTACACGAAGACCGCGCGCCACTTGCCTCCATGACCGGCGAGATCGCCCTGACCGTCTCCATCGAGGTTCAACTTGCCGACGCGACAGCGTCCCCGCACCGAATCCTTCCAAACGCCGGTGCGCACCGTCTTATCTCTCCACACGATGTCGCGTGGCAGGCCGACATTGACCGACAACAATCGCGCCATCTCATCGACCCAGATCGATCCGTCCGCTCCGCCGAGCCCCCGCGATGCTCAAGGATCTCGGCCACGACCGAAATCGCTCTCGCCTGTTTGGAACAATGCTGGACCCCGTCGGGATGATACCCCTATGTGTTGTCCTCGTCGCACAGGTTGCCGCGTCCACGGGGACCTCCTTTCGCGAGTTCTACAAAACACAGGCCTACGTATTCGACGGGCTTCGGAGCCGCCAGTACACGATGGTATCGGTCCCGCCTTCCTCCGGCGACTGGAAGGCGCGACACGAGCACGGAGATCGAGCCCGCCACCATTCACACACAACAAACGACGCCCTGGGTTGCCGCCTCCGGCTTCCGCTTGTAGGTCCATCTAAAGGGAACGCCGGCTTCTTGCCCGGCTCGGTCCATTCGTCGTCATCAGGCGGAGCAGCCAATACGTCGAGCGTTACGTTTTCGACCCTGCCGGAAGACGACGCCAGAGCTACTACCAGGAGAGCGCAGCCGTCTTGACCGGGGCGTCCCACAGCCGGATCAGGGGCTCGTCGAGCAGGCTCACCGTCAGCGAGCAGCCGGCCATGTCGAGGGAGGTGACCAGCGAGCCGGTCAGGTGCCGGACAATTTTAAGGCCGCGACCGGCGAGGATGCGTCGGGCGGTGTTGACCATCAGGTAGAGCTCCATCAGTGGCGTGCCGCCAAAGCCATTGACCAGCAGAAGACATTCGCTCCCCGTGCTGGGCGCGAGATCGCCGAGGATCGCGCCGAGCATGTCCTCGGCGATCGCGTCGGCCGAAGCCAGCTTGCTGCGCCGACGTCCAGGTTCGCCGTGGATGCCGACTCCCACCTCCATTTCATCGACGGCAAGCTCGAACGTAGGCTTGCCCGCGGCTGGCACGGTGCATGGGGTCAAGGCGACGCCGAACGATCGCGTGCGGTCGTTCACCTTCCGGCCGAGCTCCTGCAACTCCGCGAGGCCCATCGACTGTTCCGCCCCGGCGCCGACAATTTTCTCCACCACGAGCGTGCCGGCAACGCCGCGCCTGCCGGTTGACCAGGTCGAGTTGGGCACCGCGACGTCGTCATTCGTCACCACGGACATGATCTTCCGGCCCTCGGCGGCGGCGAGTTCGCCCGCCATCTCGAAGTTCATGACGTCGCCTTCGTAGTTCTTGACGATCAACAATGAACCTGCGCCGGTGTCGACTGCCTCAATGGCGGCTGCCATCTGGTCGGGAGTTGGTGATGTGAACACCTGGCCCGGACAGGCTGCGTCCAGCATACCGTGGCCGACGAAGCCTGCATGGAGGGGCTCGTGGCCGGATCCCCCGCCGGATATCAGCGCGACCTTGCCGCGGCTCAGCGTCCGTCGGCGGACGAATTTCCGGTTCGCGCCCAGTTCGACGATGTCGGCGTGCGCGGCGGCGAAGCCATCGAGGCTTTCGTCGAGCATGGCGTCGACTGCGTTCATCAGCCTCTTCATTCGATTTCCTCCGTCTTGACCGGCGTTCGACCGCGCCGGCTTCAATCCTTCAGCAGCGTCGCGAGGCGCGCGACGTGGCGCCCGTATTCCGCGATCAAGGCGTCGACCGCTTGGTTTCGTCGCGCGTTCCCCAAATCTGGCACGGTGAGGCTGATCACCCGAATTCCCGCAGCCGACTTGCCGGTCTCGCGACGGCCCGGATGCGCATTGTCGTAGACGCTTAGAAATGCGGCGCGATCGGCCGATGAAAAGTGACAGACCTCGAAGATGGTCTCGAGATGCTGGGCCGGGATCGGCATCGCGTAGGCCGGATTGACCAATTGCGACACGAAGGAACGGTTGGTGCCAAGCGCAACCGCGAGGCGCCCGCGCGTGCCGGAGGGGCGGTTGTCGCACACGATCTGGAGCAGGCGCTTGTAGTCAGCCACCGTCTCGCCCCCGACGGCGTCGCTCATGGCGTCGCCTCACGCAAGTCGACGCCGGCGATCGCCTGCTTGGCCGCGGCAACGGATTTGGCGCGACCGACAGCGAGCGTAGGCCAGCGCGGAGCAATGCGCCGATCACCCGAGGTTCGCCGCCCGCATCGCCGCAGAGACTGACTCCGCGTCCCGATTCCCGTCCGTGCCGGGCGACGGACGCAATAAGTCGCAAAACCGCAGGGTTCAGCGGGTCGGCCAGATCGGCGACCGCCCCGATATCGCGGCCAGCTGCGGTCACGTATTGGGTGAGGTCGTTGGAGCCTATCGAGAAGAAATCGGCGTCGAACTGGTCGACGGCGATAGCGGCGGCCGGCACCTCGATCATGATCCCGAGTTTCGGGCGGACGGCGGGAATGCGGTCGCGCGCGAGGCTCCTGATGGCCTCGTCCATGAGCGTTCGCGCCGCTTCGAGTTCCGCGGGAACCGTCACCATGGGCAGCATGACGCGCAGGTCGCCGTGCGCCGCCGCGCGCGCGAGCGCGCGAAGCTGGGTTTGGAACAGAGCGGGATGGCGCAACGACAATCGGATCCCCCGAACGCCGAGGAACGGATTGCTTTCGCCGCTCATCGTCACGCCTTCGATCGGCTTGTCGCCGCCGGCGTCCAGGGTCCGTATGGTGACGGGACGGCCCTGTGCCCAGGCGAGAATGCGGCGATAAGCCACGTATTGTGCGTCCTCGTCCGGCGGACCGCCAGGTCCGTAAAACATCAGTTCCGTGCGCACGAGGCCAACGCCGTCGCAAATCGTGGGATCGATCCCCTCGAGCTCGTCCGCGCTGGCGGCGTTGAGGTTCACGGAGATCGCGGTTCCGTCCTTCGTGACCGCCGGCCGCTGACGGAAAGCCGCGGCTGCGGCGGCTGCGACCTCTGCGCGGCCAGCCCTCGCGGCGAAGGCGGTGCGTGTGTTCTCGGTCGGGTCCAGCACCACTTCGCCGCTGGCAGCGTCGACCAGCGCCTCGCGGCCGGCCATCGAGTTGGCGGCGGCGCCGAGTCCCACGACCATTGGCACGCGGCGAGCCCGCGCGAGCATGGCGACGTGGCTGGTCGGGCTGCCCTCCGTCAACACAATCGCGCCGCCTTGCGCCCAGTCGATGCCGAGAAAGCGCGAGAGAGGCAGCTCTGCCGCGACCACCACAGAGCCGCCCGGGATCGGCGCGCCGTCCGCCGCAGGGACCAAATGCCCGAGGACACGGTCGCGGATGTCCTCGAGATCGGCCGCGCGAGCGGAGAAATAGGCGTCCTCGCCGGCGCGATAACCGGAGATTTCGTCGGCCATTGCGGCCTCCCACGCCGCGGACGCAGACTTGCCGGCTGAGACGGATTCGAACGCCGGCCGGGCCAGTTCGTCATCGGACAGCATCGCCGCCTGGAAGGCGAGCATGTCGCTGGCGTCGCCAGCCGCCCCTCTGGCCAAAGTTTCGACTTCGGCCAGCGCCTGCGCGAGGGCGTCCTTCAGCGCCATCGCCTCCTGCGCCGGACTGCCAGCCTCGCGCTGCGGGCGCTCGACGGCGCGAAGCACGGTCACGACGCCATCCGCCATGCCCGGCGCCGCACTTCGACCGAAAAGGCGAAGCTCAGCCATGGCTCTGATCTGCGCGCTGATCCATCGCCTCGCCGAAACCGTCGCGCACCAGACCCACGAGCGCCGCCGCCGCCGCCCGGGCGCCCTTCCCGGACGCGCGCACATGCAGGACGGCGCCGCGCGGCGCTTTTACGCGCATAACCTTCACCGGGCTCTTGGCGTCCACCCACGGTCCGTCGGCCGATAAGGCGATCTCAACGCGGCAGTCGAAGGTTTTGGCAAGCTGTGTGAGCTTGACTGAAGGGCGCGCATGCAAACCCACCGCGTTGGTGAGCTCGGCGCGGTCGGTCGCCTGTTCGGCTGCGGTCTCGTCTTTCATTGCCGCGTCCTTCATTGCGGGGAAAGCTCCTCGGCCGTGCGCCTGACGGTCTCCAATGTCGAACCGCCGGACGCCTCCGTGGCGGCCATCACCGCGCCTTCGACAATCGGGGCGTTGCACACCACCACGCGGCCGCGCCGCTCGGCGTCGAGCATTTCGACCGCCATTTCACTGTTCGTTTCGGCGCCGCCCAGATCGACCAGAATGGCCACCCCGGCCTCCGACCATGCGCGGTCGATCGCGTCTCGGATTGACGCCACGCCGGTTCCAAGCCCGCCCCCTGGATCGCCCCCGGTGTAGGCTAGATTCACGCTGTCACCCACCATTTGGCGCACCATGTCCGCCGCTCCCTCGGCAATCTTGGGCGAGTGCGACACGATTACGATCCCGACTTTCGCCAACGTTCAGTCCTCCAACGCCCGGCAAATGGACGCGACCATCAACGCTGACGACCGTGCGCCGGGGTCCATATGTCCGATCGAACGCTCACCCAGGAACGAGGCCCGGCCCCGCGTCGCCAGCATCGGGATCGTCGCCTCGGCGGCGCTTGCGGCGACGATCGGCAGCCGCGCTCGAAGGTCCGCCCCGCCTTCGGCGAGGGCGGCCTGCACGGGCATCAGAACATCGAGCATAGTCTTCTGGCCCGGCTGCGATTTGCCGCGGGCCTTGACAGCTTCGACGGCCTTGCCGAACGCCGTCGGCAGATTTGAGCCGTTCGGCGCGATCTCCTTGCTCAGCGCGAGGAACAGAGTGCCGTAAAGCGGGCCGGAAGCGCCCCCCACTTTCATAACAAGTTGCGTGCCGATCGCCTTCAGCGCATCCGGCAGCGGCTTCTCGGCTGTTGCTTGAGCGTCCGCCCGCACGGCCTCGAAGCCTCGCTTCATATTGACGCCATGATCGCCGTCGCCCACCGCCTGATCGAGAGCGGTCAGTTCATCGGCATGGGCGATCAGATCATCGGACACGGCGACGATCAGGCGGTGAAGAAGGGCTGGGGTCATGCGCGCACCCGTTCGCCCGCGGCATTGAAGAAAAGGGGATCGGTCAGCGCGATGGCCACTTCGTCGCCCGGTCCGAGCCCGGAATTGGGATCAGCCAGGGTGACGAAATCACGCTCGCCGAGATCGACATGCAAATGATCCTGATCGCCGAGATGCTCGACCCATCTGACGCGGCCGGAGGCGCGCCGGCCGTTGGCTTTGCTGATGCGGGCGTGCTCCGTGCGAACGCCGACCGTCGTTGCGCCTTTCGGCATCGCGATGTCGGGAAACAGGGAGCTTGGCGCCAGATTGATCGGTGGGCTGCCCAAGCGGGCGGCGACGTAGACGTTCAGCGGATCCTCGTACACTTGTCGCGGCGTGCCGACCTGCGCCAGGCGGCCGCTATCGATGACGCCGACGCGGGTGCCGAGCGTCATAGCCTCCGTCTGGTCGTGGGTGACATAGAGGATCGTGGCGCCGAGCTCTGTTTGGATGCGCTTGAGCTCGATGCGCAATTCGGCGCGCAGCTTGGCGTCGAGCGAGGAAAGCGGCTCGTCCATAAGGTAGATGGAGGGTGAGCGAACTAGGGCGCGGCCGATGGCCACGCGCTGCATCTGTCCGCCGGAAAGCCTGGTGACCCGCTCCTCCAGCTTCTCGGAGATCCGAAGCAGCGCCGCGACTTCGTTCACCCTCTGCCGGATCCGCGGTTCGGGCGACCGTCTTGCGGGAGAGCGCAGCGGGAAGGCCAAATTGTCGAACACCGAAAGATGCGGGTAGAGCGAATATTGCTGGAATACGAAGGCGACATCGCGCTGCGCAGGCGAGGCGCTTGTGACGTCCTGGCCGGCGATGCGGATCCGCCCGGCGTCCGGTTTCTCGAGGCCGGCGACGAGGCGCAAAGTCGTCGTCTTGCCAGCGCCGGTCGGCCCGAGCAAGACCACGAATGCGCCGTCGTCGACGGTGAGCGACAGATCGGAGACTGCGCTCGTCGCACCAAAACGTTTCGAAACGCCCTCCAGCGTCACCTCAGCCATGCGCGAGCTCCATCGCGGGCGCATGATCATGGAGCGCCGTCAGGATAGCGTGGCCGGAAGCGGCGTCGAACAGCGAGATGCGGTCAGGACGGAATTCGAGTTCAACACGGTCGCCGACCGACACCTTTAGATTGGCGGGCAATCGGGCTTTCGCTAGGCCATGCGGGGTGGTGACGGTGACGATCTGTGTGGTGCCGAGATATTCCGTGCCAAAAACTTCGCCGCGCAACGGGGCTTGATCGTTCAGGCGCACATGCTCGGGACGCACGCCGAGAATCAGATCGCCCGCCGACAGGCCCTCGCGGGGCGCCGGAACGGCGATCTCGGCGCCGCCCAGCCGGATCCTGGCGCGGCCCGGCTCCAGCGAGTTGTGGAAGGTCAGCAGGTTCATGGGCGGAGAGCCGATGAAATCCGCGACGAAGACCGACGCCGGACGATCGTAGATCTCCTGCGGCGCGCCCAGTTGTTCGATCACACCGTGGCTCATCACGGCGATCTTGTCGCCAAGCGACATCGCCTCGATCTGGTCGTGCGTCACATAGACGGTGGTGGCCTTGAGCCGGTCGTGAAGTCCGCGCAGCTCGCCGCACATGACCTGACGGAATTCGGAATCGAGCGCGCCCAGCGGTTCGTCCATCATGAAGGCGAGCGGCCGGCGCACGATGGCCCGTCCGAGAGCCACACGCTGGCGGTCGCCGCCCGACAGACCCGACACTGGGCGATCGAGCAATTCGGTGATCCGCAGAATGCGAGCGGCTTCCTCCACGCGCGTCCTGACCTCTGCGCGTTTCACGCCCATCGAGACCAACGGAAAGGCAATATTTTTCCGCACATTCATGTGCGGGTAGAGCGCGAAGAGCTGGAATACGAAAGCGATGTCGCGGGCAGAGGCGCGCTTGAGCGTGACGTCATCGCCGGCCAGCAGAATGCGACCCGAGGTCGGCAATTCCAACCCCGCGATCATGCGCAGGGTGGTCGTCTTGCCGCAGCCAGACGGGCCGAGCAGGCAAAAGAACTCGCCGTCCTCGACGGTGAAGTTCGAGTCCTTGACCGCGACGAAATCGCCGAAAGACTTGTGCAGAGATTGCACCCGGATCTGCGCCATGAGCCCGCGCCTAATCGGGGAATTTCGTGACGACGACGAACATCGCGACGCCGGTCAGGATGGTCAGGAAGGAGTAAGTGTACAACGCGAGCCAGAACGGTTGGCACAGCATGACGACGCCGACGGAGATGACGACGGTCGCCAGTATTTCCCACGGCCCACGGCGGAACGGGTGTCGCCATGCCGACGCGTCTCTTTTCGACGACTCGGTCTTCATGGTCATCGCCGCACCGCGCCGAATGTGATGCCGCGCAAAAGATGCTTTCTCAGCGCGATCGTGAAAATCATGATCGGCAGCAGAAAAAGAGTTGTTCCCGCTGCGACCGCAGGCCAGTTTTGCCCGCCCTCGCCAATGATGAAGGGGATGTAGGGCGGCATCGTCTGCGCGTCCGAACTCGTCAGCAAGAGATTGAACGCGTACTCGTTCCAGGAGAAAATCAGGCAGAAGATCGCGGTCGCCGCGATGCCGGTCGCCGCCTGCGGCAGCACAACCTTACGAAACGCTTGCAGCCGCGTGTAACCGTCGACCAAAGCCGCCTCCTCGTATTCGCGAGGGATCTCGTCGATGAAGCCCTTGAGCAGCCAGACCGCGAGCGACACGTTCACCGCCGTGTACAAAAGGATCATGCCGATCCTCGTGTCGTAGAGGCCGAGCCAGCGGTACATCATGTAAATTGGGACGGCGACCGCGATTGGCGGCATCATCCGCGTGGACAGGATGAAAAATAACAGGTCGTCGGCGAACGGCACGCGAAAGCGCGAAAACCCGTAGGCAGCCAGCACCCCAAGGAAAGTCGCGAGAATGGTCGAGCCGAAGCCGATAATCAACGAATTCAAGAAGCGCTCGACGAACCGCGACGGACCGGCAATCACCATGTCGCGGTCGCGGGCAATCTTTTCATACCATGTCTTGGGCGGCGGCAGCTTGGCGATGAAATCGTGCGACTGGCGCGTCTGCACCGTGAACAGATCGACAAACCCCTCGAGCGTCGGCTTGAAGAACACCTTCGGCGGATACGCGATTGCGTCCTCCTGCGACTTGAAGGCGGTCGCCCCGATCCACACCAGAGGCAGGATCGTGACGATGGCGTAAACGACGACGACGGCGCCGGCCAGCCAACGGACGAGCGGCGACGGCTCGGAAAACGGACGGGGGGCCTCAGCTGCGCTCATTGCTGTTTCACTTTGTTGAGCGCCTTCACGTAGATATTAGCCGCCCCGAATATCGTGACAAAAAGGATCACAGCGAGCGCTGAAGCGTAACCCGTTTCCCACTTTTCAAACGCGGCGCGCTTCAGCGTGATCGAGACCAGTTCGGTGGTCGATCCTGGCCCGCCAGACGTGAGCAGATTGACCAAGTCGAACATGACGAACGACTGGATCGCTTGGAAGAGCACCGCGAGCATGAGGAAAGGGAGGACCATCGGGAAAGTGATCGACACGAATTGCCTAAACGGGGAGGCGCGGTCGACCTCGGCCGCCTCGTAAATGTAGTCCGGGATCGAGCGCAGACCGGCCAGGCAAATCAGCATGACATAGGGCGTCCACATCCAGGTGTTGACCAGCACGATCGTCCACGGGGCCAGGGCGACGCTTCCGATCATTGTGAACGAGCTCGGCGCAACGCCGGTGAAAAAGCCGATGAGATAATTGAACGGCCCGATCTGCGGCTGGAACAGCAAGGTCCAGAAATTGCCCACGACGGCCGGGGACAACATCATCGGCAACAGGATGACGGTCGTCCAAAAGCTATGGCCGCGAAATTTTTGGTTGATGAGCAACGCGAGGCCAAGGCCGACCAGGACCTGCAGCGCGATCGTCCAAAACACGAAATGCGCGGTTATCTGGAAGTTCGCCCAGAGGTCCTCGTCGGTCAGAATGTCGATGTAATTGTCGAAGCCGATGAATTTGGCCGGGGTTGGCAGGTTCGCCATCAAGCCGGTGAACGACAGCCGGATCGCCCAGATCAGCGGGAAGATGTTGATCGCGAGAAGCAACAGCATCGTCGGCAGGATAAACAGCCAGGCGACGGCCCGATCCGATAGGCCGCGCACCCGCACTGCCGTCGCCGGCGCCCGGAAGGCTAATCCTTCGGCAATGCCTCTTGCGTTATTCGTCACCGACATGACCTGCCCGCTTGGGAACCAATCCAGTCTCCCCGGCGGATTGCGCCGCCGGGGACGGGTTTCAGAGAACCAAACGTGGCGCGGTCAGGAGGGGTCCTTGCCTTCCTGCTTGAAGACCTTGATCCAGTCCTTGACCAACGAGTTCGAGCGCTTGCTTCGACGTGCCCTTGTTGGCGACAACGTAATCGTGGACGCGGTTCTGCATGTCGAGGAGGAGCGGGACGTATAACGGCTCGGCCCAGAAGTCCTTGACCATGCCCATCGACTCCACGAACGAGGGCGCATAGGCGGCGCTCTTCTTGTAGGCGTCCGAGTCAAGCACGGCCTTGGACGCCGAAGCGCCGCCAAGATCCGTCCACTTCTGCTGAACGTCCGGCTGCGCGAACCACTTCACGTAGGCCAGCGCATCGTCAACATTTTTTGACGCCGCGACGACCGAAAGCCCCTGACCGCCAAGCTGAGTGAAATCGCCTGCAGGACCGGCCGGGTTCTTGAAGAACCCGATCTTGTCCCCGCCGACGTTCGGGTCCTTGGCCAGGCCAGGGAAGAACGCGTACCAGTTCATCTGCATCGCGACTTGGCCGGACTTGAAGGCGTCGAGACCTTCCTGCATGTACGCGTTCGTCAGGCCTGGCGGCTGGCAGCAGGCAAACAGCTCCTTGTAGACGTCCATGCCTTTGGCGGCGCCGGGAGAGTTGACGATGCCCTTCATCTGGTATGGCTTCTTCGGGTCCATATAGTCGAAGCCGTAGTTGTACATCGCGTTGGTCACGCCCATCGTGATGCCTTCCGAGCCTCGCTCGGTGAAGACGTAAGAGCCGTAGACTTTCTTGCCGTCGATCTCCTTGCCGGTGAAGAACTTCGAGACTTCGATGAGCTCGTCCCAGGTCTTGGGCGGTTCAAGTTCGCGATTGTATTTCGCCTTGAATTCCGCGCGAAGCTCGGGCTTGGCGAACCAATCCTTGCGATAGGTCCAGCCGACCGCGTCGGCCATGGCGGGCAGACCCCAGTAGTTCGGCGTGTTCTTCGGCCATTCCGCATATCCGACGACAGTCGCGGGCAAGAACGTGTCCATCGAGATCTTGTTCTTGTCGAAGAAGTCGTTGAGCTTGACGTACCACTTGTTCTCCGCCGCGCCGCCGATCCATTGGCTGTCGCCGATGATCAGGTCGCATTCGCTGCTGCGCGAGTTGAGCAGGTTGATGAAATGGTCCGCGTAGCTCGTCCAGGGGACGAACTCGTGCTTCATTTCGATCCCCGTCTTGGCGGTGAAGTCCTTGTCAAGTTCGACCAGCGCATTCGCCGGGTCCCACGCCGCCCAGCACATCGTGAGCGACTTGCCTTCAGCCCGCGCCGAAGACGCCGTCCCGAGAATCAGCGCCAACGTTCCCGCGGCGCATATCAGTAATAGATTCGTCTTGCTCATCCTCATTGTTCGCTCCTCCGATTTTGGCCGGACGCTGCCGGCCCTTACTAAACAGTCGCGTTGGCCGCGAGTTCGAGGGCGCTGTTTGCTCAGCGCAATTTCAGGTGTTTAGTAATTCACGGCATACTAAGCGTGTCAACTGAATTTTATCGCTGCTCTTCAAGCGCGCTATGATCGTCAACTCGATAAGCTCTTCTGGAAGGGCGCTCAGGATTTTGCCGATCGCTTGGTCCCACCAATGGACCGCGCACAGCCGCACGGAGCGGGCCTCGATGTGACCCAAGTGCAGACCGCACCTCGGCGCGTGCAACCCGCCGCAAAAATCCGGAAAAACGCTGCGGCTCAATTGGACCGTGGTCGAGCAGTCGGGCCACACCGGTACCGGCGTGTCGCAAGCGCGCAATGTTTTCTGACCGCCGCTGCGGCGGGCACAGTGCATCCTATTGCAGCAGCACGTTATCGACCGAAGCCCGTAAGGCTGAGAAGGGTTGTCGCCCAGGTGGGAAGTTCAGGACCGACCATGACGGCGAGCGTTCCGCGATCTGGATCGAATGTGTCGCTCGAGACAATTGGCGCGGATTGAACTTCAAAGTCGCCGCTGAAAGCCTCGCTAGCGACCTCGGCGCCGCCACTCACAACAGGCGGATCGTCGATCGTGGCCATGCCGTTGATTGCGTACGCCGAGTTGACGGCTAGCACTTCCGCCTGCCCGGGAGCCAATGAGAAAGCAACGGCCAGCCCCGCGGCGGATAGGATCACACGAAAGTCCATGGCCACTTTCCTGCTCGATGTGGAACGCCCTCCCATCGCCCGTCGCTATATGACGCAAGGTCCGGGCCAGACCGCATTTCGATGAGAGGGAGAGGGCGACGAAAGCTTCCATGAGCTCGCGGCGCGACGCCAGAGAGGCGCCAACTTCGGGTTGTCCGGAAGCCGAAGCCCATGTGCCAAAATGATAAGGGCTTGTGCTGGGCCTCGCCCACCGAACCGACCTGGCCGACCCGCTCGATCAGCCGTGCCCTGTTTATGTACTGATGGAGGTTTCGGCCGGGGGCGCTTGACCTGCGTCAGGTGCTGGAAGGCTGCCTCGAGGAGGCTGGGAATCTGATCGTCGATGGACGACCGCAGCGAGCAAGGCGCAGGCCCAGCATCTATGGCTCTACCGGGAGGCGATGGTCGAGGCTCAGAGCCGGGGCGGCGCTTATTATCGAACGGATGTGTCCGTGCCTATCGCCTCGATCCCGGCCTTCCTCGATGCTGCGCTCGCCGAGCTTGCCGTCTCGCTCCCCGAGGGCCAGCCAATCACCTATGGCCATGTCGGCGACGGCAACATCCGCCTGAATGTCGCGCCCCCGCCGCACTGGTCGAAGGAGGAGCGCCACGCGTTGTTCGAACGGGCCGAGACGCTGATCTTCGAGACGGTTGACCGGTTCGGTGGCAGCATCAGCGCCGAACATCGCATCGGGCGGTCGAAGAAGAGAGCCTTTCTCGAACGGATCGACCCCGTAACGCTCGACCTCTTCCGCAAGTTTAAGGGGGCGTTTGATGCAGACAATCGCCTGAGCCCCGGACGCATTTTCTGGATGTTTGACAGGAGCTCAGTCCCAGCATTCCTTCAGCTCTGAAAGGATTTGCTTGGGAGCCGCGGCGCAGCTGAGATGCCCGCGATAAGATCAACGGATGCGTTCGCCCGTGTCCTTGTCGAACACATGGATGCTCTTATCAGCGAAATCGACGCCGATCGGGCCCCGTCCCGGCGGTCGAAGGACTTGTCCGCCTTGACCGTCATCGTGCCGCCGTCAACCCGGCAGGTGACCAGCGTGATCGCCAAAAAGCTCGGTCTTGTAGACCTCGCCGATGATCTTGCCTGCATTCGGCTCTGTGACTTGCAATCCTCCGAACGCACGCCAGCGACCGCGCGAGGTTGCGAACGTTGCGTCTTTGTCGCGAAACTTCCGGCCGGTTCCGAAAAGCGGCCCTCGACAAGCTCGCCGTCCAAGAAATTCATCCGCGGCGACCCGATGAGCCGGCGACAAACAGGTTGGCGGGCGCATTGTACATATTCGCCGGCGTGTCGAGCTGTCGCTCACGCCCTTCTCGAGCAGAGCCACGCGATGGGCCAGCGTCATCGCCTCGATCTGGTCGTGCGTCACGTAGAGGGTGTGGTGCCGAGCCGACGCTGCATATGCTTGAGCTCGGCGCGCATGTAGCCGCGCGGTTTGGCGTCGAGATTGCATAAAGGCTCGTCCGTCAGGAACGCCGCGGGGCGACGAATCATTGCGCGAGCGAGAGCCACCGCTGACGCTGGCGGCCCGATAGCTGCCGGGGATAGCATTCGAGCAGAGTATCGAGTTGCACCTGACGCGCGACGTCCTTGACCGCCGCCTCGACTTCGGCTTTCGGCTGGCCGCGCACCGTCAGCGGATAGGCGATGTTGGCGAACACGGTCATGTGCGGGTAGAGCGCGTAGGACTGGAAAACCATCGCGACGTCGCGATACTTCGGCAACACATTGGTGACGTCGCGACCGCCGACGCCAATTGAGCCGGAGGAAACATTTTCGAGGCCGGCGATCATGCGCAGCGCCGTCTTCTTGCCTGAACCCGATGCCCCGAGCAGGACGAGGAATTCGCCGTCCTGAACCTCGAGATCCACACCCTTGACCACTTCCACCGACCCGAAAGACTTATAAATATTCTCGAGCCTCACCCGCATCGGCGCTATCCCTTGACCGCGCCGACGAGCAGACCCCGCGCAATGTGCTTCTGAAGGAAGGCGGTGATGACAATGACGGGCGCGGTCATGATGATGATCAGCATCGACATGTACCACCATTGCGGCCCGCGGGTGGCGTGGATCGGGCGGTATTGTCGCACTCGGTGGCATGATTTCCACGACTGCAGCGATCGAGCGTAAGAAGGGGTTCGACCTCGTGCTCGCCGCTAACCCGAACATCAAGCTACTCGACTTCCAAGTGGCGAACTGAAAGTCGACCGAAGCCTATAAGCTGGTGGGCAATCTGGGAACCCGCTTCGGCGACCAAATCAAGGGTGCATGGGCCGCGAACGATGACCTGGGCATCGGCGCGCTCGATCCGCGGCGGGCGGAAGGCGCGGCGGGCAACATTCCGATCGTCGGCGTGGACGGCATCAAGGCTGCGGTCGAGGCAGTCAGTAAGGGGGAATTCGCGTGCATGATCAGTTCTGACCCGTTCTGGCACGGCGGCATGGGCTTCTCGATCGCGCTGGGCGCCAAGATGAAGAAGTTCGACCCCGCCAAGGAGCCGGCTGAGCATCGCGAATTCTATGGAAAGACGGTGCTCATCTCCAAAGACACTGTAGCCGACTACATCAAGACACATATCGACTCGCAGCCCGTCATAGACTGGGATGATTATTGGGGCCGTGTCGTCGGTCCGATCCGAAGGGCGTGATAGCATCTGGAGTGCGACGAGCGCGTGGAGGGGGTGCGCCGCCCACATTTCGGTCCACCAGGAACGTCGCAATGGATATTTGAATTGAGCAGCGCTCCCCTGGAACGGCAGGCGCTGCGGCCGGATTTCGGCCCGACTGGCGGCGCCGCTTCGGCTCGAAGTTCTATTAGTCACCTCCAGCGGCTACTTAAACGGCACGGACCCCTCCTTGTCCTCGTCGGTCTCGCGGCAGCGAGCCCAATCGGGACCGCGCGCCCGACGCAAGCCCCATCTGTATGGCGAGGACGGTCAAGGCGACTCCCGCGCGCCCTGTAGTCCGCTGCGAAGAAAGTTGGCGACGTCTCGCTCGTCGGTTGGTCGAATAGAAAGCGATATGCGGTCCCGACGGCAAAGCCTGCGATCAACGAGGCGATCAAAATGTCGATCTGGCGCGCGGCCTGCCGCAGGAAGTTCGAGCGGCCGATGTTGCGTTTGCCGGCTCTCACGGAGGCCTGCACGCGTTGATTATCGCGCGATCCCATCGGCCGATCTCTTAGCCGGCATTCGCCAAATGGCCGCCGATCGGACAGATAGTCCGCGCGATTCCGTCCGTTACAACAAGCGAATCCATCGCCGCAGGAGGTCGCTAACGTCTGGGAGGATGGGCACCCCGTCAGAGCGGCAAAAAGCGTCGAGTCTTCTGGACATCGACGAGATCCATCTTATGAATTTTGAGCGAATTCGGGGACCCCTGCAACGCTTTTTTGCCGTCGACGTTAACGGCCCGCGTCGGGCGCGCGAGCGCGGATGGGTTTGGGCGCAATGTGAATGCGACCTAGGGGCGCGTCATGAGCGAAACCCGGAAATATTGGCGCCCGAATGGCCCCTGTCGACC
>CAVPPX010000007.1:0-8203 GCA_963707355.1 uncultured Alphaproteobacteria bacterium | reverse complement strand
CCATGGCGCCCATCAATTGCCAGTGTTGCGCCAGGAACAGGCTGGCGTGGCCGTAGCTTGTCATCGCGCTGAGCGAATAGAGCATGGCGGAAGCGAAATCAGGCCGGGCGCCGAGGGCGACATAGGCGCCGGCCCAAGCGAACGCCTCCACCGCGTGAAGGACCGTCAGCAGCAGAACCGAGACGACCATTAGAACGCGAGCACCATCGACGACCGACGCGCGTGTAAAAGGATGGCTAGCTCGATCACGATCCGATCGCGAATCTCAACCAGAGCAAAAGCGTGAACGAGGACCGTCAGAACGATGAGCGGCAGACCCAGGCCCAGTTGTTGGACCAAGCCTCATCAAGCACGATGGCGCCACCGGGCGGTCACAACGAATAGGGACGCCGACAACGGCGCCCCGCTCAAGATAGCAGCCCCTATCGGGCCGGGCCGCCAATTCGCGCCGATCAATACCAACCCGGGGCGTAAGGACCCCAAACGCCGCCCCAATCCATCGCGGCTTCCTGGTTCAGCATCGCGGTCGTCTCTTGCATCTGCGCGATGTTGTTGGCGGCGCGGATCTGCTGATATTGCTGATAGGCGGCGGCGTTGCCGATGAAGGCGCAGTTGCAGCCCGCCGCGTCCGCATAGATATAGACGTTGCCTTTCTTGCGCTGCGAGAACACGATCGTGTTTTGCGGCAGCGCCTGAAGCTTGGCCATCTTCTGCGGCGTATCCGCCTGCTGCCGGACGAAGCCCGCCGCCGCCAGCTGCCCTTCCTTCTCTTGCGCGCCCATGGCCATGCAGCCGGCCAAACCCGCAGACGCTGCGAGAGTAGCCCAAACACCCCGAACCGTTTTGCTCACCGTCAGCTCCTTCGATCGACGACCATAGAGGCGAGGACAAAGGTCTTGACGATTTTCACGGCCCCTCCCCCGGGACGACTTTTCCCCCTGACCTTCCCCTGTCAATCGCAGGGCAAGGCGTCTGCAACGCCGTCGCTCGCATGGCATGGCGGGACGCGCGGCTGACTCCTTAGCGGATGGGCCTTGCGCTCTGGCCGTTACTGAGCGCATGAAAGACACCGTCTCATATGGGAATTCAGGGACTGCCGGGCATGTTCAACCCGAGGCGCGCGCGAACGCGTCCGGCGGCGTCGATCGCCAATCTTCGCCGCTGTGACCGTCGGAGCGATCCATGATGATCACGATGCCTGGGCTCGCGGCCGAAGCGCTTGGCGCGTATCTGGCGGACGACATCAGAGACCGGTTCGGGGTCTCGCACGCGCGGCTGGCCGAGATCATTCCATTCGCGGCGCGGCTCGCGCTCGAATGCATCGGCAACAGCGACGCCCTTTACCACAATGTCGAGCACACCATGCTCGTGACCCTCGCGGGCCACGATATTTTCAAGGGCCGCGCGCTCCTCACCAACTCGACCCCGGACGACTACTCTCACTTCATCGTCGCCTGTCTCACCCATGACATCGGCTACGTGCGCGGCATCCTCAAGGGCGACGGGCCGGACGGCTACGTCATCGACTCGGCGGCCACAAGGTCACCCTGCCGCGCGGCTGCTCCGACGCTGCGCTCGCGCCCTATCATGTCGAGCGGTCAAGGCTGTTCGTGCTCGACCGCCTGGCGTCGATCGACGAGCTTGACGGCGCTCGGGTCGCGAACGCCATCTCTCACACGCGCTTTCCCTACTCGTCATCGCCCGACGACCATGACGTCCACGAAGACGCCGCGTTGCTGCGCGCCGCGGATCTTATTGGTCAGCTCGGCGATCCGCATTACTTGCGGAAGGCCAATGCGCTCTACCACGAATTCGAGGAAGTCGGCTTGAATGGGCAGCTTGGCTACGCATCGCCTGCGGACCTGGTCGACAAATACCCGCAATTCTACTGGAAGAAAGTCTCTCCCTACATCCGGGAAGCGATCCGCTACCTCAATGTGACCGCAAGCGGGCGCCAGTGGATCAATGGTCTCTACAGCAATGTCTTCCGGGCGGAACACGAACACCTGCGACTTTCCGGCCCGCAACCCTAAGCAACTCCGCGGAGGCCGGACCGCAACATCTCAAACCTGCCTCGCCGACTGCGCCTCGGCGGGTGTATAAGGGACGAAAGAGGAGCCGATGAACAAAGCCACCCGCCTCGCCGCGTCCCACCGCCTCGACCTCACTCACCGCCCGCGCCGCAATCGGAAGGCGGAATGGGCGCGGCGGCTGGTGGCGGAGAACGTGCTGTCGGCCAGCGACCTCATCTGGCCGCTCTTTCTTATCGATGGGGACAAACGCCGCGTTCCAGTCGCCGCGATGCCCGGCGTCGACCGCCTGACCGTCGAAGAAGCGGTGCGCGAGGCCGAGCGAGCGGTCAACCTCAAGATTCCGGCGATTGCGTTCTTCCCCTACACCGAGGCTGCGCTCAAGGACGCTGAGGGGAGTGAAGCGTTCAACGAGGGCAATCTCGTCTGCCGCGCCTGCCGGGCGATCAAGCGCGAGTTTCCAGAGCTTGGCCTCGTCACCGACGTGGCGCTCGACCCTTACACCAGCCATGGCCACGACGGGCTTGTGCGCGAGAGCGCTTCGGGCCAACTCACTATCCTTAACGACGAGACGGTCGAAGTTCTCGTTCGCCAGGCGCTCAATCAGGCGCGCGCCGGCGCCGACGTCATCGCGCCCTCCGACATGATGGATGGACGCGTCGGGTCGATCCGCGAGGCGCTCGACGCCGAAGGCTTCCTCGACGTGCAGATCATGGCCTATGCGGCCAAATACGCCTCCGCCTTCTACGGGCCATTTCGTGACGCTCTAGGCTCATCCGGCGCTCTCAAGGGCGACAAGCGCACCTATCAGATGGATCCGGCCAACAGCGACGAAGCGTTGCGCGAGGTCGAGCTCGATCTCGAAGAGGGCGCCGATATGGTGATGGTGAAGCCCGGCATGCCCTATCTCGACATCATCCGTCGGGTGAAGGATGAATTCGGCTTCCCAACCTTCGCCTATCAGGTGAGCGGCGAATATTCGATGATCATGGCGGCCGCCAACAACGGCTGGATCGACGGCGACAAGGCGATGATGGAGAGCCTCATCGCGTTCAAACGCGCCGGCGCCGACGGGGTGCTGACCTATTTTGCGCCGCGGGCGGCGGAGAAGCTGCGCGTTCGATGAGATTCCGCCTGTCGTTATCCTGACGTTCGGCGTCTCTCGGCGGCATGTACGGCCCTCTTCGTCGGAGCTCGTGACAGGAGGAATGCCATGGTCCGCAAATTCATGATCGCCGCGGTGTCGACCGCCGTCATTGCGCTCTCGCCCGCGGCTTTCGCTCAGCAAACCGGCGGTACGGCCGACGAAGCCAAGGCCATGCTGATGAAAGCAGTCGCCGCTGTGAACGCGGATAAGGCCAAAGCGCTCGACATGTTCAACAAGGGCGAGGGCGGATTCCGGGATCGGGACCTTTACGTGTTTTGTGCAAATACCAGCGACGGCACGATCGTTGCGATCGGCAATCCCGACCTCAAGCAAGCGCTTGGCATAGACATACGCACCGCTCAGAACTCGACGGGCACGGCGTTTGGCGCGGAAATCTACGCGGCGATGCAGAAGCCGGAAGGTCAAATCACCGAGGTCAGCTATATGATGCCAAAGCCAGGCGCCGATAATACGCCCGTTGCGAAGGTAAGCCTCGTAACGAGGGCCGGCTACGATCTCGGCTGCGGCGTCGGCTATTATAAGTAGACGGTTCCGAACCCTGCAATCTGTGGCGCGCGGCGCCGGACGCACGTGCTGACCACTTCGCGCCGCACGCGGCGGAGAAGCTGAAGATACTGATGGGCCTTCGGCATAAAATATCGAGCGCTTCGTCGAAGGTTGTCGGAAACCGCTCCGGACGCCGACGCCAAGAAGGTCATCGACGGCATCTACGAGACCGGCGAGAAAGCGCTGGTCGGCGCCTGACAATGACCTGCGGCCGCGCACGCTTGGGACACGTCTGGGACACCGCGGAACGATAAGGCTCGCCTGATCGGCAGAGTTGCGCCAGCGTCGCATTCAGAATTACCATCCCGGGTTGGGAGGCGGTGGAGAACGCCGACTGAATTGGAGGTCGCCATGCCGACGGTCGTAAGGCGCCGCGGCGGACGGGCGTTGTGCGGTCCGGCGTTGGGACTGCTTTTGCTGACCACCCAAGGCGGGGCGCCGTCTCATGGCGAAGAGTGCAGATATTTCAGCGCGCTGCCGGACGATTGCGCCCGCGCGGGCCTTCGAAGATTCGACGGCTTGCGCGACTATCGCTACGAGGAAATCGAGCTCTTCGCCAAGGATCCGCTCAAGAAGGTTCTCTACCTCACGGTTTACGACACGACTGGCCTGAACGGCGGGGATGATTGCGCGAACTCGGCGCCCGCGTCGCCTGCGCAAAATCTGGATCCGAAGAGGATCGCCGAACAATATCACGCGCTCGCGGCGCGGATCGATCCTCCCTATCGCTGGACAATTGACTGGCTCGCCGATCGCGTGGGCGCCGTCAGAAGCTTCGACGGTCTCAACGCGGCCTGGATGGGAAACAGCCTGGCGCCCAGCGCCGCGATCTCGCCCAAGCCAACTGCCCGCGTCCCCTATCATCCCACCTCAACGGCGAGAACGGCCGTCGCAGGCTTCAAGAAGGGTTCGGAGATCTACCTGCTCGACGACCCCAAGGGCCAGACTTGGGTGATGGTTTCGTACAAGGACATGCCGGACCTGACCATCGACAAGCTCAAGTCCCTCGGCGATGTCCTCAAGCTGCCACAGGGATGGAAATTTCGCACCGTCGCGCTTTCGAATGAGCTGACGCTTGAGCCGAAGTCCGGATCTGCCAGCGTCATTCAAGACGACAAGGGGAACCTGTATCGTTTGACGGGACCGCGGCAGAGCAACTTCGTTCCCTAGTCCGCGAGCATCGCGTGGCGCGGTCCGGCCCCTTAAGATATCGTCGCGGCCCCGAACTCGAAGGCGCGGTTCGGTTGGCTCGTCGCAAGCGAGGGAGATCCGACAATGGCGAAAATGCGCGCAATGGTCGTCCGGGAGCGTGGCGGGGCGTTCGTGGCCGAAGAGCGGGACGTTCCGGTCCCGGGTCCTCAGGAAATGTGCATTCGCGTGCAGGCTTGCGGCGTCTGCCACAGCGATGTGGTGACGGTGCAGGGCCTCTTTCCGATCGTCCGATATCCGCGCGTGCCGGGGCATGAGGTGATCGGCGTCGTCGATGCGCTTGGCGAGGGCGTCCATGGATGGAAGATGGGCGCGCGAGCGGGCGTGGGCTGGTTCGGGGGCTCGTGCGGTTATTGCCGCCAATGCCGGCGCGACAATGCGTTTGTCTGCGAGAATGTGCATGAAATCAGCGGCGTGACCCGCGACGGCGGCTACGCGACGCACATGATCGCCCACGTCTCGGCGGTGGCGCATGTGCCGGACGATCTCGACGCGGTTGAATCCGCCCCGCTGCTCTGCGCCGGCGTCACCACTTTTAACGCTCTTCGCCACACCGGCGCCGGTCCCGGCGATGTCGTCGCCGTTCACGGCGTCGGCGGCCTCGGGCATCTCGGAATCCAGTTCGCGGCGCGTCAAGGCTTCCGCACTGTCGCGGTCAACCGCGGCCGCGACAAAGAGGAATTGGCAAAGAAGCTGGGCGCGAGTGACTACATCGACAGCGACGCACAAGACCCGGCCAAAGCGCTGACGGCGATGGGCGGCGCGAAGGCGATCCTCGCCACCGTCACCGACGGCAAAGCGATGCAGGCAATCTCTGGCGGCCTTGGCCCAAACGGGGTCATGATGGTGATCGGCGCGGTCGGCCCACTGACCGTCGATTCCTTCGATCTGCTTGGCAAGCGTGCTTCCGTTAAAGGGTGGTATTCCGGAATCGCGCGAGATTCTGAGGACACGCTCGACTTTTCTCAGCGCAACAACGTCGCCTCGATGAATGAAATCTACCCGCTTGAGAAAGCGCAGGAAGCCTACGACCACATGATGAGCGGCAAGGCCCGTTTCCGCGTGGTGCTCAAGATGGACAGCTGAGTCCTCGCCCGCATTCCCGGCTGCGCCAGACCCCGCTCCTCGCGCCAGACGCGGCTTAACGCCTCGCGTTTTGTTGAAGCCTGCCTGAGGCCGTTGAGGGTGTAAGGAAAACGCGCAAGCGAAAATCAACCCAGGAGGATGGTCATGGACAGGAAGAGGGCGTCCGACTTCCCGCAGGAGCTTCTGAACCTCTTCGACGTCTATGTGCACGGCGGCATGAGCCGTCGCGCCTTTCTCGATGGGGCTCAGGCCTTCGCCGTTGGCGGCGTCAGCGCGGGCGCGCTACTGGAAATGCTCAAGCCCAATTACGCCTGGGCGATTCAGGTGCCGCCCGACGACAGCCGCATCGTCGCCAAGAGGGTGGACGTGCCCTCTCCGCAAGGCAACGGCTCGATCAAGGGCTATCTCGTCCGCCCTGCGGGCGCGGAGAAGCTGCCGGTCGTCCTGGTCGTGCATGAGAACCGGGGCTTGAACCCCTATATCGAAGACGTCGCGCGGCGCCTGGCGATCGCGAATTTCATCGCCTTCGCGCCCGATGGCCTCACTTCGGTCGGCGGCTATCCGGGCGACGACGAGAAGGGCGCGGCGCTGTTCAAGCAGGTCGACGGGGCCAAGATGCAGGCGGACTTCGCGGCCGCCGCCAACTGGCTGAAATCCCTGCCCGATTCGACCGGCAAGCTCGGCGCAATCGGCTTCTGTTTCGGCGGCGGGGTCGTGAACAAACTCGCCGTGAGCCTGGGCTCAGGCCTCGACGCTGCGGTTCCCTTCTATGGTCTTCAGCCGAACGCCGCCGACGCGGCGAAAATCAAGGCCCCGATCAACGCGCAATATGCGGAGCTCGACACGCGGATCACGAGCGGCTGGCCGGCCTTCGACGCCGCGCTCAAGGGAGCCGGCGTTCCCCACGAAGGGCACATCTACAGGAACGCCAACCACGGCTTCCACAATGACACGACGCCGCGATATGACGAGGCGGCGGCGAAAGAGGCGTGGCGAAGGACGCTCGATTGGCTCAACAAATATCTGCGGACCTGAGCGCGTTGCGTAGGGCTTACGGGGCTCCATGAGCCGGATCCTTCTGGCGGGCGCGTCTGGCGTCGATTGGCCGCCGGCTGACGCCTCTTCTTCTAGCCCACGGCCATTCGGTCTGGGGGACGACGCGTTCGCCGGACAATTGCGAGTTCCTTCGTAAGCTCGGCGCGCGCGCGGTTGTGGTTGACGTGTTCGACGCGGAGGCGCTGGCGACAGCGGTCCTCGATGCAAAGCCGTCGCCGAAATTGTGATGATCGAGGCCAAGGCCGCGGGGGTCTACTGGCGCTCGTGGCGCGACCTTGGGCTTGTCGAGCGCAAGGGCGGTAATCGCCGCGCTCATGGCTACGGTTCGCGCAGCGGAATAAGGGCGCAGAATTTCTCGGCAACAAGCACGCGTCGCATCCTATCTCGGCGATGATCAATTATTGCGTCGTGGTTGAAGCCGGGCGCTTGGCGCGGGCGCTCGCGGGCGAGGGCATGGCGCTGCAAATCGGGTTCCTTCGCAGCGATAAGCACGGGCGCAATTCGCTCGTTTGGGACTGCATCGAACCGCTGCGCGCGAGGATCAACGCTCGGGTATTCGCATTCGTCAGATCGCGCGAGTTCGCCCGCGGGGACTTCCCGGCGAGCGGGGTCAAGACGCATCGGATCGCGAGGCCCGTTATCGCCGAACTGTTAAAGGGTTGTCTGCTGCCTGACAGGGACATTCTCGACGCGGCGGCGTGGTTGCGGGATTTGGTTTTGTCACCAGAACCCGTCCGGCTCATGCGAAAGAGAAGAGAGGCGAGGAATGATCGACCGATTTTCGATGTCGCCCATGCCAATGAAGGGTTGGCTGACGTCTAAAAAATTCAAGGCCGGTTGCGTGGTGACGCGCAACCCGATTGGCGGGTGGCTGATCTATGAAGAATGGCCTGCGCCTCCGGATGGCGACTACATCCTAAGTTTCGCGGACGAGGAAATATCGCGGTTCCCGCTCGTTGTACAAACGGGAAATGCAAAGTTGTCGGCGCTTGATCGGGTCAGGGTTTATTCACAACCACTCGAAGCTTCACCATACCGGGCAGCATGACGGGCAAACGCTGTTTGTGGGCGTTCAGTGTCGGCGGCGCTTCTCGCCTTCAGTGCCTCT
>CAVPPX010000006.1:0-33019 GCA_963707355.1 uncultured Alphaproteobacteria bacterium | reverse complement strand
CGGAGCGAGCGGGCCAACATCGTTGGCTGCGCCAACCGAGACGGCAGCCAGACCGGCGTCATATAAAAGACAGGTCGTAACCGTTAAATAGGTGCTTGCGGATGACCAGCATTGGCGGGCGGCGGGGATTGGCCAAGCGAGGACGAGCCTGTCCTGGCGTCCATCCGCCGGCGGAGCGGCGACGTCGTTGGCTCCGGGATCAGGCTTTACAGGTTTGAATTTCATCAGCGCCTCCACCGCGGAGGCGAGTGCGACAGGGTCCATCTCGCGGGCGATTTCGTCGCGCTTGGTGGCGGCGTCCGCGTCGCCTTGCTGCGCGGCAAGCGATAACCACAACCACGACTTCCCGAGATCCTTTTCGACGCCGAGCCCGCGCGCGTAAAGGATCGCAAGATTGTACTGGCTGTCGCGGACGCCGAGTTCGGCCGCTCTCTGGAACCATTTCACCGCTTCGGCATAGTTCGGGGCGCCCTTGCTGGGCTCGGCGCTCATGACCGCGAGATTGTGCGCGGCCCGCGATTGCCCGCCTCAGCCGCCTTCAGATACCAGCGCTTCGCGGCCGCTGGATCGCGGGTGACGCCGATTCCCTTCTCGTACATCGAGCCAAGCCGATATTGCGCTGGGGCAAGGCCGAGCGAGGCGGCGCGTTCGAACCACCGGGCGGCTGCCGGCTGATCCTTCGGCAGTCCGCGGCCTTCGAACAGACGCATCGCGAGTTCGTATTGCGCATTCGCCTGGCCGGCGGCGGTCGCGTCGCGCAAGGACGCGGAGATCCCGGGCGGGATCGCGGGCATGAGTTCGCCCGCAGAAGGCCCGCTTGGCGGCGCAAGACCGAGCCCGTCCGGCTTGGCCGGCGGTTGAGCAATCGAAGCGGTCGGCGCCATCGATCGCTTCGCCGCCGGACTTGACCGCGTCGCCGGCGCCCATGGCTTGCCCTTCGGCGCCTCGAGCTTAGCGGTGTTGAAGGCTTGTCCACCCAGCTCGGAGCGCTGCAGAAAGGGCACCCGCACGCCAACCATTTTGACGGCGAGCGTCGTTGCGATCGCGATCGCGACGCCGAGGAGAACTGCGCGCTTGTGATTGGCGTAGTAGGCCCTTGCCGATTGGACTTCGCGCGCGGCGAACTGCACCCTTTCGGAACCGGCCAGAGTTTGCACGACGCCACTGTTGAGTGCCGTGCCGCTCTCAGCCTGCGCGGCCTGTGCGGCCCGCCGCGCAGCGGCGATGTGAATGCTCACGGCGGGATTGGTCTTGGGCCCGATCGCCTGAGCGAGATCACGGGCTTCGCGCGCCCGCTGCGGCGCGCCTGCGCCGGGCTCGATGAGGAAGTCCTCACCGTCGTCGGCCGGCTGAGCCGGCGGATCTCCGGCGCTCGCGGGCTTCACTTGGCTCGTGCGTTGCGGCGCGGCTTCAGGCCCACCGTCAGCGCTGAGCGACGCGGAGCCTATGGGCGGAATGGGGCTTGCCGATCTGGCAGGCGGCAGCAGCTCTTCGTCGACGTCGTCGGCCGCGAGCTCGCTCTCGATACTGGCGAGGCGCGCGCCGAGCATCTCCAGAATGCCTTGCAGATCCGCGAGGCGCGATTGGGTGCGCTGGTCAGCGCCCGCCTGTTCGGATCTGAGCTCAGCCAGATGGGCGTCGAGCGCAGCGTTGATGGCGGCTGAATTGTCCGCTGCGGGAGAACCGCTCGCCGCTTCGACGCGCGCAGCTTTTCAAGAAGCTGCTGAAGGACGGGCTGCGCTTCGTCGGCTCGACCGCTCTTTGCGGCCAGCGTATCGATGCGATCGTAGATCGTGTCGATCTGCTGGGCGACGGTCTCCAGGTCGACTTGGCGGGCGCTCACATTGTGAAGCCGCCGAACGACCTCGTCGGCGACCTGTTCGACGACCTGACGGTCGACGGGCGCAGCTGCGCTTGCCTCCAACTTGGCCTCCAGCGAGCGCAGCATCGTCTCGATCGGATTGAGATCAACTGGAGACCCGACCGCGCCGAGCCGCGCGCCCACGTCAGGGTCGGCGAGGCGGTCGAGCTTGTCGCGGATTTCGGCGAATATCGATTGGAAGGCCTGGGCGTCGGCGTCGGTGCGGCCGGTGGCGGCGAGCTTGGCGTCGAAGTCGCGCAGGAGCGCTTCGATGGGGCCGGTGTCGACCGTCGCCGGCGGGCGCGCCTCGAGAGACTGGCGGACGCCGTCAATCCGTCGCGCCAAGTCGTCGAACGGACCGGGATTGAGCGTCACGGGAGCGTTCGGGCGAGCGATCTCCCGATCGAGCCGCGCCGCAATCTCCTCGAGACGCAGCTCGATCGAGACGAGCGCGGCCGGGGGCGTCGAGCGTTCGATCTGTCGACAGGCTTCCGCAAGAAGCGCTGCCATCTCGGCGGATTCGAAGTGGGGAGCGGGGCTTGCGCCGAGCCGCTCGACGCGGTCAGCCAGTTCGCCGATCTGGCGCTCCAACCGCTCGAGCGGCGGCGTGCGCAGCGCAGCCGAAGCGAGGAGATTGCGCACTTCTTCCGTCTGCCGCCGGATGAGTTCAAACGTTTCAGGCTTGATCGCCGCCGCGGCAAGGCTGTCGATCTTGCCGCCGATCGCCCGAATCTCGCGCTCGAGCGCGGCAACCGCCGGCTGGGGGTCATGGGCTCTCAACGCCGCGCGGAATTCGGCCGCCATCGCCTCGAGCGGAGCGAGCATCGATTCGCCGTGACCGCCTTGGCGCAGCATTTCGACCCGCTGCACGAGGTCGCGAATGGCGCCCTCGAGCGCGACGATCGCGTTGCGCGGCGCAAGGTCGGCCAGACTTCGGCGCATGGTTTCGATTTCCGCGCGCATGGCGTCGAGATCGACCGAAGCGCCCGGATCCGCTCGCTCGCGGCGGATGTCATCGAGCTTAAGCCCTAGGGCGCGAACGTCGTCGAGCAACAATTGCGAGAGCGGCGCCGCCGCTTCCCGGCCGCCTTCGGCAGGCGGCCCGTCCATCCCAGGACTGGCGTCCAGTGGGCCGGTCGCGCTGCGGCCGGCGCGCTCCTCAAGCTCGCGGCGCCGCATGGCGATTTGCGAAACCGCGGCCTTGAGATCAAACGGCGCGTTCGGATCGAGTGCTCCCGGCGGCGGGAAGCGACTGGCGGCCTTCTCGCCAGTTTGAGCAGCGTCGGTCAGGGTTGTCCGGACCGATTTCGAGCCGACGCACGGCGTCGATGAGCGCACGGCGGTCGCTGTCCCGCGCTGCGTCGTCCCGGTCCAGAATTTGGGCGACCGTTTCAAAGGCGCGAGCCGCCTGCGCTTCGGCGCGCGCGAGCCTCATTTCAAAACGCTCGATCGCCGAATTGAAAGCTTGCGAAGATCCGGGAGCGCGCGCCGCCTGGGCTCGTTCGTTTCGTCGGGCAATCCGTTCCAGGCGTCCGGCGGCGGCATCGAGCCGATCGTCTTCCGCTCCGTTGTGTTCTGGCCGCGCGCGCTGATCCAGGCCGGCGTAGTCGGTGATCACTTCGTCGAGCCAATCGTCAAGCCGCATGCCGGCGCGCCGGGCGGCCTCCACGGCGGCGTCGCGGGTCCGTCGGTCAACGCCCGCGATATTCCACGCCATCGCTCTATTCATGTCCTCGACCGTCGCTCTGAGGCTCGCGAATCGCCGGATGAACGGAGGCGACGCCGCGGACTAATTCTGTCGGGGGTCATGGTGAAAAAACGGTTAAGGCGGCCTCCGGCTGTCCCTGCATCGCCGGCTGGCTAAAGTTGCATATGAAGTTGCAGCAACTATCAGTTGCAAATCCGCTCCGTTAGGGCATAGTGATTTGATTCGCGCAAAGGCCGCGAGTTACGAGGCGCGAACGCAACGGCGCCGACGAAAGGAGAGGCCATGAACAGGATATCGTCTTTAGCTCACGCTTCCGCTGGAGTTTCGGCCACGATGCTCGAAGATGAAGGCCGTACTGCGCTCGATTCGACGCAGCCGGAATTGACCATTAGCCAGATGTCGCGTGTATTCGGCGTCAGCCTGCGCACCCTGCGCTTCTATGAGGACCGCGGACTGATCAAGCCCCGCCGTGAGGGGAACGCCCGCTATTATCGGGCAAGCGATCGCATCCGGATGGAAATGATCCTCAAGGGCAAGAAGCTCGGCTTCACGCTGACCGAAATCCAGGACCTGATCGGCGGCAAAGGGGCGAGCGAAATGACGGATCTCGAAGATCAGCTGAATCCGCAACAGATCGTGACCCAGATCAGCCATCTGGAGCGGCAGCGCAACGAGATCGAGGGAGCCATCGAGAGGCTGCGGGCGACGCAAAGCCGCCTCGCCCACGGCGCCGCCGCCTGATCGGCGGCCTCTCGTTCGACAGGTCGGCGGCGCCGGATTCGGCTAAACCCTGGTCCGCGCCGCCTCGACGATCCGCAGCGCTTCGGCCGAGGCGGCTTCAATTCCGAGATGGGTCGTGTCCAGCGTCACCGCATCGTCAGCCAGGCGCAGCGGCGCCACGGACCGGTTCGAGTTGCGGGCGTCGCGGCGGATGATGTCGGCCAATATCGCGTTGTAGTCGGCCCTTTCGCCGTGCTGGACCAATTCGAGGGCACGCCGCTGCGCCCGCGCCGCCGCGCTGGCGGTGACGAAGATCTTCACGTCCGCGTCGGGACAAATGACGGTGCCAATGTCCCGCCCGTCGAGCACCGCGCCGCCCGCCCGCAGCGCGAAGGCGCGCTGCGCCTCGATCAGCGCCGCGCGGACAAGCGGCATTGCGGCGACCACGGAGGCTGCCTCGCCCATTTGGCGCTTGCGCAGGGTCGCGTCGTTGAAATCGACGAGCCCCAGTCCCCGGGCGACCGCCACCGCCGCAGCTTCGTCGTACAGGTCCCGGTCCTCCGCAATCAAGGCGGCGGCGGTGGCGCGGTAGAGCAGCCCGGTGTCAAGATGAGGCAGCCGATAATGCGCGGCGATTCGGCGCGCGATGGTGCCTTTGCCCGAAGCCGCGGGCCCGTCGATGGCGATGATCATGCGCGAGCCGCTTCTCCAGGCTCTCTGCCCTGAACGGCGCTCATAGAGCGGGGCAAGGCGGCTGTCGAGACAGCAAACGGGCGAGCTTGATCGGAGACATCACCCGGTAAAGAGGTTTCGGCTCAACCTGTTGAAGACACTGGTATTTGAGCCGGAAGAGGGCGTCGCAAGGCGGTTCAGGCCGGGTCGGGGGCGGTTCGACTTCGACCTGGAAACGCCGACCGGTTAATCATAAAACCTACACAAAACGTGAAAATGCTTGACGGTGGGCTAACGCATCATCAACCTACAGATTGTGACCGACCTTTGGATGCGGCGGTTTGGGCACGCTGCGACGCCGGTTTGGCGCATTTATAAAAGGAAGGGACACCATCGTGAAACACAGAATGGCTTTCGGGGCGGCCACGATTCTTGCCGCCGTGTCTATGCCCGCGTTGGCGAGCAACCTCGTCACCAACGGCAGCTTCGAAGACAACTTTGGAGCGGGTCAGTTCAATCAATCGCTGCCGGGCTCGGCTGGGGGCCAGAACGCCAACCATCCTGGAACGACAGCCGACGGCTGGACGGTGATCGGGACCGATGCCAGCTTTCCGGACGGTTACGCGTTCATCTTCAACAACGCCAACACCTTCACGGTGTCGAACGGCCACGTCGGCCCGACGTCGGCGTCTGCGAATCCGAGCGGCTCCAACACGTTGCCGCTGTGGGGCAATTCTGGCGACGCCAGTCCCGACGGAAACGACTTCTACGGGGTCGATTCGACCTATCACCCGTCGGCGCTCACGCAGGAAATCAGCGGCCTTGTCGTGGGCCGTACCTACACGCTCACCTTCGACTATGCCGCCGCGCAGCAGTTCGATTACAACGGCAACACTATCGACATGTGGGATGTCACGCTGGGCGGCCAGACTATCGCCACAACGAACATCGATCTTTCGAGCCACGCGTTCTCTGGCTGGGAGACCGAGTCGGTGACGTTCACCTATGACGGCGAGGGTCAGAGCCCCGGCCTCCTGTCCTTCGTCAACAATGGCATGGGCGGTTGCAATGCCGATTTCAAGGACTGCGCGCCGACTGACCCCGCCGCCAGCGGCGGACCTCCCTTCTCGCTGCTCGACGGCGTGTCGCTGACCGGTTCGGCGCCCGAGCCTTCGACCTGGGCGATGATGATCATCGGCTTCGCGGGCCTCGCCTACGCAGGTTTCCGAAACCGGCGCCGTGCGGCGATTTCGGTCGCGTGAACACGCCGGCGTAACCCTGAAGACAAAAAGCCCTGCCGCTCGCTTGCGAGCGGCAGGATTGCTTATCGCGTCCCCAACTATCGTTTCGCCCAGACCGCTCCACGGTCGAATGGACGTAACCCATGGCTACCGACCCCACCCGAGACCTGTTCGTGCTGGTTTACGCCGCGGCGCGGCTCGGCGTCTGGCTGGCCGTGTTCGCGGCGATCTTCGTGCCGATCGAGCGTGTCTTCGCGCTGCATAGCCAGAAGATCTTCCGCAAGGGGATCGCCGTCGACCTTGGCTATTACTTTCTCACAGGCCTCCTGCCTGGCCTCATTCTCGCCGCGCCGGTTTCCCTGGCTGTGCTTGCCGTCCATCACTTCATCCCGGGCCGCGCCCTGGCCGCGATCGCCGCCTGGCCGATTTGGCTCAAGGCCTGCGCAACGATGATGGTGGGCGAGACCGCCTATTACTGGGCGCATCGCTTGAGCCACCAGATTCCATTCCTCTGGCGTTTTCATGCTGTCCATCACAGCGCGGAGGAGCTCGATTTTCTGGTCAACACCCGCATGCATCCCGTGGACCTGGTCTGGTCGCGGATGATCATGCTGACGCCGATCTTCGCCCTCGGGCTTGCGAATCCTCTCCGCTTCGGCGACGGCCTCGTTGCGACCACCATTCTCCTCATCGGGTCGATGTGGGGATATTTCATCCACTCCAACATCCGCTGGCGTCTGGGTCCGTTCGAATGGCTTCTGACGACGCCCGCCTTTCATCACTGGCATCACACCAACGATCGCCAGCGGCGAGACTGCAACTACGCCTCGATGTTTCCCTGGCTCGACAGGATTTTCGGCACGCATCACCTGCCCAACGCATGGCCCGAACGTTACGGAATCGATGAGCCGATGCCCGACTTGCTCGCCGGCCAATTCATCCATCCGCTTGCGCCATCGCGGCCTTTGCTCTCGGCAAAGGACAGTCGGGTTGCGCAGTGACAAGGCCGGCCGTCGCTGGTTGCATCTCGCGATCCCGAGCGCGCTGATTCACCGCGGCTCGACTTGCTGACGCTGCGCGCAACAGCGAACCAGCGCCTCAGCTTGTGCCGGTGTCGCCTCGCGCGTATTCATCGAAACTGTCGCATGACAATCACCTGACAAGACCGACCCCGTGCAAACGCTGCGGAAGGACGATGATGGATCTGACTTCACAGCAGAGGATGACCATCCTCGCCGCATTTCTCGGCTGGATGCTTGACGCCTTCGACTTCTTCCTTCTGACCTTTTTGCTCAAGGACATCGCCAAGGAGTTCGGCGTCGAGGTGCCGGCGGTGGCGTACGCCCTGTTCCTGACGCTGGCGATGCGGTTCGTCGGCGCGTTCATCTTCGGCCGGCTTGGCGACCGCTGGGGTCGGAAGCCGGCGCTGATGCTGGACATCCTCTGCTATTCGATCCTCGGCGCGCTGGCCGCATTCTCGCCGAACCTCACAATCTTTCTCATCCTGCGCGCGCTCTTCGGCGTCGCGATGGGCGGGGAGTGGGGCCTTGGCAGTTCGCTCGCGATGGAATCCATCCCGCCCCGCGCGCGGGGACTGGTGTCCGGCATTCTGCAATGCGGCTATCCAAGCGGCTTTCTGCTCGCCGCAATCGCCTATGGCCTCCTCTATGGAAGGACATTCGGCGACACTACAATCGGCTGGCGGGCGATGTTCCTGCTCAGCGTGCTGCCCGCTCTCCTGGTGCTGTTCATTCGCAGCGGCGTCCCGGAATCGCCAGCCTTCGAGGCGTCGAAAGCGCATGCGAAGCCGCCGCTATGGGAGACGATCAAAGCCAACCGGGGATTGGCCCTCTACATGGTCGTGTTGATGATGTGCTTCAATCTGTTCAGCCACGGCACGCAGGACCTCTATCCGACCTTCCTGCAGAAGCAGCATAATTTCGATGCCGTCACGGTGAGCTGGATTGTCATCGTCGCCAATCTTGGCGCGATCGCCGGCGGCCTCATCTTCGGCCACCTGTCGGAGAGGATCGGCCGCGTCAACGCGATCACCATTGCCGCGCTCATCGCGCTGCCGGCGCTTCCGTTATGGGCGTTCGCCTCGACGCCGATTTTGCTCGCGGTCGGCGCCTTCATCATGCAGATCGCGGTGCAGGGTGCGTGGGGCGTCGTTCCGGTCCATCTCAACGAATTGTCGCCGGGCGCCGCGCGGGCGACAATTCCGGCCTTCGTCTATCAGGCGGGTAATTTCCTCGCTTCCTACAATGGTCCGTTTCAGGCGCAGATCGCCCAGGCGAACGGCGGCAATTACGCCTATGCGCTGGCGCTGGTGGCCGGCGTGGTCGCGGTCGCGATCGTCGTCGTAATCCGCTTCAGTCCGGAGCGGCGCGGCGAACTCTTGAAGGCGCATTAGGCCCGCCGGCAGTCCCGCAGCCCCCGCAATTCTGCTCGCGACCGGTTCTTTTCAGAGGCTTAAGGTCATTTTTCTGCAACCCGCTCCGTCGGGGCGCGCGATCCGTCCAAGCGCTAAATTACCTGTACAGTTTGTTTATTTGATCGACGAGGGCCGCCTCACTCCGGTCCGGTCGGCCTCGATGACAGGGAGAAAAACAGGTCTTCCCCGCTATATCTGGATTGCCAGAGGGAACATTTCGGCCCCAAGGCGGTTCATAAAGTGTGAGGACGGAGCGCCGGCGATATCGGCAACTTCCGCCAAATTCCGATGGAGGTTTTTATGTCTCGATGGATGCTTGCGGCCGCGACCGCGACACTGATCTGCGCTTCTTCTTCAGCAGTACTGGCTGACCAAGCGGGAGCGGTAACGGGAGGGGTCGCTGGCGCGGTCGGCGGAGCGGTCGTGGGCGGTCCAGTCGGCGCCGTCGTGGGCGGCGTTGGCGGGGCAGCCATCGGCAACTCGATGAGCAATCATCACCGTTACTACCATCACCACTACGCTTACTACCACCACCACTACAACAATCACTACTAAGCTGCGCACCCCGACGCGAGGGCTCGATACGCCCTCGCGGGAACGTTTGTCGCGGTAGAATCTCGAGGTTGAAAAACCCGGGAGACGCGGCGGCCTGGGTCTTGTGCTCCAGGCCATCCAGCCCAAGTCGCCGCGATCGCTCGTGGCAGATGACGAGCGGAGCAACGCGGCGCCTTAACCGCGTTGGGCCGTGATCCTCCGCCTACGCATGTGCGCAAGCGACCCGAGGCCGGCGAAGCCGGCCAGCATCATCGCCCAAGTCGACGGCTCGGGAACCGAAGTAAAGATTGTTTCCGTCACAGTGCCCGAAGCGTCGAACGTTTCGGTGACGACGGAGCCAAATGGAGTAAAGAAGAAATCGTTGCTCCCGCTCCCCGCGAAGTCTGAAAAATCGGTCAGGTTGACGCTTACCAGTAACGTCACCAAGTCTGAAGAGATGTTAACCTCCTTTGCAGTAGGAACGCAGTCTGGGCACCCGCAGTCTGGGCGCGGAGAGACCGAAACGCCGGGAAAATTAACGCTCGTCTTTAGGTCAATCAGGTTGGGTTCCGAAGCCAGCAGCCCGAACCAAACTAAAAAATCCGCTGTGCTCTCAATGGGAGGAGCCGTTATGCCGTCTTCGACATAGAAAGTGTAAAATATCGTTGCCTGCGCAAACCCAGTCAATGTGAGGGTGACACCGGTAATCCTTCCGGCACCCGAGTATTTCGGCAACGAAAAACGGGCGCCAGTGTCGTTTTGATTGGTAAGCGAAACGTCGGCCGAAGCTTGATAGACATCCGCGAGAGTTGGGCGTCACAACCCCTCCGAGACCCAACCCGAAGAGAACCAGCAATCCGCGCCGCCCGAGCGCAAACAGAGTCCGCTTCTGCATATTATCTCCCGATTGCCCGCTAGCGAGGCGGGAGTTAGGGGCTGAAGCGGCATCAAAGTCAATCTACGATGCGCGCTCGGTGTGCTCACACGCCGGCAGAGACAAGCCTACGCGCCGGCTTCCCATGGCTCTACCGAGTTAAACTACCTCGTCCTTCCCCGGTCTTCTGCGCACTCGCTACATGCACTGGGCACACAAGCGCCCCCGGTCGTTGGCCTCTCTTACTCGGCGGCGGCGGCCCGCCTCGGCAGCACCCAGTTCGGCCGCGCAAAGTGACACGTATACCCGTTGGGGTAGCGCTCGAGATAATCCTGATGCTCGGGCTCCGCCTCCCAGAACGGCCCGGCCGGCGTGACCTCGGTCACCACCTTGCCCGGCCATAGCCCCGAGGCCTCGACATCCGCGATGGTGTCGAGAGCCACGCGTTTCTGCTCGTCAGTAGTGAAGAAGATCGCCGAGCGGTAGCTCGCGCCGACGTCGTTGCCCTGCCGGTTTCGGGTCGTCGGATCATGGATCTGAAAGAACAGCTCGAGCAGCCTGCGGAAGCTGGTCTGGGCTGGATCGAAAATGATTTCGATCGCCTCGGCGTGATTGCCGTGGTTGCGGTAGGTCGCGTTGGGGACCTCGCCGCCTGTATAGCCGACCCGGGTCGAGATCACGCCCGGATAGCGGCGAATGAGATCCTGCATGCCCCAGAAACATCCCCCCGCGAGAACCGCCCGCTCTGTTGAACCTGCCATGACGCTGCCTCCTGTTGAGACCGGTCCATTGCGCCCCGAACCGGGCGCGAATGGTCCACCACTGCTTTAGATAATCATCCGAGCGGAAAACAAAACGGGGCCCCCTGCGCGAATGACCACCCAGCTTCGTTCAGGCGGCTTCCGCGGCGGGGGCGCGAGCGAGCAGCCTGCAGAGACGCGCAAGGGTCTCCCGCTGCCGGGGTCGCGCGACGACCATATCGACCATGCCATGGTCGCGCAGATATTCGGCGCGCTGGAACCCCTCCGGAAGCCGCTCGCGAATGGTCTGCTCAATCACGCGGGCGCCGGCGAAGCCAATCACCGCGCCGGGCTCGGCGATATGCACATCGCCCAGCATCGCGTAGGACGCGGTCACGCCGCCAGTGGTCGGGTTGGTCAGGATGACGATATAGGGAAGTTTCGCCGCTCGCAGACGCCGCACGGCGACCGTGGTGCGAACCATTTGCGCCAGGGCGAACATGCCTTCCTGCATGCGCGCGCCGCCTGAGGTGGTGAAGATGAGAAATGGGGTCGCGCGCTCGATCGCGGCCGTGATCCCAGCGACGATCGCCTCCCCAGCCGCGAGCCCGAGCGTTCCGCCCTGAAACGCAAAGTCCTGGATGGCGACGGTGACCTCCTGCCGCTCAAGCTTGCCGAATGCGACCGTGACCGCGTCCGCCGCTCCGGTCTTCGTGCGATTTTCCTTCAAACGGTCCGAGTAGCGTTTGATGTCGCGAAATTTCAGGGGATCGGATGGCGTTTCCGGGGTGGCGAATTCCTCGTAGACGCCGTCGTCGAGGAGCGAGGCGAGACGAGCCTTCGGGCCGATCGGCATGTGATAGCCGGAACCCGGGACGACCATCAGATTGGCTTCGAGATCCTTGTGGAAGACCAGTTCGCCGCTTTCGGGGCACTTGACCCAAAGATTTTCGGGCGTGTCTCGGCGCAGCAATGACCGAATCTTCGGCGGCACGACGTTCGAGATCCAATTCATGCGCGGCTTTGGCTCCGGTGGGTCGGTCTTCGACAAAGCGCTTACTTCTGCGCGGCGCGCACGCCTTGCGCGAGTTTGCTGACAAGCTCAGTTGCGGCGATCACGGTCGACGAGGTCGCCGCTCCGCCGTCCAGCGAAAGCCTGATCGCCTCGACGATGGACGAACCGACCACCACGCCGTCCGCGGTCCCTGCGATCGCCCGCGCGCTTTCGGGGTTCTTGACGCCGAACCCGACCGCGACGGGCAGCTTCGTCCGCCGCTTGAGGCGCGCCACGGCTTCGCCGACCAGCTTGACGTCCGGCGCGGCCGCCCCGGTGATTCCGGTGATCGAAACAAAATAGACGAAGCCGCCCGCGTTAGCGAGAACCTCCGGCAGACGCTCGTCGCTCGTGGTCGGCGCCACCAGTCGAACAAAAGCGAGCCCCGCTTTGCGCGTGGGCAGGCAAATCTCGTCGTCTTCCTCGGGCGGGCAATCGACGACGATCAGCCCGTCGACGCCTGCGGCTTTCGCGTCGGTCAGGAACGCCTCGACGCCATAGACGTAAACGGGATTGTAATAGCCCATGAGGATGAGCGGCGTGTCCGGATCCCCGGCGCGGAATTGCTTCGCCATTTTGAGGGTCGCCGACAGCGTCTGGTTGGCCTCCAGCGCCCGGCGCCCGGCGCCCTGAATCGCCGGACCGTCCGCAATCGGGTCGCTGAACGGCATGCCGAGTTCGACAATGTCCGCGCCGGCCGCCGGCAGGGCGGCAAGGATCGCCGATGAGGTCTCGGTGTCCGGATCGCCGGCCATGATGAAAGTCAAAAGCGCGGCCCGGCCTTCGGCTGCGACCCGTTGAAAGCGCAAATCGAGGCGTGCGGTCATGGGCTGCTCGTTACCACGATGACCATCAGCGCGAAAGCAGGCGATCGCAGGGTTCGTCGCTGGCGCTTCGAAACAGGCAGCCTCTCGACTGGCGTTGGGAATTTCGATAGACGGGGCCAACACATCATGTCAGCGGCGCTGATGATGGCGCGTTTGCTGATCCCGGGGGGACAATGAAGTTCGTTCTGCTGCTTGTTCCCTGTATTCTGGCGCTCTGGGTCCCGCTTTACAATTCGGTCCCGCCTGTCCTCTTCGGCATCCCCTTTTTCTTCTGGCTCCAGCTTGTTCTTATTCCGGTTTCCGCTCTTGCGATTCTAGCTGCGGACCGGGTTGGCAAGAACTGAGCATGTTCGACCACCTGAACGTCGTCGCCACCGCTGTTTTCGTGTTCTTTTTTGGTCTGGTGTCGGTGCTGGGCTTCGTCGCGGCGCGCTGGAAGGCGGCCGATCTCGACCACATCCACGAATGGGGCCTTGGCGGCCGACGCTTTGGCCGTTGGATCACCTGGTTCCTGCTCGGAGGCGATCTCTATACCGCCTACACGGTCATCGCGATTCCGGCGGTCGTCTTCGCCATCGGCGCGTTCGGTTTCTTCGCCGTGCCCTATACGATCATCGTCTATCCGTTCCTCTACCTGACGTTGCCGCGGCTATGGGCGGTCTCGCAAAAACATGGCTACATCACCGCCGCCGATTTTGTGCTTGGCCGCTACGGCAACAAAGGACTGGAGCTTGCGGTTGCGGCGACCGGCATTCTGGCGACGATGCCCTACATCGCGCTGCAGCTCGTCGGCCTCGAAAAGGTCATTCTGGCGCTCGGCTTTTCGGGCCAGGGGATCATGGCGCATGCGCCGATCACCATCGCCTTCGTCATTCTCGCGCTCTTCACCTACAAGAGCGGACTGCGCGCGCCGGCGATGATCGCCTTCGTCAAGGACGCGATGATCTATATTTTCATCATCGCCGCGATTATTATCATTCCCTACCAGCTCGGCGGCTTCGGAGCGATTTTCGAAGCGGCGGGCAAGGCGTTTGACGCGAAGGTCGCGGCGAACCCCAACCTCGCGGCGGGACTGACGCTGAAGCCTTCGCAAGTCGGTCCTTACATCACGCTCGCGATCGGTTCGGCGATGGCCTTGTTCATGTATCCGCACGCGCTGACCGGTTCGCTCGCGGCCTCGAGCGCAAGCGCCATCCGCTTCAATACGATGGCCTTGCCCGCCTATTCCCTGGTGCTCGGCTTGATCGCCCTGCTTGGATTGATGGCGATCGCCGCCGGCGTGAAGGTCGCCACGCCCCAGGACGCCGTGCCGCAGCTCGTGCTCTGGGCGTTCCCGGATTGGTTCGCGGGCTTTTGCTTCGCGGCGATTGCGCTCGGCGCGCTCGTGCCCGCGGCGGTCATGTCGATTGGCGCCGCCAACACCTTCACCCGCAACATCTGGAAGCCGTTCGTTCACCCCGAGATGACGCCCCAGGAGGAATTGGTTCTCGCCAAACTCGCCTCGCTGGTGGTGAAGGTCGGCGCGCTCGCGGTGATTTTCTTCATGCCGACGCAGTTTGCTCTGGACCTGCAATTGCTGGGCGGCGTCTGGATGGTGCAGATCTTCCCGGCGATGATTTTGGGCCTCTTCACCCGCTGGTTCAGCGGTTGGGCGCTTCTGATCGGTTGGGCCGTGGGGATGATTGTCGGCGCCTCGCTCTCATGGACCGGAAAGGCCTGGGCTCCAGTCCATGCTCTGAATTGGGATATCCCGCTGGTGGGCCATTTCGATCTTGGCCTTGGCTTCGCCGCTTACAACGGCTTGACGGCGGTCCTGGTCAATTTCCTTGTTGCGGCAACGCTCTCGTTGGTTCTGCGTTCTCAGGCCAGCGATGAGACTTCCCCCGAAGACTACGATGACCGTGCGCTCGCCTGAGCAACGGCCTATACAGGCGGCGACAGGCGCGGCCGTTGGATTGTCTGGCGCGTGGAGCCGCGTCGGCTTGCGCAGCTCGAGCAAGGTTTTTGGCGTAGGCCATGATCGGGTGCGGCCCGTGCGTCCTTAAGGAGCTTGTGATGGTGGAAGAGGAGCCCGGCTCCGGGGAAAACGATCCGCCGGCCGTTGAGCCGCCGCCGTGCCATGACTTTTCCGTTGTTCAAGGCTTCCAGGTTGTCGACGCCGAAGATCATCGCGCGGCGCGAGCGGGCGATGAAGCGTGGCGGGAAGCCCTGAAGCTGGAACTGGAGGCGCGCGCGGAACGCCTCCGTCAAGCCGTCGACGCCGCGATTGTGGTCTCAAACGATGGGATCATTCGTTGGCTGGGCGATCCGGTGGCTAAACTCTCGCCAGGGCCAAATGCGCTCAACCCCAGCGCCCTCATCTTCGCCGATGAATCCCTGCCGGACGTCTCCCGGGAGACAATAAAAACACGGATTGAGCTTTGGCTAGCGGCAACGACGCGACGGCTTCTTGCGCCACTCTTGGCGCTTGAGGGTCTTCAAGAAGGACCGGAAATCGTTCGTGATCTGGCGCAAGAGCTGGTGCGGTCGTTCGGGGTTCTGGAGCGCGAACCGATCAAGGCGAAGATCAGGGCGCTCAGTCAGGACGACCGAGCGGAGCTCAGAAAGCAGGGCGTGCGCTTCGGCGCCTATTATCTGTTTCTCCCGATGTTGCTGAAGCCAGCGGCAAGAACGTTGGCCCTTCAACTGTGGGGCCTTCAGGCGTCCGGCGACGCCACTGAGGTCGTGCGGACCCTTGCCCCGGTCGCCTCGTCGGGTCGGACCTCTCTCTCATCGGACAAGGGGATTGGGAAGGAAGGGTATCGCGTCGCCGGCTATCGGACGTGCGGCGAACGGGTTGTGCGCGTGGATGTCGTCGAGCGTCTGGCCGGAATGATCCGCGCGGCCATCGCGGTCGAAGCGCCCGCAGGCGCCGACAGCCCTCCGAGCCAACGGACTTCCAAAGGGTTCGTCGTCAGCGGGGCGATGACATCGTTGACAGGGTGCTCAGGCGAGCAATTCGCTTCGATCTTGCGTTCCATGGGATTCCGGTCGGTCGAAATGAAACGATCGGAATTTTTTCGTGCACGATCCGCCAACGAAACGGCCGGACACAGCGAACGGCCCAAGCCGGCGGAAGATCAGGGATCGGCCGGAGATGAGCAAGCGCCGCCTCCGGCGGCGGCCAACGAGAACGAGGTCTCGACAAAGTCCGCTTTGGCTGCTCCGCTCACTGAGCCGTCGTCTGACGGGCTCCTTGCGGACGCCGCCACGGTCTCAGAGGATGCTGGCGCCGCCCCCGGAGGTGAGGACACCCTGGCTGCGGATGTTGTGGCCTCCCTTGAGCCGGTCGCGGCCTCAGAGGATGCAGAGATCGTCCTTCAGGAAGTTGAGGTCTGCGCCGACGGCGCTGACGCGCTTCCGGAGGGCGCCCTGGCCGTGGCGGAGGGCGGCGAGCCCGTCCCTGCTGATGTGACGACGTCTTCCGAAGCCGGCTCCTCCGGCGAAGCCCCGGGAGAGGACGCCGGCGCACAATCTGTTGGTCCGCCGGCATCAGGCTCACGAGCTGAACCGGCAAAAAATGACGAAATGATCATCGTCTGGCGGCCGGATCATCGCAAACCGGCGCCTCGACGCGAGCGGGAAGCCAAACACGCAAGAAGCGAAGGGCCGGGCCGCTCGGAGGCTCAGGGCCCGACACCGGTCGCCGCGCCCAATTGGCGCCGCGAAACGACGCCCCCTCCGTCGACGACGCCTAATCGTCCCAATTCGGTCCGCGCCGACGAAAAACGTCGCCAACGGCCCAAAGATTATGATATGGCCCGGGCCACGCCAGCGGCGGCGCCGCAAAAACCTGCCAAGGTTGACCCGAACTCGCCCTTCGCCAAGCTTCTCGAGCTTCGTTCGCTGCTTGAGGAGCAAGCCAACAAACGCCGATAGCTGCGTCACCGCCGCCGAAGCATCCCTGACAAAAATGTTGGCAGATGGTTTCGAAATTCATAGGAAAACGGGCGCAATTCCACCTCGGTGGGTGGCTCATGAGGATATGCGTATGACCTACGTGGTCGTGGAAAATTGCATAAAGTGCAAATATTTGGATTGCGTGGAGGTGTGTCCTGTCGACTGCTTCTACGAGGGTGAAAATATGCTCGTCATTCACCCCGACGAGTGCATCGATTGCGGCGTTTGCGAACCGGAATGTCCAGCCGAAGCCATCAAGCCGGACACGGAACCCGATCTGGCTTTCTGGCTCAAACTGAACTCGGAATACGCGAAGTCGTGGCCAAATATAACCAGCAAGAAAGAGGCCCCGGCGGACGGCAAGGATTTCGACGGGCGCGCCAACAAGTTTGCTGAGTTTTTCTCGCCTCAGCCTGGGGAAGGCGATTAGCTCAGGCCGATTTTCTAGCCCAGGTCCGATTCTCGAACCCTTCGGCGCGCGGCGGAGCTTGCGGCGCCGCGGCTAGAGTTGTTCGAGCTTATCTTCCTCTTTGATTTTTCGACGGATTTGTGCTAAACGACCAATTAACCGTCGAGCGGAAGTCGCTAAGCGTCCCTGGTGAAGACGCGAATGGTTTTCCTGGACGAAATGTCAGTTCGCCGTTCCGAGAGTAATATTCGAGCACGGATTTGGGATAGTATTCGTGCACGGATCTATGGCGTGCGCGGGAAAGTTCGCGCGTGGAGAGGTTAATTATGGTAGCGCGTAATAAATCTAAAAAGACGACAAGTCCAAAGACGAAGAAAACCGGCGCAGCCTCCACCGCGAAAACGAGGGCGAAGCGTACGACCAAGGCCGCCTCTTCATCCAGCGTTCGAAACCGTGTCAGCAAGAGCAAAACGGCGTCGAATACCGCGCGCAAGACTAGAAAAACTAGTCAGGCCAAGACGAAAAGCGCTGCGACGAAGCTTGCGAAGCGAAAGCGGACGAGCGCCAATGGCAGACCTGTGACGCATGAATCGGCCGCGGCCAAGAGGCCGGTCAGCGCCGCCTCTCGAAAAGTGGCGGCGTCGAAGAGCCCAAGCAAGGCGGCAAAAACTGCGGCTGCCGCCAAGCGAGCCTCCGCCGTCCGGGCGCAATTGAAGGAACAGGAAGCGAAGTTGACAGCAAGCCGAAGCGCGCAAGAGGCTCGATCCGCGACCGAGAAAGGAGCAGCGCCTGTTGCTGGATCAAAGCCAGGTCCCAGTCATGCCGCCCATGCCCATGTCGCCCATGCGAGCGAGACGGCGCCGGCAAAGGCCGCCGCGCCCGCCGTCAAGGTCCAAAAGGCGGTCGTCCCGGAAGAAGCCCCCGCGGCGAAGGCTTTGAAGAGCGCGAGCCAGCGTCAAGGCTTCAAGCTCAACGAGTTCGTCGTCTATCCCGCTCACGGGGTGGGGCAGATCGTCTCGATCGAGGAGCAGGAAGTCGCCGGGTTCAAGCTTGAGCTCTTCGTTATCAGTTTCTCGAAGGACAAGCTCACGTTGCGCGTCCCGACGTCGAAGGTCACAGCCGTTGGAATGCGCAAGATCTCCGATCCCGACGCCGCGAGGCGGTCGCTCGACATTCTGACCGGACGCGCGCGCGTCAAGCGCACGATGTGGTCAAGGCGCGCTCAGGAGTACGAGACCAAGATCAACTCCGGCGATATCAACGCGATCGCCGAAGTGGTCCGCGACCTTTACCGATCGGAGGCGCAACCCGAGCAGTCCTATTCGGAGCGGCAATTGTACGAGGCCGCTCTCGACCGGATGGTTCGCGAGATCGCCGCGGTGCAGAAGTCGAGCGAGATCGACGCTTTGAAGGCGGTCGAGGCGCAGCTGCAGAAGGGTCAAAATCGGGCTGTGAAGGCCCTTGGTCCGCCGAATGCGGCGGGCGAGATCGAAGAACAGGCGGCTTGAGTCTCGATCGTTCCGCAGTCCCCTAATGGCTTCGGCCGTCCTGGCGTGCTCAATCCCTGGCGATGAGCGCTTCAGGCACGGGCCGGATCTTGGCGCGCGACAAGAGCCGGAACGTTCGCGGGTCCCGGAGACGACTGCGCAACGCAATCCCGTCGTAAGGGCGTAACTTGCTCGCGGTCCATCGCGTTCCCGTTTATCCGATGCTCTCGCTGTGGATTTTGGCCCTTACCGCGGCGACCCTGTTTTGGGTGGCCCTGACGGACCTGAGGGAATTCAAGGTCCGCAATGAATTCGTCGCGATCCTGGCCGGGCTCTTTGTCGCCCATGCGCTCTCATCGGGAGCCTGGGTGTCGATGCAGTGGAATTTCGCCTTTGCGTTTCTGATGCTGGCGGGCGGAGCCTATGCGTATTCGCTTCAGCAAATCGGCGGCGGTGATCTGAAACTGCTGGCCGTCGCCTTCCTCTGGACGGGCCCATGGTTTGCCGCGCCGTTCGTGATCCTTCTCTTGATTTTTACCGGCGCTTATTATGTCGCGGCCAGATTTGGGTTTGCGGCGGCGAAGCAGACCGCCGCGGGCCTGCGGATTCCGCTCGCGCCGCCGCTGGCCGGCGCGCTCATTGGCGCGCTTGCTCTGGGTCTCATAGCGCCGAACAGCTAGATTGCAATTCCGTCGAATCGGGCGCTGTAGCGCTGTAGACGGGCTATGGACCGCCGCTACAAGGGCCAGGTCGACCCAAATGCAATCTGCGCCAGTCTCGCGTCGGCCGGCGGTCAACGCACGGACTGGTTGGCCGGGTTTCGAGGTTGGTTTGCCGAAATCAGGGTGACAGCGCCTTATCCAGCGCAAGCCATTGCTTGGAAACCCAGGTGCCGACCAAGCCGATGGTGGCGATGACGGCGATCAAGAGTATCCCGAGCAAGACTGTATATTCGATAAGAGCAGCGCCGTCTTCGTCCTTCAGGAACTGGTTGAAGACCTTCACAGCTTTGGACATGCGAGCTCCTGACGGACTTTGCACTTAACGGCGTCGAGGCGTTCTTGGCTGAAGGCCGCCTGTGGCCATCCACGCGCAATTATCCGCTAGGGAACGGCTCAGTCAATACCGAGTCAAAGTGGTTCGTCACAAATAAAAACACATGCGCAACTGTCTATTTGTCCATATTCTCAGTTTAAGTCCACTATCGCTCTGAAGAAATGAAGATATAAAAAGTCATAATGAAACTATTTTTATTTTGGCTCTTGAACTCCACTCAATTATGCGCTCACATCAGTCGAGTATTCAACCTATGGGTTCGGTTTTGCTCTCGATCGCCAATGTGCTGATGCGTTTTGCGGTTACGATGGCGCGTAGTTAGCCTCACAAGGAATTTCAGGCCGAATTCGGCGGTTCGGGAAGGGGAAACACGCTCACCGACAATATTGTTGAGACAACATTGCGATTGCATCAAAAATTGTTCTTGCGTTAATTGGCTGTGTTTTGGACGGAAGGTTGGAAAACCTTACCAATCTGCTAGGAGACGAGTTCGGATCCGTTGACATATGCGAATAGATGAGCACAAGCTGATAAATAATCTCCGGCACGAAACCGTTCCTTTGGGGCAAGGATTGATACATTTATGCGTCGGAGTACGAATTTTGCAATCCTCGTTGTTGCTGTAATTCTTGGCGGCGTCGCCGCATTTCTTGCCAGAAGCTGGCTTCAGAGCCACTCAGCGCGGACCGACGCTCAGAAGACTGTGCCGATTCTGGTCGCGACCGATACGCTTGCTTTTGGCGCGCCGATCGGCGCCAAGGACGTGAGAGAAGTCGCTTGGCCGGCCCAATTGAGCCCGGAGGGCGCATTCGCCAACTTCGCCGAGCTCACCAAAAGCGGCCGGCGGATCGCCCTTTCCCCGTTTGTCCGCGACGAGCCGATCATTTCCTCGAAGGTGAGCGCGCCGGATCAGAGGGCCTCGCTGTCGACGGTCATCGAGAAGGGCAAGCGGGCCGTGACCGTCGCGGTTGACGACGTTCGCGGAGTGGCGGGCTTCATCTTCCCGGGCGACTTCGTCGACGTGGTGTTGACGCGAACCGATAACAGCGCCGGTCCGCAGAATTTCTCCGCAGTGATCTTGCAGCATGTCAAAGTGCTGGCGATCGATCAGATGGCCGATCAACGCCAGGAACATCCGACCGTCGCCAAGGCCGTGACCGTCGAAGTGGATCCGGATCAGGCGCTGCGGATCCTGCTTGCCGCCAATGTCGGAAAGCTGTCGCTGATCCTGCGCCAGCCCGCGGAAGTCGCGCTGGCGCCCGACGCCAAGGTCACCGATCGCGACCTGTTCGGGGCCGACGAGGCGCAAGCAAGCCTGCCCGCCGCGCAGGCGCAGCCCGCCGCTTTTCAGCCCGATCCGCCCCCGGGGCCCACCCTGCCGCCGGGGGGAGCGGCCCTGCCGCCAGGAGCGATCCCGCCGCCGCCCCCGCCTCCTGCCGAAACAAACACTCGCAGGATCACCGTCTTTCGATCGGTCAAGAGCGAACAATACGACGTGCCTGAAGAGCTCCAATGACGGAAGGCGGCGTGTTGAAACAGCGAACACAATTCTCCCCGCGAAAGGGACGGATCGCGTTAAGGCGCCGCCATCTTTGGGTCGCCACGTTCGCAAAAGCTGGCGCCGCATTGGCCGCTTTCGGTCTCGTGCAGGCCGCGGCTCCCGCTTGGGCGCGCAAGGCCGGCCCATGCCACCCGGTGACAGAGCAGGTGAGCGCCATAAAGGTGACGCTCAACAAATCGCGTACGCTCTGTTTTTCCGACCCGTTCTCGACCGCGGTGATCGGCGCGCCCGAAATCGCCGACGTTTTGCCGATGACCGAGTTGATGCTCTACGTCCAGGGCAAAAAAGTCGGCGCGACCAACATTTCCGTCTTCGATCAGCAGCGGCGCCTGGTGTCGGTGATCGACCTCGATGTGACGCCCGACACGACGTCGTTGCAGAGCAAGATCGCCGCCAGCACCGGGGGCAGAGACATCGCTGTCACGAGCGCGAACGGCGAGATCGTTTTGAGCGGCGAGGCGAGCGACGGCTTGGCGGCCGCGCGCGCCGTCGAAGTCGCAAAGGGCCTGTCGCCGGACGCTCAGATCGTCAACGCGATGAAGGTTTCCCCTTCGCAGCAAGTCATGCTGAAGGTGCGTATTCTCGAAGTCGATCGCAATGCCGGACGCGACCTCGGCATCAGCTGGTTCGGCAAGACGAACAGCGTGAGTTTCGCCACCGGTCTCGGCTCGCAGCCGACCACGGCCACCAACAACAGCGGCGTATTCCCTGGGGCAGGCTCCACGGCGTCATCGTTCGGCGTGCTGCTCGCCAACGTCGTCAATACGCATGGCGTCAGCATCGACGCGCTCTTGTCCGCGCTCGAGAGCAAGGGCCTGGTCAAGAGCCTGGCTGAACCGGATCTCGTCGCGCTTTCGGGAGAAAAGGCGACGTTCCTTGCGGGCGGCGAAATTCCCGTTCCGGTCGTCCAAGGCACGAATGCGACGAACACCACGCTTGGAATCGGCGTCAACTACACGCCGAACATATCCATTGAATGGAAGCAATTCGGCGTCGGCCTGGATTTCACGCCCACGGTCCTCAACGACGGCATCATCAATCTGCAGCTCAATCCGTCCGTGACCGAGATCAACACGGCCAACAGCCTGAACATCAACGGGACGACCGTCCCGTCGTTGACCGAGCGCAAGGCGCATACGGCGGTCGAACTGCGAGACGGGCAAAGCTTCGCGATTGCGGGCCTGCTCCAGGCGCAAGATTCCCAAAGCATCGATCAGCTACCGTGGCTCGGCAACGTGCCCGTCCTCGGCGCCCTCTTTCGATCCACCGACTTCCAGAAGAGCCAGACCGATCTCGTCATCATCGTCTCGCCGCATCTCGTGCGGCCCGTGCGCCCGGGACGGCATCTGGCGACCCCGTTCGACACCGCGCTTCAGGCGAATGACGTCGACCTGTTCCTGATGGGCGATACCGAACGCAAGAAGCGGTACACCGACTATGTGACGAGCGGCGGCGGCCTCCAGGGGCCTTATGGCCATATTCTCGGTGGTCAGTGAGCTCGGATCGGTCGAAGGGTCAAACCGTCGCTTTGCGATGGACTGTTGCGATCTCATCCCTGGCCGCGTGCCTTACAGTCGCCGGATGCTCCTCAACCATCGGTTTCGACGATCCGTCCGCCGACTATCTTCAGCGCACCGCTCTGGTCTCGACAACGGGGGGCGACGCCCAGGCGGCCAATATCGCCATGCAGACGGCGACCCCCTGGCCGCGCTATTCCAACGACACGAACATTCCAGCGAATGGCGCGCGGATCACGAAGGCGATTACGCGCTACGAAAGCGGCGCCGCGAGCGCAAGCCCAAGCGACAGCGCAACGCAGAGCGGGGCGAGCCCGGGCGGAAACGCCGGCGCCGGAGCGCCGAACGGCGCCTCCACCGGAATGACGATTTCTCGCCAACCCGGCCAACCCTAGGGCTAGTAGAGAGGCGAAGGTTTGGTCGAATGTTGGGACGCGCGTCAGCAAAAATAATATCGTTATGGCGTGACGACGATGGCTCCGCGCTGGTCGAGGCCACCATCGTCATGCCTCTGTTGCTCAGCCTCTTTCTCGGCGTGTTCGAGTTCTCGTGGTTCTTCTACAATCAGCAGCTTGTCGTGTCGGGCTTGCGGGACGCGGCGCGCTACATGACCCGGATCGAACTCACGGACGGCAATCGCGACCCTTGCGCGCAAAAGGATCCGGGCGGAATCCTCTACACAGCGGACGCAGCGAATATCGCGACCACGGCTGACGCCACGGGCGGCTCGGCGCGCGTCAGCGGCTGGAGCGCGGCCGATGTCACGATCAGCTGCTCGTCGAGCGCCGCGCTCGATGCTGGAAACTACGCCGACGGCTCGACAAGCATGACGATCATCGATGTCGCGACCCGCTTTGCGGATCCGTCCCTCGGGCTGTTTCAGACTTTGGGACTGAAGGCGCCGATGCTCTTCTTCTCTCATCAGGAGCGGTTCATAGGACCGGGTTGACGATCATGTCCTCGTTCATCGCAACTCCCGACCCCCTCGTCCTGAGGCGCCGCGAAGCGGCCTCGAAGGATGAGGCCGTGGGGTTCGGCGCCGTTCGGAAGCCGCCACGTTGGGAGTCCTCGTTCATCGCGCAACTGGCTCGAGATGAAGATGGCGGCCCGTTGGTCGAGGTCGCGATCATCCTGCCGATTCTGATCCTGTTCCTGTTCGGCGGAGTTGACTTCATGAATGCGCTTTACCAGTGGAACGCCGCCGCCAAGGCGGTTGAGATCGGCGCCCGCATCGCCGCGGTGTCCGATCCGATCGCCTCCGGTCTGACCTCGATTGCGGACGATGCGCTGACTTCAGGCCTGGCGTCGGGGAGTCCGATGCCCGAGTTCACCGTCGAGTGCGACGGCGGCGCGTCGGCCTGCACATGTGCGAGCGGCGCATGCGACGGAATGGGTTCGTATTCGGCCGAGGCGATGGGGTTTCTCGTTTATGGGCGCGCCGGGAACAACAACTGCACGCCGCCGGCCTCGCAGTATTTCGCCGGCATGTGCAACCTCCATGCCGCGATCGCGCCGCAATATGTGACGGTGGTCTATAAGCAAACCGGCCTTGGCTACGCCGGTCGGAGTCTGGGACCGGTTCCGACGATCACGGTTTCGCTCAACGCCCCTTCCTCCAAGACCAAGCTGCCGTTCAGGTTTTTCTTCCTGCCCTTCCCCATGCTCAACATCCCGCAGGTGACGACCACGATAACGGGGGAAGCCTTGTCGGCTTCGGCCGCCGACTAGCCATGGGAAAACGGGCGCGACGTCAAGATGAAGCACTGCCGCCACTCGCACGGCGCGCGCTTGCGTTGTGGCGCGACACAGATGGATTGATGGTCCCCTATGTGGCGGTAATGCTGCCGGTTCTCGTTGGCTTTGCTCTGCTGGCCCTTGATGGCTCTCGCCGGATGAGCTTGCAGACGCAGATGCAGGCGGCGGCCGACAGTCTCGCGCTCGCCGGAGCGCGCGAACTCGACAAACAAGCGGGTGCGGAATTGCGCGCGATTTCCGCGATGGCGAACGCGCATGCCGCGACGAAGTCGTCCAACACGCTCTTCGGCGCCGGATCGTCGCCGACGCTCGATTACACGTTCGTTTTCTATTCCAGTCTGTCCCCGGCGCGCGATGGAATCGGCGGCGCGCCGGCGAGCGGGGATTTGGACGCGAAATATGTCGCGGTGAAGATCGTTCCGCAGACCTGGTCAACCATTCTTCCGGCGTCGTTCCTCAAGACTATTTCGACCAACGCCTTCGCTGTCGGCGCTGATGCGGTCGCGGGTTTCGCGGGCACGAGCGTGTGTTCGGTCACGCCGATCTTCGTCTGCAACCCCTACGAAGAGAGCGCCGGATCGATGACCGACGCGCAGGCGACCGCAGCGCTCTTTTCCGCTTTCGATGATCCCGCGACCTTAAGACGCCAACTCAAGCTCAACAGAAACGGCGTCGGCCCCGGCCATTTCGGCTGGCTCAACACGGCCGATGACTGCAACGATGCGACGTGCATGGCGAAGAATGTCGCAGGCGCGAGCGGCGCCTGTTACAGCGATGCGGGCGTGAGCCTCGCCATCGGCAATAAGAACGCCGTCGAGCCCTATTTCGACACGCGATTTGACATCTACAATCAGGACCCGCCGCTCGCCTCGCCCAGCGCCGCCCCGCCGGCGGTCAACGTGCGAAAGGGCTATCTTCCCGGACACAAGTCGAACGCCGTCGACTGGTGCAGCGCGACGCCGGCTAGCGGGTCGGCCCTCTATTACACCTACCCTTCGGACCGGACCGTCGGCGCAGCGACCCAGAACTCGCCCGCGCTCACCGATGTCGCCAACCCGGCCGGAATAGCAGCCGGCGAGCCAGTGGTGGACTCAGGCGGCGTGTTCGCGAGCACCGCCGACAATCCTGTCAGCGTCTCCAATTCCACCGGCTCGACGGTAACGGTCGGAACCCCCGCGAGCGCGACGCAAGCCTCGGATGGCCTCACATTCGAATGGACCACGAGCGCATTGCCTCAGGACATCTCGTTCCCCAACCTCGCCGGCGCCGAGGGGAACGGCCAGTGGGATTGCGCCGACTATTGGGCCATCAATCATCCCCATGGGCCCACGGCCGCGACCGTCGGAACAGCGCTCGGCGGCGTGTGTGGCGCTCCGGCTCAGACAAGCGTCAGCCGCTACCAGATCTACCGATATGAAATCAGCCTAGGCTCGAACGCGGGCGGGATCAGCGACTGGTCGGGAAAAAACGGTTGGGCGAGCAACGGCCAGCCTGATCCGCAGGGCTCGAAAATCCCGGCAGGGCATTTCCAGACCGAGAGCGGCGCGCCGTTCTGCGCCAACGCGCGTGGCGTCAGCGGAATCGACACCACGACCGGCGGCGTCGATCGGCGCAATCTGGTCGTGCCGATCATCAACTGTCTCGCACAAACGGCTCTCGGCAATATCACCGGCGCCGGCGCGTCCTCCAAGACTCCCGTGGCCGCGTTCGGCAAGTTCTTCATGACCCAGCCATACACCGCGCTCAAGGACGGCAATCTCTATGGCGAGATCACCGGGACGCCGGTTCCGGCCGACAACGTCAAAATTTTCCATCTCGTCCAGCTTTATCGTTAGGGGACGGGATGGCGATTTATCTCACCCAGGGCGGCGGCGACGAGACCCAGATCGACGAGATCGAGGGCAAGCTCAAATCGACAATCCCCGACCTCAGGCGCGTTCCGAGCGTTGAGGCCATCGACCCGAATTCGGTCAACGGCGCGGACCGATCAGTCATCATCCTGGCCGCGGCGGCGCCTGAAGGCGCCAATGTCCACGATCTGATCGATCTCGTCCGGCGCTCTCCGCGGAACCTTTTCTTCATCGTCGTCGGCGGCGACATTTCCGCCAGCGACTACAAAAAGCTCATTCAATCCGGCAACGCCGACTGGGTCGCCGAGGTCGGACTGCCGCACGAGATTCTCGACATTGTCGGTCGGGTCAGCGCGCCAGCCAGAGACGATGTCGCGGGCGATTCTCCAACCGTGGTCTCGTTCACGCCGAGCGCGGGCGGCGTGGGCAATTCCACTCTCGCGATCGAAACCGCGATCCATCTCACGAGAGCCAAGTCGACCAAAGGCGCCAGGGTCGCGCTCGTCGATCTTGATTTCCAGTCGAGCCACGTCTGCGACTATCTCGACATCGCGCCAAAATTTCAGTTCGAGGAGATTGTCGCCGCTCCGGACCGTCTCGACGACCATTTGCTGAGCGCCTTCATCAGCCATCACCCGAGCGGACTGGACGTGCTGGCGGCGAGCCGCAGCCGGTTTCACGCCCGCGATCTGAGCGTCGAGGCTTTGTCCGCGTTGTTCGACCGGATGGCGCAGCGATATTCCACGATCATCATCGATCTGCCGCTCTCCGTTCATTCCTGGACGTTGCCAGTGCTCGCGGCGTCGAAAGGGATTCTGGTCACCGGCCTCAACACCATTCCGGGCTTGAGGCAGATCGAAGAGACAATGCGCGCGCTGCGCGAGGAGGCCACGATCAATGCGGAATTGCGAGCGGTCGTCAACCGATGCGATTTCAGCTTCATGGGCAAGGTGGCGCGAGCCGATCATGTGGCGCGCATTCTCGGCGAGGCGAAGCGCTTGTATGTCAGACATTCCACGGCCGCGACGGAGTGCGTGAACGTCGGAACGCCGATTGCGCTCGCCTATCCGTCGGACAAGTCGGTCAAGGACATCGCTGCGATAGCGGAGTTTTGCGTGAGGCTGAACTCGGCTCCGCGCCGGTCGATCGGATAAAGCCCATGGGATTCCTCAGCGGCACGAGCGCAGTCAAGACCGACCCGACGATCAGGGACACCAGTCCTGAAACGCCATCCGCGCGGCCCGACGATGTCTATGCCGATCTGATCGCGCGCCGGCCGGGGCTGCTCGACGAAAAGCTGAAGCTGCACGAGCGCATCATCGACGAATTCAATCTGACGGCGCTGGAGAAGCTGCCTGACGAACTGGCAAAGCAGGTTCGAACTTATGTCGGCGACCACGTTCGCCGCGAAAGCCTGTCGCTCAATCAGAAAGAGCTCGACACTTTCTCAAACGAGATCATCGCCGAGATGACTGGCTACGGTCCGCTCGAGCCGTTACTGAAGGACCCCACAGTCACCGACATTCTCATCAACACGCACAAGCGCTGCTACATCGAGCGCTTCGGGCAATTGCAGGAGACCAAGGTCCATTTCAAGGATGAAGCGCACCTCTTGCGCATCATCAACCGGATCGTCTCGGCGATCGGACGGCGCGTCGACGAATCCTCGCCCATGGTCGATGCGCGGTTGCGCGACGGCTCGCGCGTCAACGTCGCGGTGCGGCCGATCGCCGTCGATGGACCGCTGGTTTCGATCCGGAAATTCGCCGAGCGCGTTTTCGACATGGAGCGGCTCGTCGAGGTGGAAGCCTGCGACCGGCGATCGCGGAGGTTCTCGCGGCCGCCGTCGCGGGCAAGGTGTCGACGCTCATCTCAGGGGGCACCGGGTCCGGCAAGACGACCATGCTCAACGCTTTGTCGAATTTCATTCCGGCTCGCGAGCGCCTGATCACGATCGAGGACGCGGCCGAGCTGCAGCTGCAGCAGCCGCACGTGGGCCGGCTGGAGACCCGGCCCGCCAATGTCGAGGGCAAGGGGGAGGTGAGACAACGCGACCTCGTTCGCAACGCGCTCAGAATGCGCCCCGACCGCATCATCATCGGCGAGTGCCGCGGGGAAGAGGCGTTCGACATGCTGCAGGCGATGAACACCGGCCACGAAGGCTCCATGACCACGGTTCACGCCAACTCACCGCGCGATGCGCTGAAACGGCTCGAGCAAATGGTCGGCATGGCCGGCACGCCCATGACGCTTGGCGCCATCCGCAGCCAGATCGCCTCCGCGATCACGCTCGTCGTTCAGGTGCAGAGGCTGCCCGACGGCGCCCGCCGCCTGACCAGCGTGAGCGAGATCACCGGCATGGAAGGCGAAATCATCCAGATGCATGAGATCTTCAAGTTCGTGAAGGACTTCACCGACGGCAAGGGAACGCTGCACGGAAGCTTCAAGGCGACCGGAATTCGCCCCCGCTTTCTCGCCGACGTGAAAGCCTATGGCATCGACGTTTCGTCGAACTGCTTCGACCCCGCCCGAACCCTGTGAGCGCCAACCCTGTGAGTCCGATGAGCGAGCTTTGGATTGTTTGCGCGATTGTGTTTGCCGGGGTGGTCCTCGCGGTCCATACCCTCTATCGGATGGTGAGTCGCGCTCAACGCGACCGCAACACGATCAAGCGGCGCCTCACCGCAAGCGCCGGCGACGGCGCTCGGCGCACGTCGATCGAAATTCTTCGTCAGGAGCGCGGGCTCGCCAATTTCGATCATCCCCGATTGGCCGCGCTGAACGAGTTCCTCGCCCAGACGGGCCTGAGAATTTCCATGGCTACGCTTGGACTGTCGACCTTATCGCTGAGCGCGCTGGTCGCTCTGGTTCTGTCGCTGTTTCTGTCCCATCTGTGGATGGCCATCGCGACCGGCCTGGTCGTCGGCTCGCTGAGCGTCGCCGCTTATCTGGCGACCGTCCGCCGGCGGCGGATCGACGCCTTCACCGCCCAATTGCCGGACGCGCTTAACATCATTGTGCGCAGCCTGCGTATCGGCCACCCGCTGGTGAGCGCCATCGGACTCGCGTCCAGGGAAATGCGCGATCCCATCGCGGCCGAACTCGCCATGACCGCCGAGGAAATCGCGTTCGGCCAGGACGTCACGACAGCCGTCGTCAACCTGCATGCTCGCGTCGGCCAGGATGATCTCTTGTTCTTCGTGACCGCCGTCAGCGTGCAGAGCCAGACCGGCGGCAATCTGGCCGAAGTGCTTGCCCGGCTCGCGACCCTCATGCGCCAGCGCAGCACGCTTCAGCTCAAGGTCAAGGCGCTGAGCGCCGAGGGGCGTTTGTCGGCATGGTTTCTCTCCGCCATGCCCTTCATCCTTTATGGCGCCGTTTGGTTGCTTTCGAAGGACTACTTTGCCGAGCTGACCGGCAGTGCGGCCCTTGTCCCCGCGCTGGTTTATGCAGGGGTGTCGTTGGTCGTCGCGAACTTTGTCATCTACCGCATGGTGAACTTCAGGATTTAGGCCGGTACACATGGATATCTGGCTCGTTCTGTTCGTTTCGACCGCCTTCGTTTCGGCCGCCGGGATCACGTTCTCTGTCGGCCATCTGATCACCAGCCGCAATCGCTTGCAGCGGCGGCTGCCGGCCGGCGCAACGATGTCGGACGCGCTGGCGCTGACCTCAGGCGACGACGTCGGCGCGCTTGCGGGTGAGCCCTTTCAGGACGATCGATTTGGCCTTGGTCAGAAACTCAGCAAAGAGCTGCGGCTGAAACTGGTGCGCGCAGGTTATTTCAGCCCGCGCGCCGTCCGATTTTACGTCTCTGCGCGCGTCGGCGCCGTCATTGCCGCGCCGTCGCTGATGCTGCTGGGCAGCGCGCTCCTTTTGCGCAATCTCTCGACATTGCAGTTTGTGCTCGCCGCGGCGGTCTCCGTCGGGGTCGGGGTCCTGGGGCCGGACGCCTATCTCTCTCGCCGTCAGGTCTGGCAGATCGCCGAATATCGCCTCAACTTTCCAGATCTCCTCGATCTGTTGACGGTGTGCGTAACCGCGGGTCTCACCGTCGAGGCGTCGTTCGAGAGAATCCGGGATCGGCTCATGAAGCGAAGCTGGGCGCTTGGCCACAACATCGAATTGATGGGGGCCGAGATGCGCGCCGGAAGAAGCTCGGTCGACGCCCTGAGCGCGTTCGCGGACCGGCTCGGGCTGGACGAGGCGGCGTCCTTCGTCGCCGTCTTGCGGCATTCGGTGGAGCTGGGAGGAGACGTCGCCACGACGCTGCGCGAATTCAGTGAAGACATGCGCTCCAAAAGGATGTTGCTGGCGGAGAAAAAGGCGAATGAATTGCCCGTTAAAATGGTCATTCCGCTGGCTTTAGGCATTTTTCCGGTGATTTTGATGATCGTTCTTCTGCCCGTCGTTCTGAAATTGCTGCGGCTTATCGGTTCTTGAAGGCCGCCCGATCTCTGGTCTTCAAATGCCGGAAGGGTGAGACTCGCCGAATCCGGGAAGCCCGCAGGCCTCACCGAGGCGTTTCAATCGCCTCGCTGCCGGCGCATTTGGCCCATCCTTGTCAGAGGGCTATGGATTTCAGCCAAGCCAGGCCGCCACGGTCTAACGGGCGGAAGTCAGGGATAGATCCATCGCCGGAATGCTGAGGGTGAAGAGGCCAGTTGTTATCCGCGTCGGCGTCGAGACCGTGGCCCGGTTGATTCTGGTGATGGCGTTGGCGGCGTTGGCCGCGGCGTGCAACCAGACCGGCCTGACGCCGTCGCCCGTCCCTAATCCGGTCACCGGGCAAAATCCGGGCGACGTGAAGTACTACCCGTCCGATCAACCGGTGAGGCTCGGCACCCAGCGGTTCTACGACGGCAATTTTGGCCTCGCGCAGCGATATTTCCAGGATGCGGTTGAAAAATCGCCGGAGGACGTGATGGCGTGGATCGGATTGGCCGCCAGCTACGATCGGCTGGGACGGTTCGATCTCGCGGACCACGCCTACGGAGCCGCGGCCAAGCTCGAGGGGGAGACCCCGCGGCTTCTCAATAACGAGGGCTATTCGTATATGCTGCGCGGCGATCTCAAAGCGGCGCGCGCCAAATTCAAACAGGCTTTGGCGCTCGACCCCAACAATCAGACGACGCTGAACAACATCAAGCTCCTGAACGGAAGTCAGAATTTCATCGACCGCTCTCCGAGCGGCGAGCCGTGCGGCAGCGTCGACTGCGGGCAATGACGGCAGAGGTTCGACGACTTTGGCGATTACAGCGTCGGCTATGGAACGCCCCCAAGGCTATGGTCCACGCTGCGGCCCAGGGCTACGCCTCGGCGCCTCTGCCGTCATGACCGGGCTTGTCCCAGCCACCCAGACGGCGCCGGCAGCAGCGCAACTCGGTAGGATAGCGCCGAAGGTGCTTTTTCGCTGCGACTCTTCAATCGCCCTAGTTTGACGCCTTGGCTGCGTGGATTGCCGGGACGAGCCCCGCCATGACGACGGGGCCCTACCCTAAACGCAGTCACCGACAATCTCTTGCTCAAAAGAGAAATCGTCCGTATCATCTTCGGATGACGCTTCATCCCCAACTCCACGGTCGTGCGTGTGAGAAAAATCAGGACGCAGCGCGTCGTCTGCATTGCACAACCCGAATAAGCTCTAACGGGGAGGATTTTTTTTACTCCAATCGCACGTAACCTATTGAAAAGGCTCGATTCGAAAAAATAAACGCTAGCAAACGCTAGCAAATTAACTAACGTTTACTGGCGTTTATTGGCGTTTATTTGCCCGGATTCGATCCCGTCGAGCCAGGCGATGAAGTCGCGCGTGACCTCGTCGCGGTTCAGCTCGTTCAGCATCTCGTGCCGAGCGCCGGGATACATGCGGGTCGTGAGCTGGGTGAAGCCTGTCGCCTTCAGGTCCTGGATGAGGCCCTGGATGTTGGCGCCGACAGGGTCGCGCTCGCCGGAGAAGACATAGACCGGCAGATCCTTGCGGATCGTGGCGAGGCTCTTGCGGCTCGTGACACGGGGGAGCGCGTCGAGCACGTCGATCGCGAGCTGGGTCGTGAACGGAAAACCGCAGAGCGGATCGGCGACGAAGGCGTCGACTTGCCTTTCGTCGCGCGAAAGCCAGTCGAAGGCGGTGCGCGCCGGCTTGAAGGGCTTGTTGAACTCGCCGAACCACATCTGCAGGATGGGGTCGCTTTTGCCCCGCTTGCCGAGCCGCAGGCGCTCCTCGCGGGCGATCAGCCGGCCGAGCGTCGCGATCGCGGGCGGCTTGCCGTTCGAGCCCGAGAGGGCGACGCCGGCCAGCGCATCGGAATGCCTGGCGATGAAGGAGCGGCCAAGGAACGAGCCCAGGGAATGGCCGAGGAAGACGATCGGCGCGCCCGGCTGCTCGGCGGCGATCAGGCGGTTGAAGGTCCAGAGGTCGCCGACGACCTTGTCCCATCCACCTTCGTCGGCGAAATGGCCGAGATCGGCGGGGGCGGCGCTAAGCCCATGGCCGCGATGGTCGTTCGCGTAAGCCGCGTAGCCCGCGGCATTGAGCGCGCCGGCGAGACGGGCGTAGCGGGCGCTGTGCTCGGCGAGGCCATGGGCGACCTGCACGATCGCGCGGGGAGGGCCTTCAGGCAGCCAGCGCCGCGCGCGCAGGGTCTGGCCGTCGTAGGCGCGAAAGTCGAATTCGCTCCCCGGCATCGCCGCTCCCTCATGCCGTCTCCGACCTTGCCGGAACGCCCTGGAATCTCGCGCTTATTCGCAAGGCCCGTCAAGCCGGTGGGCGACGGGAGA
>CAVPPX010000005.1:0-23009 GCA_963707355.1 uncultured Alphaproteobacteria bacterium | reverse complement strand
TCGCGCCGTCGCGGCGGTCAGCCCGTATCGCGTCGACGATGTCCCGTCGGGCGCCGACGTCGACGCCCTGAAACGGCTCGTCGAGCAGGAGCAGGCGGCACGGCGCCGACTGCCAGCGGCCGATCACCACCTTCTGTTGATTGCCGCCGGACAAAAGATCGAGCGTGTCCTGCGGGCCGCGGCAGCGAACGCCGAGCCGGCGAATGACGGCGTCGGCCGCGTCCCGCTCGCGGCCGGCGCGCAGAATCCCGAGGGAAACCACGAGCGACGATGCGGGAGAGCAATTGTGCCCGCGATGTCGCCGCCCGGCGAGGCGGCGGGTCCCCTCGACGGAGGCGCCATCTGTCCTCGGCCGCCATGAACACGCCGCGCGCGATGGAATCAGCTGGACCCTTCGTTCGCCATGGCGTCCCGTCCAGCTCGACCACGTCGCCGTCTCCGACAAACTCGGTTCCGATGGCGCACGCAGAAGGCCAGATAAGCCCCACGCCGAGCGCTCCCGTCACCGCCACAACCTCGCCCGCGCGCGCGGACAGATCGAAGCTTGCCGCGCCCGGGATGCAACCGCACGCCAGTCATGCGCAGAACCACCTCTCTGATCAAGCTGGAGGCCGCCGCCCGCACCCCATCGTCCAGGTCTCGTCCGATCATCGCCCGCACAGCAGCGCAGAGTCGAACGGCTTCGCCTGGTCGGCGACCGACGCCCGTTGCGCAGGACCATGATGCGGTCGGCGACGCGCCGGATGTCGCCAAGGCGATGGGAGGGGTCGAGCACGCCGACGCCGCGCCAGCGCAGCCGATCGACCACGGCGAAAAGCCGATCCGCCTCGACAGCCGAGAGGCTCGCGGTCGGCTCATCGAGGATCAGGACTGGAGCCTCGGCGGCGACAGCCCGGGCAATGGCGACGAGTTGGCGATGCGCCGGACCGAGCGCGCCGAAGTCCTGATCGAGCGGCGCGTCAAATCGGATTCCGTCGGCGATCCGTCGCGCTTGCCGGGCGGTACGGCGCCTGGAGACAAGCCGCCCGCGCCGCGGCCACGAAGCGAGTCAAGCGTGAGGTTCTCGGCGACGGTTAGACCGGGAACGCCGAGCTGGTCGGTCGACTGGTGGACGACAACGATCCCGGCGGCCCGCGCAGCCTGGGGCGAGGCGAGCCGCAATTCGCGTCCGGATACGACGATGCAGCCGCTGTCGGGACGGACGACGCCGGCTGCGATTTTGGCCAGCGTCGACTTCCCGGCGCCGTTCGAGCCCATGAGCGCCACGACTTCTCCGGCCGCGATGGCGATATCGACATCTTCAAGCGCCTGCGTGGCGCCGAATCGCTTCGACACCGAGAGAAGCGAAAGCGCTGGAGCGACCGCCGAAGGCAAATCAAGCATCGAGGCCCGAGGATGACGGGCGTGATCGCCCGAAGGCCCTGAGTTAGGATGAGGCCCACAACCGAGTGAACAAAAATATATTAAATTGATAGACAAACTTCTACTGTCGTCACACCCATAAGCTACCGCCGACCCGACCGGCACTGATCCTTCGGAGGTCGCCGGACGGCGCGCCGCTTCATTTCAATTTCATCTATGACGTCCTTGTCGAACGGGCCTCACGTCGTTGAAGGCTTTTCGCGAAGTTCCAACGATCACCTCGAGGTTCCCGCATGAACGAACGTTTCAACGGCAAGTCCGCAATCGTCACCGGGGCCGCCTCGGGCATCGGTCGCGCCGTCGCCGAACGCTTCTTCAGGGAAGGCGCGTCGGTCTTCGCCGTCGATCGCAATCCGGAGACGCTGGCGAAACTGCCGCCGGCTGCGGAACGCTGGCAGCCGCATTTCTGCGACGTCGCGGCGAAAGGCGCGTCGGCTTCTCTTATCGAAGCTTGCGCGGCCAGGTTCGGCGGTCTCGACGTGCTTGCCAACATTGCGGGCGTCGGCAATTCGAAGTCGGCCCACGACACCTCGGACGAGGATTTCGAGTTCTGGATCAACGCCAATCTTTCGGCCACGTTCCGGGCTAATCCCGGACGCCTTGCCGGAGTTGCGCAAGCGGCGTGGCAACATCCTCAACATGGCTTCGGGCCTGGCGATCGTCGGCATGGCGAAACAGGCCGCGTACACTGCCGCCAAGGCCGGCATCGCGGGCCTCACTTGCCAAATGGCGGCCGAATATGGTCCCCAAGGGATCCGAGTGAACGCGGTCGCGCCCGGGCTGACATCCAGAAGCTCCTACAGCCCATTTGTTGTCATCATGTCTGATTATTGCAACAGCAGATTGCTTGATGTCGTCATGTGGGGGCGGGCAAGCTCGCGGAGGCGGCCGGCGCGGCGGCGTTTTTTTGCAGTGAGGATGTGAGTTCGTGAACCGGCCAACTCCTGCTGGTTGATGGTGGCCTGACGGTGACGAGAGTGCGGCTCGCTTAGGTTGTGGTGGGGTCAGGCGAGGCGCGTCGTCGGGAACGGGCGCGTCTGTGTCGCCCGAGTTTTCGGTGACGCGATTTCTGCGTGAGCCGGAGGGCGTCTGACTTGTTTGAGATTGGTCGGAATGAGAAATTCTAGGGCGGAGCTCGCACAGCGCGGGATGCTGGCGGAGCGATCGATTGTCTCGACCTGTTGATATCCTCCGTCCGCGGGGAAGCGCTCGCGGGGAGCATGAGGAGGTTCGGCTTTGAAGGTGAAACTGTCGCGCGACAAGCTCAAGTCCGCGCTACGCTACGATCCGGAGTTCCGGGTGCTTGCGCGCTATTGGAGCGGCAGCCTTCGACTCGACATCGGCGACGACGTCTATCTGATCAAGATCAACAACGGCGAGGTCAACGCGGTTGATGCGCATGCGCCGGCGACCTCGGGCCTGGGCGACGTTGTCATCACGGCCCCCGCCGACGACTGGGCGCAGTTCCTCAAGCCGCTGCCCGAGCCCGGTATCACGAGTTCTATCCGGCGAGCGCTCATCACGGCTTTCGCCTCGGCGGCGACCCCGATTATCTCTGGCCGTACTATTACGCGATCCGTCGCTCGGGAGAGATTTTGCGGTCGCTTGCGACGGTCGAGAAGGAGTGAGCGCCGTGGCGACCAAGTTCAGTCCGATCACCGGCCGGTATGTCCATCTCACGGTGCAAGGCGTCGAATATCGCGTCTATTTCGAGGAGGCCGGCAAAGGAACGCCGGTTCTGATGCAGCACACGGCGGGCAGCGACGGGCGTCAGTGGCGCCACATCCTCGAGGACGAGAAACTGACGTCTGAGTTCCGTTTCATCGCCCACGACCTGCCCTATCACGGCAAGTCGCTGCCGCCGCTCGGCAAGCCCTGGTGGCGGGAGCGCTATTCGCTGTCGCAGAGCTTCGCCATCGCGTTCATCGAGGCGATGACGGAGGCGCTCGCAATCGAGAAGGGGATCTATGTGGCTGCTCGATGGGCGGCCATCTGGCGCCCGACCTCGCGCTCGCGAAGCCGGGCCTGTTCCGCGCCGTGATCGCGGTCGAAGGCGGCCTGGCGACGCACGATCCGAGCCGTTCCTCGATATCTGTCGCATCCGCGCGCCTCGAATGAGACGAAGGCCGGACTCATGCTGGGCCAGATGTCGCCGCACAGCCCCGAGCAATTCCGTCGCGAAACGGCCTGGGTCTATAGCCAGGGCGGGCCGCAGGTGTTCCGCGGCGACCTCGACTATTACCTCGGCGAACACGACCTCACCCATACCGCCTCGAAGATCGACACGTCGAAGACCCAGGTGCACGTGATCAGCGGCGACTACGACTGGTCAGCGACGCCCGAGCGCTCGCGCGCGCTTGCCGACGCCATCAAGGGCGCGACCTACACGCAAATGGATGGGATGGGCCACTTCCCCATGTCGGAGCACCCCGAGGCGTTCAGGAAATACCTGACCAAGCTGCTCGCTACGATCATGGCCAAGTAGCCAGCGCGATTTCGCTCGTGAGCAAGGGAGAGACCGACAATGCCGTTCACCTTAGAAGATCGGGAGGAAATTCGCGAAGTGATCGCGCGCTACGATTTCGCCATCGATCTCGGCGATCCAAAGCCTACGCCAATTGCTTCACCGAGGACGGCGCATTCCTGCATACTGGCGCAGGTTCGAACTCGAAGATGGCAAAGAGATATGTCGGCAGAAAGGAGCTTGCCGACTTCTGCCAGTCGGTGTTCGAGTTTGCCGAGGGCCAGTTACGCCATTGGAACAACGGCGTGCAGATTTTCGAGGGCGACGGCGAGACGGCGACGATGCGCTCGTTCATCATCGGCTTCACCTCCGGCGTCTATCCGACGCCAAAAATCTTCGAGACCGGAATCTATTACGACAATTCCGCAAGGTGAACGGCAAGTGGTATATTGAAGAGCGCAACTTCCGCTGCGACCCACAGCCCGAGCATCGCGGACGCACCTGGGACCGCAAAAATTCGCTGACGACATCCGCTGAGTTTTATTCCTCAAACAGCCGCGCCGGCCGCCCCCCAAACCCCGCGCGGCAGATGAGCGGCCCGTGGGACTCATCGCTTGCCACGCGCGCCCGATTACGCTGCTTGCTCCCCCATTCTCGCGCGCCGCGCGCGCTCGCCTGCCGCGTTCAGAGTGAGGGCGAGAAAGAGAATTACGCCGTACATGATCTGGATGTAGAAGATCGACACTTGAGCGAGCGTGAACAGCGTCTGGATCAGGAATAGAAGCGCGCCCGCCGCGGCTGACCCCAACATGCCGCCGCGTCCGCCGCTAAGCGCGACACCGCCAAGGGCGACCGCCGCGATCGAGCTCAGTGTGTAGGGCACGCCAACACGCGGATCGCCTGAACCGAGAGCTGCGGTGAAGACGAGGCCGGCGATCGCAGCGAGGATACCGCCAATCACATAAGCGATGATGCGCACGGCGGTGACATTGACGCCGGATGCGTAAGCCGCGCGCGCGTCGCCGCCGACCGCAAGCAGATTGCGCCTGAACGCGGTCCGTTCAAACGCGAGCCAGGCAATGCCGAGGGCGACAAGCAGGACAAGCACTCCAGGCATGCCGCCCCTGCTGTTGGCGAGGGACACCAGCCAATCCGGGGCCTGGCCCCCCGCCATTGGCATCATCTCGAGCGTGATCCCCTGGTAGGCGAGATATGTGCCAAGGGTCGCGATGATTGGCTGCACGCGCACGACCGCGACCATAGTTTCGTTCAAAAGTCCCGAAGCGACGCCAACAAGCAGGGTGGCGCCGACGATGGAGAACGGGTCGGTCCACCCGTGAGGAACGAGCACCGAGGCAATAAGCGCGTTCACAAGGCCAGCGAGTGGTCCGACGGACAAATCGACCCCGCCATCGCCCGACATGACGACGGCGGTCTGGGCCATCGCCGTTATGATGAAGGGCGCCGCGCCTATCAGCATCCCGTTCCAATTGCCAGAATCGGTGAAGGCCGGACTCGCGGCGGCATTCAAAACCGCGAAGATCACCAGCGCAACGAGGATCGGCCACGCGTATCTCCGCGTCATGATCCAGCTCATCGCGGGGCCTCGTCCGTATCGATCGCGCTTTTCCGATGTGCGAACATGGCGTCGATGAGCGTCCGCTCATCGAGCGAATCCTGTTTGATGACGGCGCTGATCGCGTGATCATGGAACACGGCAACTTCGATCGCATAAAAGACAGAGCTCAATCAGCTCCGTCGACAGCAGGAGGATCGCGACGCCGCTCGCGGCGAGGTTGATCAGCACCTCGTAAAGTTCCCCCTTGGCCCCCAGGTCAACGCCACGCATGGGATCGTTCAGGATCAAGACGCGCGGTTTTGTCGCAATCAGCCGACCAAGCAGCGCCTTCTGCTGATTTCCGCCGCTGAGCGAGGCGATCGGCGACTTGAGGTCCGCCATTTTCACCTTCATGTCGCGACAGACCTGCTCAGCGAGCTGGTGACGGTCACCCCATCGCAGCACGCCCCATCGGGCGAGATTGCTCAGCGATGACACGGTCACGTTGTCGAGAATCGAGAGCGGCGCGAGAATGCCTTCGGTTTTGCGATCGCGAGGCAGAAAAGCAATCTTGGAGCGCGCGGCGTCCCGCTCCGACCTGATCTGCGCATCCCGCGCGTGCACGGCGCCTGCCGCCGGGCGGCGCGAGCCGGCGACGCATTCGAGAAACGCCACTTGCCCGTGCCCTTCGAGCCCACCGACGCCGACAATTTCGCCCGCATAGAGATCGAAGTCGAAGACGGGCCGACCCTTGCGCACTGACAGGCCGCGTATCGTGACAAGGGGTTCAACGCGCGCGCCGCGGGTTTGGTAGGCGCGCGCGCCCTTTTCCGCGCGAGAGCGTTCGCGGCTCGACATCAATTCGAGCAGCATCTGCTCGAGAAGAAGCCACGCTCGAGCGTCGCGACGCTTCGCCCCGAACGGAGGACCGTCGCGCGGTCTGCAAGGCTATCGATTTCATCCATCCGGTGGGAAACGAAAAGAATAGAGCGCCCTTGGCCGCGAAAATTCCTCAGCGCCTCGAAAAGCCTGTCGCGATCCTCGATATCGATCGCAGAGGTCGATTCATCGAGAATGAGCAGACGCCACGGCCGCAACAGAGAACGCGCGACGCCGATAAGCTGGCGACTGGCGAGCGAAAAACCGCCCGCGAGTTTCTCGATGTCGAGGCCGCCCATGCCCACGATTGCGAGCAATTCGCGCACGAGTTCGGCTTCCCGCGCCCGATTGGCTTTGCGCCGAACGACCCCGTCCAGACCGAGCATCACGTTGTCGCGCACCGACATCTCCGGGAGGATCAAGGTCTCCTGGAAGACGGTGGCGATTCCCGCCGCCTGGGCTGCGCGCGGAGAAGCGACCCGGAACGGCTCGCCGTTCCACTCAAGCGTTCCCGATTCGCGCTGACGATCCCGCTCAGGATCTTGATGAGCGTGCTCTTGCCCGAGCCATTCTCGCCGACCACCGCATGAATCTCGCCCGGCGCCACGGAAACCGAACAGGAGTCCAGCGCAATCGTCTCGCCAAAGGTGCGACGGATGTCCTTGGCGTGAAGCAACGGGCGGCCAGGCGCCGCATGCGGTCGCGTCTCGCCAAGCTGATCCTTTGTCGCCTGAAGGCTCATACGCGCATGCTAACGTGCGGTTCGCGGCCGTAAAGCGCTACCAGCGCGACAATCAGAAAACCGAGGAAAATCTGCTGAGCCGCCTGGTTGAGCCCGAGGCCGACCAGCAGCGTGCTGAGTTCGGTCACGACCAGCTCCCGCAATCGTGCGGCCGTAGCCGCCGCGCCCGCCCGTGAGCGGCGTGCCGCCAACGACCACGGCGGCGACGGTCGTGAAGAGGTAGGCGGCCCCCACGGTCGGATCAGCTGCGCCGCTGAATCCCGCAAGGAAATCCCCGCCACCCCTGCCAGGAATGCGCTGATCCCGTAGACGCTCATCCAGACAAAGAGCATCGGAACGCGAGCGAGCTCGGCCGCGCGCGGATTGGCGCCAGCGGCGAAGATCCAGCGTCCCAGAACCGTTCTCTGCTCGAGAAACAAAATCGCTGCCGAGACGACAACCCACAAGACGACGGCGCCCGGCAGCGGAATCGGCCCGGTCTTGCCGATCACCGAGACCATGGTGACGAGCCAATCGGGAACCGAGCCCGCGACCTCCCCGTGCGTGCCTGCCCAGATCGCGCCGAATATGATGGAGCCGGACGCCAGCGTGACGACGAGCGGGTTGAGCTGCAGATAGCGGGAGGCAAAGCCGTTGGCGAGGCCGATCAAGGTCGAGAGCGCAAGAATGAAAAGGATCGCGGCGAGGGCGGACCAGCCCGCGCCATACAACAGCGAGAAAAGAACGTTGCACAGGCCGATGATCGCGGGAATCGAAAGGTCGAAGCCGCCGATGACGATGGTCAGCGTCTGGCCCACCGCGGCGATGCCAAGCAGGCTCGAAAGCAGAAGCAGCGACAACAGGCTGTTCAGATTGGCGTAGCCGGGAATGAGAACGTTGATGACGAAGAAGAGGGCGACGGCCAAACCGAGAGGCACAGCAAACCCTGCCGCTCGATGGAATCTCTGAAGCGCTGCAACCATCCACTTTCCGGCCTGGTGCGGCGGCGACGCCACCGCTTCAAGAAGGCCGGGAACGTGAGCCCGGCTTCTCGTAGAAAATCACGAGCGCGCCAAACCCATGGCGCGCTCGCGAACGCCTGAACCTAGTTCGTCGGGACGATCTTCACCTGCGCCCGCGGCTTGCCGCCGGTGAAGAACTGATCGAAATATTCGTCCGGAACGAGGTGCAGATCCTTGCCGTTGGCGAAGCAGGTGCTCTGCACGGTCATCGACGGCTCATAATAGTCGTTGAAATTGTCGGCGGTGATGATCGGCAGCGGCATGAAGATCGTGCTCACCTTCGGCTTCTGCCCGGCCATCATGTGCAGCGCCGGGATGAACGCGGAATAGGCCATCGGGCCGCCGTCCTGGACGAAGGTGTAGGCGGTCAGGTTCTTCTCCTTCCAGTACGCCAGGAAACTGCAGAGGTTCGTCACTTCGGTGATGATCGGAATGGGGCGGCCGGATTGTTCGAAGGCCTGGCCGACGCCAACGCCCATATTGCCGGTCGAGAACACCGCTGCGACCGGTTCGGGATGGGTGGCCAGGAACTTCAGCACCTCGGACTTGGCAACGGAGCCGGTCCACATGCCAAAGAGGCTGCCGACGACCTTGATGCCCGGATCGGCAGCGACCGTTTGTCGAAGTCCGGTTTCCTGCGCGACCGTGTTGGCCGTGCCCGGCTGGCCGTTCATCACGATCACGTTGCCTTTGCCGTTGAGCTTCTTGGCGATCCACTCGCCGCCGAACTGGCCGCGGTAGTACGGATTGGTCGCCACATTGAGCCCCTCGGGGCAGGTGACCGGCAAATCGATGGCCACGAACAGGACGCCCTTGTTGTAGGCGTCCTTGATGCCGGAGCAGAGGCCGGTCGCGGAGCCGGGATAGCTCATGATGATGTCGCACCCTTGCGCGACCTCCGCCTTGAGCTGCGACAGTTCGAGATTGATGTCGCCGTTCGAGTTCGTGACAATGAGATCAGGCTTCGCGAGCCCCTGATCCGCGAGCTGCTTCGTGAGCGCCTTGAGTTCCGCGACGAGATTGGCGCGCCACGAATTGCCGAGGTACGAATCGTTGTGGCAGATCTGCCAGGGCGGCGGATGCGGCTTCCAGTCCGCGAACGGGTCCGCCACGACGTTTCCCGCATACCAGTAGCCGCCGTAATATTTCTGCGCGTCGGCCGGGACCGCGGAGAGCGTTTTCTTCTGTTCTTCGGGACTTGGGTCAGCGGCTCTGCTGGCTGCGACGCCGCCAAGGCTGAACAAGGTCACCGCCGCAGCGAGCGTGCAGACGCGTCGCGCAAGCGTCGCTCTATCCTTGCAGGCTATCATGTCGATCCTCCCTCCTCTCGCGACGCAAGACGCCGCGAAGTCTCTCCGACGTGCTCGGATGCATCGTTGGCGCCCATGCCGCGAGCAAAACGCCGGGGTTCGGCGAAACGATCACACGTCAAGACGCAGTCAAAAACCTAGCTGACTACGGACTTCACGAGCAAGCCGTGGCTCGGAAAGACCCCATCGCGGACGACGATGAACGATCAAGTCAACGACGCGCCGCGGATCGTCGCAAACCTCGGAGGACCGCTTGGATACCCGATGGCCCAGCAGGCGCGAGTTTCAACCCGCGTCAGTTGCTGGATAATTCGCGAGAAACTCCTCCCAGCCTGTCTTTATGTGGATTTGCATTGCGGCGACCGCGCCCTCTGGATCGTTGCGCTCCAAAGCCGAAAGCACGGCTGCGTGCTCCTGGAAGACCCGCGACTGCCGACCAGGCATCTTGGTCAGCATTTCCAGCGGATATTTGGCCCACAGCATGCGCACGAAATCCATGGTCTGCGGTTGCCCCGCAATTCCGTACAAACGAAAGTGGAAGCGGAAGTTTTTTTCCTGCAGGGACGGCCGCGACTGGGATTTCAGCGCGGCGAAAAAATCGTGGTTGAGCACCTTGAGCGCGTCGAGGTCGGCGAGCGTCATCCGTCGCGCCGCTTCGAGCGTAAGGCGGGCCTCCAGGACTTGTCGGAGCTCGAACAGCTCCTCGGCGCCCTCCACGACGAACGGAGACACAATGGCCCCGCGATGCGCCCGCACCGCGACGTAGCCCTGCGCTTCCAAGAGTCGGAGCGCCTCGCGGACCGGCGTAATCGACACACCGAGCAGACGCGCGATTTCCGCCTGTTTGAGCTTCTGTCCCCGCGCGATCACGCCCACGATGATCTTCTCACGGAGGATTTCGGCGATCTGGTGCTCGACCGTCTCTTTCGACCTCAGCCGCCAATCGGCGCCACCCTCGCCGCTCTGACTGCGGGCGCGTGGTAAGAAGCGTTCCAGAGACTGAAGATCGGTCATTGCGCTCACTTCCGCGGTCGGCGCCTCGCTCAACTCTAGCACATTCAAACGAGCGAACCCGCGCCAGGCCCGCAAAAGCGCACTTGTCGTCGCGGTTTTCCCGTAAGCAAGCTTGCGTTGGCGGACCAACGCAAACTTGCTTAGATTCCTTTGATTTCGCAGGATTTTGAGCCGAAAACCGGCATCCACTTTTCGGCAATCCTGCTTAGTCCAAAGCATCTTGAACGGCGGAGGCGCAAGGCGCCTCAGCCGCAATATTTCGCCCGACCCAGTCCAGCAGTCTCAGCAAATCCTGGCGTTCGACCGGAAGTCGCTCAGCCTCTATGCCGATTCCAATCGCCGCCGGAATCCCGAACGGGGCGCGCAAGGGAATCGCCAGCACGCGTTCGCGCCGAGATCCGCAGTCGTCGCATTCCGCGTAGCCGTTTTTCCGCTGCGCCCGAAGCTCTTCCATGAACCCTTCGACAGCGATGACCCTCGCGCCCTCTTCAGCATTGGCGCGCCGCACGATCCCATAAACGTCCCGATCGGTTTCCGTCGCCAGCAGGGCTCGCCCGAGCGCGTCGTGGCATACCGGCAACATCATTCCAGGAGTAAGACGGAGCTTTTCGGCTGCGTTATCGGGCCATGACACGTGGACATAGCGAACATGAGCGCCGCTGCGCACGCCCACCCGAACATTCGCATTCGCGTCTCTGCTCAAAGCGTCCAGCGCGCCAAGCAGGCTGCCACTGGGGAATATCGCATCGTGAATCCAATTGCCCAGAAAAACGGAGCGAATGCCCGGCACGTATTTCCGGGTCTTACGATCTCGGGTCACAAATCCGATGCTGCTCAACGCATGAAGCAGCACCGATGAGCTCGATTGCGGGATCGCGAGGGCCGTGGCGATTTCCGTGACCGACAGAGGGTGCCGATGCACGCCGAAGAGCTCGATGACCTCGAGCGCCCGGCTCGCCGATTTGACATTATAGTCGTATGGCTCCCGCGATCGCTTGAGCGAACGAAGCGCAGGAGCCGAGTCGCGAACACGCCGCGCGCTCTTGACGATGATCTCGGTCTGGTCGTTCAGCATCAGTCGAGGACGAATTTCGGAATGGCGATCTCCTCCGTCACGCGCTCAAAGGTCACGCGCAGCCGGGCGCCAATTCTCGTTTTCGCGTCGTCGCCGACAAGATTGCTGATGATGAGCGGGCCCTCGTCGAGCTTGACGAGGCAGGTCCGATAGGGAAGCTCCTCCTTGAAGCCATCCCAATAGGCTCGGTGGAAGTCCGCCCACGATTCCAGCGTCCCCCGTCCGGACGACGGTTTCCAGGTCTGATTTGCGCTCAAGCATTTTGGACAGACCGGCGACGGGGGCACGTGAGCGTCCCCGCACGCGTCGCATGTTTGAAGGGCGAAGATCGATCGGGCGGCATAGTCCCAAAACGGCTGGTTGAGCGGCGTTATGACGGGCAGCGGTTTCCGGTAGACATCTTGCGGCCGCGGCGTCTCATCTCTGTCCATGATCGCCTCAGCCAAGCGTGTAGACGATGACGCGCGTGCAAGGCGTCGCCTGCGTATAGGCGACAACCTCACACTCCGGGACCTGCCGCGCGCCGCATTCGCCCCGCAACTGCCGGACCGCCTCGACGTTCAGCGCCCAACCCTGCATGTAGGAGTTGGAGAGATGGCCGCCGTCGGTGTTGGTGGGGAGCCGCCCACCGACCTTGAGCGCCCCGCCTTCGACGAAAGATCCGGCTTCGCCGCGCTCGCAGAAGCCAAGGCCCTCGAGACCGAACAGGACCGTCGGGCTGAAATTGTCGTAGCACATGAGAGCGTCGACATCCTCGCGGCCGACATCGGCCATTGCGAACGCGTCGTTCGCTGAGGCCGAGACCTGGCCGTGCCAGGAATCGAATTCGAAGTTTTCGATCGACGCCGTGCGATACGCCTCCCGCCCGCCGAAACCACTGACGAACACAGGCGGCTTGGCCAGGTCCGCGGCGCGTTCCTTCGTCGTCAGGATGAGACAGACCGCGCCATCGTTGATGAGGCAATAATCGAGGAGACGCAGCGGCGCGACGATGAACCGCGAAGCCTCGTGGTCGTCAATTGTCATCGGCGCTTTCATGACCGCGTCGGGATGAAGCTGCGCGTGATGGCGAAAGGCCACGGACACTTCCGCGAGCTGCCTCGTGGTTGTTCCGTAAAGCTCCATGTGGCGCCGGAACATCAGCGCATGCGCCGCGCCGGGAGACGTAAATCCCCACGGGTCCCAATATCCGGGCGATTCGTCGCCGCCGTAGAAGACGCGCCGCGATCTGCCAATGTTGGCGTAAAGCAGCGCGACATAGGTTGCCTGCCCGGTGGCCAGGGCGATCGTCGCTTCGATGAGACCGATCCCGGACATTCGGCCATGCCCAGGCAAGGTTATCGTCCAGCGCGGGTCGAGGCCTAAGATCTCTCCGACCCGGCTGTAACTCGGAATTCGGCAGGTGAGCAGCCCATCGATCTTGCTTTTGTCGAGCCCGCAATCGTCGAGCGCGTTGCGGAACGCCTGCGCCGCCAGCCCATATTCATCCGTCTCGGGGAAACTCCCATACGCGGTCGTTCCGACGCCGACGACAGCCACGCGGTTGCGCAGATTGTGGAATTCTGGCATCGCTCCTCCGGCGCAAGATGATGCATTTTATATCAAGTAGGTCAAGCCGAGCTCCGCGTACGGATCTTCATAAGCCGCGCGTGCCGACGTAGATCGAATAGAGAGAGGAGGCCGCGGTTATGAACAGCCGGTTTCGCTTCGGGCCGCCGAAGGCGAGGTTGGTGACGGTCTCGGGAACCAGAATCTTGCCGATCAGTTCGCCGTCCGGCGCAATGCAGTGGATCCCGTCCGCCGCGCTGGTCCAGATGTTTCCATCCACATCAACCCGAAAGCCGTCCGGCACGCCGAAGTCGATAATTGCAAACGTCCTGCGAGACGACAGCTTCCCCTCCGCAGAGACGTCGAACGCCACGATCTCATGCGCGCCTTGCGGATCGTGCGTCACGCTCAAATCGGCGACATACAGGGTCTTTTCATCGGGCGCGAAGGCGAGACCGTTCGGCTTGCCAAGCGCGTCCGTCGCAATTGCGAGATCGCCGCTGTTCGGGTCGATGCGAAAAACGCATCGCCGCCCGATCTCGCTTGGCGCCTTGTTTCCAGTGTAATCGCTGAGAATCCCGTAATCGGGATCCGTGAACCAGACGGCGCCGTCCGAGCTGACGACGATGTCGTTCGGCGAATTGAGGCGCTTGCCCTCGTAATGTTCGGCGAGAACCGTGATCCTTCCATCGTATTCCGTGCGTGTGACCCGGCGGGCGCCGCTCTCGCAAGTCAGAAGGCGGCCCTGGCGATCGCGCGTGTTGCCGTTTGCGTTGCCTGAAGGCGCCCGGAAAACGGTCGGCTCCTGGCCGTCGACGTAACGCAGAATCTTTTCTCCCGGAACGTCGCTGAACAGAAGCACGCCGAGGTCGGCGAAATAGACCGGCCCTTCCGCCCACATGACGCCGGAGCAGAGACGCTGGAGCGGCGCATTCGCCACAAGGTAGGGCCGAAACCGTTTGAAATTCAGGACAACGAACTCTTTCTGCACCGGCGTCTCCTCTCATCACATTCCGAATGTTCGCGCCAAGCCGATAGGACTCGGGGTTGACAGCTTTGCGCCTTCAAGGATTATGATCGCATATAATGCATTTTCCTAATCCCCCGAAGCCTCCTCGATCAAGGCCGCGAACTCTGCCTGCACCCCAGCGCCCATCATCATGACCGACGAAACCGTCCGAACAAGCGAGCGCGAAACAGCGGCGGATGGCCTCGCTCCACCCGACGCGCCGGGAATGCTTTCCGGCCTGACCGTCATCGAAGTCGCCGACGAGACGGCCGAATATTGCGGGTTGTTGCTTGCCGGGCTTGGGGCGGAGGTCATCAAGATCGAGCCGCCCGAAGGAGCGCCTACGCGGCTCATCGCCCCGTTCCGAGATGAAAAGGTCGACAAGGAGCAATCGCTCTATTTTTGGGCCTACAACCGCGGCAAGCGTTCCGTCGTCCTCGATCTCGATTCGGACGAGGGGAAAGCAGCGTTGCTGCAACTCATGGCGGGCGCCGACATTCTCCTCGATTCGAGCGGCGGCGGCCTCAACACACGGCTCGGCCTTGCGCGCAATTCGCTGGCTGAGCGCTTTCCCTCTCTCATCGTCGCGCGGATGACGCCCTTCGGCGACGACGGCCCCTGGAGCGGCTTTAAAGGATCGGACCTCGTGCATCTCGCGCTTGGCGGCGTGATGATGAACTGCGGCTATGATCCGAACCCCGCCAACGCATACGACCTGCCGCCGATCGCCCCGCAGATCTGGCACGCCTATCACATCGCGGGCGAGCAGCTTCTGATCGGCATCCTGGCCGCGCTCATCGAGCGTCGATCGTCCGGGGTCGGCCAGGACGTCTCTTGCGCAATTCATGAGGCCGTCGCCAAGAACACCGAACTCGATCTCATGTCCTGGGTCATGCGGCGGGCGCCGCTCTATCGCTTGACCTGCCGGCATGCGTCCGAGACCGTGACCCGCGTCCCGAGCATCAGCCATACGAAGGATGGTCGCTGGTTCATGACCTGGGGCGTCGGCGCGCGAGACCGCGCCAATCTCGCGCCCTTTCTCGATCGTTATGGGATGGCGGCGGATCTTCGCGCCCCCGAAGGCTCGGGCGATGTGGGCGCGCGCAACATCCCGGGCACGGCGGCGGCGGACGAACAATCGTCGCATACGCTCGAAGTGATCCAGCGTTTCGTCCGCTCCTATACTTATGACAGGACGCCCTGGAACGAGGCCCAGGCCGCGGGCCTGCTTTGGGCGCCGGTCCGAAAACCGCACGAGAGCGTCAGCGACGAGCATTGGCTGAAACGCGGCGCGATCAGCGAGATCTTTCATCCCGAGGCGGGCCGCTCGTTTCCCTATCCGACCAGCAAATGGTTGAGCTCCGAGACCCGATGGCAGCCCGGCCGCCGCGCGCCGCTCATCGGCGAAGACACCCACGAAGTGCTGAAGCAGATGAATCGGGCGAGAGGCGTGAAGCCTGCCATCTCCAAGCCGGACTCCGTCCCGTTGGCGATGTCGGCCCGCGGCCGTCCCTTTGCGCTGCAGAACATCCGAATCCTCGACTTTTCCTGGTTTCTGGCCTCCGCTGGCGGCACGCGCTTCGCCGCGGCGTTGGGCGCTCAAAGCATCAAGGTCGAATGGAAGGAAAACCCGGACACCCGCCTCGCCGCGATGGCGCCTGTCGGCGGTCGGGAGGCGCGCAGATCGGCCAGCGCGCCGCTTCCTGGCGTCACCGATTCGGATATGGGCGGCCAGTACAACAACAAGAATTCCGGCAAGCGCGGCATTTCGCTCAACATTCGACACCCCAAGGGCCTGGAGATCGCGCGGCGCCTCGTCGCCATTTCCGACATTGTCGCGGAGGGCTTCTCGCCCGGCGTGCTTGAGCGTCTGGGGCTCGGCTACGAGGTCCAGCGCAAAATACGCCCCGACATCATCTTTGTTCAGCAGTCGGGCATGGGCGGCTATGGATCTTATGGGCGGTTGCGGACGGTCGGCCCGATCGCCGGCTCATTCGCCGGAACGAATTACATGTCGGGTCTGCCGGAGCCCGCGATGCCGGCCGGCTGGGGCTATTCCTACCTCGACTGGATGGGCGCCTATGGCTTTGCACAAGCCTTGCTCGGCGCGCTCTACTACCGCTCGGTGACCGGCAAAGGCCAGCGCATCGACGCCTCGCAATGCGAGGCGGGCATCTTTCTTTGCGGCCAGCCCATTCTCGAATGGGCGGTGAACGGGCGCGAATGGGAGAGAACCGGCAATCGCTCGACCCATGGCCGCGCCGCGCCGCACGGGGCTTACCCTTGCAAGGGCGTCGACCGCTGGATCGCAATCTCCTGTTTCGATGACCAGCAATGGAATGCGCTGGTCCGTGTCGCCGGCGCCGATGCCTCTTGGGCTGCGGACGCTTGGGCCGCGGACGCCCGCTTCGCCAGCCTCGAGGCGAGGGTCGGCAACCAGGACGATCTCGACAGCCTTGTTGGGCAGTGGACCCGGAATCTCGATCCATATGAGTGCATGGAGCGGCTCCAGGCGGCGGGCGTTCCGGCTGGCGTTTGCCAGACAGCCGAAGATCGCTGTGACCACGACCCGCAATTGCGAGCGCTCGAGTGGCTCACCGAAGTTGACGGCTCCAAGATCGGCCGGTGGCCGGTCGCTGAAGCGCCGTTCAAGCTCAGCCGCACGCCCGCGCATGTTGGCGGCATCATCAATCGCGGCGCCGCATGCTATGGGGAAGACAACGAATACGTGCTGGGCGAACTGCTCGGCCATTCGACCTCCGACATTCGCGGGCTCGAGGCCGAGGGGGTCATCTGAATTCCTGGTTTTACCGCATCGGAGCGACATTCAATGGATAATTGTCTTATGGCGGACATGACGAAGCATGAGGCCGCTCCTGCTCGCGACCGGTTGTGGGCCCGTTATCGGGACGAGGAATTCGCCAATCGCCTTTCCTCCGTTCCCTGGAACGACGCGCTCGATACGATCATGTCGCATCGCTCGGTTCGCTCCTATCGAGACGAGCCGCTACCGGCTGGAACGCTTGAGCTCCTCATCGCCGCCGCACAGTCGGCGGCGACCACGTCCAACCTTCAGGCCTGGAGCGTCATTGCGGTGGAGGATCCGGCCCGCAAGGCGCGGCTGGCGTCGTTCGCCGCCAACCAGCGGCACATTGTCGACGCGCCGCTCCTGCTTATTTTCGTCGCCGACCTCGCGCGCCTGCGCTCGATCAGCGATGAGCTCGGACATCCGGGAATTGCGCTCAACTACATCGAAGCCTTCATCTTCGCGATCGCCGACGCTTCCTTCGCCGCCCAGAACACAATCGTCGCGGCGGAATTGATTGGCCTCGGCGGCTGCTATATCGGCGCGATGCGCAACCATCCCGCCGCGGTCGCCGACGAACTTGCTTTGCCCGATGAGGCTCTCGTCGTCTTCGGCATGACGATTGGAATCCCTGATCCGGGCATTGGGACCGATGTGAAGCCACGTCTTCCTCAGAACGTGATCCTGCATCGGGAGCGCTACACGCCGCCCGACCCCGCGCTGCTCGCCGCCTACGACCAGCGGATTCGCGACTTCCAGGCCGAGCAGAAGATGCGGGTCACCGACTGGACGGAACAGTCGGCGCTGCGCGTGCGGGACGAGGCGGCGCTGACGGGACGAGAAGTGCTGAGGGACTTTCTGCGCGATCGCGGCTTCTCGCTGCGCTGACGGCCGGCGAGGCTGCGACGGGAGCGAGCGAAGGGTCGAGGCGCAGCGCCGATGAGGCGTGAATTGAAAGTGTCCAAGGGAGGAAGAGGAGGCATGTCCACATGAAGTCGGTCGCGCAACCGAGCGGCGTTCATCACATCGCCATCGGCGACATCGTCGTGAGCGTGGTCAATGACGGCGTCCATCAATCGTCGTTCGACGATCTCGTCACTTCAGATCGCGCCGCCTGCGAGAGCGCTCATCTCAGCGAGTTCCGCCTCGCCCCGCCGTGGCTCACGATCAACTGCTTCGTGATCCGCAGCGGCGACAGGCTCCTGCTGGTGGATGCGGGATTTGCCCGCAAGACTGAGCACGTCGGGCGCCTCGCGGGGAACCTGAAGGCGATCGGCATTGCGCCTGGAGATATCGACACGATCGTGATGACGCACATGCATCCGGATCACGAGGCGGGGCTTACCGACTCGTCTGGAAAGGCTGTATTCCCCAAGGCGGAGCTCATCCTGCATGAGAACGAGCTCGCCTTTTGGAAAGACGACGGTGCAATGGCGCGCGCGACCGCGGAAGGCCAGGGCGATTTCCACCTCGCTCGCGCGGCGCTCGCCGCCTATGGCGATCGTGTTCGCACGGTCCAGACGGACGAAGTCGCTCCGGGCGTCCGCGCTTTCCCCACACCGGGCCACACTCCGGGCCACACGGCGTGGCTCATTGAATCCAAAGGTGACGGGCTTCTCATCTGGGGCGACATCGTCCACTTTCCAGGAATGCAGTTTGCTTTCCCCGATACAAGCGTCGCCTACGACATCGATCCGGCTGCCGCAGCAGAGGAACGAAAGAAGGTGCTCAAATTCGTTGCCGGAGAGAAACTGCGCGTCGCCGGCGTCCACCTCGACTTCCCGGCGTTCGGGCATGTCGTCTCGAACGGCGCGGCCTATCGCTACGTGCCGGAAGTCTGGCGGCCGACGACCTGATCGCGCGCCGACAAAACCGCGACGCGTGACATCATCCGCGAACTCAACCTGCAGCATCCAGGACTTTGCGAACTTTGGAAGCGAGCTCTTCGAATGAAAATGGCTTGCTGATCATATTGATTCCGCGATCGAGGCGGCCCTGATGGATGATCGCGTTTCGGGTGTAACCGGTCATGTAAAGCACGCGGAGACCCGGTCGATGGCCGACAGCTTTATCGACGAGCTGTCTACCGTTCATGCCGCCAGGCATCACCACGTCGGTGAGCAAAAGATCGATTTGATGGCTTCCGTTTAGCGTCTCGAGTGCGGCCGCGCCGCTCTCCGCACTCATCACCTGATAGCCGAGCTCTTCCAGAACCTCTCTTGCGTATTTTCTCAATTCGTCGTCGTCTTCGACAAGGAGAATTGTTTCTGCGCCGGTCCATCGGGAAAGCTTGTTTGCTTCACCGATTGTTGGATTTTTCCGATCGCTCACACTGCGGGGCAGATAGATCTTGACCGTCGTGCCTTCGCCGATCTCACTGTAGATCTTGACGTGCCCGGCCGATTGTCGCGCAAATCCGTAGACCTGGCTCAACCCTAAACCGGTGCCTTTGCCGACCTCCTTGGTCGTAAAGAATGGGTCAAAAGCCCGCTCCTGCGTCGTCATATCCATGCCCGTGCCGGTGTCTGTGATTGCGATCATCACGAACTCGCCGGGCTCTATATCTTCGTTCAGTGAAGATATGTAGGCTTTGTCCAGCGAGGCGTTGGCGGTCTCCATGATCAGCTTGCCCCCATTGGGCATCGCGTCGCGCGCATTGAAGCCGATGTTGAGCAGCGCATTTTCGAGCTGATTTGCATCGGCGTACATGCGCCACAAATCGTTCCCCAGCACGGTTTCGAGGACGATGGTTTCGCCGATGGCTCGGCGTAAAAGGTCGCAAACGTCCACGACCAGCGCGTTGGCGTCCAGCGCCTCTGGCTTCAGCGGCTGCTGTCGCGAAAAGGCGAGGAGGCGAGTTGTCAAGGAGGCGGCGCGCTGCGCGCCCTGCATCGCCATCTCTCTTCCTCGTTCCATTCGGGTTAAGGCGAGGGGATCAGGCAGGTTCTTTGTCTGGCGACCGATAATTTCGAGGCCGCCAATCACCAGCGTCAGCAGATTATTGAAATCATGCGCCACGCCGCCGGTGAGCTGTCCGACCGCCTCCATTTTCTGAGATTGCTGCAGTTGCTGCTCGAGACGGCGGCGTTCCGTCACATCGTGAGCGCTGACGACAACGCGGCGGCGCGCGTCCGGCTCGTGAGGCGCCGGCGTAACAATGGCCTCGATGACGGCGTCGCCCTGAGTTCGTTCGTACCGGAGCGGCGCCTCGCGCGCAAACAAGTCGCAAGATGAGCCTCGATGTCTGACGCGCGCTCGGCGCCGAGGACTTCTTGAATTCGTGCGGCCAATCACAGCCTCCCGGTTTTTTTTATACAACCGCAGAGTGGCTGGATTGACCTCCGCGTAACGGAAATGCCCGTTGCTCTCCTCCACGATGATCGCATAACATTCCGAGGAGTGATTGAAGAACGTCTGGATGAGCGCCTCCGAAGCCGCCAGCTGTCGTGTGCGGTCTTCGATTCGCCGTTCCAAGGTCTCGTTGAGCTCGGTCAGGGCCCGTTCGGCCTCCTTGGATGCCGTGATGTTGTGCGCGACGCCGATGAAGCCGATGTGCTCGCCGGACGGCCCCCACCGGGCTGCGATTTCGATCGCAGCCAACGCCATTGGCCATCGTGACGTCGATAACGAGCCTCGAGAGCAAAAGGCTTCCGAGATCCTTCCCCCGCTCGCTGGTCGCGAAGGATTCGATCGAGATCGTCTGGATGAAGAGCTTTACGCCAATCGAAATTCAGAGCGTCGGCGAAGGGAACGCCCAAGAATTCATGATACGCGCGATTGACGAACTGCCGAAGGCCGTCGAGCCGGCTCACCCACATCGGCACGGGCGCGCTGTCCGCGATCGACCGAAACCGCTCTTCGCTCTCGGACAGAACCCTTTCTGCGAGTTTGCGCGCCGTTATGTCGATCACGACGGTGTAGAGGCCCAAGGTGCGTCCCGCTTGATCCCGGTGCGGAACATGCACGATCTCGGTTTGAACTGTTCCCTGCGATCGAGGAAAATCGGCCTCGTACGACAAGCTTTCGCCAGCGAGCGCGCGCTCGATGAAGGGCCGGCGAGCTTCATACATCGCAGGCCCCATGACCTCGCTCACATGACGGCCAATGATCTCGCTCAAGGGACGTTCGAACCAGGAATCGTAGGGCTTGTTGATGAAGCGAAACGTCTGATCGTTATCGAGATAGGAGATGAGGAACGGGATCGCGTCCGTCACAGCCCGCAACCGGCCCTCGCTTTCCTGCACGGTTGCTTCCGCATTTTTTTGGTCGGTAATGTCGAGGTGCGCGCCAATCAGCTTTAAAGCCCGACCTTGGGCGTCGCGCTCGATCTCCGCGACCGCGCGAATCCATCGTGTTTGACCGTCGCTCGGTCGAACGATGCGATATTCAGCCTTGTATTCTTTATCGGCGCCAGCGACCGCCGCAAAAAAGTACTTCTCAACGCGCTCTCTGTCTTCCGGGTGAACGCGCGCGACCCACTGCTCGTGCGAGTTGTCGACGGCGCTTGGCGGAAGGCCGTGAAGATGGAGATATTCCGGCGAGCGTTGACTGCGGAAGCCGTTCGATAGATCGACGTCCAATCCGCCGACGCCTCCGATGCGCTCAACGCGAGCGAGCTCCATTTTCTCGTCACGGAGCGCCTGCGTGTCTCTTTCGCGATCGGTGATGTCGCGAAACGCCACGCCAACGTCAGGGCCAAAGGGAAAAGCTCGCACCTCGTGACGGCGGCCAGGCCGCAACGCCGAGTTGATCTCGAATTCTTCTCCGTGCGGCTCTCGATGACAACGCGACAAATTCGCTCGAATTCTGTCCCCCTGATCTGGGGCAGGACGTTCCACAAAAGGTCGCCAACGACCTCGGCGCTCGGCGCCCCGAGGATAGCCTCCGCAGCGCTATTGGAAGCGGTCAAGCGCCAGCTGTGATCGAAAGCGAAGAAGCCCTCGCCCATGCCCTCGAGGAGCGCCTTCACGAGGGATTGTTGGTCGGAGCCACTCGCTCCCGAAATCTTCCGAGTATCGGACGTGGGCGCCATCCTCCAGGAGACCGTCCAAGCGTTTCACCAACGCTTACTACGCACAACAATTGCAGAGTGTCGATGGCGCCCCTTTGCCAGCCGATCCCACCAATTTGACCACCCGCGGCTTCCGCCCCGGAGCCCGCGGCCTCAGTCATGTTGCTGGCGGGTTTCGTAGCTGTCGGTCTCTGCTTGTCTCGCCGGCGACAGATCGCTGTCCTCGGCAAGGCGCCGGCATGACCCGCCACAGCGGCTTGGCCCCGCCCGAGGCCATTGATTTTCCGCCAAAGCCGGGGCATTGACGGCGCGATCTTGCAAGGGGGCCCAAGCTTCTTCGAGGCTCGCTCCATTGCATTCAGGCCCGCCGCCCCTATGTGTTAAGCGCCGGGTGCGTCGAGTGAAAGGAAGTTTCATGGTTCGTCCATCGGCTCCTGGCCGCGGTCGCGCTCGTGGCCGGCCTTGCCGCGGCGACCCCAGCGGCGCACGCCCAACTTGGGCCGCAGGGCGAGGGCGCCGTGCAGACGACGGGACCTCTAGGGGCGACGCCCCAGGAGGCGAAGCCCCGTCAGACAGCGCTTGGAAGGCACGCCGCAAAGCGCCCGGCCGCTCCGACAGGCCGGCAGATCACCGTGCATGCCCGGCCGTCGTACTTGACCCTCGGATCGCAGGCGCCCGTGGGCACGGTCGGCAACGGCTACGTCTACAGCACGTTCAACCAGCCAACGCCGATCGAGGGCACCTTCTTGGGCATGCGCGGCCGGGAGAGGCTCACCGAACCCGCGCCGGGGCTGGTGCTGTTCAGGTTCTGAGTTCGGCAGGCCAGGACCGACCAAGCCGGCGGGAACAGCGTCTCGACCGCGACCTCGAATTCCGGCGGATCGAGCCGCGCGGCGCCCTCGGTCAGCACGCGAGCTTCCATCGGCGTCGCCAGAGCCGCGCTTGTGGCGAATGGCGACGCGCCGGTCGGGATCAAGGATCAGATAGTGCTGCACGCTGGGAAGCGAGAAATAGCCGCTGAGCTTGCGGCCATGATCGATCGCCGCTGTGCTGGGAGACAGGACTTCGACCACGATAACGGGGTTGACGAGAAGAGTTCCGCATTATCGGGTAGCTTAGGGCCACAAATGATCGCGCCATCCGGCGCGTAGACTGTTCGTTGGTCGATCG
>CAVPPX010000004.1:0-14420 GCA_963707355.1 uncultured Alphaproteobacteria bacterium | reverse complement strand
CGGCTGGTGAGCGTGCGGGGTGTCGCGTCCCTCGAAGGACAGGTCCTCGGAGCCTCGCCGATGGAAGGCGTGGTGCTTCGCTATGGCCGGCTGTACGGCCCCGGCAGCGGAGCGGATAGCCCGCCGAGCCCGCCGGCGCTACATGTCGATGCCGCGGCTTACGCCGCGCTGCTCACGATCGACCATGGCGAGCCGGGGGCCTTCAACATCGCCGATCCCAATGACGAGGTGTCGACCGAGAAGGCGACTGCGGCGCTTGGCTGGCGCGCCGATTTCAGAATGGACTGAAGGGCGCGCGCTACCAAAGCTTAAACTGTATTGAGCCGAGCTACGACCAGAACTGAGCCACCGTCGGATAGTCAGACTGAAGTTCGGTCACTTCTGTCACAACGCCGTTGTCCAGCTTGAAAACCAGCACCTCCTTGGTATCCAGCGTCTTCCCTTTCCGCTTACCCGTGACCCGTTCGAAAACCAACACGTGATCGCCGGATGCGGCCATTGTCATGGGCTCGACGAGCAATGAGCCCTGGGTCTCATGAGCGAGCTGACCGAAGAACTCCAAGATGGCGTGAACGCCGCGATAGTTTCCCCGCAATACACCGGTTTCGGCCTGATTCCAGTTTGCATGGGTCGAGAAGAGCGTTTTCAGCGTCTCGATGTCGCCTTTTGCGAAGGCTTCGAAACCTCGCTGAATTGCGGCGACGTTTTGAGCTTCGTTCGCGCCCATGTCAGTTCCTCCCAATACTTCAGCCGAGATGCTCGCGATATGGCCTCGTTGAACAGACGCTAACTGACAATTGACGGTACGGCAACCTCGATGTTGTGTCGGACCGAACAAGCAGGCCACCAAGCGCGAACGCTCTTGGCTGTGCGCTGACTGTGCGCTGACTTTCGGTTTGATCTAGCCTAGGGCGCTCGGCATCGGCCGCGGCGTGGGTACAGTCGGTCCCTTTGGATTTCCTTGGCCGTGGGCCGTTTCGGCGCAAAAAACCCCCGATTCTGGGGGTTGGATTTGTTTGGATTTCCTTGGATTCTCTCGTCCGAATTGAGACTTATCAATGAGTTACACGGGAAAGACGCTGAAATTTTTTTCGCTCGCCTTCTCCCCGTCGTTTCGACGCGGCGCGCGGTTTTAGCAGGGGGAAGCGCAGGATCACTCATGAGGCAAGCTTACCTCATTTTCTGATTTTCTGCAACCGATTGTCGTCCGCGCCGTTCCTTCTCCGGCCGCCTCAACCCAAAAGATAAGCGATCTGGACCTGTGCGCATTTTCTCCCCGCCTCGGTGTCGAAACGCGGCGAGATCGAGCGTCTTTGCATTGAGCGCGGCGATCGGCTGGCGCATCCGAGAAGGAGCAGAACGATGGAATACCTGTTGCTCATTCACTCTGACGAAAAGGCGATGCAGGGGGCGACGCAGGAAGAGACCGGCTCGATCCTGGCGGCCTACGGCGCTTACATGAAGGCGATGGGGGACGCGGGCGTTAACAAGGGCGGCCAGCGGCTGCGCCCAACTTCGACCGCGGCCACCGTGCGGGTCCAGAACGGCAAGACCCAAGTGGTCAACGGCCCCTATGCCGAGACCAAGGAGCAGCTCGGCGGCTATTTCCTCATCGACGCGCCCGATCTCGACGCCGCGATCTCGTGGGCGGCGCGCTGTCCCGGCGCGCAGTTCGGCGCGATCGAAGTGCGCCCGATCTGGGAGATGTCAGCGGCTCAGGGCCACGAACCGCGCTACGAAGGTGAAATGGCTGGCTGATTTCCGGCTCAATGCCGGCCGAAGCGGCGGCTCAAAGCCAATCCATAAGAGCCGCCGTTTTTTCCCGCTCGCTGTCGAAGCGAGCCAAATTGAACTGCGCCGTCCCAGGGAGCAAGACCATGCAGTATCTCTTGATGATTCACAACGACGAGAAGAAGATCCTTGGCGCGAGCCCACAGCAGACCGGAGCGCGGTTGGCGGCCTATGGCGCCTACACCAAGGCGATATCGGACGCCGGCGTGAAGATAGCCAGCCAGCGCTTGCGCCCGACTTCGACCGCAACCACCGTGCGGGTCCAGAACGGCAAGACCCAGGTGCTCAACGGCCCCTACGCCGAGGTCAAAGAACAGTTGGGGGGCTTCTATCTCATTGACGCTCCCGATCTCGACTCCGCGATTTCCTGGGCGGCGCGCTGCCCTGGCGCCGAGGATGGCGCCATCGAAGTGCGGCCGATCTGGGAGATGTGACCAGCTCGAGACGGCGAGAATGGGACAAAGATCATGAAATGCGGGATCGACATCAACGCGGCGTTTTACCGCGGATACTTGATCGACGATCGCAACTTGACGCCGCATGTGGCTGCATTGGCGACGGTGGTCGCTCTCTGGTCTCTGGTCTACCTGGTCGGCTGCTTCGCGCCAGCAGCGCAGCCGAAGGCTGAGGTTGCCGCGCAATGGTCCTCTCTCGCCGCCCGGCCCCTGGCGCCTTGACGCCGAGACGGGGGCAGCCGAACTTCGGCCGCGCCTGATCCCGTGCGACCCAAAATGACGCAGCCGAAGACAAAACTGCGCGCCTTGCCCCGTCCGCTCCCGCAGGGCTCCTTCCCAACGGGACGCCACGCCGGCGACGCCCGCGCAATCGCGGCCCATGTGGCGCGGGAGAGCTACGGCAAGCTGGTGGCCTATCTCGCGGCGACGTCCCGCAACGTGCCGGCGGCGGAGGACGCCCTCGCAGACGCCTTCGCCTCGGCGCTTGCTGCGTGGCCGACACAAGGCGTGCCCGTGAACCCAGAAGGCTGGCTGGCGACCGCGGCGCGACGCCGTCTCATCGACGCCGCCCGCAGGCGGCGCAGCGCCGAGGCTTCGTCGGAAGCGCTCGAGCTGATCGACACCGAATTGAGGGAAGCGGCCGACGCGGACAAAGGCATCCCGGATCGGCGCCTCGCGCTCATGTTCGCCTGCGCCCATCCGGCGATCGAGGAATCCGTTCGAGCGCCCTTGATGTTGCAGACGATCTTAGGGCTGGACGCGGCGGCGATCGCTTCGGCCTTCCTGGTTTCGCCCGCCGCGATGGGGCAGCGCCTTTCGCGCGCCAAGGCGAAAATCCGCCTTGCCGGGGTTCCGTTCAAGATCCCGGAGCGTGAGGATTTGCCGGAGCGGCTCGGCGTGGCGCTGGAGGCGATCTACGCCGCGTTTTCGCATGGCTGGGCGGAAGCGTTCTCCGACGATCCGCGCGGTCGCAACCTTGCCGAGGAGGCGATCTGGCTCGGCCGCGTCGTCGTCACCCTCATTCCGAACGAGCCAGAGGCGATGGGCTCTTGGCGCTGATGCTCTACGCCCATTCGCGCCGCGAGGCGCGGCGTGACGCACAGGGGCGCTACGTTCCGCTGAGCGACCAGGAGGTCGAACGCTGGGACCGGTCTGCGATCGAGGAGGCCGAGGGGCTGTTGCATGTGGCGAGCGCGCTCGGCGCGCCGGGACGCTTCCAGCTCGAGGCGGCGGTTCAGTCGGCCCACGCCGCTCGCCGCCTGACCGGGACCACGGACTGGGAGGCGATCGCCGTCCTCTACGACGCGCTCTTCGCCCTGACAGCGTCTCCCGTCGTCGCCGTCAATCGCGCGGCCGCGGTTGCGCATGCGCGCGGGCCCGCGGCGGGATTGGGCTTGCTGGATGAGGTCGGGGCGAAGGGCGGCCTCGTCGGATTTGAGCCCTATTGGGTCGCGCGAGCCGATCTTTGCGCGAAACTGGGCGAGGTCGACGCAGCGCGCAACGCCTACGGCCTGGCGATCGGCCTCCAGACCGATCCAGCGGCGCGCGCCTTTCTCATCGAGCGGCTGGCGGCGCTGGCGTGAGCGCGACCTAGGCCGTGCGGGCGCCGCTCTCCTGCAGAACCCAAGTTGCGGCAATTCCAGCCAAGTCCCGAAACGTTAGCTCTGACAGTTCCAGCTGCTTCTCCGCCGCGATGCGCGCAAGGTCGGTCTTGAATTCCCAGGAACTCTGTTGCGATCGCGCTGCCCCCGGGCACCTTCGGGTCTTTGCCAAAGTCGCGCAGCCAATTCGCGAGTTCTTGGATCAATCGGCCCGGTTGATGTTCATGAGAATGAATATCCTGACCGGCAATGTCTGAAATGTAGGACTGATAGCGATAAAGGTCTCGATCGAAGATCAATGTCCGCTTTGATCGATGCGCTGCGCCGCCGAACCGCTTGGCGCCAAGATAAAGGCCAAGCTCGAAAGGCATATTAAAGCGCGGCAACTTGGACTTCGCGTCGGGCTCCGTCTTTGAGATATCGTGGACGCTATAGGGGCACTCGAGAATGATTTTGCAAATTTTATCGAATTTGATCTCTCCCCCGTCATCATTCTCCCGGGCACAGCGAGGTTTGAATCCGGAACGAACGACCGTGAACACGATTGCTTGGAAATTGACCTGATAGTCCGACGAAAAAGGGCAGTTGATAAAGACGTCCCGACGGTTATCGGCCCGATCGCGTCGCTCGCGCGTTGGCGATCGCACGTCGAAGCTCTCCTGTGGTGAAATGCGTCGCCTTGCCCTTCGGCTTTAAATCCGTACCCCATCGAAGGTCGTTCCAAGCACCTTCGAGCCCTTAGGGTTCGCTGCTTTCGAGGTGCTGCGGGTCGTCACTTTTGAAGCCTTTTTGGCCGAGCGAACCATCTTCAACGCGTGTGGTTTGGGCGACTTGGTCATAGGGAAATTATGCGCGAAGCTTCAGGCGAAGACAAGGATGAAGACAAAGATATTGTCTCCTCAAGCCACAAGCCGCCATAGGTCTGGGTAGGACCGGACGAAACCGTTGGGGGCGATTTCCAAGACACCCTGATAGGGAACCGATGGCGCCTCATACCAGTAGGACGCTTCACTGCGTCGCTCGTATTTTTGTGGCAGCTCCGTCAGCGACGCGCTGTCCAGATCGAACCATACGACAGGAACCTCGGCGCTTTGACCCGGCTTCAGCCCGATGCGCGAAAGCTGCAGCACGTTGGTGGCCGGCGTGAAGCCGTAGTCAAGGTCGACCAGGGGCCCGAGCCCTGCGACCTCGGCGCCATTCAGACGCCAACCCTCATCGTCACGGCGGATCTCGTGCTGGATCGTCTTGTCCCCTAGAAAGCCGCTGATGGTTCCCCGCTTGGTCTCGTGACGAGCATCGACCACCACCTGATAGGCGACCGCCACGGGCGCGCCGTCGTGATCGAATGCGGCCGCGCCTTGAAGCAGCCAGCCGCCGCCGTACGGCCTCAGCAACGCGGCGTCTCGCCCTGGCCGGTCGAGCCGCATCCATGCCGCGAACTCGCTCAAATTCGCGCTCCCGTCACCGGATAGGGCGCGCCCTCGAACCGCTCGGCATGATAGCCTTTCACGCCGATCTGCTTGGCGAGCGGCCCGCGGATGTCGCCGGTCTCGCGCAAGCGTTCGACAATCGCGGCGAAGTCCCATTTCGGCCGCCACCCGAGGTCTTGGCGCGCCAGCGCATTGTCGTAGACGCGGTCTATGCTCGGGAACATGCGCCAGCCGCGCCGCGCGTATTCATCTTCCCATCCCGGCGCGCGCAGGCTTAACGTCGCTGGCGCATCGACGCGCAGGCTGGCGCAATCCGAGGCCAGGAACGGCGTCGTCGCGCTGATGATGTATTTCCCGAAGCCGATCGCGGGACCCCGCTCGATCGCAAGGCAATGCGCGTCGACGACGTCCTCGATCGCGACCCGGCGGAACAGATATTCATTCGCCTTCGCGTTGTCGTCAGCATAAGACGTTCGCTCCGCCGGATCGTCGTCCTCTTCGGGAAAGAAGCGTGAGGTCCTGAGCACGATCGCCGCCAGGCCCTCGTTGCGATGAAACAATTGGCAGAGGTCCTCGGCCGCGGTCTTGGTCACGCCGTAGATGTTCTTCGGGACCGGCGCGACGCCCTCATGGATCCAGGCCGCCGGCTCGCCCTGCGGGGGTTTCAGCGCATCGCCGAACGTGCTCGTCGTCGAGGTCATGACGAAAGCGCGGACGCGCGCGCGAGCCGCCTCCTCGAGCAGGATCAACGTGCCGCGAACATTGGTCTCGACGAAGGCGTCCCGCGTATGGGTCGCCACATGCGGTTTGTGCAACGTCGCAACATGCAGCACCGCGTCAACGCCCTGCAGGCTGCGCGCGACCAGGGCGCGGTCGGCGATCGACCCGATCACGTCGGTGAACAGCCCAGGAATGATGTCGAGGCCGAGGGCGGCGCGGCCGGAGGCGCGCAACGTGCGCATGAGCGCTTCGCCCAGATGGCCTGAACTGCCGGTGACGAGCGCGGTCATTCTCGCATCAGTCCTAAGCAGGATTGCCGAAAAGTGGATGCCGGTTTTCGGCTCAAATCCTGCGAAATCAAAGGAATTAAGCAAGTTTGCGTTGGTGCGCCAACGCAAACTTGCTTAGAAACCCGGCATGGTCGCCCGAAAGGTTATAGGCTCGCCTCAACCACTTTTCTCGTCTTTAGCATCGTCACCCTCGCATGGAGCCGTTGATGTATCGAAGCTGGTTTCTCGCGGCGGCGGCCATGGTTGCGCTCCCCGCGTCCGAGGCGGCGGCCGAAGTGCCGCTCACCGGGTTTTTCATCGCCCGGGAGACCTGCCCGGCGCTGCAATCGATCCGCAACGCCACGAACCCCGGCGAGATCAAGACCGAGCCCGGCAAGTCTTACCCTATGATCGCGAAGAACAAACCGAATGCGTCGCACTATTTCATCGAGGTCCAGGGCGCCGACCCGGCGCGCCGTTGGGTGGCGGTCGATTGCGGCGAGCATGTCGTCTCCGCCGACGGGTCGAGCCAGCCGCAAGAGCCCGGGACCGGCGAAGACAGGGACAACGACACGCGACGCGCCGCGTACGTCCTTTCGGTCAGTTGGCAGCCGGCCTTCTGCGAAACGAAGCGCGATAAACCGGAATGCGCAACCGAATCTCCGGACCGCTTCGACGCCACGCATTTCACGCTGCATGGTCTCTGGCCTCAGCCAAGGCGCAACGCCTATTGCGACGTGCCGCCGGAAATGAGCCTGGCGGACAAGGATGGCGACTGGGATCGGCTCCCGGAGCCAAAACTGAGCGACGCGACGCGACAGAAGCTGGCTCAGGTGATGCCCGGCACGCAGTCCAATCTCGAACGACACGAGTGGATCAAGCATGGGACCTGCTTCCCTGCCGACTGGCGGACGAATATTTCTCCCGGGCGATCGCGCTCGTGGACCAGCTCAACGCGTCGAAGGCGCAAGGCTTGTTCGCCTCCAACGTCGGCGGCGAGATCACCGGCAAAGCCATACGCGACGCGTTCGACGAGAGTTTCGGCGAGGGAGCCGGCGATCGGGTTCGCGTCTCCTGCAAGCGGATTCGCGGGCGCAACCTCATCGTGGAGCTGACGATCGGTCTTGCAGGCGAAATCGGCGACGAGCCTTCGCTTGGCCCTCTGATCGCGGGGTCCGCGGCAACCGATCCTGGCTGCCCAGGCGGCACGGTCGACACCGCAGGAACGCGCTGACTTCAGCGCGGGCGCTCCCGAAGGCGCCCGATCAGTCCGTATGCGCCAGCCCTTTTAGAAAATTGAGGTCGACCAAGCCAGAGTGCTGCTTGGCGACCTTGCCCTTTTCGAACGCGATCAAAGTCGGAATGCCGCGAATGCCAAAGCGCGCTGCAATCGCCGGCTCCTCGTCGACATTGACCTTGGCGAAGCGGGCGCGGGGCTCGAGCTCCTTCGCCGCCTTGTCGAAGATCGGCGCCATCGTACGGCACGGCCCACACCAGGGCGCCCAGAAATCGACGATCAGCGGCATATCGTTGCGCTCGACGTGCTTGTCGAACGTCTTCGACGTCAGCGCGATCGGCTCGCCGGAGAACAGGTTCGCCTTGCAGGCTCCGCACGTGGCTTCCGACGCGGGACGGTCGGCGGGGATGCGGTTGACCGCGGAGCAATGGGGACAGACGACGTGGGTGGATTTTGGTCATGGGATGCGCCCTCTCGACGGCGCTCGCTGATATTTGGCCCCAATCCGTTCTGTTTCAAGCGAGCAAAGACCGCGCTCCGCCCGGGCGATCACGAATTCGTGATTCAGCCCGGCGGTAACCGCCGCGCCCGAAGGACGTACTGGCTGCAGGAGCCGCCAACGCTCCAAAGGTCAGGCTGCGGTGCCGTCTGACCAACTCGATCCTATTGCTTCTTTGGAGATTTTCGGATGAACGCCAGAACCGCCATCACCGCCGCCACCCTCGCCTGCTCGCTCGCCGCCGCGATCGCCACCGCCGCCAAAGCTGGCCCCGCCCCCGTCCAGCCGGGCGCCGACAAGTGCTACGGCATCGCCATGGCCGGCAAGAACGATTGCGCCGCCGGCGCCGGCACGACCTGCGCCGGAACGTCGACCGTCGATTACGATCCCGGCCACTGGAAATATGTCGCCAAGGGCACCTGCGAAGGCATGAAGACCCCGAAGGGCCACGGCTCGCTCACCGCGATGTAAGTTAGCCCCTTCTCCCTTGGGGAGAAGGTGGCCCGAAGGGCCGGATGAGGGTCTTTAACAGGAGCGCTACGCGCGAACCCTCACCCCAACCCCTCTCCCGTAGGAGAGGGGAATCGCGCACCCCCTTTTAGCGTCACGGCCCCGCTTTTCTCCCAGGCGGGGCCGTTTTCATTCCGTATCCGGAAAATCCTCGATCCTGAATTCCGCCTCCGCGCGTTCGCCGCGCTCGGCGAGCGCGCTTTCCCGCATACGCAATTCGACGCGCCGGATCTTGCCCGACACGGTCTTGGGCAATTCATAGAATTCAAGCCGACGCACGAGCTTGTAGGCCGACAGGCGCCCGCGCATGTGCTTGAAGATCGCCGCCGCCGTCTCACGATCGGGGGCGCAGCCCCGGACCAGCGCGACATAGCCTTTGGCGATCGTGTGGCGCATGGAATTGGGCGCGGGCACGACGGCGGCCTCTGCGATCGCGGGATGTTCGATCAGCACGCTTTCGAGTTCGAACGGGCTTAGACGATAGTCGCTCGATTTGAACACGTCGTCGGCCCGGCCGATGAATGTGATGGCGCCGTCCGCGTCGCGCGAGGCGACGTCGCCGGTCTTATAATATTCGCCCTCGATCGGCATGAGCTGCCCATGCTCGTTCTGATAGCCGGACATGAGTTCGACCGCGCGCGGACGCAAAGGAAGCGCGATCTCGCCGGTGTCGCTCTCGAGCCCGTCGGCGTCGAGAAGCACGACCCGATAGCCCGGCAGGGGCCTGCCCATCGAGCCTGGAACGACCGGCTGTCCGGGCGAATTGCCGATCATCATGGTGGTCTCGGTCTGCCCGTAGGAATCGCGCAACGGCAAGCCCCAGGCGCGTCGCACCTGCTCGATGATCTCCGGATTGACAGGCTCGCCCGCCGCGTTGACCTCGCGCAAAACGACCTTCCATTGCCTCAAATCGTGCTGGATCAGCATCCGCCACACGGTCGGCGGGGCGCAGAAGACCGTGACCTGATGCTCGACCAGCACGTCGAGCGCGGCGCGCGGCTCGAAGCGCAAGGCGAGCGCCACGATCGTCGCGCCGGCGTTCCAGGGCGCAAAAAAGCTCGACCAGGCGTGCTTGGCCCAGCCGGGCGAGGATATGTTGAGATGCGCGTCGCCGGGCCTGATCCCGAGCCCGTACATCGTCGAGAGATGCCCGATCGGATAGCTCGAGTGGGTATGCACGACGAGCTTCGAGCGCGCGGTCGTGCCCGAGGTGAAATAGAGAAGCATCGGATCGTCGGCCTTGGTCGGGCCATCGGGGGTGAAGAACTGGGTGCCGAGCAGCGTGGCGTAACGCCGCCAGGAGTGCGGGGCCGGGCCGACCGCGATGCGATGGACGCCCTCCGCAAGGCCAGCGAATTTCTCCGCGTCGGCGCCATGCGCGACCAGATATTTGGCCTGTCCGCGCTCGATACGATCGGCGATGTCGGCTTGCCCAAGCGTCGGCATGGCCGGGATCAGCACCAGGCCGAGCTTCATCGACGCGAGCATCGTCGCCCAGAGTTCGGGAACCACGCCCAGCATCATCAGAAGACGATCGCCGCGCTTGGCGCCGAGCGAGCGCAGGCCGTTGGCGAGGCGCGACAATTCGAGGCGCAGATCGGCGAAGGTCCGCGTCTCGACGCGCTCGCCGATGACCTTGAGCGCGATTCTCTCGCCGTGCTCTCCCGCCGCGAGCTCGGCGTCGAACCATTCGAGCGCCCAATTGAACTCGGGCGGACGCGGCCAGGAGAAGGCGGCGCGCGCGCCGTGATAGTCTTGCCCAAGCTCGAGCAGCCGGTCGCGCGCCTCGCGGAAGGTCAGGGGCTCGGGAGCGGCGGGGGCTGAGGAGAACGGGGCGAGGGACATCGGACCATTGTGACTCCGCTTGACCGAGCCCACAACGGCGCCGCGGCCGCCGAGCGATCCCCCGGGCGATCGATCAAACCAGCGCGCGAACTTGCTGCAAATAAAAGCAAATAAACGCCAGCAAAATGCAAATAAACGTTAGTTAATTTACTGGCGTTTACTAGCGATTATTTTTTCGAATTGGGACTTTTCAATGGGTTACGGCCGATTCAAATAAAAAAACTAACTGCCCAGGTGGAGCTTCGGAATGGCGCCGAACCCCACGGATCTCATGCCTCGAGGGCCGCGCGCAACGCGGCGTCTCGAAGGATGGTCCAGTTCGTCGCTTCGTTTGCACCCCTGGAGCGTCCCCTTCGACAAGCTCAGGGCAGGCTTTCGAGGCCGCTTCGCGGCGCCTAGGGCGAGGTTGGGCGCTAATGCCGCTGAATTTGCAGCGCAGTTTGGCACGTCCGCGCCCTCTCAGACCCGCGCCAACGTCGCGATGTAGAAGCCGTCGGTGCCGGTCGTTCTGGGGCTCAGCCGAAAGCCGGCGCCGAGCGTCGATCGATGCTCGGCGAGCGCCGGCAGGCCGGCCGCACTCGCCTGCGCCTTCGCGTCGATCGGCAGGCAATCGTCGTGGCGGGCCATGAACCCGGCGATCCGGTCCTCGTTCTCGGCCCGCAGGACCGAGCACGTGATATAGACGATGCGCCCGCCTTGCTTGACGAAACGCAACGCGCTGTCGAGCGTCTCGTCCTGATCCTTGATGCGCTGCTCGAGCGCGCCGGGACGGATGCGCCATTTGGCGTCGGGATTGCGCCGCCAGGCGCCGGAGCCGGTGCATGGCGCGTCGATCAGCACCAGATCGCAGCGTCCCTTGAGATCGCCGAGCACGTCCGTCTGACCCCTCGGCGCCCGCACCTGGACATTGCGGGCGCCCGAGCGGGCGAGCCTGGCGAAGATCGGCGCAAGGCGATGCGCGTCGGGGTCGGCGGCGTAGATCTGCCCGTGGTTCCCCATCGCGGCGGCGAGCGCCAGCGTCTTGCCGCCCGCGCCCGCACAAAGGTCGAGGACCTGCATGCCGGGCTTGGCTTCCGCGAGGAGCGCGGCAAGCTGCGAGCCCTCGTCCTGCAACTCGACGAGGCCCTTGACGTAAGCCGGGTCGGACGCGAGCGGCGGCGCGCGGCCGTCCGGGCGCATGGCGATGCGCATGCCGACGGGCGAGAGCGGCGTCGGCGCGGGCTTGAGATGGGCGAGCGCGCGGAGCGCCTTGTCGCGATTGGTCTTGAGAAGGTTCACCCGCAGATCGACCGGCGCGCGCTCGGCGAGCGCCCTGCCCTCCTCGGCGGCGGAGGCGCCAAAGCTCGCCTCGAGTTGCGGCGCGAGCCATTCGGGGAAATCCCCCATGACATGCGAGGGCGCGCCCGCGAGGTCCGCAGCCGCAAGCCGCTCGCGTTCGGTTTCGGTGAGCTTCGCCGGCGCGTGGCCCTCGCCGGAGAACAGCGCGGCGATCGCCTCGACGTCGAGGTTCTGGGTCTGTCTCAGCGCGCCCAGCATTTCGGCGCGCGGGCCGGCTTCGCCCATCATCCAGGCGGACGAGCTTTTCCGGCGCAGCGCATCATAGACGAGGCCCGAGATCGCCGCCCGGTCGCCCGAGCCGGCGAAGCGATGCGACAGGCCCCAATCCTTCATCGCGTCGGCCGCGGGTCGGCGACGAGTTTCGATGTCGGAAAGAACTTCGATCGCGGCAGCAGCGCGGGCGGCGGGAATCATGGTGATGAGAACCTTCGGGGGTCTGGAGTCCCGGTTCTTATCCCCGGTAGCCAGGCGAACCTATATCCCGCCGCGCGGACAATGTCGCGCGAGGCGGTGGAGCTTGTCTTCGGAACGAACTAGAACAGGCTTCGCGATGTGGCCGAGGGTCGGCGCAGAGATCAGGAGCTTGCCGAATGAATGATGCGTCCAAAGAGGAGGCTCGGCTCCTGAGCGGCGCCGAACTCGAACTCGTCGCGGTCACCCGGCCGCCGGAAATCGAGCGCCAGTCCGTCGATGCGCTCAAGGCCACGGCCCGGCGCCTCCGCGAGGCGCACGATCGCGCCAAGGCGATCGGAACACGCCAGGCGCGCGAGATGCGCGGCAAGGCCGAGCCTCGGGGCGCAACGGCGGCAAAGGACAATTCGGGAACCGTCGGCAAGGCGCAGGCTTTGCGCGAGGCGCTCGACCGGGTGGAGGCGGAGCTCAGCCGTCGCGAGGCGGCCCCTTAGCGTCGAACCGATCGGTTGGACTGTTTCGACAAAGCGGCGGCAGCGTGCCGTTCATGAATCTTAAGCATTGAGATTTCAGCGACACCGCGCATCCCTGCTTGGGTGCGCATCGACGATCCGCCCATTCACGTTGGTGACCTGGACGCATTCCCGCGTTCGAGGATTGAAGTAAATTCCCGCGATGGCCCCGCCTGCGACCAAGGTCCCGACATTCCTGTATCCGAGAGAGCCCAGCACTTGCAGGGCCCTTACGGGGTCCGTGCCGCGGAGGTCGGGAAGTCCGGCCTGTGGGAAACCTGGAGGGCCGGGCGGAGGACCGGGGGGGCCTCGATCCGGTCGCCAATGGCGGGGCGGTTCGTTGTCCCCGCGTTCATCTTGCGCGTCCCGGCATCCCGAACGGTAGGAGCGACTGTCTTCGTCCTCGTCATATCGGCCGGCGAGACAATCGCGATAGCCGCGATGATATTCGGCCGGACCCGAGACGGCCGCTTGCGGGGCGAGCGACACAACGACGGCGCCTGCGGCAATGACGATCGAGAGCTTCAAGGCTTCTCCTGCTGGTCTTCCTAGGACATCGAGCGAGCGGCGCTCACAATGCGGGGGCGCAGGCCGCGAAACTCACGGCCCCTTGTGCCGCAATTTCACGCGCGGCGCAAAGTCGAGTTTCACTGTCCCATGCCCGGCAAGGTGCCCATGCCCTTGCACAAAATCGTCAGCATCACTTCGTCGGCGCCGCCGGCGATGGAGGCAAGACGGCCGTCGCGGAAGGCGCGGCTCACGGGCGTCTCGTTCATGTAGCCCATGCCGCCCCAATATTGCAGGCAGGCGCTCGGCAATTCGCGTCCCAACTGACCGGCCTTGAGCTTCGCCATCGACGCCAGTTGCGTCACGTCGGCGCCCTCGATCATCGCTTCTGCGGCGCGATAGATGAGCGAGCGCAGGAGCTCGATCTCCGTCTGCAATTCGGCGAGCTTGAAGTGCACCGTCTGGTTGTCGAGGATGCTGCGGCCGAAGGCCTTGCGCTGCCGCGCATAGGCGATCGTCTCGGCGATCGTGTGTTCGTGCGCCTTGAGGCACGCCGCCGCCGCCCATAGCCGCTCTTCCTGGAATTGCATCATCTGGTAGACGAAGCCCTTGCCCTCGTCGCCGATGCGGTTGCGCTTCGGAACCCGCACGCCTTCGAAGAAAATCTGCGCGGTGTCGGAGGCGCGCATGCCGAGCTTGTCGAGCTTGCGCGCGACGGTGACGCCCTTCGCTTTCATCGGCACGCAGATCAGCGATTTGTTGCGATGCTTCGGACCGTCGCCGGTGTTGGCGAGCAGGCACATCCAGTCGGCTTGCGCGCCGTTGGTGATCCACATCTTGCCGCCATCGATGACGTAATCGTCGCCGTCCGACCGCGCGCTGGTTTTGATCTCGGCGACGTCGGAGCCGGCGCCCGGTTCGGACACGCCGACGCAAGCGACCATTTCGCCGGAAATCGCCGGCGCGAGAAACTCGCGGCGCAAGGCGTCCGAACCGAACCGGGCGAGCGCGGGCGTGGCCATATCGGTATGGACCCCGATCGCCATCGGAACGGAGCCACTGTGCACGGCCCCCAATTCCTCCGCCATCATCAAGGCGTAAGAATAATCGAGCCCCGCGCCGCCGAATTCGACCGGCTTGTTCAATCCGAGAAAGCCGAGGTCGCCGAGCTTCTTGAACAGCTCGTGCGTCGGAAGCTGACCGGCCGCCTCCCATTCGTCGACATGAGGATTGATCTCGGCGGCGATGAATTTCTGTAAGCTTCGACGCGGCTCCTCGTGCTCGGCCGTGAACAA
>CAVPPX010000003.1:0-9110 GCA_963707355.1 uncultured Alphaproteobacteria bacterium | reverse complement strand
CTTCATACTCCATTTTTGCCGTGTGTGCATTGCGGCCACGCTCACACGGGAATTTGGCTAACCTATTGGAAAACCGTAAACAACCGTAGCTCAACTCGACAATTGTCGTTGTCCTGGCGTTCAACGGCTTGTGGTGTTACGTCGCCGATATGCGTTACCGGGCGACGCGCCTGAGTGCTCAACGGGACGAGTGGCTCATTCTAAGGCCCGGCCCTGGACCGGATCGGCCGCGTTCGGCGACAAGCGTGCGGGCCAGGCTCGCCTGTCCCGAGCGTTGCGCCGCGGCGATCAGCGTCAGGTTGATGATTTCGCGCTGCGCGTGGCTGCCGCCGATCCTGGCCGCGTCATTGCGGACGGACAGGATCGCTTCGACGGCGCGCTTGTCGTCGCCGGCCGCGAAAGCAAGCACGCCATCGATGAAGGGCCGGCCAATTTCGGACGTCACTTCCCGGTTCTCGCCAGAACCCGTGCGCTCATACTCGTCGAGCGACTGCCGCAGGCGTGCGGCGTGATCGGGCTCGGGCGAGCGCGCGGCGGCGAAGGCGCAATGGAGATCGTTGAACGCGAGCAGATGGTCGTCGACATGCGCCATCCATTGCTCGGCGACCAGCGCCCAACGGTCGCCGACATCGACGCCGGCGAGTTCGAGCCGCCACAGAAGCGAAGCGGCGTCGATGCGGTCGAGGGTCGCGTCATCGGCGAGCTTCGGCGCGGTGAAGCGGTCGTAGTCGGCAAGAACCTCGTCGAACCGCCCCTGCTCGATCAGAAAGAGGGCGAGGTGCCAGCCGTTGTGGTGAGCCATGAAATGCGCGTGCGCCCAATCGCCCCGTGTCGACTTGAGAAAGGCGACGCCCTCCTCGTGCCGGTTCGCGGTCTCCATCACATGGGCCAAACCATGCGTCGCCCAGGCGTCGCGCGGGTTACGGGCCAGCGCCTCGCGCCCGAAGTCCTCTGCCCGCTTGAGATCGCCGGTCTCCTCGAGCCCGAAGGCGTAAAGCCCGAGGACGAAGCCAGCGAGCGGGTTGTCGCGATCCCAGGCGGGCAGCACCCGCTCGGCACAGTTGCGGATGGCGGCCGACCGGCCGAGGAAGAAGTAAGCGTCCTGCACGAGCCGCAAGGCGAGCGCGTCGGTGGGGTGATCGGCCAGGATCTGCTCCCAACGCATGATCGCCTGCGAGAACGCGCCCCCCGCCCAAGCCTTGGCGGCGGCAAGATGGGTCTGCTCGCGCTGTGAGGCGCGCCTGACCGCCGCTTCGGCCGCGCGAAGCGCGCTCATGACCTCCGGATGGTCGCCGGAAAGCCGCCGATCATAGAGAGCGCCGCGATCGCGACCCCGCCCAAAGCGAAACCGGGATCGCGCGCGAGCGCGGATTTGAGCACGCCGACCGGATCGCCGGTCAACCCGTAATAGTCGGCCATCGCGCGATCGAAGGCTTTCGCCGAATTCGGGCGCGCCGGCGAGCGTCAGCCCCTGCTGGTCTACGGTCATCGATTGCTCCTCTCATGATGGTCGTAACGCTGGCGGATCGCCCGCGAAACCCGGGGATGCACTCGCCCTCGTCGCCGGCATGTGATCGGGCGTCCCCTTTTGGCGGCGCCTGAGCGCGCTTAAGTGTCAGGGCCTCGAGGCTGAAGCCGGGGGATCCATTCGATGCAAGGCAAGACCATCGTCGCCACCGGCGCGACCTCGGGCATCGGCGAAGTCGCCGTCCTCGCGCTCGCGGGATTGGGCGCGCGCATCGTTTTCATCGCCCGCGATGAAGCGCGCGCGCGAGCGACGATGCAGAAGCTCGAGGCGAAAGCGCCGGGGCTCGGCCATCGCCTGCATCTGGCGGATCTCTCGAGCATGGCGGAAACGCGCAAGGTCGGAGAGACGATCGCGGCAAATGAGCCGCGCATCGACGTGCTGATCAACAACGCCGGCGCACTTTTCTCCTACCGGCGCGTGACGTCCGAAGGCCTCGAGCTCACTTTCGCCCTCAACCACATGGCCTATTTCGTGCTGACCGAGGCGCTGCGCGACAAGCTCGTCGCCTCGGCGCCAGCGCGGATCGTCTCGACGTCATCATCCGCCCACCAGGGCATGCGCCTTGATTTCAGCGACTTGCAGAGCGCCAAGGGTTACAACGGGCTTAGAGTTCTACGGCCGCTCGAAGCTCGCCAATATCCTGTTCACCCACGAGCTCGCCCGGCGCCTGGCCGGGACCGAGGTCACCGCCAATTGCCTGCATCCCGGCGCCGTCGCGACGCGGTTCGGCGATTCCAGCGGCGGCTTCGCGGGCGGTCTGATCCGTTTCCTCAGACTGTTCTTCATCTCGCCGGAAAAGGGCGCCGACACGCTCGTTTACCTCGCATCCTCGCCCGAGGTCGCCGACACAACCGGGGGGTATTTCGTCAAGCGCGCGGTCAAGGAGCCGTCCGCGGCGGCGCGCGACGATACGGCGGCCAGGCGGCTTTGGATGGAGAGCGAGAAGCTGGCGAGCTAGCGATCTGGCGAGCCCTCATCCGTCGCCTTCGGCGACACCTTCTCCCAGGGGGAGAAGGGAGGGCGGGCGCTCTCCTCGGGACGCTGTGGGGAGAAGAGGCGCGGCGGAGCAGAGGGAACCCCTTCTCCCCCTGGGAGAAGGGGGCTGGCGCATAGGGCGTTCAAAAGAACGCCCGTCCTTCCGGACGGGCTATCGCCAGCCGGATGAGGGCTCGGGCGGCGATACGGACGTCCGTGCTTACCGCCGCTTGCGCGCTTTCGCCTTCGGCCCCGCATGGCGCCAGGCCATTTCCAGCGCCGCCTTGAGTTCGGCTTCGCTGAGCGCCGCGAGCGTCGCGGAGGTCCAGCCGCGCTTGCCCCAGGCGTTGTCGAGCGCCGCGAACGCGTCGGGCGCGACGAGGCATTTCAACGCCTGTTCGTCCGGCGCGAATTTGATGTTGGCGCTGAGTTCGTCCGGCGCGAGCGTCGCAAAGGTGATGCGCGCTTTGAAGGCGCGGCGGTCGAAATGCGGATATTCGCCGGCGCCCTCGAAAGAGAGCGCGATGCGGCGGAAATCAGCGGCGTCGGCCATCGGAGCTCCGGCTTCTCGGACGAACGCTATGCTATGCGCCGGCGCGAGTTTGCGGAAGGCGTGGGTATGAAGGCGGAAACCAGTGCGATCGTCATTGGCGCAGGGCCGGCGGGGTTGATGGCGGCGGAGACGATGGCGCGCGCCGGGCGAAGCGTCGTGGTCCATGATGCGAGTCCGAGCCCGGCGCGCAAATTCCTGCTTGCGGGCCGAGGCGGCCTCAATCTGACCCATTCGGAGCCGCTTCAGACTTTTCTTGAGCGTTACGGGCCAGCCGCCGACAGGCTTCTTCCGGCGATTTAAGCTTTTCCCGCCGGACAGCCTTCGCGGCTGGGCCGCAGAGCTCGGCGAAGAGACGTTTGTCGGCTCAAGCGGGCGTGTCTTTCCGAAGAGCTTCAAGACGACGCCGCTCCTTCGCGCCTGGCTGCGACGCCTCGGCGGGCTTGGCGTCGACTTTGTCCCCCGCTCCCGCTTTCTTGGTTTTGAGCCGGACGGAGCGCTTCGTTTCAGGGCGCCGTCGGGCGAGATGAGCGTTCAAGCGGCGTCGGTCGTTTTCGCGCTCGGCGGGGCCTCGTGGCCGCGCCTCGGAGCGGACGGCGGTTGGGTCGAGGCTTTTCGCGCCGAGGGAATTGCGGTGACGCCGCTGAAGCCCGCCAACTGCGGCTTCCTCGTCGACTGGTCGCCGAAGATACGGGAAACCTTCGCCGGCGCGCCACTCAAAAATGTAGCGATTTCTCACGGCGGGATGCGCGTTCGCGGCGAGGCGATGGTCACGAGCGCCGGCCTCGAAGGCGGCGTGATCTACGCGCTCTCCGCCTCACTCCGGGAGGCGATCGCAACTCATGAATTGGCGACGATAAATATCGACTTCAAGCCCGACCTCAGCGAAGCCACGCTTGCGACGCGGTTGAAGCGCAAGCCCGGCCCGTCCATGTCGACGCTCTTGCGCAAAGGCGCCGGCCTTGCGCCTGCCGCGATCAACATCCTGCGCGAATCAGGACCTCTTCCCGAAGGCGGCGCGCTCGCTCGCCTTGTCAAGACCTGCCCCCTTCGCCTCGTCGGAACAGCTTCGATCGCGAGGGCGATCTCGACCGCCGGCGGCGTCTCGTGGAATGAGATCGACGAGGACTTCATGCTGAGGAAGCGCCCCGGCGCTTTCGTTGCCGGCGAGATGATCGACTGGGAAGCGCCGACCGGTGGCTATCTGTTACAGGCCTCATTCGCGACCGGCGCGGCGGCCGGCCGCGCTGCGGCGCCTTGGGCGCGGCGATAGTCGCTATGCTTCCATTCGGCCTCAGTTTCATGGCCTAACAGGCACGCTGAGGGAGGAATGCGATGGCCGAAACGAAGTTCGACCGAATCAAGACCGTTCTGCGCGTCACCAGCGGCAATTTCCTCGAAATGTATGACTTCTTTCTGTTCGGCATCTATGCCCGGCAGATCGCGCAGACCTTCTTCCCGGGCCACGATCCCTACGCCTCGCTGATGGCGACCTTCCTGAGTTTCGCGGCGGGATTCGCGATGCGTCCGATCGGCGCGCTGGCGCTGGGGCCGTACGTCGACCGCATCGGCCGCCGCAAAGGGCTTATTCTCACGCTCTCGATCATGGCCTGCGGCACAATCCTCATCGCCTTCGTGCCGGGCTACGCGAGCATCGGTGTGCTCGCGCCAACGCTGGTGGTGCTTGGGCGCCTCCTGCAGGGATTCTCCGCCGGCGTCGAGCTTGGCGGCGTCTCGGTCTATCTGTCGGAGATGGCGACGCCCGGAAACAAGGGCTTCACCGTGAGCTGGCAATCGGCGAGCCAGCAGGTCGCGGTCGTGTTCGCCGCGCTGCTCGGCTACGCGATCGCCAACTTCATGACGCCCGAAGCGGCCTCGAGCTGGGGCTGGCGCATCCCGTTCTTCATCGGCTGCGCCATCGTGCCGTTCCTGTACATGATCCGGCGCAAGCTTGAGGAAACGGCCGAGTTCGCGGCGCGAAAAGTCCACCCGACAACGGCGCAGATCTTCGCCACGCTTGGCGCCAACTGGCCGATCGTGCTCGGCGGCGTCGCGATGGTGATGATGACGACGGTGTCGTTCTACCTCATCACGGTCTACACGCCCACTTTCGGCCGCAGCGTGCTCAAGCTCACCGAATCCGACGCGCTCCTGGTGACAATTGCGGTTGCGGCGTCGAATTTTGTCTGGCTGCCGTTGTCCGGCGCTCTTTCGGATCGGATCGGCCGCAAGCCGATCCTCCTCACCTTCGCGATTCTCGCCCTTCTGACCGCCTATCCGGCGCTCTCCTGGCTGGTGCGGGAGCCGACTTTCGACCGCATGCTTACGGTCGAGCTGTGGTTGTCGTTCATCTACGCCTGCTACAATGGCGCGATGGTCGTGGCGCTGACCGAGATCATCCCCGCGTCCGTGCGCACGTCGGGCTTCTCGCTCGCCTATAGCCTCGCGACCACGCTTGGCGGCTCGTCGCTCCTGATCTCGACCTGGCTGATCGCCCACACCGGCGACAAGGCCGCTCCCGGCTACTGGATGAGCTTCGCGGCGGTCTGCGGCCTGATTGCTACGCTCGCGCTTTATCGCCGGCCGGCAGGCGGAGTCCAATATCTCGCGCCCGGCGCCGCAGGGGGTTAGCCCTCCCGCTTTGCGAAACAAAAGAGGCTCTTCTTGCGTTTTCTGAGGTACGCCCCCGTGGAGCGGGTCCGCGCCCAAGGCGAAAGACAAGGAGTTTCTGATGCAAGCAACCTGGAAGCCCCATGAGAAGCATGGGGAGCTTACGGCCAAAGGCGACTTGCCCGACGCCGTGTTCGCCTTCCCGAAGCAACGCAAAGAGCCGATGACCGACGCCAAACACGTTCGCAACGCCGTCGCGCGATTCGATCAGGTGACGGACGTGTCGGATGAAGATCGCGCCTTGGCCTTCGCCAATATCAAGAAGGCGGCCGAGCATTATGACGTCGAGCTCACCGAGACGTCATGGCGCGATCTCGGCGCTCCATCCGCAAGCCCATCGCAAAGAAGCCGCCGCCAAAGCCGTTAAGACCAAGCGCGAGCGCGGAACAATCAAGAAAGCCGCAGCGCCGCGCAAGGGCCAAAGGAACGCGGCGGCTGGCTAACAGCGCCTCAGCGCCGTTACGACCCGATTTTGCGCCTCAACCGGTAAGCGAAGGCGACAGACAACGCCTGCACGCGGCCCTGCAGCGCCTGTTCCGGCAGCGCTTGATCGGTCGGGCTCGGCCAATAGGTCGAGGTCGCATGCACCTTGATCGTCCTGCCGCCGAGGATCGCGACGCCTCTCATCCGGTCGGGATCGGCCGGTCCACCGTTGCCCAGATAGAGCGTGTCGATACGCACGTGAAGCCCGCCAGGCGCCCTCGACCCGAGAACCCTGGCAAGCGCGCCGGGCAAGGCCTGCTGCACCCAGCCCGCAGTGGGATTGCCGACATAAGCCACCAGCGGCGTCGTATCGACACTGATGGCGCCGCCCAGGCCGGAGGCAGCCACAGGTTGGATTCCGGCGGATGGCGTCGTATTGCAGCCGCTCAAGCCCCCAGCCGCAAAGGCGGCAAGGCTGACCAGCGCCGCGCGGCGCGTCAAAAATTCCCCAGCATAAAACCTCCCTCGACGAGCATGCCTTTATCGACCCCCGGGCCCTTCGAAGCCATAAGCCGGCGCATTGAGCCGCCGCGCCGATCCCCCTCGCCTCAATAGCAGGGCGGATAGGGGTAATAGCCGCAGGCCGGCGGTGGCGGCGGAGCGTAGTACGGATAGGCGTAGGGATGATAGTACGCGCCAGCCGCCGCCGCTCCGACCGCCGCGGCGCCGAGGCCAAGGGCGGCCGCTCCCGCCACCGCGCCGTAATTGGGATGACCGTACCAGGCGCCATGCCATCCGCCACCCCCGGCGACGAATCCGCGACCGCCATAACCGCGCGCGGCAAACCAGTCGATGAACAGGGAAGCGGGTCCCGTCGCCTTCGACAGTCCCCCTTCGAGCACGGTCACTTCGAAGGTCAATTTGTCGCCTTCGAGCTTTGGCGATTTCAGGACCACGACGGCGTCCTCGACAGTATCGCCCTCCGCGCTCAGCACCGATATCGTGGCGTTCGGAGGATCCTTGGCGAAACTCTCGCTTCCCTCGTCCCATTCCTTGAGGAAGTGTTTGGTCAGGACGTGCCCGACCGCTCTGTACGGACGATCGGCGAAGACGATGGAATTCAACCCCACGTCGGTCATCGTCAGAATGTTGCCCTGGAGACTTGCGCCCCGGGAATTGATGACCGCGAGCGAGGGAATCATGTCGCCTTTGGTCGACTGCGGCTGGCCGATCGTCTTCTGAGCAGGCGCGGCGATTGCGTCCTGGGCCGACGCGGATAGCGGCGCCGCAAGAAGCGCGACGAAACCGGCACAGAGGCCGATCACACATGTTTTGAGCATCGATTGTCCCTCCCGGCGACCTCTGCAGGCTCCGTCCGACCCTTGCCCTTCGAGACGGAATATCCGCTCTCAGTCGTTGTTAGTAGTGACGGGAAATCCAGCCCAGCTTGACCGCCCTGTTGTACATCGGTTGGCTGACGGCGCCAATACAGCGGTCCGGCAGCTCGCTCGGCAGCCTTTGGCATAAACGCAAGGTGAGGGAGAAAGGATCATGGCCCCAACCACCGAGGAGTCCCAGGGAACCCAACGCTCAGGCCGTCTCAGCGGCAAGGCCGCGATCGTGACTGGCGCCGCCCGGGGCATCGGGCGCGCGACGGCGGTCGCCTTCGCCCGCGAGGGCGCCGGCGTCATGGGCATCGACATTACCGGACCGGTAAGTTCGACGCTCGAGATTGCGCCCGCAACTCCCGAAGAATTGGCGGAAACGGGGCACATGGTTGAGGCCGCTGGGGCGCGCTGGCTTGAAGCGCGTCTCGACCAACGTGATCTTCCCGCTCTGCGCGCGGCTGCCGAGCAGGCGCGAGCCGCCTTTGGCCGGCTCGACATCCTGTTCGCGAACGCCGGCATCCAGACCTTCAAGCCGATCCTCGACTGGCAGGACGCGGACTGGCAGGATACGATCGACGTCAACCTGACCGGGACCGCCAACGCCATCCGAGCGGTTGCGCCGCATCTGGTCAAAAACGGCGGCGGACGGATCATCGTCACCTCATCCACGCAAGGGCGGCACGGAACCAAGTTCGGCGCTGCTTATTCCGCCTCCAAGTGGGGCATCATCGGGCTCATGAAATCGGCGGCGCTCGAGCTCGGCGTACACAAGATCACGGTGAACGCCGTCATTCCCGGCCTCATTGACACGCCTCTTACTCGACACCGGCAGCGCTATGCACAGGCCGTTGACGATCTCGATTCCGTGCAACCGACCGCTGTTCTGGAAGCCGAAGCGAAAACGAGACTCAGCGCAAAGTCGCCGCTCGGCGTTCCATGGATCGAGTCCGAGGCGGTTGCGCCCGCAATTGTATTCCTTGCGTCCGACGAGGCCTACATGGTGAGCGGCGCGACCTACGACGTGACCGGCGGGGACAGCGCCAATTACACGGCGTAGCGATCCCTGGCTTGACTGTTTCGCCGGCTTTATCCGCCCTTCCCCCACTGCCCCTGCCATGGGGTCTCGGGCACGGGGGTCAGCGGCGGCTTGCCGTCGGCCCAGGCCAGTATGTTTGAAACTACGCATTCCGCCATCGCCCGGCGCGTTTTGATCGACGCCGAGCCGACATGGGGCAGGAGCACCGCGTTCTCGAGCGCGATCAGCTCCTGCGGCACGCGAGGCTCGTTGTCGAAGACATCGAGGCCGGCGGCCAAAATCGTTTTGTTCCGCAGCGCCTCGATCAGCGCTTTCTCGTCGACCAGCGAGCCGCGGGCGACATTGATCAACACGCCGTCGGGACCGAGCGCCGCCAGCACTTCAGCATTGATAATGTGACGTGTCGCAGGACCGCCGGGCGCGATCACAATGAGAATATCGACAGCCTTCGCCATGTCGATGAGCGAAGAATAGTATCGATAGGGAACATCGGCTTGTTCGTGCCGGCTATGATAGGCGGTGGGAAGCCCGAATCCGCTG
>CAVPPX010000002.1:0-45011 GCA_963707355.1 uncultured Alphaproteobacteria bacterium | reverse complement strand
ACATCAATTCGTTGAAGGGCTGAGATCGGTGTACCAGCTAATCGTTTTCCTGCCGCTTCTCGGTTTTCTGATCGCCGGCATTTTCGGGCCCTGGATTGGCGCGCGCGGCGCAGAGTACGTCACATCAGGCCTTCTCGGGGTTTGCTGTGTCCTCGCTTGGATCGCTTTCGTCATGGTCGCGGGGGGCGCGGACGCGCATGTCGTGATTGGCAATTGGTTCACCTCCGGCAAGGTCGTCGCCGACTGGGCCTTGCGCATCGACACGTTGACCGCCGTCATGTTCGTTGTCGTGACGACGGTGTCGTTCCTCGTCCACGTCTACTCGATCGGCTACATGTCCGAGGACCCGTCACGGCCGCGCTTCTTCGCTTACCTCTCTCTCTTCACCTTCGCCATGCTGATGCTGGTGACGGCGGACAACCTTGTGCAGTTGTTTTTCGGCTGGGAAGGCGTCGGGCTGATGTCCTACCTCCTGGTCGGCTTCTGGTACGAGAAGCCTGCACCCAACGCTGCAGCGATCAAGGCGTTCGTCGTCAACCGGGTCGGCGACTTCGGCTTTTCGCTCGGCATCTTCCTAACCTACTATCTGACCGGTTCGATCGCCTTCGATCAGGTGTTCGCTGCTGCGCCCGGACTTGCAGGCAAGACGGTGCATTTTATCGGCTTCAACTGGGACGCGGTGACACTCGCCTGTCTGCTCTTGTTCATGGGCGCGATGGGCAAGTCGGCGCAGTTTCTGCTGCACACCTGGCTTCCAGACGCGATGGAGGGCCCAACCCCGGTCTCGTCGCTCATTCACGCCGCGACCATGGTGACGGCCGGCGTGTTCATGGTGGCGAGGCTCTCGCCACTATTCGAAATGTCGCCGGTCGCGCTCAGCGTCGTCACCATCGTCGGGGGCACGACCGCCTTCTTCGCCGCGACGATCGCCGGGGTCCAGATGGACATCAAGAAGGTCGTAGCCTATTCGACGTGCTCGCAGCTCGGCTACATGTTCGTCGGCCTCGGCGTTGGCGGATACAGCCTCGGCGTTTTCCACCTTTTCACGCACGCCTTCTTCAAGGGCCTTTTATTCCTTTGCTGCGGCTCGGTGATCACCGCGATGCATCACGAGCAGGACATGCGCGCGATGGGTGGGCTGCGAAAGGAGCTGCCAGTCACCTTCTGGACGATGATGGCCGGTGCGCTGGCGCTGAGCGCCGTCGGTATCCCATTCACGTCGATCGGCTTTGCGGGGTTTGTGTCGAAGGACCCGATCATCGAGGCGGCCTTCGTCTCTCATCGCTTCGGCGCGATGTACGCGTTTCTGGTGCGCCGACATCGCGGCGGGATTGACCGCGTTCTATACTTGGCGTCTCATGTTCATGACCTTTTTCGGCAAGCGAGGCGACTGGTCAGCGAGCCTACCGAGCGCGCATGACGGGCATGATCAAGGCGGTCACGGCCACGGTGATCATCCCGTGCGCGAATCCCCGCTGGTCATGCTGGTTCCGCTCGTAGTGCTGGCCCTCGGCGCAACTTTCGCCGGCATGGCTTTCCGGTTCTTATTCATCGGCGCGGGACACGACGGGTTCTGGCGGAACTCTCTGTCCCTGGGCCAGGAGAACGACATTCTCGAACGCATGGAGACCGTCCCTTGGCTCGTCTCCGTGTCCCCGACGCTGGCTATGCTTATCGGGCTCGGAATCGCCTACTACATGTACATGGTCGACCGCACCGCGCCGCAGCGGCTCGCCTCCGATTTTCCAGGACTTTATCGCTTCCTCGTCCACAAGTGGTACTTCGACGAACTCTACGACTTCCTCTTCGTCCGTCCGGCCTTCGCTATCGGTCGCTTGTTCTGGAAGGGCGGAGACGGCGCGATCATCGACGGACTCGGGCCCGACGGCGTATCGGCTCGCGTTCTTGATGTCGCGCGGAACTCGATGCGCCTGCAAACCGGCTACGTTTACCATTACGCCTTTGCGATGCTGCTTGGCGCCGCCGCGCTGACGACCTGGTATCTGTTCGGGGGGGTCACGCGATGAACGGCTCTTGGATCCTCTCCGGCATTCTAGCATTGCCGCTGATCGGCGCGCTGTTCATTCTATTGCTTCCGGGGGACAGCGAGGCGACGAAGCGAAACGCGCGCTGGATCGCGCTGTTCGCGACCTTGATCACCTTCGTGCTGAGCCTGGTCGCCTGGGGCCGCTTCGACTCGGCGCAACCCGGCTTTCAGCTTATCGAGGAGCGCGATTGGTTCTCGCACGTGATCCTTTACAAGCTTGGCGTCGACGGCGTTTCGATGCCGTTCGTGCTGCTAACGACCTTCCTGATGCCGATCTGCATCGTGGCTTCTTGGAGCCCGATCCAGACCCGGGTCAAGGAATACATGATCTGCTTCCTGGCGCTCGAGACGCTGTTGCTCGGCGTGTTCGTCGCGCTCGACATCGTGCTCTTCTATGTCTTCTTCGAAGGCAGCCTCATTCCGATGTTCATCATTATCGGCGTATGGGGCCATGGCAACCGCGTCTATGCGGCCTTCAAGTTCTTCCTCTATACGCTGACCGGCTCACTCCTGATGCTGCTCGCGATCATGGCGATGTACTGGACGGCGGGCACGACCGACATCACCGTGCTCCTCAAGACTTCCTTTCCGCAGGGGATGCAGAAATGGCTGTGGCTCGGTTTTTTCGCCTCGTTCGCGGTCAAGATGCCGATGTGGCCGGTGCACACCTGGTTGCCCGACGCACACGTCGAAGCTCCGACTGCAGGCTCGGTGGTGCTGGCCGGCATTCTTTTGAAATTGGGCGGTTACGGCTTCATCCGATTTTCGCTGCCGATGTTTCCGGACGCCTCGGTCTATTTCACCCCGCTCATTTTCGCCCTGTCGGTGATCGCAATCATCTACACCTCCCTGGTCGCGCTGGCGCAGGAGAGTATGAAGAAGCTGATCGCCTATTCGTCGGTGGCCCACATGGGGTTCGTGACGATGGGAATCTTCGCCGGCAACACGCAGGGGATTCAGGGCGCGGTCTACCAGATGGTGAGCCACGGACTCATCTCTGGCGCTCTCTTTCTTTGCGTCGGCGTCGTCTATGACCGCATGCACACCTACGATATCGCCGCCTACGGCGGCCTCGTGCAGCGCATGCCTCTCTACGCGGTCGCCTTCATGGTGTTCACCTTAGGCAATATAGGGTTGCCGGGCACCTCGGGCTTCATCGGCGAATTCTTGACGCTGATCGGCACGTTCCAGATCAACAACTGGGTGGCGTTTCTCGCCACCTTCGGCACCATCCTGTCGGCGTGCTATGCGCTTTATCTTTACCGCCGCATAATCTTCGGCGTTATCGAGAAGCCAAACTTGATGGGTATCGCAGATCTCACCGGCCGCGAGGTCATGACGCTTTTGCCGCTTGGTCTGCTTACGATCTTTTACGGCGTGCACCCACAGCCGATCATCGACGCCAGCGCAGCTTCGATCGAACAGATCATCAGCGGCTTCCAGCACGCAATCACGGCGACGAAGTCGGCGGGGCTGTGACCGCTTGAGGCTCAGTGCGGCGCGCCGATTGTCTTTTGGAACGAGCGACACTCATGCATGAGACGGCCATTTCTCTTCCCGTGATCCTGCCGGAGGTGGTGCTGGCGGCGGGGACCTTGGCGCTCGTGCTTTACGGCGCCCTGCGCGGCGAGCGCGGGTCGGCCTTGGTCAACGAGTTCGCGGTCGGCCTGCTCGGCCTCGTCTTCATTCTGATGGTGGCCAGGAATTGCCCGATGGGTGTCACCTTCTACGGCTCCTTCGTCGACGATGCGTTCACGCGCTTCATGAGCGCGCTTGCGCTGATCGGCTCGCTTGTGACTTTTCTGTTGTCGGTCGAGTTCATGCGCCAAGAGCGGATCGGCGGGTTCGAATTCCCGGTCCTCATCCTCATTTCCACCCTCGGCATGCTGATGCTAATTGCGGCCAATGACTTCATCGCGCTCTACCTCGGTTTTGAGCTGATGAGCTTGGCGCTCTACGTGATCGCCGCCTATCGCCGGCATGACCTGCGCGCAACGGAAGCCGGCCTTAAGTATTTCGTCCTCGGCGCCTTGTCGTCGGGCATGATGCTTTACGGGATGTCGCTCATCTACGGCTATTCCGGCTCGGTCGCTTTCAGCGCGGTCGCGAACGCCGTGCATGACCATGCGAACATCGGCGTGCTGTTCGGGCTGGTGTTCCTTCTGGTGGGGCTGGCGTTCAAGATTTCTGTCGTGCCGTTCCATATGTGGACGCCCGACGTCTACGAAGGCGTGCCGACCCCGGTGACAACGTTCTTCGCCACCGCGCCCAAGATCGCCGCGATGGCTGTCCTGGTTCGGGTCATGATCACCGCCTTTCCCGGCATCGCCAACGACTGGCGCCAGATCCTCACCTTCGTCTCGATCGCCTCGATGGCGCTCGGCGCCTTTGCCGCCATCGGCCAGCGCAACTTCAAACGGCTGATGGCCTATTCCGCGATCGGCCATATGGGATACGCGCTGGTCGGGCTCGCGGCGGGCACGGTCGAGGGCGCGCAGAGCGTCATCATCTATATGGCGATCTACGTGGTGATGACGCTGGGAACGTTCGCCGCCATCCTGTCCATGCGACGCAATGGCCGCGCGATCGAGACGATGGCCGACCTTGCGGGCCTGGCGCGGACGGATCCGACCATGGCTTTCTTCCTGGCGACGATGATGTTCTCGCTTGCCGGCATTCCGCCACTCGCCGGCTTCTTCGCCAAGTTCTACGTCTTCGCCGCCGCCATCAAGGCCGGTCTCTATGGCCTTTCGGTGATTGGCGTCCTGGCGAGCGCCGTCGCCGCGTACTACTATCTGAGGATCGTCAAGCTGATGTATTTCGACGAGCCGGTCGCGGCGTTCGACCGCCCGGGCGCGGTCGCGCGCATCGTGCTCGCGCTTTCGGCGCTCACCATTATCCTGTTCGTGTTCGCGCCGTCGCCGATCACCAATGCCGCGATGGCAGCCGCGCAGTCGCTCTTTTGACCGCCGCTTCCAGGCTGGACAGTGCGCATCGAGGCTGGCGGATCGTTCGTTTCGGCGCCGTCGATTCGAGCAACGAAGAGGCGCGCCGCCGAGCGTTGGCCGGCGACACGGATCGCCTGTGGATCGTCGCCGACGAGCAGACCGCGGGCAGAGGCCGTCGGGGCCGCGCCTGGATCTCGCCAAAGGGAAACCTGCACGCCAGCGCCCTCATGATCGATCCCTGTCCGCGTGCGGTTGCGGCGCAACTCAGCTTCGTCGCCGGAGTGGCGTTGGCGCGCGCCGTCACAGATCTTGGGGTGACCGATGTCGGCCTCAAATGGCCAAACGATTTGATGTCTCGTGGAGCGAAATGCGCTGGGATCCTGATTGAAGGCTTTAGTCTTGGAAGCGGGCGAACGGCTTGCGTCGTAGGGATTGGCGTGAATTGCGCGCGTGCGCCGGAGGCCCTTGGCTACGCGACCTCATGTTTGACCCGGGCGGACGGACAGCCAGTGGCCCCTGGAGACTTGTTCGGGCGTCTCATCGAACGCTTCGACGAGGCGCTTAACGACTGGCGCGCTGGACAGGCGTTCGATCGCATTCGCGCCGCTTGGCTCGATTACGCCGTCGGTTTGGGGGAACGAATCGCGATCCAAAACGGAGCCGGCCAACGCGAGGGCGTCTTCGAGGGGATCGACCCGACCGGCCGTCTGCTTATGCGCTCCGAGCGCGGGCTAGATGTCATCGAGGCTGCTGACGTGTGGCTCCTACCGCGCTCAGGGATTTCCGCCGCGAGCGATTCTGTCCGCCTCTCACCCGCCGGAAAGGCGCGCCTAGATGGCGGACGACAACGAGTTGGTGTTCGTCCCGCTTGGCGGCTTGGGCGAGATCGGGATGAATTGCGCCCTCTACGGGTTTGGGCCGGCGAGCGCACGCCAATGGCTCATGGTCGATCTTGGCATCGGCTTCGCCGACGAGGACTTGCCCGGCGTTGATCTGATCATGCCCGATCTCAGTTTCATCGAGAAGGCGAAGAAGAATCTGGTCGGGGTGGTCATCACTCACGCACACGAGGACCATATGGGCGCCCTCGTCGAGCTTTGGCCGGACCTTCGCGCGCCCGTCTATATGACGCGCTTCGCGGCCGGACTTGTCGAGGCGCGCCGGCTGGGCGATCCGGGCGCGCCCGAGATCCCTTTGAAGGTTGTTCAGCTTGGCGAGAAGGTCGCGATCGGCCCGTTCGTTGTCGAATTTATCCCCGTCGCTCATTCCATCCCCGAAAGCTCGGCGCTGGCGATTTGCACGCCAGCCGGGCTAATCGTCCACACGGCCGACTGGAAGATTGATTCGACGCCGATCATTGGTCTCCCCACGGACGAGGCGCGCTTCAAAGCGCTCGGCGACGAGGGCGTGCTGGCGCTTGTCGGCGATTCGACCAACATCCTGCGCGAAGGAGAAAGTCCGTCTGAGCGCGACGTCGCGAAGACTCTGACTGGGCTCATCGCCAATGCGAAAGGCAGGGTGGTCGTAACCACCTTCGCCTCCAACGTCGGCCGGCTGCGTTCCGCAGCTGAGGCTGGCTTCGCCGCTGGGCGACAGGTCTGCATTCTCGGCCGGGCGATCGAGCGCGTGATCGGCGTCGCGCGCGACTGCGGAATGCTGGAAGGCCTGCCGCCATTATTGGGCATGGATGCGTTCGAGCGGGTGCCGCGCGACCGAATACTGGCCCTCGCTACCGGCAGTCAGGGTGAGCCCCGTGCCGCGCTCGCACGCATGGCGGGAGACGAGCACCCGACGGCGGAACTGAACGCCGGCGACACCGTGATCTTTTCGTCGCGCACCATTCCCGGCAACGAGAAGGCGGTCGGGAAAATCGTTAACGCGTTTGCTCGGGCTGGCGTCGAGGTCGTCACCGATCGCACCGCGCTCGTGCATGTTTCCGGCCATCCACGGCGGGTGGAGGTGGCGAAAATGTATGGGTGGGTGCGTCCGAGAATTGCCGTGCCCGCGCATGGGGAGCCAGTGCACCTGACCGAACATGCCGCTTTCGCCAGGGCGCAAGGCGTGTCGCAGGTCTTGCGCGCCTTCAACGGCGATATGATCCGGCTTGCCCCCGGCGAGGCCAGCGTATCAGGCAAGGTGACGAGCGGACGGCGGGCGAAGGACGGCGCCATTCTATTGTCGGCGGATCAGGAATCCGTCCGCCAGCGTCGCAGGCTCAGTTTCGCTGGCGTTGTCTCGATCGCGATTGCGCTGACCCCTAGGGGCGAAATGGCGGGCGACCCGGATGTGATGATCGCCGGCCTGCCAGAGCGCACGCGCGAAGGCGCGGCGATCGACGCGCTGATCGACGATGCCATCTTTGAGGCCTTCGAGAGCCTGCCGCCAGGCAAGCGGCGCGACGCCGAGGTCGTGTCAACCGCGATCGAACGCGCGGTGCGGGGTTCGGTCAACGCGGTATGGGGAAAGAAGCCACAGGTGCATGCGCTGGTGGTGGAGGTGTGAGCCAGGCGAACTCGATCATGATCGGCAAGCTCAACCACGTCGCCATCGCCGTCCCCGATCTCGAAAAGGCGGTGCGGACCTATCGGGAAACACTCGGGGCTCGCGTCTCCGAACCGAAACCTGAGCCTGATCATGGGGTGACCGTCGTCTTCGTCGAACTGCCCAACACGAAAATCGAACTCTTGCATCCTCTGGGCGCGAACTCGCCGATCGCCAAGTTTCTCGATCGCAATCCGGACGGCGGCATGCACCACCTCTGCTATGAGGTTGAGGACATCATCGCCGCCCGCGACCAGCTCAAGGCCAAGGGCGCGCGCGTGCTCGGGGATGGGAACCCGAAAATCGGCGCGCATGGCAAGCCGGTGCTGTTTTTGCACCCGAAGGACTTCGCCGGCACGCTGATCGAGATCGAGCAGGTCTGAGGCATGCGAGATTCCGCCGTTGGAGGCGGCATGAGTCGCCTAAGCGCGGACGGCCTGCTTCTCTTCACCGCCTTCCTGTGGGGCGTCACCTTCGTGGCGCAGAAATACGCTACGGCGACCATGCCGGCGCTCGCCTTCGTCGCCGCGCGTTTTGCTGTTTCGGCCGCAGTGCTTGCGCCGTTCGCGCTTTGGGAATTCCGCCGCAAGCCGCATGCCCCGAGCCGAGATGAATGGCGCCTAGCGCTGGTGATCGGCCTCGCCCTCTTCTTCGGCACCACCCTGCAGCAGGCGGGAATCGAGACGACCAGCGCCACCAACGCCGGCTTCCTGACCGCCTGCTACGTCGTGCTGACCCCTTTCGTCGTCTGGGCGCTGACTGGCGCGCGTCCGCGCGTCATCATCGTCGGCGCGGGCTTCGTTTCGCTCGTCGGCGCGTGGCTGCTCTCATCGGGCGGGGGGTTTGGTCCACCGAATCTTGGCGACGCGCTCGTTCTCCTCGCCGATTTCGCCTGGGCGACCGGCATCGCGCTGACGCCGATCTTCCTTGCCCGCTCCGGCCGGCCGCTGCTGCTCGCCTTCGTGCAATATACGGTCTGCGCCGGCCTCGCCGCGCTGTGTTCCGCCTTGCTCGAATTGACGCCGCCTGGCGCGCTGATGGCGACTGCGCCGACGATCCTGTTCGCCGGCATTGTCTCAGGCGCGCTCGCCTACACGATCCAGATCTTCGCCCAGGCGCACACGCCGCCCGCCGAGGCGGCGCTCATCCTCGCCCTCGAAGGCGTGTTCGCAGCTGTCGCGGGCGCCCTCCTGCTCAGCGAGCGTCTGACCGCCATCGGCGCTCTCGGCTGCGTGCTGATTATGGCCGGCGCGCTGGCGGTGGAGATCGGGCCGCTGTTTGGGCGAAAGACGGTCAGCGGAGTCCCGTGACGAAGGTAGGAAAGCTTCCCCTGCCCGAGGCCCGGCGGATCGCTCTTGCCGCCCAGGGCTTTGGCGAGCCGCGTCCCGAGAAAGTTACGGCCGGGCGTTGGCTGAAAGCCGTCGACCGGCTCTCTCTGCACCAGATCGACAGCGTCAATGTCCTGGTCCGCGCCCATTATCTGCCGGCTTTCTCCCGACTTGGACCTTATGACCGTTCGCTGATCGACGCGGCCGCGTGGGGGCGACCGAAGAAGCGACGGCTGTTCGAATATTGGGCGCATGAGGCCTCGCTCCTGCCGCTGTCGTCGCACCCCCTGCTGCGGTGGAGGATGGCTCGCGCGGATCGCGGCGAAGCTGGCTGGAAGGGCCTGCGGGTCTTCGCGCGCGAGCGGCGGGTCGAGGCGGAAGCGTTCCTCAGTCGCATCCGCAACGAGGGTCCCCGTGCGGCCTCGGACTTCGAGGAAAAGCGAGGCCAATCGGGCTGGTGGGAATGGAGCGACACGAAACGGGCGCTCGAGTGGCTGTTTTGGGCGGGACACATCACGACGGCGACTCGGCGCGGCAGCTTCGAGCGGGTCTACGACCTGACCGAGCGCATCATTCCGGCGGAGATCCTCGCCCTGCCGACTCCGGACGAGAAGGATGCCCAGCGCGCGCTCGTCGACCGCGCCGCTCAGGCGCTTGGCGTCGCCACGACCCAGGACCTGCGCGACTATTTTCGTCTTGGCCCTGACGATGCACGGCTTGCAATCGAGTCCCTCGTCGAGGCCGGCGTTCTCGAGCCGGTCGAGGTTCCGGGCTGGGCGCGGCTCGCCTACCTTCACCGCGACGCGCGTAGGCCGCGCCGCATCTCCGCGCGGGCGCTGCTGGCGCCGTTCGACCCGCTCGTGTGGGAGCGATCCCGCACGCTGCGGCTCTTCGACTTCCACTACCGGATCGAGATTTACACGCCGGCCGACAAGCGCCAGCACGGCTACTATGTCCTTCCCTTCCTGCTCGGCGACTTGCTCGTGGCCCGGCTCGACCTCAAGGCCGATCGCCAGGCGGGACGATTGCTCGTTCATGCGGTGCATCTCGAGCCGCATGCTCCCTCGGACGCCATGGACGCGATCTCCGAGGAGCTTCAAGCGCTGGCGGGCTGGCTCGGTCTTCCTGAAGTCGTCATGCCGTTGAAGCCGCTCCGGCGCTCAATCGACTGAAGGAAGCGCTGACACGGGCCGCCTTCCGGGCTATAAGCCCGCCACCGCAGCCTGAGCCATCGTGGTCGGGCTTGTCCCAGTTATCCGAGTTTCCGCCGTTTGCGCTCTTTTTTCGGGCCGTCAATCGGCCAACCGGAACAGCGTCGGGCCGCGGGATCAAGTCCGGCCGTAACGGGTTGGATGCTCATCAGGTTCCCCGTCGCAGAGGTTCGCAATGTCCGGCTCCGCCCTCTCTAGCGCAGCGCTCGATGAGCGCCGGCGGCGGATTCTGTTTCGCGCCTGGCGCCGCGGCGTGCGCGAGATGGATCTCATCATGGGTCGCTTCGCTGATGCGCATTTGCCGACGATGAACGAAGACGAGCTTGCCGAGTTCGAGCGTCTGCTCGACGTCCCCGACCCGCAGGCGCTCGCCTGGATCATCGGCGGTGAGCATCCGCCTGGGGAATTCGACACTCCGCTCTTTGCCCGCCTGTGCGGATCGCGATGAAAACCGCCAACGCACGCCGACCGGACTCCGTGAGCCTCATGGCTCCCGCCATTCGCCGCCTCGAGGAAGGCGGCGCCGTCACGCTGGCGCGCGCGCCTGAGGGTTACGACGCCTTCATCGTCGCCGAGCTGACGCGGGCGCTGGCGAAAGACGGCGAGGCAGCGCGCAGTGACGCTCGCCTTCGTCGCGCGGGACAGCCTGCGCGCTCAGGCCTTCATCGACGCCCTCGGCTTCGCCGCGCCCGAGATCGAGGCGCTGTATTTTCCGTCGTGGGATTGTCAGCCCTACGACCGCGTCTCTCCCAACGCTGCTGTGTCGGCCGACCGGATGACCGTGCTGGCGAGACTGGCCAAGAGCCGCGGCGCCATGGAGCGGCCGCGCATTCTCGTCGCCTCGGTCAATGCGCTGACGCAACGCGCGCCGCCGCTTGCCTATCTCAAGTCCGCTGCATTCTCCGCTGCGCCCGGCAACAGCGTGCGGATGGAAGATCTTACGCACTGGCTCGAGTTGAACGGCTATTCGCGCGCCAGCACGGTGCGCGACGTCGGCGATTACGCCTCGCGCGGCGGCATTCTCGATCTCTATCCGCCTGGCGCCGCAGCGCCGATCCGCCTCGACTTTTTCGGCGATACCCTTGAATCGATCCGCGCCTTCGATCCGGAGACGCAACGCTCGACCACGCAATTGCGCGCGCTCGATCTCGTGCCGATGAGCGAAGCGCGTCTGACAACCGATTCGATCAAGCGCTTCCGCCAGGGCTATGCGGCGGAGTTCGGCGCGCCGGCCCCTAGCGACGATCTCTACGCCGCCGTCAGCGAAGGTCGCCGCGCCATCGGCGTCGAACATTGGCTGCCGCTGCTCTACGACAAGCTCGACACGATCTTTGACTATCTCGGCGATGCGCCGTTCGTGCTCGACGGTCGCGCCGACGACGCGGCGCACGAGCGCATCGCGCTGATCACCGACAATTATGCCGCACGCCGCGCGGCTTACGCGGAAAATCCAGGCAAGGCGGACTACAAGCCGCTGCCGCCGACGCGGCTTTATCTCGGCGAAAGCGAGTGGAAGGAGCGGCTGGCCGGCCAGCCGGTCGCGCGGCTCACGCCATTCGAGGCGCAGCCGGGCGCAAGCGAAGTCGTCGATTGCGGCGGCCGGGTGGGACGCAATTTCGCTCCCGAGCGGCTGAACGAGAGCGCCAACGTGTTTGACGCCGCGGTCGCGCATGTGCGGGCGCTGCGCGAGCGGGGCTTGAACGTGATCGTCGCCAGCTGGAGCGACGGTTCGCGCGAGCGGTTGAGTCATGTGCTGGCCGAGCATGGGCTCAAACCACTCGCGCTCATATCGTCCTATCACCAGGCGACGACAGCGCGCTCGGGCGCGCTGCCGCTCGCCGTCATCGCGCTCGAACAGGGGTTCGAAGCGCCGGACTTCGCCATTGTCGGCGAGCAGGACATTCTCGGCGATCGTCTCGTGCGGCAGTCGAAGCGCAGGCGGCGCGCCCAGGACGTTCTGGCCGAAGCGAGCGCGCTCACCGCCGGCGATCTCGTCGTTCATATCGAGCACGGCGTCGGGCGCTTCGTGGGATTGAAGACGATCGAGGCGGCTGGCGCGCCGCACGACTGTCTTGAGATCCACTATGCCGGCGGCGATCGGCTGTTCCTGCCGGTCGAAAACCTTGAACTTCTGTCCCGCTACGGCTCCGAGACGGGCGAACTCGACAAGCTGGGTGGCGCGGGATGGCAGTCGCGCAAGGCGCGCCTAAAGAAGCGCGTGCGCGAGATGGCGGGCGAGCTCATCCGCGTCGCGGCGCAGCGCATGACGCATACGGCGCCCCGCCTCACGGTCCCAGAAGGCCTGTACGACGAATTCTGCGCCCGCTTTCCCTATGACGAGACGCCGGACCAGGCGGGCGCGATTGAGGCGACGCTCGACGACCTTGCCGCCGGCCGGCCAATGGACCGGCTGGTGTGCGGCGACGTCGGCTTCGGCAAGACCGAGGTCGCGCTGCGCGCCGCCTTTGCCACGGCGATCAATGGCAAGCAGACGGCAATCGTCGCCCCAACGACGCTTCTGGCTCGCCAGCACACCCAGAACTTTCGCCAGCGCTTCGCGGGCCTTCCAGTCAACGTTGGCCAACTCTCCCGGATGGTTGGCGCGGCGGAAAGCCGAGAGGTCAAGAAAGGCCTCGCGGAGGGCGGCGTCGACATTGTCATCGGCACGCATGCGGTCTTGGGCAAGACCGTGAATTTCAAGGACCTGGGCCTCGTGGTTGTCGATGAAGAGCAGCATTTTGGCGTCGGACACAAGGAGCGGCTGAAGGAGCTGCGCTCGGAAGTGCACGTGCTGACGCTGTCGGCGACCCCGATTCCGCGCACGCTGCAACTCGCGATGACCGGCGTGCGCGAGATGTCGATCATTGCGACGCCCCCGATCGATCGACTGGCGGTGCGTACCTTCGTCTCGCCTTTCGACGCGCTCATCATTCGTGAGGCGCTTCTCCGAGAGCGCTATCGCGGCGGACAATCCTTCTATGTCTGCCCGCGCATCGAGGACCTCGACGAGGCGGCGGCGTTCCTGCGTCAGAATGCGCCCGAGTGCAAATTTGTCATCGCGCACGGCCAGATGGCGCCGCGCGAGCTCGAGGATAAGGTCGGCGCGTTCTACGACGGCAAGTACGACATCCTGTTGTCGACGGCGATTGTCGAGTTCGGCCTCGACATTCCGCGCGCCAACACGATGATCGTGCATCGCGCCGACATGTTTGGCCTCGCGCAGCTCTACCAATTGCGCGGCCGCGTCGGCCGGTCGAAGATTCGCGCCTACGCCTATTTCACCACGCCGGCCAAGGCCAGGATCACGCCGCAGGCGGAGAAGCGCCTGCAAGTGCTGCAATCGCTTGATACCCTAGGCGCCGGCTTTCAGCTCGCGAGTCACGACCTCGACCTGCGCGGCGCCGGCAACCTTCTGGGCGAGGAGCAGTCCGGCCACATCAAGGAGGTCGGCTACGAGCTTTACCAGCAGATGGTGCGCGAAGCGGTCGAGCGCATCAAGTCGGGCGAGGACGCTCCGGCCGAGGACATGTGGTCGCCAACCATCCAGCTGGGCGCGCCGGTGACGATCCCCGAATCCTATATTTCCGACCTGCCGACGCGGCTCGCTCTCTACCGCCGTCTGTCAGCGCTCGAAGACGAGCTGGAGATCGACGCGATGGGGGCCGAAATCGTCGACCGCTTCGGTCCGCCGCCGCCCGAGGTCGGGCTGCTCATGAGTTTGGTGCAGATCAAGGCTCTCTGCCGGCGCGCCAATGTCGAAAAGCTCGACGCCGGCTCCAAGGGCTTGACGCTCGCCTTCCGCAACAAGTCGTTCGCGAACCCCACTGCGCTGGTCAAATGGGTCGGCGCCCACGACGGCGCCTATGTGCGCCCCGACATGCGCATCGTGGTTACCGACGATTTCGAGAAGCTCGCCGACCGGCTCGCGGGGACGCTCAGGGTCATGCGGGAGATCGCCAAGATCGCGGTCGGAAAGAAAGGGTAGGGCGATCTCAGCTCCGCAATTGCCGAATCTTTCCTCTTATCGGCAGTTCGTACATAGCACCACCCGCAACTCGGACAGCGACGGTTTCGATGTCTTCCCAAAGCGCAAGCAGGCGCTGCATTTGCTTCGTGACCTTCGACGCGTTTAGGGCGTGCGCTAGAAAAAAGCCGATCAAACGAGAATTACGAAACGCCGCCTGCTCCGCCTTCTTTCTCGCGATGTTGGTGTCCCCGGAAATGATAATCCAACGACCCTCTGCCGAAAGACTGCCGATCCACTCAACGTCTTTGACGCTCGGACCAAATTTGTCCCTGATGTGAACAACTTGATGTTCGCCGTCGAACAGCGCGTTCAGCGCCCTCGCGAGGGCCGGCGAAAGGTTCTCATCGATGATGACCTTCACGCTGCCAAAAGAAATCGCTCGAAAGCGACCGCATCATTGACGATGGCAACGGGGACTTCAAAGAGTTCGGCGGCTCGACGCGCCGAATTCTCCGCTTTCGCAGCGGTCGCCAGTGCCGCCGTAGGTGCGCCGTATTCTGCGGCGAGCGGCTTGCCGAACGATCGGCCGGGATCGACGACAATCGAGGATTTTCCATGAAAAGGCCGCCATTGGACGACCGATCCGTCGGCCAAATCGAGATCACGGAATGTCGGCTCGACGACTTGCTTGAAAACCATCTGACCTGTTTTTAGATCGGTGACTGAAGAAGGTTCGTGTACGCTTTCCATCGCTTCGATTTGGCTCAGGCTTTCCAGGAAGATGCTTTTCCCGTCCGTGCGAAATCGGTGCGTCGAAAACGGGCGATCGTCGCCGACGATTTTGCGGGCGTTCTCCAGGCAGCGCCGGATAACGTTCAAGCCGACGTTATGCCCAAGGAAGGCCAAGACGAATCGCAATTCGATCAAATCGCGAAAGCCGAGCTCCAGATGCCCTCCAAGACGAGGTAGTTGCGGAAGCCAAAGCGGAGCCGCGCGAACGACCGCTCCGTCGTTTTTTCGATATGTGTAACCGTCGAGCCAACGCGAGATGTTTCGCGGCGTTGTCTTCAGCAGCCGCGCCGCCTCGGGGGCCGTGTAATAGCCAATCCCGATTGGAACGGTCTCGGTGACGGATAGTTTCTCTTGCATGTTGGGAGGATACACTTTCGCTGGAGGCGGTCAAAAGTTTGCAAAGCGTTCGGAGCCCGCGCCCTAAATTTGAAGCCGGCCTGGACATTTTCTGCCTCGGCGTTTTCTGTCGACATTTTCTTGCCAATTTGTCAGCTATGTTCTATATTTGTTCCAAGAGGGATTGCAGACAAGCGGCTTACCGCAGCGAGGGTTTGAAAGATTTTCGAGTTGCAGAAAAATGAGCTTAACCAATTGAAAAGCTTGAGTTCGCGTGCAGAATTGCACGGCTCGCCTTGGCTGTTGGCCGCTAGCGAGCCAGGACCTCGCTGCGACGGCGTTCATCGTCTATAGTATCCAGGTCCTTCGAAGGCTGGGGGCCATGCCACGGAGACGCCGGGATGAAAGAGCCGCGAAAGTCGCCGCCGAGCAAGCCGCAGTCAAAGCTCGAAGATAAGCTCGACGAGGAGCTTGAAGAATTTTTCCCCGCCAGCGATCCGCCGTCCAACACTCCGACCTCCGCCGGCGGGCCCGAACGGTCACAGACGAAGCCCCCCAAGCCCGACAAGCCGCCGCGGCGTAGTTAGGCGTGGGAGTTCGCGACGCCTTGGCGCTATCCAGTTGGCCGGATAGCAAACGCGCCGCTGTCGTCGTCAGGGATCTCGTCGAGGTCGGTTACGATCACGCTGTTGACGGTGGCGAATCGTGGCCCTTTGCGCATCTCGGCGACAAGCGCCTCGACGGCGGCGCGCGGGCCGCGGATCCGCGCCTCTACTGTGCCGTCGGACCGGTTGCGCACCCAGCCCGAGATACTCAATCTGAGCGCTGCGCGGCGGGTGAATTCTCGGTAGCCGACGCCCTGGACGGCGCCGTCCACCAAGACACGCCGCGCAATGGCGCCAGTGTCGGTCATGGCGCCTTATCATCTCCCTGGAGATTCGGCCCAAGCGTCGTGCGCGGGGCCGCAAAATGCGGAGGCGGAAATGACGCTTGAAGAGGTTTTCGACATCGCCAGGAGCAAGCGGTTCCTCGTCGTGTCGACCGTGAACGAATCTGGCGCGCCGGAGGCGGCGCTGATGGGCTTCGCCTTGACTGGGGCGAGGGAGATCGTGTTCGACACTCTGTCGACCAGCCGCAAGGCCGTCAATCTGGCGCGCAACCCCACCGCCGCGCTCGTCATCGGTTGGGACGAGAACATTTCTCTCCAGATCGAGGGCGAAGCCCGCCGGCCCGTCGGCGATGACTTGGCGAGCGCCAAGGCGGCCTATTTTCGTGATTGGCCGGACGGCCGGGCCCGCGAAAATTGGCCGAATATCGCCTATATCGTCGTGCGCCCGAAGTGGATACGATATTCCAACTATTCCGGGGTTCCGGTGGTTGAGGAGTTCAAGCTCTAGGGACCTGATCGGCGGGAACTCCAATGGCTCTTCGCCCATTGCTCTGACCCCCGTCGGCGTTTATATGCGGGCGCCCATGCTTACGTCGATTGGTGTCGGCGAGTGAGCTTGAAGGAGCCTCGATGATCCACGTCACTTTTCCCGATGGCGCTGAGCGCGCCTATGAGGCCGGCGTATCCGGCCTCGAAATCGCCAAATCCATTTCCCCCTCGCTTGCCAAGCGGACTGTGGCGATGGTCCGCAATGGCGAGCTTACCGATCTCGCTGATCCGATCGACCGGGACGCTTCGCTCGAGTTCATAGCGCGCGACGATCCCCGCGCGCTCGAACTGATCCGCCACGACGCGGCGCATGTTCTCGCCGAAGCCGTGCAGTCGCTATGGCCGGGAACGCAGGTCACGATTGGGCCGGTGATCGAGAACGGCTTCTACTACGACTTCTTTCGCAATCAGCCGTTCACGCCCGAGGATTTCCCGGCCATCGAAAAGCGGATGCGCGAAATCATCGGGCGCGACAAGCCGTTCTCGAAGCGAGCCGTGTCGCGCGAGGAGGCGAAGAGCCTGTTCGAAGAGAAAGGCGAAGCGTTCAAAATCGAGCTGATCGACGCCATTCCGGCCGATCAGGAGGTGAAGCTCTACAGCCAGGGCGAATGGACCGACCTCTGCCGTGGGCCGCACATGACCTCGACCGGCAAGGTCGGCGAGGCTTTCAAGCTGATGAAGGTCGCCGGCGCCTACTGGCGTGGCGATTCGACCAAGCCGATGTTGTCGCGCATTTACGCAACCGCATTCGCGAAGAAGGAAGAACTCGACGCCTATCTGAAGCAGCTCGAGGAGGCCGAGAAGCGCGATCATCGCAAGCTCGCCCGCGAGATGGACCTCTTCCACACTCAGGAGGAGGGGCCGGGGTCGATCTTTTGGCACCCGAAAGGCTGGAGCTTATTCCAAACGCTGGTCGCCTATATGCGCCGGCGTCTCGCCGCCGACTATCAGGAAGTCAACGCCCCCCAGGTCCTCGACAAGCACCTGTGGGAAATCTCCGGGCATTGGGGCTGGTATCGCGAAAGCATGTTCATGTGCCGCCCGGCCGGCGATGAGGCTGAGACCGAGGATTTACGCGTCTACGCGCTGAAGCCCATGAACTGCCCGGGCCACGTGCAGATCTTCAAGCACGGCCTGCGCTCCTATCGCGAGCTGCCGCTGCGCTTCGCGGAATTCGGGGCGGTCAACCGCTACGAGCCGTCGGGCGCGCTGCATGGCCTCATGCGCGTGCGATCGTTCACGCAGGACGACGCGCATATCTTCTGCACCGAGGAGCAGATGGCCGAGGAGTGTCACAAGATCAATGAACTGATCTTGTCGGTCTACGGCCACTTCGGGTTCGATAAGATCGTGGTGAAACTCTCGACCCGTCCCGAGAAGCGCGTGGGAACGGACGCCATGTGGGATCACGCGGAGGCGGTGATGACCCGCGTGCTGGACGAAATCCGGCTGCGCCACGGCGACATCGTCACAACCGCGCTCAACCCGGGCGAGGGCGCCTTCTACGGGCCGAAGTTCGAATATGTGCTGCGCGACGCGATCGGCCGCGATTGGCAATGCGGGACCACGCAGGTCGATTTCAACCTCCCCGATCGCTTCGGCGCGTTCTATATTGCGGGCAACAGCGAAAAAACGACGCCGGTGATGATCCATCGCGCCATTTGCGGCTCGATGGAGCGTTTCATAGGCATCCTGCTCGAACATCACGCCGGCCACTTGCCGTTGTGGCTCGCTCCGCTTCAGATCGTGGTCTGCACCATCACCAGTGACGCCGACGCCGCCGCGCTTGAGTTCGTCGCCGCTGCGAAGAAGCGCGGCCTGCGAGTTGAGACCGACTTACGAAACGAGAAGATCAACTACAAAGTGCGCGAACATTCTTTGGCGAAAGTGCCCGTCCTCATTGCGCTCGGGCGCAAGGAAGCAAGCGAAAACACCGTGTCCGTGCGCCGCCTGGGCTCTAATGCTCAGACGGCGATGACCTCCCAGGAGGCGCTCGACGCGCTGGCCAGCGAGGCCGTGCCTCCAGACCTGCGCGGATGACTCGCGCGCCGGGTGAGAAGGGAGCAGCGTGCTCTGCGTGGCTGATTTCTCAAAGTTAGAGCCTCGCCCGAGGGTTTGACATTCGCGGTGTCGCCGACGCTTTGAGCGCTGCGGAAGCGATAGCGGCTTCCAGGCACAGTCTTTGCTCCCTTCCGTTTTGCCTGCAAAAGCTCCATCTTAGAAGTGTTAGGAGCGACAATGCCGTTTGAGACCAGACCAACCGCTGCGCGCGAGGCGCTGCACTTTCGATTTCGGGGCGGGGACGTTGCTCTCCACCAGTTCTCCCCGCGCGCGACCGTGCTCGACTGGCTGCGAGAGGACATGGGAGCGAAGGGAACGAAGGAGGGCTGCGCCGAAGGGGACTGCGGCGCATGCACCGTGGTCCTGGCGCGGCTGAGCGGTGGCCGGCTTACTTACGAGCCGTTCAACGCCTGTATTCTGCTCCTGGGCCAACTCGACGGCGCGGAGCTGATCACGATCGAGGATCTCGCCTCGGGTGGCGAGCTGCATCCGTTGCAGCAGGCGATGGTCGACACTCACGCCTCGCAATGCGGTTTTTGCACGCCTGGAATTGTGATGAGCCTGTTCGCCGCTTACCATTCCGGCCAGCCGATGACAAACGCGGGGCTTTGCGACCAGCTTGCGGGTAATCTCTGCCGGTGCACCGGTTATCGCCCGATCATCGCAGCGGCGCTGCAAACGTCGGTCGGCGAGCCTGCCGACCGTTTCGCCGCAACGTCTGAGGCGCGCGCCGCGGCGCTCTACGCCCTCGCCGATCATCAAGACGTGTTCGTCGGCGGCGAGGCGGCCTTCTTTGCCGCTCCGGCAAGCCTTGATTTGCTGGCTGCGCTCTATGCGCGCTTTCCCGATGCGACCCTCGTCGGCGGTGCGACCGATGTTGGGCTTTGGGTCACCAAGCAATTGCGCGACCTGAAGCGCGTGATTTGGCTGGGCAGGGTCGCCGGGCTGGACAAGATCGGAGAGAGCGCCGACGGCGCTCTTTCGCTCGGGGCGACTTTGAGTCTGGAGGCTGCGGCCCCGCTGCTCGGCGATATCCATCCCGACTTGGGTGAATTGCTGCGCCGCTTCGGCTCAAAGCAAGTGCGGGTCAGTGGAACGGTCGGCGGCAATATCGCCAACGGTTCGCCGATCGGCGATCTGGCGCCAGCCCTTATCGCTCTTGGGGGAAGGGTTGTGCTGCGCAAGGGCGACAGGACGCGCGCCCTGCCGCTCGAAGACTTCTTCATCGCCTATGGCAAGCAGGATCGCGAGCCGGGCGAGTTCGTCCTGGCGGTCGAGGCGCCGCGGCTCGACGCCCACCAGCGCTACCGCGCCTTCAAGGTGTCGAAGCGTTTCGACGAGGATATTTCCGCCGTCATGCTGGCGGTGCGCTTCGACCTCGATGGACGGAAGATTGTCAGCGCGCGCATTGCCTGCGGCGGCATGGCCGCGACGCCAAAGCGCGCTGAGAAGGCTGAGCGCGCGCTTGCAGGCGCAAGTCTTGACTCGCCCGCGACGTGGGACCGTGCGCGTGAGGCGATCGACGAGGACTTCACCCCGCTCACCGACATGCGCGCGACCGCCGCCTACCGTAAGACGGTCGCCGCCAACCTGCTTGAAAAGGCGCTCATCGAAATCTCCGGCGCGAGCGCGCCAACCCGGATTGGAATGCTCCATGCCGCCGAGTGATGACTTAATCGTCCTCGACGCGCCCGCGACCACAGTGGTTCATAAGCCGTTGCCGCATGATTCCGCGCGCCTGCATGTCCAGGGCGCGGCGACTTACATCGACGACATTGGCGAGCCCGCGGGCACGCTGCATATTGCGATCGGCATGGCGAACAAGGCCTCCGGCAAATTGAAGAGCCTGGGTCTGGAGGCGGTCCGCGGCGCCCCTGGCGTCGTCATTGTTCTGACCGCGGCGGATATTCCCGGCAAGAACGACATTGCGCCGGTCTTCGCCGATGAGCCTCTGTTCGTCGAACGCGATGTGATGTTCCACGGCCAGGCTTTGTTCGCGGTCGTCGCGCGCACGCGCGACCAGGCGCGCCGGGCGGCGCGGCTTGCGAAGATCGACATCGAGGCCGGAGCGCCGGCGGTCACGATCGCGGATGCGCTTGTCAGCGGCGCGCGAGTTCAAGACGACTATGCGTTCGGCCGCGGCGACGCGCCGACCGCGATTGAGAGGATCGCGCACCGGCTGGATGGCGAATTCTCTATCGGCGGCCAGGAGCACTTTTATCTCGAAGGGCAAGCGTCCTTCGCCTTTCCAGGCGAAGCGGACGAGATGACCGTGCATGCTTCGACGCAGGATCCGACCGAGACGCAACACATCGTCGCCCGCGTCCTTGGCATCCCGGACGCGTTCGTCACCGTGGAGACGCGCCGCATGGGAGGCGGCTTCGGCGGCAAGGAGAGCCAGGCTTGCGCCTGGGCGGCGATCGCGGCGCTCGCCGCGCGCATGACGGGGCGACCGTGCAAGGTCCGCCTCGATCGCGACGACGACTTCGCATTGACCGGCAAGCGCCACGATTTCCGTGCCGATTGGCGCGTGGGCTACGACGACAAGGGCGTGGTCGCAGGTTATGAAGTTGCGCTCAACGCGCGCTGCGGTTGTTCCGCCGATCTTTCGCCCGGCGTCTGTGACCGTGCGATGTTTCATGCTGGCAACGGCTATTGGCTCCCTGACGTTTCGATCCTGACGCGCCGCCTGAAGACCAACACCGTGTCCAACACCGCCTTCCGCGGGTTTGGCGGGCCACAAGGCATGATCGCCATCGAGCGTGTCATGGACGCAATCGCGCGCGAGCGAGGTCTCGATCCGCTCGACGTGCGCAAGGCCAACCTTTTACGCCCAGGTTTCGATCGCACCCCTTACGATCAGACGGTCGAGGACTTCCAGACGCAGCGGGAGATCATCGAGGACCTCGAGGTCTCAAGCGCCTATCGCGCCCGGCGTGAGCGGATTGCCGCCCTCAACGCGGAGAGTCCGATCATCAAGCGGGGCATTGCGCTGACGCCGGTGATGTTCGGCATCTCCTTCACGCTGATCCCGCTCAATCAGGCCGCTGCGCTGGTCCACGTTTATTCCGACGGCTCGATCCATCTCAACCACGGCGGCACCGAGATGGGGCAGGGCCTGTTCACCAAGGTCGCTCAAATCGTGGCGGAAGAGTTCGGCGTGCCGCTGCATTTCGTCCGCATCACCGCGACCAACACCGCCAAGGTTCCCAACGCCTCGCCGACCGCCGCTTCCTCGGGGACCGACCTCAACGGCATGGCGGGGAAAATCGCCGCTGGCGTGATCCGAGAACGGATGACCGCATATGCAGCGGGAGCGTGGAACGTTGCGCCGGAGGCGATCGAGTTCCGCGATGCGCGCGTGTTCGCCGGCAACGCCTCCATGAGCTTCGGCGAACTCGCCAAAGCGTGCCGGCTGGCTCGCGTGCAGCTGTCACATTCGGGGTATTATAAGACGCCTGAGATCCACTGGGACCGGCTCAGGGCGAAGGGACGTCCGTTCCTCTACTTTGCTTACGGCGCCGCCTGCTCGGAGGTCGCAATCGACACGCTGACCGGCGAGATGCGGGTCCTGCGCGCCGATGTCCTTCATGACGTCGGCGCATCGATCAATCCGGCCATCGACATGGGCCAGGTCGAAGGCGCGTTCATTCAGGGTATGGGCTGGCTTACGACCGAGGAGCTCGTATATGACGCCAACGGGCGGCTGCTCACCCATGCGCCCGCGACCTACAAAATTCCCGTGGCCTCCGACACGCCTCCCATTTTCAACACGCGGCTTTTCACGCGACCCGATCCGACTCCGAGCATTTACCGCTCGAAGGCGGTCGGCGAACCGCCGTTGATGCATGGAATTTCAGTCTATTCCGCGATTCTCGACGCGGTCCATGCGACAAACCCGAGAGGTCAGCCGAAGCTCGACGCGCCATGCACGCCGGAATCAATCCTCAAGGCGATTGCATCGCTGAACGAGGCGGGTTGAGGGGCCGCGATGAGAGCTTTCCGCCGTCTCATCGAAGCGATTGAAGCCGAAGGCTCGGCGGCTTTGGTGACGCTCGCTCGTGTCGAGGGTTCGAGCCCGCGCGAAGCTGGAGTGCGAATGGTGGTGCGGCCGTCGGGCGGCTTTCACGGCACGATCGGCGGCGGCACGCTCGAATTTGCGGCGCTCGAAGCGGCGAACGAGGCCTTGAGAAGAGGACGCGGGCCGGCGCAGCGTCGTTCGCTCGCGCTTGGGCCCGAGCTTGGGCAGTGCTGCGGTGGCCGCGTCGAATGGCGAGTCGAGACGTTCGACAAGCGCGATCTCGACGATCTTTCTGCCTTTGCGATTGCCGAGGGCGGCGCCTCACCGGCGCTCAGCGCGCGGCTGGGGCCTGACGGGCGAGTTCAGCGTACGCTCGATTCGAGCGCGAGCGAGCGCAGGTTGGCCCGTCTCGCGGAAGCGAGCTGGACGGAACCGCTCGGCGTGCTGGCGCGCGCGGTCTATCTGTTTGGCGCTGGTCACGTCGGACGGGCATTGGCGCTCGCGCTCGCACCGCTGCCTTTCGCGGTACGCTGGATCGATCCCAGGCGCGACGCGTTCCCCGCACACACGCCCGCGAACGTCACGCTCATTCATGCCTCGGAACTTGCGACCGAACTCGCCAGCGCGCCCGACAACGCGCTCGTCGTCGTGATGACGCATTCGCACGCACTTGATCTCGAAATCGTCGCCGAGGCGCTGCGGGTCGAGCGCTTCGGCTATGTCGGCCTCATCGGTTCGGCGACGAAACGGGCGCGGTTCTTGAGCCAGATGCGCGCGGCGAGCCTCACCGAAGTTCAGCTCGCTCGTCTGGTCTGCCCGATTGGCGTGCCGGGCCTCGAATCCAAGGATCCGGCGGTGATCGCCGCCTCGACCGCCGCGCAACTCCTGATGGTGAGCGAGAGACTTGCGGCGGAGGAAGATCGGGCGCCGGGCGCGAGACTTTGGAATGGTTCGCCGGCTTCCGCGCCTTAAGAATCTCGACATTCAACTCATTTCAGGGCTCCAGGTCGCAGCGGGCGCCGTGGAATCAATGCTGCGCGTCACTCTATGAACGGCGCTTGCGCGCGACGCGTTTGGTCTTGGTGAGACGCTTCTGTTTTGCTCGGGTTTCAACAAGCACCGCAATGCGCGCCTGAACATCTCCACCGTTTGACTTCAGCCGCTCGCCGATCCGACCGACTTCCTCATCCGAAAGGATTGCCGGCCGACCGAGTGAAAGGGTGATTGCATAGAGCCGGGCGAGCGTTTCGAGTTCGCGCGCCCGGACCAGCGCAGCCTCCAGTGTGGGCCCGGTGGTCATCGCGCAATAGTTGCTGAGCAGCACCGCGTGGCTTTGATCCAGCGCCTCAAGCGCGAGTCCCGCCAGTTCCTTGGTGCCGGCGGGCGCATATTTGGCGCACCGAACGATCGGCGCGCCAAACAGCGCGATCATCGAGTGGGCAGCCGGGATCGGTTTGCGCGCCATCGCGAGGGCAGTGGCGAAAGGCGACTGGAAACGCACAATTCCGCCGATATCCGGACGGGCTCGCACGATATCGAGATGAATGCGCCATTCGCCTGTTGGCTTCCTCGGACCTTTCCAGGCGCCGTATTCGCCGACCAAGGGCATGAGCGCGATCATCGCCGGCCGGAGGTCGGCATAGTTCGCGCCGCTCGGCGTGATGAGCAGTGAATCTTTGAAGCGCGCCGAAATGTCGCCCACAAGAACGCCGTCAAGTCCGGCAGCGACGACCGTTGCGCCGTGGGCGATGATCAATTCTGCAGCGCCTTCTCAGTCGTGGCCATGTCCCCGCTTTCGTCCGGCGCCGATCCGTGTTTCGGATTCGCTTTTGAGAGAAGATTGCTCAGGAAATCAAGCTTGCGAACTTCTGACTGAGGCCACGAAGCGGGTTTTCAGTCCGGCGGCGCGACCTGTTCTATCCTATCGCGTTTGCGCGCCTCGCCAGCTTATAATGTGTCCGCCGTCTTGGAGCGCCGGCTCGAGCGTTTCAATCTGGAGACCAAGTGTCGCGACATCCATCCGCAAATTTGTTTGACCTCATTGCCGCGCGGGCGCCCCTCCGGACAAGCTTGCTCTAGAGACCGAAGACGCCACGGCGCTGACCTACGGCGAGTTGTTCAAGCGCTCAGCGCAGGCGGCCAATGCGCTGGTCACGCTTGGGGTCAAGCCCGGCGACAGGGTCGCGGTACAGCTCGAGAAGTCAACTGACGTGATCGTCGTTGCCCTCGCTTGCCTTCGGGCGGGCGCGGTGCTGCTGCCGTTGAATACGGCCTATACGCTCGCCGAGCTCGAATATTTCCTTGGCGACGCCGACCCTGTGCTCACCCTCTGCCGTCCCGATCGGCTCGAGCCGGTTCGAACGCTCGCGGAGGCGCTCAACTTGCCTTCGGTCGAAAGTCTTGGCGTCAAAGGCGATGGAACTTTCGCTGCGGCGATCGACGCCGCGCCGCCCGAGTTCGAAACCACGCCACGGGCGAGCGACGATCTGGCCGCGATTCTCTATACCTCGGGCACCACCGGCCGCTCGAAAGGCGCGATGCTGACGCACGAGAATCTGTCGTCGAACGCGCTCACTCTGATCGACTGTTGGCGCTTTGGCCCTACCGACAGGCTCATTCACGCGCTGCCTGTTTTTCATACGCATGGGCTGTTTGTGGCGGTCAACGTCGCTCTGCTGTCCGGGGCGACGATGATCTTCATACCCAGGTTCGATCCGAAAGCGGTAATCGCGGCGCTGCCGGAAGCGACGGCGATGATGGGAGTGCCGACGTTCTACACCCGGCTGCTCGACAAGTCCGGCCTCGATCGAGATATCTGCGCGAATATGCGTCTCTTTGTCTCGGGCTCTGCGCCGCTGCTTGCCGAAACTCATGCCGCCTGGCGGGAGCGGACCGGCTTCGCAATTCTCGAGCGCTACGGCATGACTGAAACCAACATGATCACATCGAACCCTTATGACGGTGAACGTCGCCCCGGAGCGGTGGGTTTTGCGCTTCCAGGGGTGAGCGTGCGCATTGCCGACCTCGAGAGCGGCGCGTCGGTCCAGGCTGGCGAAATCGGCGTCATCGAGGTCAAGGGGCCTAACGTCTTCGCCGGCTATTGGCGGATGCCCGAGAAGACCGCGCAGGAGTTTCGCGCTGACGGGTATTTCATTACCGGCGACTTAGCCCGTGTTGACGACGATGGCTACATCAACATCGTCGGGCGGGCCAAGGACCTCGTGATTTCCGGCGGCTTCAATGTGTATCCGAAGGAGGTCGAGACGGAGATCGACGCGATCGAGGGCGTGCTTGAGAGCGCTGTGTTCGGTGTCCCGCACGCCGATTTCGGCGAAGCCGTGACGGCGGCCGTCGTTGCGCGTCCGGGCTCGACGCTCGAGCGAATCGGCGATTCTCTCAGCGCTCGGCCACCGCCTGGCCAAGTTCAAGGCGCCCAAACAGATCGTCCTCGTCGATTCTCTGCCGCGCAATGCGATGGGCAAGGTGCAGAAGGCGGCGCTGCGGGAAGCTTACAAGGAGATCTATCGCAGCCTCTGAGAGAATGGCGCGGCTGCGAGGGGACACTCTCGCGAGAACGGATGCAGGCGGCGCGCCGGCCTCACCGGTGTTTCGCGCTGGCGCTTTTCCGACCTTAGACCAGATTGCTTTCGGGTTGACGCGCCCAACTGTAGCCGCCCTCGGTGAGCGCGGCCGACGCGGTCGCCGAGTCGCCGACCGCGTCCACAAGCCCATTCTACGCCGGTGCAATCTGCTTTAGCCTGAGTGTGATTGAAAGTTAGAGTTGGAGCGCCGCCTCATCGCCAGATTGACACGACTGCGCGATATCGCGCCAGACCGACCTGAGCAAACGCCAGCGGCGGCGTTGTCATTCCCAAGGCAAGCGGGACTCTAGACTAGAAGCTCGCCAGGCCCTCGCTTTGGGCCTGCCTTCGCAGGCATCTCAAAAGGTAACCCCGTCTGCTTATCGCGCGTTGCCCTAGCCCAGCTTCCCTGAGGCGTGCGCGAGGATCGTGTAGACTTTGCCGGTGTTGGATAGCAGGTAGGCCCGCCACTGCGCGCCGTCGCGGTCGTTCTGGCCGATCTTCGACAATAGGCGCTCGAACTCCTGCATATAGCGGGTTGTCGTCTCCCGGAACTGGGGGTCGGTGCGAAAGCGTCGCCGAAGCTCGTCGAACGCCTGTTGGCCGGCCTCCGTATAGAGGCGGCGCGACACAGCGCCGGTATCGCCGCGGCGCCATCGATCCCACATTTCCACCGCAGCGGCATTGTCGATCAGGCTGGAGATTTCCCGGCTCAGCGCCTCGAGCGTTTCCGCGCCTTTGGACGCGGTCTCCTCCTCCGGCTCGTCACGGGAGGCAGCCGCAAGCAGGTTCGAGAGCCATCCGGCCTGCCCACGATCGGCGGCGGACGCCGGAGGCGAGGTTGTCGGCGCCGCAACGGGCCGGGGCGCGGCGGCGGACGACGGTGGCCACGGCTGTGTTTGAGCCCGCGCGAACGGTGGGATCAGTTCTGACCCGCCAATCCGCCCTGATGTCGGGTTCTCGGTCGTAGGGCCGACAACCGCTTCTGCGCCGGTCGCGAGGACTTCGGATTGAACCGGGCCCTCGAGCTCACGCGCCCTCTCGACGGCGCGCAGCAGAGGCTTCTCGAAACGCGCGCCAGCGACTGCCGTCGCCGCGGTCGGTTCGACGACGTCGTAAGTCGCCCCCAATCCGACACCAGCGCAGCAAGCTCCTTCAGCGCGCGGATCTGATCGGAAACGACCCGTCGCATCGCGTCTGCGGTCTCGCTCGTCTCTTGCGGCAGATCGAGCACCCCGCGACGGAGCTCCTGCCGGGTCTGGTCGAGTTCGCGCTGAACCTGGCTCGCCATATCCTTCACTTCGGCGACCGACTCACGGAACCGGTCAGCGGCATGATCAAGCGCGCCGGTCAGCTGCGCATTGGTCTGTTCGAGGGTCGATTGCAGGGATTTGAGTCGTTCGCTCGCGCTCTTTTGCCGCCGTGTCACGAATGGTTTCGAACTGACCTGCGACCGCAATCGACGCACCCCTTGTGGCGGCGGCGAGCGCGGCGCTGATTTCCTGGGCGCGAGCTTGCGACCGGGCGAAACTGTCTTCGACGTTGGCCGCGAAGCGCCCGAGTGTCGCCTCGAAGGCTTCACTGCGGCCCGAGATATCGCCGATGAGCGCTTGGAGGCTGCTGCGGCGGCGTTCGAGAGCGGAATCGAGCGACTGCTGCTGCTGTGCGAGATCGCGTCCGACAATTGCGAGAGCTTCCGCGTGCTGGGCGAGCTGCCCGGCAAGCGTGCTCGCGTCGGACTGGGTCGAGGCCGAAAGGCGTCCCAGAGCGGCGACCTGCGACGAGATGCCGCCGAGCGCATGTTGGAATTCCTCGACGCGCGTCGCGAGCCCGCTTTGAACGGCCGCGAGCCGATCTCCCGCCGATCCGATCGCCTGATCGATGACGGCGCTGGTTTGACCCAGATTGTCGATCGCGGATGTCAATTCGTGGCGCAACCGGTCGCCGGTCCCGGAGAGGGAGCCGACCGAGTTCTCAGCGCTGCGGGTTACGGTTTCGCTGAGCGAGACGCTCGAAGCTTCCACCTGCTCGGTCAGCCGCTTGAGCAACGCTTCGATCGTCTCGGCCGACCGGTGGGTGACGTCGGCGGCGACGTTGCGTAGCGCCTCGCTGGAATCGGCGACCTCGGAGCGCAACTGCCCCGTCAGCGCGCTCAATGCGCGCACCGGGTCGGCCGCACTGCCGTTGACGGCCGCAATAAGTTCGTCCGTCCGCCGGGTTAGAAGCGTTGCCAGGCCGGCCATCTGCTGGTCGAGCGTATGGATCGCGCGCTCACCGACCCCGATGAACCTCGCTGACACCTCGTCGCCGCGCTCGCCAAGGGCGGTCACCAGGTCGGCGCCCTTGCCTTCGATGACCTCGCGCAGGTCATCGACCTTTGCCCTGATCGCGCTGGCGACGGCGGCGCCGCGCGCCGACCAGATCGATTCGGCTTCCGACGCTGCTCTCGTCAGAACTTCGCTCATCGCCTGAATGCGGGCGACGAGGCGTTCATCAATGGTCTCGGTGTTTCGATTCGCCGCCTCCACCATGTCTGCGAGCCGGACGTCAATGATGCGCGTGCTTTGGTCCGCGGCCTGGGCGAGCGCGGCCAGGCGTGCGTCAAAGACTTGCACGCTCTGTTGTGTAACGTCGGCGACAACGACTTTGTGAGAGTTGAACGCGGCGCCGATCGACGCCTTGTGCAAGTCGAGCATCGCTGTGACTTGCTGAGCCTGTTCGCCCACCTTGTCCTCCAGCTCGGCCCGGCTCGAGTCGAGGCGCCGGCTCAGGTCCTGCATCGGCGTGACGACTTGCTCCTTGAACTGATCGACGCTCACCCCGAGCGACCGCGAGACGTCTTCGACGCGGCCGGTCAAGGTCGCGTTGATGTCTCGGGCGACAGTCGACAGCGTTTGCGTCAGCTCCTCCGCGCGCCGTTGCAGCGCGTCGCTGATTTCCGCAGATTTGGCGCTCATGCCTTGCGTGATCTCGCGTCCACCGTCTCCGAGCGCCTTGGCGGTTTCGAGAGTGGTGCGGGCGAGGGTCTCGGACAACGCCCGGCCGCGCTGCGCGAGCGCGTCTTCGATCCGCGCCAGAAGACCTTCGAGCGTCGACGACACTTCGTGAAGTTTTGCTCCCGCGCGTTCTTCGACGGCTTGCAGGCGACGGTCGAACAGGGCCGCCGCCTCCTCGTTTCGCTGGCCGAGCTTCTCGTCGATCGCGCCGCCCCGGGTGACGAGGGTCTCCTCGATGGCGGCAAGCTTGGCGCCAAGATCGGCCGCTAGAGCCGCGGATCGATCGCCGATTTGCCCGACGATTTCGCGTCCGCGCCCGTCCATCGCGCCTTCGAACCGCGCGAGCCCGTCTCCCAGGGAAGTGTCGACCCGGCGCGAGTGCGAGGCCAAGGCGAGGTCGACCGCATTGTGATGCGCGGCGGAGGCGATCTCAAACTGCTCCAATCGCTCCGCGGACTTCGTGTCCAGCTGCGCCCTGTGATCGACGAAGCGCTTGTCGAACTCATCGCGCCGGGCCTGCATCATCAGGTCGATCGCATCGAGATGTCCGGAGATGCGCGCGCTGAATTCGTTGGAGTGCGATCCTAGGCGATCGATGACGCTATGCCCGCTCTCGCCCACGAGACCATCCAGCGCCTGGAGGTGTTCGCGCATCCGCTCCGTCTGCTGCGACACGGCCTCCACGAGGGTGACCGCGCGCTGGTTGACGATATGGTCGAAGGCCGTGATCCGCTCGCTGAGCGCCTCATGCACGCTTCCCGCTCCGTTCGCCGCCGCGGCCGCGGCGTCGATGGCGAGCGAGGCCAAGCGTTCGTTGATTTGCGCCGACTCAGCGCTCAGCGTGGCCATGGATCGGGATGCCGACGCCTCGATCTGGGCCTGGGCGAGAGCGCCCTCGGAGGAGATCGCGCCGACCAGGCGGCGGGTCAATTCGTCGAACAGAGTTTCAAGCGCATCGTTCTGGTCGTTGACCGCGCCGCGCAACTGGCTCTCGCGGGCGTCGAATTGCTCGCCCCATCGCGCGGCTGCCGCGTCAAGGATCGCGGCTGCGTCTTCCGCGCGATCCCGGATCACAGCGCTCAGCCGTTCGCTCGATCCGGTGAGCCTATCTTCAAGGACTTGGCCACGCACCACGACTGTGTCGTGCAGACGGTCCGCGGCGTCGCCGAGACGCGCGACCAGGCTGTCGCCGTGCACGACAACGGTCTCAGAGAGCCGCTCGCCGCCGCTTTGGAGCCGCTCGATCAGCGAATTCGACCGGTCGCTGAAGTCGCGGGCGACTGTCTCGCTGGCGAGGCCCAGTTGACCGGCGACAAAGTCGCCCTGGGTTCGGATCGCGGTGACGGCTTGCTCGCTGCTCGAGCTTATGCGGCTCACGATCTCGTCTGAATAAAGGTCAACGGCGCTGCGGGCCGCCGCCGAGGTGTCGGCAAGCCGATCAGCTATCGAGTCGCCGTGGAAGCGGATCGCCTCGACCGCCTGTTGGCCGCTTGCGCTGATGCGAGCGACGACCTCGTCGGAGTGCTCTGCCGCGGCGCTGCGGGTCGCCGCCGAAGTCTCGGCGAGTCGATCGGCGATCGAAGTCGCCATGGAAGCGAATGGCCTCGACCGCCTGTTGGCCGCTTGCGCTGATGCGAGCGACGACCTCGTCGGTGTGCTCTGCCGCGGCGCTGCGGGTCACCGCCGAAGTCTCGGCAAGTCGATCGGCGATCGAGTCGCCATGGAAGCGAATGGCCGCGGCGGCCTGTTCGCCGCTTGCGCTGACGCGGGCGACGACATCGTCCGTATATTCTCCGACCGCGCTGCGCGTTGCGGCCGACGTTTCGGCAAGTCGACCGGCGATCGAGTCGCCATGGAAGCGGATCGCTTCGACGGCCTGTTCGCCGCTTGCGCTGACGCGGCCGACGACGTCGTCGGCGTACTCGCCGACGGCGCTACGGGCCGCCGCCGAAGTCTTGGCGAGCCGATCGGCGATCGAGTCGCCATGGAAGCGGATCGCTTCGACGGCCTGTTCGCCGCTTGCGCTGACACGGGCGACGACGTCGTCCGCGTATTCGCCGACAGCGCTACGCGCCGCGGCCGAAGTCTCGGTCAGTCGCCCGGCGATCGAATCGCCATGGACGCGGATCGCTTCGGCGGCCTGTTCACCGCTTGCGCTGATGCGAGCGGCGATCTCGTCCGAGACCTCCGCGACCGCGCTGCGCGTTGCCGCCGAAGTCTCGGCAAGTCGATCGGCGATCGAGTCGCCATGGAAGCGAATCGCAGCGACGGCTTGCTCGCCACTTGCGCTAACGCGGGCGACGACGTCGTCTGCATACTCGCCGACGGCGGCGCTCGCGGCCTCCGAAGCGAGGGAAAGTCGGTCGGCGACCGAGTCGCCATGGAAGCGGATCGCCTCTACGGCCTGTTCGCCGGTTGCGCTGACACGGGCGACGACGTCGTCCGCGTATTCGGCGACGGCGCCGCGAGTCGTCTCGGAAGCGTGCGCGAGCCGGTCGGCAACCGAATCGCCCTGCGCACGGATCGCGTCCACGGTTTGCGCCCCGCTTGCGCTGACGCGGCCGACAACCTCGTCCGCGTAAGCAGCGACTGCGGCGCTCATCGCGGCCGACGCGCCAGCAAGTTGAGCCGCGACCGACTCGCCGTGCGCGTTGACGGTCTCGGCGGCCTCGGAGAGGCGCGCGGCGACGGTGTCGCCATGGACTCTGAGCGTCTCTGAGGCTTCGCCTGTGCTATCGGAAACGCGGCTTACGACGGTGTCCGCATGAGCGGTGATGGCGTCGCTCGTCGAAGCGGCAGCCTCGGAGAGGCGAACAGCGACCGAGTCGCCATGGGAGCGAATGGCGTCGAGGACCTCGCTGCTGCTGGCGTGAATACGGCCAACGACGTCGTCGGTGTGGGCGCCAAAGGCGGCCGACAGCCCCAGCGAAGCGACAGCAAGTTGATCCGCGATCTGGTCGCCGTGTCCCTTGATCGCTTCTACAGCTCGCGCGCTGCTGCCGCTGATGCGTCCGACCACATCGTCGGCGTGGGCCCCTACGGCGCTCCGTGCGAATTCGGCTGCGTCCGCGAGACGAGTCGCCACCCGATCGCCATGCGCCTCGATCGCCTCGACCACGGAATTCTGCGAAGTCTGGATTCGTTCGATCAGATTGTCGCCCCGTTCGCCTAGGCGGGAAAGCAGATTGTCTCCGACCGCCTTGAGACGATTGTCGACCTCTCCCACTCGCGACACGATGTCGCCGGCCGCCTTTTGGCTCGTGTTGGCGAGACGGTCTGCGAGGCTTTCGCCGACAGCCTCGATCGAGACGCTCATTCGCGCGCCTTCCGCCACGATGCGCTCGATCGTCGAGGAGCCGGTCCGGTCCATCGCGACGGTGATCTCATCCGACGCCGCGCCGAGCGATGCAGCGATTTTCTGGCCAGCCTCAGTCAGTCGCTCGCTCAAATCGCCACCAGCGCTGACGAGGTCATGGGCGACGCTGTCGTGAGCCGTCGCTATGGCGTCGCGAACGCGCGTTCCGCTGGTCACGATCGACTCGCGCTGATCGGCCATTTCGGCGATGAGCAGGCGGATCTTGCGCTCATTGTCGGAATAGGAGCGCTCGAGCGTCGACACCTCGGATCGCACCCGGGTCTCGAGCTCCGCGGCGCGCGCCAGAGCGCGTTCCACCCCATCGCCCATCGACGTGAGTTCGCGACGGATGGCCTGGGAAAGGTTCGCGACATGATCGCCGGCCATGGTCTCGGGTTCGGCCAGACGCACAGCGACCTGCGAGATCGCGCGCGCCGATTGTCGCAACTCGCGCAGCCGCCGCGATAGCGCGGCGAAGGCGAACATGAAGATGATTGGCCCCAGAGCCGCCAACAAAAATAGCGGAGTCTCGGGCCGCAGCAGCATCTCGAGGGGCCGCCTCGGCGCCGAGGGCCACACGGAGACATAGCCGTAGAGCGCACAGATCGCCGCCCACAGAATTGAAGCAACCAAGGCGAGTACGAAGGGGGTCCGGCTCGCTGGACGCGCGTTCATCGCCTGCAGGACGGCGCCGACGTTCTCACGATCGTCATTCGCGGGCGTCGCTGCGGGGATCGCCGGCTTGGGTTCGTTCTCCGGCACGAATGGCGAAGAGGGGCCCGCGCGGAGGAGCGTCGGCGAGTCGCCGGCAAGTTGCGTCGGCTTGAGAACAGGCGTTGCGGCCGTCGGCTTCGCGGGAACGAGCTGGGGCGAAGCGGCATTGTCTTCCGCGAGGACGGTCTCATCGTCGTCCGTCAGGTTCAGGGCGCTTTCGATCGCCGACATCGCCGCCGAAACGGGATCTGTCGCCGGATTTTGCTTTACCATTGCGTCCGCCTCACTCCATCGGCGCCGATCGTGGAAATGACCGACATCCGCGCCAAGCGTTTCCCCGGGCTCGCCTCGGCCGAACCAACGCTGAATTAACCACGTTGCAGTCTACCGCCGAGCCTCATAGATGAAAACCACGCCGCCTGCTCAACTTGCAAACGTCGTTAACGGTTCGGTTACCATGTTTTTCGATAGTGTTCAGTGATTAATGGCGGCGCGCTGACGGGCCGCTGCCATCAACTGGACGGACCGGCGAGTATGCTTGAGAGTTGGACCGGCGGCTTCGAACCACCCCTCGATCTCGTTCATTTGGCCCGCCAGTGCCTTGGCGATCACGAGCTCGAGGCGGAGCTGCTTCAACTCTTCCGCCAGCAGGCCCCGGCGTTGGCGGCGCGGCTGTCCGGCTCGCCTCCGTTGTCTTCAGATGCAAAAGCAAACATCGCTCACACCCTTCGGGGCTCGGCGCTTGCCGTAGGCGCGGGGCGCGTCGCCGCCGCGGCTTGGCGCATTGAGGAATTGGCGTCGGCCGGGGGCGACCACAGCTTGGCGGAGGCGCACGCGATCGCCACGCTCCTGTCTGCAGTGAGTGAGGCCCTGACGGAAATCGACCGCCTTCGCATTTAGTCGCTCACACCATCGACCGCGACGTCGGCGCGTTTTCGGCCCCCGATCCGCAAATCACCCCGACCGCGGTCGAGTCTCCCAAATGCCCTTTCGGCGCCGCTCTGCTTGCTCTATGTAGGCGCGCTCTATATAGCCGGCGTTCGCCGACCGAATTCACGCGCCTTGAGGGCGTGACACGGTATTCCAAGGAATCACTCTGTTCAATGGCGAAGATCACTTTCATTGACGCGACCGGACAGTCGCGCTCGGTCGAGGCGCAGGTCGGCGCCACGGTCATGGAGACGGCGCTGCGCAACTCCGTCCCGGGCATCGAGGCCGAATGCGGGGGCGCCTGCGCTTGCGCGACTTGCCATGTCTACGTCGCCCCGGAATGGACGGAAGCGACGGGCAAAGCCTCCCAGATGGAGGAGGATATGCTCGATTTCGCCTTCGAAGTCCGCCCCAACTCGAGGCTCTCCTGTCAGATCAAGGTCACCGAGGCGCTGGACGGCCTCACCGTGACCACCCCCCCGAAACAAGGATAAGAACAGGAATCTGAATGAGCGAAGTGCTATCCACCGATGTCGCGATCATCGGCGCTGGGCCCATCGGGCTGTTTGCGGTGTTCGAACTCGGCCTGCTCGACATCAAGGCGCATCTCATCGACATCCTGCCGAAAGCGGGCGGCCAATGCGCGGAGCTCTATCCGGAGAAGCCGATCTACGACATTCCAGGCTTTCCGGTGATCAACGGACAAGAGCTTGTCGACAATCTGATGAAGCAGATCGAGCCATTCGGACCGAAGTTTCATCTTGCGGAGATGGTCGAGCGGATGGAGGTTCTGGGCACGCCCGAACGGCCGCTGTTTCGCGTCGCCACCGACAATGAAAAGGCGATCGACGCGAAGTCTGTGTTTATCGCGGCGGGCGGGGGATCGTTCCAGCCGAAGAGGCCGCCGATCCCGGGGCTCGACGCCTACGAAAACCAGAGCGTCTTCTATTCGGTGCGCAAAATGGACCATTTCAAGGGCAGACGGGTCGTGATCGTTGGTGGAGGCGATTCGGCGCTCGACTGGGCCTTGAACCTGCACCCGGTCGCCGACCGCATCACCCTCGTTCACCGCCGTGACGCGTTCCGCGCCGCGCCCCATTCGGTCAACGCCATGCGCGAACTCGTCAATTCGGGCGACATGGAATTCGTGCTGGGGCAGGTGACCGGCGTCAAGGGCGAGAACGGCCAGCTCTCAGCGCTGACGATCCGTCGTGAGAACGGCGAGCTTTATGACCACCCTTGCGACGACATGCTGCCCTTCTTCGGGCTCACCATGAAGCTCGGGCCGATCGCCAGCTGGGGAATCAATCTCAACGAAAATCTGATTCCCGTCGACACGGCGAAATTCGAGACGAGCGTTCCGGGCATTTTCGCCATCGGCGACATCAATACCTATCCCGGCAAGCTGAAGCTGATCCTGTCCGGCTTTCATGAGGCGACCCTCGCCGCCCAGCGCGCGCATCGCTACGTCTATCCGGACAAGAAGCTGACGTTCCAGTACACGACCTCCTCGACCAGTTTGCAGCGCAAGCTGGGCGTGGCGTAAAGAGTTTCAGCCGTGGCGCGGCCTAATGCAAATTCGTCCGTCAGAGCAAATTGTGATTGAATGGAACCACCGCCGTCATTGCGAGCGAAGCGAAGCAATCCCGGGGAACGTAGGGCGCCCTTCGTTCTCTGGATTGCTTCGTCGCTGCGCTCCTCGCAATGACGGTCCGAACGCAGCACACTCCTAGTTCAGAAGTTCACGTTGGTGCGTAGCCCGACGACGAACTCGTTCTTGATCCGCTGCGTGGGCTCGTCCGGGTTGGCAATTCCTAGACCCGGATTGATGAAATACTGGACGTCCGGCTGAATCACCCACGAGGGCAGCGCCTGGAACTGATAGGTTGCCTCGATAAAGGTCTCGCTCGAGCGAATGGGCGTGTAGACCGAAGGCTGGAAGACTTGCATCTGCCGGTCGAAGTTGGACGCGCCGCTGCTCGCCCATACGGTCCCCATTTCGACGCCGAAGGCATCGTTGTCGCGCCCCGGCAACGGGGCATGCAACCCGAGGCCAGCGTTGATGCTGGCGCTGACCAGATTGCGATCCTGGTACGGCGTGAACATCGGACGGAAGAAGATATTCAGGCTGCGATTGGAATTGTCTTTCGAACGCCAGATCATCTGATCCATGACCCCATAGAGTGAAAAGTCGCCGTGAGGCGTCGCCGGCATCCCGTTGCTCAAGGGACTCGCGAGAGGCAGGCCGATGGTGTCGGTTTGCTGGTCGTCGAATTTGTAGCTGTCGTACCAGGCGCCGATCTTGTAGACGCCGGGCAGCGGACCGCCCGCGTTCGCCATCCCCGACGCGCTCGAACCGAATGCGTATTGCAGTTCGGCGATCGCCAGAGTCCCGGTGTCAAGCGGGAAGCTCACGCCATGGGGATTACTCGCCGGCGTGTTGGGCGAATCAAACGGGATCGGGCTGCCGTTGAAGACGCCCGCGAGCACGGTGACGCTATCGGTCAGCTGCGCGCGTCCGCAAATCCCTAAGGCCGCGAGCGGATAGACGGGGCCGCCGCCGGGTAAATCTACCGTTGGAAGCCCCGGCCAACCGGATACCCCGTTGATGAAGAGGGAATTCGCGGTTGGGGCGATGGTGAATTCCTCGTCGAGGCTCTGCTCGCCGACCTTGATGTCGAACTTGTCGCCGACTTTCTGCTGATACCACAGCTCCCAAAGCCGAACGCCCTCGGGCGCGTCGATGTCGCTCAGGGTCTGCAGGACCAAGAGGTCGTCCTCGTTCAGTTGGCCGCCGTAGACTTGGAGGCCACTCACGTTAAGCGTGCCGCCCTTGAGACCGAACGCTTTTTCGGTGTCCATTTGCAGCGTCACGGTGGTCAGTCCTTTCGGTTCCAAACTCTGCTGGACGCCGCCAGAGAGATTGCCGAACACTTCGACGTTCTCGAGTATGGCGAGCGTGACGCCGTATTTGGCCAGGGCCGGCCGCAGCCCCCCCATGTCGCCAAGCAGGTTCTGATTCTGCCAGTCGCCGCTGAGCACCCCCCATGGCCCCGACGCTTTGGCTGCGCTCGCCGGCGCCGGAGCGTCCGCGCGGAACTGCGGCGCGGCTAGCTGTGGCAGGGCGAAGGGAGCGGGGTTGGGCACGCTCGCAGGGTCCGAAGAGACGGCCCCGGAGGAGGCCGAAGTCGACTGAGCTGGAGCCGGCCCCGGGTTTGATGGAGGGATCGAGTCAGCGAAGGCGGCGCCTGCGAGGCCGGCCATCGCCAGAGCGAAGGCGTTCCTGAGGGCGGCCCGGCGGCGGCGACGAACGGGACGATGACGGGGGCGCAAACCCAAACTCCAACCCACTTGCCGAGCGGCAATCGCCAGGGATTTCGACCGTGCGGCGCCGCGATGTCAATGATCTCGCTGCAGAATAAAATCTTTCCAAAACCGTTGGATGACAGGGAGTTAGCGTCCGACGTTCACGCTGGCGTGATTATCCATCTAAGAGGTCGGCGGCCCCGACGCCTTGAAGCCGGCCTCGCTGACGGCTGGCCTTTCGCCCGCTCCCGGTCGAAGTGTTGAGCGCGTGTGCAATTCTGCGCGCGACACAGCGATTTCAATGACTTAAGCTCATTTTTCTGCAACTCAATCAAGCCTGTGGCCGATGAATTTTGGTGAACTAATACCTTAGCAGAGTATGCTAATCTACTCTTTGATATAAGAAATAGTACTTCGGCCAATTGAGAGGCAAGGCGCGCCGTGCGCCGGGGTGATGACGTCAGAGGGCGATCCCGCGCGCAAACCCAAGAGAAGGCGCCAGTCAGCCGCAAGGCAATTTGGGGCGCATCAAGCCGCGAACGCCGGCACGGCCCGGTCTCCGCCAAACGGGCAGGCGGGGGCGCAGGGAAGTTACGCCCCCAGAGCGCCGCGCTACTTGGCGCCCCAGATCTTCTTGTATTGATCGCGGTACCCGTTATCCGGGTCGAATACGTTCTTCGGGCCGCCATCAAAGGCGATATTCGCCGCGGTCACGAGATGGACGCCCGGCACGAAGCCGGACCATTTCTCATGGGCGAAGGCTCTGTTGAGTTCGTCGGCGAGCTGCCAGCCCTGCATGTTGAGCGGCTCCGGCACGGTTGCGACCTGGTAGTCCTTGTCGCGGATGCGCTGATAGGCGGATTCCGAGCCGTCGCCGGCAGAAATGTTCTGCGGGTCTCCGTCGCCCTTAATTCCCGCGACCTGAAGCGAGGGTCCCATCGAATCGTAGTAGAGGTCGTTGATCGCCAGCGAATGGGTCCACTTGGGCCCAAATTTCTGGAGCAGCGTCGTCGTGAGCTGCGGCACGCGGTTCGCCGTGTCGGCGAGCGGCGTGTCCTCAAAGGCCAGCACCTTGCAGCCCTCGCACTTCTTGATCCACGCTTCCATGGCGCGACCCTTGGCGATGGCGATCGCGTAAGCCGAATCGGCGAAGACCACCACGCCCGCCTTGCCGTTCGAAATCCGCGATCGCCTTCATCGCCGCGACCTTCGCCACCTCCATCGCGTCAGTCGTGACATTGGCGAACACCGGCGCGCCATCCATCGGGCCGGGTTTCGGGCCGGCGTGCCAGCCGACGATCACGATCCCCTGCTTGGCCGCGTCTTCCAGGCCCGCCTTCTGCTGGACGGCGTCGCTGCCGCCGACCACGATGGCGTCCGGCTTCAGCGCGATCGCCTGGCTCAGGCCCGAAGCCTGGCCCGAGACCGTGCCCTGGCCGTCGATCTCGCGATAGGTCCAGCCGAGGACCTCAGCGGCCTCCTTGAGGCCATGCGCGACGCCCAGAATGCCGCCGTTGCGCATGTCGCCGGCGACGTAGACGACCGTCTTCTTCGCCACCGCCTTGGGACCGCTCGTCGGTCCGTCCCATTTGTCCGCGCGCGCCGTCGCTTTCTCGACCACGGCCTTCGCCTCGTCGACAAGCGTGTCGGCCCTCGCGACACCGGCGAGCCCCAAGGCGATGGCCGTCGTCATCAAAAGCACTCTGCTGCTCATACTTCGTCCTCCCGGTTGCGGCGCCCGCCTTATGCGGCCGCTTTCTTGTTGATCTGAGCCTCGGCTGCGCTGCGGCGCCGCTGGGCGTAGCCGGCGATGCCGATCGAGATGAGGAGCGTCACGCTGTTGAACATCGGCTCGACCCAGAACGAGCCGCCGAACTGCTGGATGCCCGCGATGCCGACCGCAAGGATCGCGACGCCGACCATCGTGCCCCATACGTTGACGCGGCCGGGCTTGATCGTCGTCGAGCCCAAAAAGGCGCCGACCAGCGCGGGCAGAAGATATTCCAGGCCGACGCTCGCCTGGCCGATCCTCAGCTTCGAAGCCAGCAGGATTCCGGCGGCGGCCGTCAGCAACCCCGACGCGACGAAGGCTGCGATCGTGTAGCCGCGGACGGGAATGCCGTTCAGCGCCGCAGCCCTTGGGTTGGCGCCAATGGCGTACAAATAGCGCCCGACCGGCAGATATTCGAGGACGAACCACAGGAAGAACGCGAAAGCCAGAACGTAGAAGCCGCTGATCGGCAGGCCGAACAGCATGGTGCCGTTCAAGGCAAGGAACCCCTTTGGCAGCGCGCCGAGAACCTGCCGCCCGCCCGTATGCCAGAGCGCGATCGCGTAAAGCGCGGTGCCGGTGCCAAGGGTCGCTATGAAGGAATCGATGAAGGCGACCTCGACCAGAATTCCATTGATCAATCCAACCAGGGCGCCGAGAAGGAGGACGACCGCGACCGCGAGCGGCCAAGGCAGGCCGTAGACCGTCTGCAGGCTGATCGCCAAAATATGCCACAGCACGATGCCGTATCCGACCGTGAGGTCGATCTTGCCCGACACCATCGGGATCATCGCAGCCAGCGACAAAAGCGCGATGATCGCCTTGTCGGCGATGATCGAGCGCAAATCGAGAAGGGTCGGGAACGTGTCCGGCAGGATGATGGAAAAGAGCGCGATAAGAAGCAAAGCGAGGATCGGCAGGCCGTAGACCGGCAGGAGCCGCGTGAGCCGCGTGCTCCACGGGACATTTTTCAGTTCGGCGGCGGTCGGCTCCAGAGCGTCGGAGCGGATCGAATTCGTCGCCATTCGCTTGCCTCCCTGGCTCTTGTCTTAAGCGGCTTCGGACGCGGAGGCGGCTGCGATCACCAACTCGGTTGTGAGTTCCGAACCGTCAAGTTCGGCGATGATGCGGCCCCGATTGAAGACGAGCGCCCGGTGGCAGATATGGCCGACCTCCTCGAAGTCGGTCGACACCACAGCGACCGCGAGTTTCGCCTCGAGCGCGCGCTCGATGAGGCGGTAGATTTCCGCTTTCGCGCCGACATCAACTCCGGCCGTCGGGTCTTCGGCGACCAGCAGCCGGCGTCCCGTCGCCAGCCAGCGGCCAACGACGACCTTCTGCTGATTGCCGCCCGAGAGACCCTCGATCGGCAATTCCGGCGCATTCGGGCGAAGGCCGACAGAGGCCCCAAGCGCCGTCGCCTTGCGACCCTCGGCGCCTCGGCCCAGAAAGGACAGAAGCCCGCGGCCCGAGGCGCTGGGATTGAGATAGGCGTTCTCGCGCACGGCGAGCGCGGAGGCGATGGATTCTTCCGCCCGGTCTCGCGCAAGCAGACCGACGCCCGCGCGCACGGCGGCGCGTGGCGAGGACAAATCCGGCGCCTCGCCGTCGATCAGGACGGACCCGTCATGGGGGATGGCGCCGAAGAGGGCGCGGCCGATTTCTTCGTGGCCCGCGCCCCTCAAGCCGACAAGGCCGAGCAGCTCGCCCTCGCGAATGTCGAAGTCGACGGGGCCCGCTCCCGGCGTTTTGAGGCCGCGCACGACGACCCGGGCCGGGCCCGGCGCGCTGTCGCTTTTGTGGAAGAGCTCGAAGGTCGAGCGGCCGACGATGAGGCCAATGAGCTCGTCCGGATTGGTCTCGCGCACGGGCTTCTCGCCGACCAGGCGCCCGTCGCGCATCACCACGACCCGGTCGGCGATGCGAAAGATCTCGTCGAGGCGATGCGAGACATAGATCATGCCGACGCCCCGGCTCCTTAAGCCGCGCACCGCCTCGAACAAGCGCTCCACCTCGTCCGCCGGCAGGCTCGCCGTCGGCTCGTCCAGCACCAGGAAATCGCAATTGACGACCAGCGCCCGAGCGATCGCGACCAGCGACTTTTCCGTCCTGCTCAGGCTTCGCACCCTCCGGCTCGGATCGATCCGGCCGCCGATCAACGCGAGCGCCTCTTCGGCGCGGCGCTCGGCGCTCGCCCAATCGATCGGCGCAAAGGGCATGCGTGAGCCACGGCGCGGAAACCCTTGAGCGAGCGCCATGTTTTCGGCGACCGTCATCCATTCGATGAGGCCCAGGTCCTGGTGAACGAAGGCGACGCTCTGGCGCGCGTCGGCGCGGTGACGATAGGGCTCGCCGTCGATCGACACGGCTCCGCTGTCAGCCGTGACAATGCCGCCGAGAACCTTGATCAGGGTGGATTTGCCAGCGCCGTTCTCGCCGAGAAGCGCGACCACCTCGCCGCGATTGACGTCGAAGCTCACGCCCTTCAGCGCCTGCGTGCCGCCGAACGACTTGGCGACATTCTCGAAACGCAGGATGCCGCCTTGCGCCAAAGTCGCGTTCCTCCCTTATCCGTGAACCGTAGTTCTTCGCTGTTCCGCTGGTCAAGCTATGGACCTGCGGATACCGCGCCGCCACCAAGGCGTCGCGCGCGCCCGACCCTCCGCTCCGCCAAAGCGCGTGGGCCCAGCCGACGGCGTAATGGTTGTAGGCCTTGGGCGTGCCGAAATCGTCGATCTTCGACAGCAGGAACTCGGGCGTCTCGATCCCCGCCATGCCGTTCAGCGTCGTCATCTCATTGAAGCAGCCGTTGATTGTTCTCTCCGCGGAAGCTCCGTTGTCGCCGATAATGTAATAGATCAGCGTGTCATCGAGGATTCCGAGGTCGGAAAGCGTATCCACCAGGCGGCCGACGTGGTGATCGACCTGCTCCAGGAATCCGGCATAGATCTCCATCTGACGCGCGAGAACGGGCTTCAGATTAGCCGGCATTTCGTCCCACGAAGGGATTTCCGCGTGGCGGGGGGTGAGCGCCGCATCGTTCGGAATGCGCGGTCGAGTACCCGTTGAGCTTCAAGATCTCAGGCAGCGGCGCCTTTTCCTTGGGCCGGATGCTGTTGTTGCCTGGGGCTGACGTCGCCGATCTCGGTGATCGCGCCCATACCGACCGAATGATGGTTTCGACCGGTGAGCAGCGCCTGGCGCGACGGCGAGCACAAGGCGGTCGTATGGAAGCAGTTGTACTTCAGCCCGTTGGCCGCGAGGCGTTCGGCGGTCGGGGTGTTGCAGGGTCCGCCGAACGCGCTCGAGCCGCCAAAGCCGACATCGTCGAGAAGAACGATCAGCGTTGGGAGCGCCTGCCGGCGGCCGCAACGGCGCGATCGGTGGGTACCTGGTATTGGGGTCCTTGGCGTCGTAGGTTGTTAGCCCGACACGCTTCGCGTCAGGGATGGGCAAAATGTGGCCGCGGGATTTTCGAGATCGTCATTATGCCGTCACGCGCCTCGTATCGAGACACGTGTAAACAATCATTCTTTGTCGTAGTCTAGGCCAGGCAACCGGGACTTCCAGTCTCAGCGGAGCGAAACGAGTTAAGCCGATTTAATTTAATTCTGACCCGCCGTAGTCCTCCGCGGCGCCTCTCGCCAAGTTGATTTGAGACGGGTGGTTGGCGGTCGCTATATGACGATTGTACGACAGGGCGGGGCTTCAATGAACGTGTCTTTGGATCAAGCCATCGAAATTCACGCCAAGGCGCTCAAGCATCGGTTCGGCAATCGAGCCGCGCTGCTGGCGGAGGAGAGGGCGCGCCATTGCGCGGCGCGGGGCGATGATGAGGGCTGCGCCGTCTGGCTAAGGGTGGCCGCCCTAGCTGGAATGCTATCTAATTTGAGGAGGTACCATCCGTCCGTTAACGAGGTGCACTAAGGTTTAAGCCACGACGTCGACATTGTGCTCGGGATCCGCCACCGCCGTCCGCCGAAAATTAAGTCGAGGTGGATCGTGATGGAGACGCCGACCGGTGCCTGCTGAAAGAGGCCTGGCGTCGGCGCCCGCAAGACCGTATTGAGCTTATCGGCGTTTGCAAAAGTCGTAAAAGCGCCCTCAACAGTGCGAGGGGCGACAAGAAATAAGATTATGTCTTCTGGCGCCGATAATATGCAAAAATCTCCTTGAACACTTCGTCCGCGATGACCTTTTGGGCCGCAGATGGTTTGGTTGCCGGCGAAAATTCGATTTGTACAGGATAGCCCGTTCTTTTTCTCACCACTAAATATGTGATATCGGGGCGGCCCGCGGCCCGCTCCTTCAGGCTGATTTTATCCAGAATCGGATTCCACGGACCTGCAGTAGGAATTCCGACCAGGGCGCCAAATTTCTCGTAGTCGAGCTTCTTCCTGCCTTTCGCCATTTTGACGAGCGCCAGGCGAATGTCATCCTCTCGGTCTTCGTAGGGGAATCTTCGTGTCCATATCGGGCGCTCACGTCCAATACGAGTGATTCAAGCACTCGCAGGTCGCCCGTCAACTATGCAATCTCTGCGCCGCCGCGCAGACCGGCCCTATCAATCGCCGGTCCGGTCCTGGCGGGATATCGCGGCGGAGCTGTTATGCTCTTCCGCGCTCAAATCATTGAAACAATTGGGTCTTCCGGCGCGCAAAAAGCGACTGCGTCAACAAAGCCTTTGCGATTGATCGAAATCCAGGATGCCGCCAACACGTGCTGGCGACAGGGAGGACAGGAGAGCGTTTGACCGCTGGAGACGTTTGGCCCACAGCCCGGGACGAGAGTTGGACGGGAAGATTTTTAAATCGCTCGTAACCCATTGATATGCTGGCTTATTTGCCTCAAAGGCGGCTGGCCGCGAGCGGCTGTGCTAAGCGGCATCGCGCGCAAGGCTAAGGCTATTCCTCGAGTTCGCTGTCCCAGTAGAGATAATCCATCCAGCTTTCGTTTCACCGGCAATGGATGCGGCGTAGTCCGGATCCCGAAAACCTGCGGGGGGTAGCCATTTTCGCCAGCACACGCGGATGAGCAGGCACCATCAGCGCACCGGTACCTGTCGCCACCAGAACCAGGCGGCGACACCGGCGCGGGTTCTGAAAGGCGAATTGCTGCGCAAGTGCCCCACCCCAGGACAGCCCCAGCACATCGACCACGCCGATTCCGAGCTCGGAAAGTACGCGACCCAGCACCCAGGCAAGGTAGGGGAATCCGTAAGGCGCAAGGGATGTGGGTGAGCCGCCCGCTCCTGGAACATCGAATCGGACCACCGTAGTATCCGGATCGAGCTGCTCCACCAGTGGATCCAGCACTTCCAGACTTGCCCCGATGCCATTGCACAGCACCAGCGGCACACCTGTTCCCCACCGCACGTTCACCCGGATCCGCTGCCCGCCGGTGGCGACGTAGCACTCCTCGCCAAACTCACTCACCGGTAGCGAACGAAGACGTCGCCGCTCCCGAGTCGATTGACGCTTGTCCGCAGCTTGCGACTCCAATTTCGTCACTTTTCCATCACATAACTGCCCGGGGCGGGACCCAACGGTGGAAGCTCCTCCCCGCCAAGTGTTTTCGGAGCGTCGATCTCCGAGCCGCTGCGCTCAGCGAGCCAGCTAACGTAGTCCGGCCACCACGAGTCCGCGTGCTTCTCAGCAGAGTCCAGCCA
>CAVPPX010000001.1:0-9996 GCA_963707355.1 uncultured Alphaproteobacteria bacterium | reverse complement strand
TGGCGACGGCCATGAGATCGGCGCAATCGCCTCCTGCTCGCAGGCGTGCAACGTGCCGGTGTGGCCCATGCCGCACATCACCTCGTCGAGAATCAGCAACACGCCGTAGCGATCGCAGATCGCCCGGATGCGCTTGAAATAATCGCCGACCGGCGGAACGGCGCCGGCCGTCGCGCCGACCACGGTCTCGGCCACAAAGGCGATGACGCGATCTGGGCCGATCTCTACGACCTTATCCTCCAGCGCCTGCGCTGCTCTCGCCGCATAATCCGCGTCGCTCCGCCCTCCCGCTGCAGGCGATAGGCGTAGCAGGGGTCGATGTGATGGGTCTCGATCAGCAGGGGCTCGAACTGGGCGCGCCGCCAGGCGTTGCCGCCGACTGCGAGCGCGCCGAGCGTATTGCCGTGATAGCTCTGGCGCCGCGCAATGACATGGCGGCGCTGGGGCTCGCCGATCTCGACGAAATACTGGCGCGCCATCTTGAGCGCCGCCTCGATCGCCTCCGAACCGCCGCTGACCAGATAGACATGGCCAAGCCCAGGCGGGGCGTCCTCGATCAGCCGGTCCGCCAGGCGCTCGGCGACTTCGGTGGTGAAGAAGGCTGTGTGCGCATAGGCCAGGGCGTCGAGCTGGCGCCGCATCGCGGCGAGCACGTCGGGATGCCCATGGCCGAGACAGGAGACAGCGGCGCCGCCCGAGGCGTCCAGATAGCGGCGACCCTCGGCGTCGACGATCTCGACCCCCGAGCCGGAAACCGCGACCGGAATCACGGCGTTTGGGGAGCGATGCAGAATATGCGTCATGACCGACAACAATGGCGGCTTGTGTAAAGGACAGGTTCGGCCCAGTCTACGCGCGCAAGGGAAGCGGCGGAAAGTCGGAAGCAATGACCATGGGCGAAGCGCGCGGACGGGTCGTGTTGACGGTCGCGCCCAATGGCGGGCGCAAGACCAAGGCCGACCACCCGGAGCTGCCGCTGAGCGCGGACGAACTCGCCCGCACCGCCGCCGAATGCCTCGAGCGCGGGGCCTCGATGATCCACCTGCACGTGCGCGACGCGGAGGGCCGGCACTCTCTCGACCCCGAGGTCTACCGCGCGACGATCGCGCACATCTGTGAGGCCGTCGGGGACCGGCTGGTGCTGCAGATCACCAGCGAGTCGATCGGCCGCTATTCGCCGCCCGAGCAAAGGGCGGCCGTCATCAAGACCAACCCGGAAGCCGTGTCGCTGGCGCTGCGAGAGCTCGCTCCCGAGGCGGCCGACGAGAAGGACTTCTGCGTCTTCCTCGGCAAGCTCAAGCAGATGCGCGTCTGGCCGCAGATCATCCTCTATACGCCGGCCGAAGCGGAGCGCCTCGGCTTGATGGCGAAGCAGGGGCTGATCCCGTTCGACAAGCTCTCCGTCCTCTACGTGCTCGGGCGGTTCTCGCTCACCCGCACCGCTCTGCCGCGCGACCTCCTGCCGTTCATCGCCCCCGACATGCCCCGGTTCCATTCGTGGAGCGTCTGCGCCTTCGGCCGCCGCGAGACCGCCTGCGTCACCGCCGCGGCGCTGCTCGGGGGCCATGCGCGGGTTGGCTTCGAGAACAATCTCAGCCTGCCCGACGGCGCCCGCGCCGACTCGAACGCGGACCTGGTCGCCGCCGCCGCCCGGGCGCTCGAAGCGGTCGGCCTTCAGCCTCAAACCGCGGACGGCCTCAGGGAGGAGATCGCGGCGGCGATGGGAGCGTGAATGCGTGCGGTAAAGGCAAGCGTTGCGAATTCTGCATAGGCCCGAGTCAAGTAAAAGCAAATAAGCGAGCATAAACGCGCATAAACGTTAGTAAAAGGCGGAGCGTCTCGGAGGAGGCGCCTTGAGACATGAGGTGGCGAACGCACCCAAAAACCAATCGACCTATCCGCCGATCAAACGCCAACCGCCAGCGTCGCGCTCAAGCACCGTCGCGCGCAAGCCGAACGGTTCCGGAGTGACGCCGCGGATCCAGAGGTCCATGCGCTTGGTCTCGACCTCGACGAAAATCGCATTCGCGCGATCTGCTTCGCCGGGAAAGTAGACGTCATAGGCGGCCTTCCAACGATCGCGCGTCTCGGACGGGTTCTCGTGCAACGCGGCTTTGCCGATCAGGGTGACGAAGGCGAGGTCGGGGTCATGCTGAAAGAGGATCGAGACCTCGCTGATGCGCCGCATGTCCGCCGCCTTGTGCGATCGGCCATCGGTGAGGAACCGGATCTTCCACTCGTCCTCGCCGGGGTCGTTCAGCACGCGCCCCATTGGCCGCACGTGGGCGGCGCCGGCCTCGGTCCCAGTCGCCAGCCAGCAATAGCGCGCGCTTCGCATCGTTTTGGCCGCGCCGGCCAGTAGGCGGCTCACGTCGATGGTGTCGGGCTTGGCTTTCGTTTCCAGCATTGGAGCATCCTCCGTGTTGCCCCGAACCGTCATTACGACGAGCCGTAGGCGTTCTTAGACAACGCCCGTCTTCCGACGCGCTATGGCGCCGAAGCAAATCCAGAGGCCTAAAGGCGCCCTACGTTCCCTGGATCGCTTCGCCGTAGCCCGTCCGGAAGGAGAGGCGTCTCCCGACGCCCTATCGCTCGCGATGACGATAGCCCGCGGTACTAAGCATATATTGACCGCCTAGTCTAGACTGAATAGTCTACAAGCATGGGTCGCGCGCAATTCGATCAAGAAGGCTTCCTGGCCGCGGCCCGCGCGCTTATCGCCGAGCGCGGGCCTCAGGCCGTCACCGTCAATTCTGTCGCCGAGTGGCTGAAAGCGCCCAAGGGTTCCTTCTACTATCGCTTCGCCTCGCGCGACGCGCTGCTTGGCGAAGTGTGGCTTAAGACCGTGCTCGCCTATCAGGAGGGGTTCGTCGCCGCGATCGAGGCGGGCGACGGCCTCAGCGCTGCGCTCCACACGCCGGCCTGGGCGCGCCGGCATTTGGACGACGCGCGGCTGCTCATGCTTTATAGCCGCCACGATTTCGTTCAGGGCGACTGGCCGGGGCCGCTTAGGCGTGGCGTCGCCAATCAGGCTGAGCGCTTCGAGGCCTGCTTACGGACGTTTGCCCGCGGCGCCTTTGGCGGCGCAGGTCGGGCCGAGATGCGCCGTGCAACATTCGTCCTGGCGGAGGTCCCGATCGCCGCCGTCAAGCCGCACCTCATGCGTCGCGAGCGGCCACCCAAGCTGGTCGACGAATTGATCACGAAGACGTATCAGGCGATCGTTGGCGCAGGCACAGCCGCAGCAGAGACGCGCGCACGCGCCTAGCGATCGCCTAGGCTCGGCAGGTCGAGGCCCTTCTCCTTCGCGCAGGCGACCGCCGTCTCGTAGCCTGCGTCGGCGTGGCGCATGACGCCGCTTGCCGGATCGTTCCACAACACCCGTTCGATGCGCCGCGTCGCTTCCGGCGTGCCGTCGGCGACGATGACCATGCCGGCATGCTGCGAAAACCCCATGCCAACGCCGCCGCCATGATGGATCGACACCCAGGTGGCGCCTGAGGCGCAGTTGAGGAGCGCGTTCAGAAGCGGCCAGTCGGAGATGGCGTCGGAGCCGTCCTGCATCGCCTCGGTTTCGCGGTTGGGCGACGCGACCGAGCCGGAATCGAGATGATCGCGGCCGATGACGATCGGCGCCTTGAGTTCGCCGGACGCGACCATCGCGTTGAACGCGAGGCCAAGCCGGTGCCGGTCGCCCAACCCCACCCAACAGATGCGCGCAGGCAGGCCCTGGAACTTGATGCGCGAGCGCGCCATGTCGAGCCAATTGTGCAGATGCGGGTTGTCCGGCATCAGCTCCTTGACCTTGGCGTCGGTCCTAAAAATGTCCTCCGGATCGCCGGACAACGCGGCCCACCGAAACGGCCCGACGCCACGGCAGAACAGCGGCCGGATGTAGGCCGGCACGAAGCCGGGGAAATCGAACGCGTCCTTGACGCCTTCCTCCAGCGCCATCTGCCGAATGTTGTTGCCGTAATCGACGGTCGGCACGCCGGCGTGCGCATAGGCCAGCATCGCCCGCACATGTTCGCCCATCGACGCTTTGGCCGCGCGCTCGACCCCCTTGGGATCGCTCGCGCGGCGCTCCTCCCATTGCTGCAGAGTCCAACCTCTGGGCAGATAGCCGTTGATGGGATCGTGCGCCGAGGTTTGGTCGGTGACGATGTCGGGCCTGACGCCGCGGCGTAAAAGTTCGGGCAGGACTTCGCCCGCGTTGCCAAGCAGCGCGACCGAGACCGCTTTGCGCTCTTTCGTCGACCGTTCGATGATGGCGAGCGCGTCGTCGAGGTCCTTCGCCTGGACGTCGACATAGCCAGTGCGCAGACGGAATTCGATACTGGACGGGCGGCACTCGACCGCGAGCAGCGAGGCGCCGGCCATCGAGGCGGCGAGCGGCTGAGCGCCGCCCATCCCGCCGAGGCCGGCGGTGAGGATCCATCGGCCTCGAAGGTCGCCGCCAAAGTGCCGGCGACCCATCTCGACGAAGGTCTCGTAGGTGCCCTGCACGATGCCCTGCGAGCCGATATAGATCCAGGAGCCGGCGGTCATCTGGCCATACATCATGAGCCCCTTGCGATCGAGCTCGTTGAAGCAATCCCAGGTCGCCCAGTGCGGCACGAGATTGGAGTTGGCGATGAGCACCCGTGGCGCATCCGCATGGGTGCGGAACACGCCGACTGGTTTGCCCGATTGGACGAGCAGCGTCTGATCGCCTTCGAGCCGGCGCAGCGTCGCAACGATGCGGTCGAACGCCGGCCAATCGCGCGCCGCGCGCCCGATGCCGCCATAGACGACGAGCTCGCCCGGACGTTCGGCGACGTCGGGATCGAGATTGTTCATGAGCATCCTGAGCGGCGCTTCGGTCAGCCAGCTCTTGGCGCTGAGTTCGGTTCCGCGGGGGCTGCGGACGACGCGCATATTGTCGAGTCGGGAGGGCAGGGTCATGGAGCATGCCTTTAGGAACGTGTCATCCTCGGCAGACCGAAGGTTTGACCGGGGATCCAAAGTCTCGGCGCTCGATGATAAGCCATTCGGGACGCACGCCGGTCATCGCGCAGGCTTCTCAAGTCCGGGCAGCGCTGCGGCGCCGACCGCATCAATGACGGCCCTGCGGCTCACGAGGCTGGTCGCCGCGATGATGTCGGGATGAAAGTAGCGGTCGTCCTCCAGGCGTGGAACCTCGCGCCGCAAGAGGGTCCGCACAGCTTCGAGCGGGGCGCTCGAGGCGAGGGGACTATGAAAATCGCAGGCCTGGGCCGCGGCGAGCAGTTCAATCCCGATGATCGACATCGCATTATCAGCCATCGACGCCAGGCGCCTCGCGGCGTGCGCCGCCATCGAGACGTGATCCTCCTGATTGGCCGAGGTTGGAATGGAATCGACGCTCGCCGGATGGGCGAGGGACTTGTTCTCGGCGACCAGCGCGGCTGCGGTCACTTGCGCAATCATGAACCCGGAATTGAGCCCGGGCTTCGGGGTCAGAAACGCCGGCAGGCCGGATAAAGCCGGATCGACCAGGAGCGCGATCCTGCGCTCCGCCAACGAGCCGATCTCGCAAATCGCGAGCGCGATCATATCCGCGGCAAAGGCGACCGGCTCGGCGTGAAAGTTGCCGCCTGACAGCGCTTCGTCAGTATCGGCGAAGATAAGCGGGTTGTCGGAGACCCCGTTGGCTTCGATGAGGAGGGTTGCGGCGGCCTGGCGCAGGACGTCAAGACAAGCGCCCATCACCTGTGGCTGGCAGCGCAGGCAATAGGGATCTTGAATCCGTTCGTCGCCGGTGAGATGCGATGCGCGAATGGCGCTCCCCGCGAGCAGCTCGCGCAGGGCCGCGGCGACTTCGATCTGCCCCGCGTGCCGCCTGAGCGCATGGATGCGTGGGTCGAAGGGCGTATCCGATCCGCGCGCGCCGTCAGTCGACAGAGCGCCGGTCGCCAAAGCGGAGCTGAACAATGTCTCGGCCTTGAACAAGCCGACGAGCGCATTGGCGGTCGAGAATTGCGTGCCATTGAGCAGCGCGAGGCCCTCCTTTGGGCGAGGCACGATAGGCTCGAGGCCGACTTCGGCGAGCGCGGCGGCGGCAGGCGCGACGCGATCGCCAACACGAGCCTCGCCAACACCGATCATCGCCGCCGCCATATGGGCGAGCGGCGCCAGATCGCCCGACGCGCCCACCGATCCTTGCGACGGGACCACGGGTGTAACGCCGCGCGCGAGCATGGCCTCGATGAGGGCAATCGTCTGCGATTGGACGCCTGAGGCGCCCTGAGCGAGACTGCCGAGCTTCAGCGCCATCATGAGCCGCGTAGTTGCGACCGCGGCTGTTTCGCCGACGCCCGCTGCGTGCGAGAGGACGATGTTGCGCTGGAGCTCAGCGAGATCTGCAGGCTTGATGCGCACGCCCGCCAATTTGCCGAAGCCGGTGTTGATTCCATAGACCGGTTCGCCACGAGCGAGAATCCTCTCGACTGCGGCGGCGCTGGCAACCACGCCAGCACGGCTTGAGGGGTCGACGGCCAGCGGCTCGCCGCGCCAGATCGCCCGCCAGTCGGCGAGTGACGCTTCGCCTGGGCGGATGACGATGGTCATCGTCCCCTCCAGACGCGCGCGTGCAGCGGGTTGAAGCCGAGCCGATAGACAAGCTCGGCGGGGCGCTCGATGTCCCAGATCGCGAGATCGGCCCATTTGCCGGCTTCTAGGGTGCCTGTCTCGTCTGTGAGGCCAAGGGCGCGCGCCGCGTTGCGGGTGGCGCCGGCGAGACATTCATCGACGGTGAGCCCGAACAACGTCGCCGCCATGTTGAGCGCGAGGAGGAGCGAGGTCATGGGCGAGGTGCCCGGATTGGAATCGGTGGCCACGGCTATGGGCAGTCGATGCTTTCGCATGAGCTCGACCGGCGGCGCCTGTCGTTCCTTGAGCACATAATACGCGCCCGGCAGCAGCACCGCGACGACGCCAGCGCTCGCAATCGCGGCGAGGCCGTCCTCGTCCGCATATTCGAGATGATCGGCGGAGAGCGCACCGAACTCGGCGGCAAGCGCCGCGCCGCCTGAGTTCGACAACTGATCAGCATGCAACTTGACCGGAAGCCCTGCGCGTTTCGCAGCGGTGAAAACGCGAGCGATCTCGTCGGATATGAACGCAATCCGTTCGCAAAACCCATCGACCGCGTCGATTAAGCCTTCGCCCGCCAGCGTCGGGATCATCGTGTCCGCGACATAAGTGACATAGGCGTCACGTTTGTCGGCGAATTCAGGCGGCAGCGCGTGAGCGCCCAGGAACGTCGCGCGGATCGCGACTTCACGATGTTTGGCGAGCCGGCGCGCGGCGCGGAGCGACTTACGCTCGGCGTCCAGGTCGAGTCCATAGCCGGATTTGACTTCGACCGTGCCAACGCCCTCGGCAATAAGAGCGTCCAATCGCTTGAGCGCCGATCGGACGAGCTCCTCTTCGCTCGCTGCACGGGTCGCGCGCACGGTGGAAAGAATGCCGCCGCCTGCGCGAGCGATCTCTTCATAAGTAGCGCCGGCGAGCCTCAGCTCGAATTCGCGCGCCCGGTCGCCTCCATAAACGAGGTGGGTATGGCAATCGATCAGAGCGGGCGTAATCCAGCGGCCTTCGCAGTCGACGAGCCGCTCAGCGGCGCGCGCGCAAGTCGGAAGCTCATCCTCTGGGCCGACGAAAACAATACGCCCTTCACGTGCAGCGATGGCGCCGTGCTCTACGATTCCAAGTCCCGGCTGCGTCGGCGCGAACGTCGCCAGACGGGCGTTGAGCCAAACCGTGTCGAGATGATCGGGAGCGTTTGTTTGAACCATGGCGCTCAACGGCTTCCCGCCGCAGACCATTTCATGCTTAGACCGAATTGCCCGAAAGGCAAGGGAGCGGCTTCAGCAGCTGATCGGGACAAGCGGAGGCGACTGGTGCCTGTCCTTTACGCCGAGAGAGCGTTGACCCCGGAGGGTTGGAAATCCGACGTCCGGGTGACGATAGACGACGGCGCGATCGCCGCCGTCGAGATCGGCGCCGCGGTGCAGGAGGGGGACGAGCGTCACGCGATCATGGCGCCGGCGGTGGCGAACCTGCACAGCCACGCCTTCCAGCGGGCGATGGCCGGCCTCGCTGAAGTCAGGGGCCATGGGAACGACACGTTCTGGACCTGGCGCGAAACCATGTATCGCTTCGCGCTGATGATGTCTCCGGACCGACGTCGAGGCGGTCGCCGCGCAGCTCTATGTCGAAATGCTGGAGGCGGGCTTCGCCGCCGTCGCCGAGTTCCATTACCTTCATCACGCGCCCGACGGTTCGCCTTATGCTGAGCCGGCTGAAATGGCGGGCCGCATCCTCTCCGCGGCGCGGCGGGTCGGTATAGGCATGACGCTGATTCCGGTGTTCTACGCCCATTCGACCTTTGGCGGAGCGCCGCCTAAGCCCGAGCAGAGGCGGTTTACCAACGATCTTCAGTCATTCGCGCGCCTCGTCGACGATTGCCGAGAGATGATCAAGGTGGATGAAGGAGAGGCGATCGGCATCGCGCCGCATAGCCTTCGCGCTGTGACGCCGAGCGAATTGTCCGAGCTGATGTCCGTCGCCGGTGACGGTCCCATACACATTCACGCGGCCGAACAAGTCAAGGAAGTGGAGGATTGTGTCGCGTCGCTGGGAGCTCGTCCGGTGCGCTGGCTGCTCGACCATGCCGGCGTCGATGCAAGGTGGTGCCTCGTCCATGCGACTCACATGGATGAGGAAGAGACGCGCGATCTCGCCCGCTCGGGCGCGGTCGCCGGGCTTTGTCCAATCACGGAAGCCAACCTGGGCGATGGAATCTTCAACGCGGCGGGTTACATCCGAGCGGGCGGGCGCTACGGCGTCGGCGGCGACTCGAACGTCTCTATTGGTGTCGCCTCGGAATTGCGCCAGCTCGAATATGCGCAGAGATTGCGGGAGCGGGCGCGGAATATCTGCGCTCCACCAGGCTCGTCATGCGGGCGGACGATGCTCGACGCGATTTGGGTCGGCGGCGCACAAGCCATGAGGCGGAACTCGGGCAGGCTTGCGCACGGCGCGGCGGCCGACATTCTCACCTTTCGCGCCGACCATCCGACCCTAGCCGGCAAGGCCGACGATCAGGTGCTCGACACGTGGATATTCTCGGCCGGCAATCCGCTTGTCGATTGCGTCTGGAGCGGCGGACTGAAAGTCGTCGCCGGCGGCCGGCACGTGTTCAAAGACGAGATCGCCGCGCAATTCGCAAAGACGATGCGGGAACTGAGCTAGCCAGCGTATTGAACCAAATACGCCGCCTTACCTGCGCCCGCCGAGCTCGTCGATGTGAACAAGCAGGTCGGCCGGATCCTCGTAGACGCGGAAGGCTGTCGCTTGCTGCAGTTCGCTGGCGCCATAACCGCCGCATAAGAGGCCGACCCCGAGCGCGCGACAGCGCGCTGCCGCGAGCATGTCCCAGATGCTGTCCCCGACCACGACGGCTCTCTCGATGGGCGCGTTCAACCGGGCGGCGGCGGCCAGGAACAGGTCGGGATCGGGCTTGGCGTATTTGACCTGATCGCGCGTCACGACCGGGGTTACAGCAGGATCGACGCCGAGCGCGGCGAGGTTGACCGTCGCCGTCTCCATGCGCCCACTGGTGGCGATCGCCCACGGAAGTCCTGCGTTGGTCAGCCAAGCCAGCAGTTCCCGAGCGCCCGGCAGCGGGCGAATCGAGGCCGACATGCGGCGATAGGCTTCGGCATGCAGATGGCGCAGGCGCTCGAGCCGATCGTCGCTGAGGTCCGTTCCGGTTTCCCGTCTAAGCTGGTTGGTGAACAGGCCGCCGCTCATGCCGATCTTGCGATGGATGCGCCAGACGGAGATGTCGACGCCTTCGGCGTCGAGCGCCTCTTTCCAGGCGAGCACGTGCTGGTAGACGCTGTCCACCAGCGTCCCGTCGAGGTCGAACAGAAAGACGGGCTCGATGCGCATGGGTCTGGCTCCTCGAGC